>NZ_JBIDBG010000050.1:0-1004 GCF_043202855.1 Micromonospora sp. NPDC048063 | reverse complement strand
AACACCACATGCTCCGCACCCACACCCACCGCCCACTCCGCAACCCGACCACCCAACGCACCCGTACCACCCGTCACCAACACCGTCCCCGACAAACGAAAACGCGAGACGGCCGAACCACCAGCCCGCACCAACCGCCGCACAAACACACCCGACGACCGCACCGCCACCTGATCCTCACCAGACACACCCGACAACACCCCACACAAACGACCCCACACACCCCCATCCCACACACCCGACACATCCACCAACCCACCCCACCGCAACGGCAACTCCAAACCCACCACCCGACCCAAACCCCACACCGCCGCACCGGAGGTGAGGTCGCCCAGGGTCTCCGAGTCGTCCACGGCGACCGCGCCCGACGTGAGCCACCACAGGCGCGCGTCGACCGCCGCCACGGCCAGCGCCTGCGCCACCGCCAGAGCCTCGACCACGCCCGCGCCGGCGAGCGAGATCAGCGAAACCAGGCCGGCGACCGCTCCGCAGCTCTCCCGTGCCTCGGTCAACTGGCGCGCGATGCGGTCACGGTCCCACTCGTCCAGGACCACCGGGACCACCTCGGCGCCACGCGCCGACAACCCGACCAGCAGCGGGTGGTCCTCCTGACCGGGAAGAATCAACACCAACCACGTGCCGGTCAGGCCCTCACGCCCAGCCACGGTGGCGGGCTGCCACTCCACCCGGTACCGCCAGGAGTCCACGACGGACTGCTGCCGGGCGGCCCGCCGCCACTGAGCGAGCTTCGGCAGGACCTCGCTGAACGGCTCGTCCGCGCGGACGCCCAGCTCGCCGCCGATCCGGTCGGGGTCGCCGGACTCCACCGCCGCCCAGAACCGCCCGTCGAGCATGTCGGCGTGGGCGTCACGACGGGTCGAGGTCGCCGCCTCAGGCCAGTACCAGGTGTGGTCGAAGGCGTACGTGGGCAGGTCGACCACGCGCGGCCGGATGCCGGCCTGGCCGTGGTAAGCCGCCCAGTCGACCGGGACACCCGCGACCCA
>NZ_JBIDBG010000049.1:0-1329 GCF_043202855.1 Micromonospora sp. NPDC048063 | reverse complement strand
CCTCGCCTGACTGTGAGCATGGCGGGGTCGGCTCAGCAGTGGTGAGCTGATAGCTGGCAGTGGCGGGCGTGACCCTTCGCCTGACTGGCCTTTGTGCCTTTGGGTCGACTTGTCCGCCCGCTGTTGCCGGCGCCGGCCCGGCGGGAGACGTTTGGCCTGATCAGGAGCTTGACCGCCAGTTAGCGGCTGGCGTGTCTCATCACAGTCCTGCCATCTCCGCACCGGACCGGACCCTCGCGTCCCCACGGTGAGGAGAGAACGCATGTCCATGCTGACAGAACTGGTCGAGGTCGTCATCGGCGTCGACACGCACAAAGACACACACACCGCCGCCGTGCTCGACACCCGCACCGGCGGGGTCCTGGCCAGGGCCACGGTGAGCACCGACCCGGACGGCTACGCCGCACTGCTGGCCCTGGCCGAGCAGCACTCGGGGCTGCGGGCCTGGGCGTTGGAGGGCTCCGGCGGCTACGGCGCCGGCCTGGCCCGGCACCTGGCCGATCGTGGTGAGCTGGTCGTCGAACTGGACCGGCCGCAGCGTCCCGCCCGCCGCGCCGGGGCGAAGTCCGACGCGATCGACGCCGAACGCGCCGCCCGCGACGCCCTGGCGCGCACTCGCCTGGCGCAACCCAAGACCGGCCCCGAGCGGGCCGCACTGCAGATGCGCCTGACCGCCCGCCGCGCCGCCGTGGAAGCCAGCGCCGACGCCCAGCGGCAGCTGCACGCCATGGTGACCACCGCCCCCGAAGTGGTGCGGGCCCGATTCCGCGGCCAGAGCACCCGGGTCATGCTCACCACCGCCACCCGACTGCGCCCCACCACCAACGCCGACGTCGAGGTGTTCACCTGCCTGAGTGTGCTGCGCGACCTCGCCCGCCGCGTCCGCTTCCTCGAAGCCGAAGCCACCGAGCACGAGAAGGCGATCCGAACAATCGTCCGCTCCTGGCGACCGGACCTGCTGCACCTCACCGGCGTCGGACCGATCGTCGCGGCCACCGTGCTCACCGCCTGGTCACACCCCGGCCGCTGCCGCAACGACGCCGCGTTCGCCATGCTCGCCGGCACCGCCCCCATCCCCGCGTCCTCCGGCAAGACCGTCCGCTACCGCCTCAACCGCTCAGGAAACCGCCAACTCAACCGCGCCCTGCACACCATCGTCCTGACCCGCCTCCAACACGATGAACGCACCCGCGCCTACGCCGACCGCCGCCGCAGCCAAGGCAAAACCGACCGAGAGATCAAACGCTGCCTCAAACGCTACGTCGCCCGAGAGATCTACCGACGCCTCGAAACTCCACCCCAACCACTTGACGCGGCATAGGAGCGTCG
>NZ_JBIDBG010000048.1:0-1344 GCF_043202855.1 Micromonospora sp. NPDC048063 | reverse complement strand
ACGGGAAGATCCACTCCGGGCGGGCTGCCGAGATCACCTGCACCCCACCATGATCCACGATGGACGCGAGACCCAGTTACGAGACGTCCCTTAGGGATCCGGCCAATGGCTTCGGGTCAGGTCCGCTTGCGGCTCGCGATCTCGTCAGAGAGCAGCTGCACATGGGCGGGGTCCGCGTCCCGGGCAAGGGCGACGTAGTGGTCCATGACGGCCGGCCGGTAGCGCACGGGCAACGTCTGTCCTGGGGCGAGTCGGGAGAGCTCGGTGATCGTGAGGTCTTCGTCTGCGATACCGCGGAACGAGATGCCGTCGGCGGTCTCCACGTCGAACATCAGGACCACCCGTGGACTGCCGTCGCTGCTGACCTCCCGCCAGTCGACGAGAACGCCGAGCGCAAGCGCCCCCATACGCAGTTCCGCATTGCGCTTCCGTGCATCACTGCTCAGGAGCGGGTTCGGGGCGACGCCCGGGAAGTCGGGCCCGACGCCGAGCGATTCCCGACTCAGGTCGGGCCTGAGCTGCGCCATCAGGTCGTTGAGCTTCTCTTTCCAACCGAACATCCTGCCCCCTCCCTCACACCGGTGCCGGAATCTCGGCCTGGCGCTTCGCCCTCACCGCGATTCTACGTCTCGAGGAGACTTCCCGCTTCACGTCGGGCACTCTAGAGATCTTGATCCGTCTTGATCAAGTTCGATTTCAAGCATGAGCATCGGGCACAGATCCGGCACAACTGAGCTCGGAAAGGCCTGTAAAACGTCGAGAGGCAATGAGGGTCGCCGCCCTGGCCAGGGGCCGGATTTGCCCTATTCAGGATGATCTATCGGCAACGTCCGGCATTCAGGGTTCGAGTCCCTGGCGGCCCACTCCTCCGCAGGTCAGCGACCCTGACCGGGTTTCGCCGTTGCTACGATCGGGCCGGTACAGCAGCGAAGTACAGCAGTAGACCGGTCACCAAGCGGGTCACTTCCTGAGTCCTGGACTCGGCCGAAGCGGCAGCGGTGATGGAACAGCGAAAGGCCGGACGATGACGGACGGACCACTCGTGCGTAACTCGCGGCTACTCGCCTTGTTCGCCGAGATCGTCCAAGGCCCTGAGGGGACCCTGCGCGCCGTGGAGGCCGCCGGGCGCGGCATCGCCGCTGAGGCGCGCTGCACACTCGCCGTACTCGCAGACAAGATGACCACCAGTTCCGGAAGCCCGGCCGAGTTACGCCGAAGGGCGCTTGCATCTGCCGATCGGCTCATCGAGCTAAGGGACGTCTCGTAACTGGGTCTCGCGTCCATCGTGGATCATGGTGGGGTGCAGGTGATCTCGGCAGCCCGCCCGGAGTGGATCTTCCCGTT
>NZ_JBIDBG010000047.1:0-1798 GCF_043202855.1 Micromonospora sp. NPDC048063 | reverse complement strand
CGACTGATTCCCTATCGGGGATCGGCTGTCAAGGTGCTGGCTGGCTTGACGGTGTAGGTCGGCTGGTTGGACGATCGCTGGTGGGGGAGGTCGCCTCGTTTGTCGGCGCTTCGTGCGTCTGACCTGACATGTCCCGTGAGGACTCGTTGAGGGGCCTTCCCCGCCTTCGTGCTGGTGGTTTTGGTGCTGCGTCGGCGGGCGCGGACGTCGGCGGGGACGGTCCACTGCTCGGTGATGATCTTCTTCGCCTCGGCGGGGGTGACGGGTGTGGCGTCGGTGTCGCAGATGACGTAGGGCATGCCGCGGCGCATGACGGTCCATGCGCGTTCGGCGAGGCGGGCGGCGACGACGCAGAGGGCTTTGAGGTGTTCGGCGCCGTGCTCGACCATGTGCGTGTAGTAGACCCTGGCTAGTTGGGGGTCTTGTTTGCGGGCGTGGTCGGCGGCGCGGATCAACGCCGCGCGGGCCAGCCGGGATCCGGCTTTGGACATGGGTTGGCCTTTGCGGTCGGTGTTGCCGGTCTCCGACGCTCGGGGTGACAGGCCGAGGTAGGACTTGAAGTGCGCGCCGGTGGGGAATCGGGCGGCGTCACCGATGGCCATGGCCAGGACCGGTCCGCCGACGGTGGCCAGGCCGGGCAGGCTGCGGGCGAGCTGGCCGGGGTCGGCCCACCGGTAGGCGTCTTCCCTGACGGTGGTGTGGGTGGCCAGTTCGGCGTCGATCGCGGCGAGTAGGCGTACTTCGGTGGCGACTTCGGCGGCCAGGTCGGTGAACGCGATCGCGGTGTGATCCCGGTAGAGGTCGACCGCGGCGCGGGCCGCGGTGATCCACTCCTGTGCGCGGGCGGCGCCCTGATGATTGTTCGATGCCTTGGTGATCGCGGCGGTCAGCCGGGCGGGGCCGGCTTTGAGTAGGGTCCGCGGGTCGGCCCAACGGGCCAGCACGGCCAGGTCGGCCTTGCCCAGGTCCCCGGTCAGTGGGGTCAGGGGCATCAACTGCCGGACCAGGTCCTTGATCCGCACCTTGTGTTCTGAGGCGGCCTGCGTGAGCCGGTCACACGCCCGCACCCGCCGATCCAGGGCTGCCTGCTCCGCTGTCGGCAGCCGCAACGGCCGGATCCCGTCGGGGTGGACCAGCGGTAACCGGGCCAACGTGTCGGCGTCGATGCCGTTGGACTTCGCATGCCGGGACAGGAACCGGCGCAGGTCCGCGGCCTTGGCCGAGGACACGCGGAACACCGTGTGGCCCCGGGCGGTGAAGAACACCGCAACCGGCAGCCACGCCGGCCCGGTCGGCTCGATCACCACCTCCAACCGCGTTCCCGCCACGGCCCCGGCCAACGCCGCCTGCTCGACCGCAGTCAGGCTCTCCACGCTGGGCTCACACCGCCGGCGACACACCTGCCGGCCGCCCTCGTCAAGGACCCGCACCGTGTGCGCCGACGCGATGCCCAGATCGATACCCACCAGCCGCCGCTGCACCATCCCTGCCCCTTCCCCGTTCACCGGTCACCACACTCCGGCGGCCCAGGCAAGGAGACGTCCCTGCCAGCCACGGTCCCAAGGAGGCAGAGCGTCCTGACGACGGCTCCCACTCATGTGCTGCAACCGGGCCCGACCTCGACAGGGTCGGCCCACTTCCCTCATCCGGGGCATCCGTGGCCAGGCCAGCAGTGGCAATCAGTCGTACGAGGCCAAACCCTCAGAGCCGTGCTCGACGCCACCCACCGGACCAGCCGGGATGCTCATGCAACCCCAGGACCACCGGGCTGATCAAGCACCGGAGTCCTTTACATGAG
>NZ_JBIDBG010000046.1:0-2050 GCF_043202855.1 Micromonospora sp. NPDC048063 | reverse complement strand
ATCGACCGACGGGCACTGCCCGAACCCGGCTCGCAGCGCCCCGACCTGGACGTGGCGTACGTGGAGCCGACGACGAACGAGGAACGGCTCGTCGCCGGGGTGTTCGCCACCGTCCTCGGCATCGACCGGGTCGGCACGCGCGACAGCTTCTTCGACCTGGGTGGCACGTCGTTGCAGTCGGCCGCCGTGGCCACGCGCATCGACGAGGTCGCGGACGTCGTCGTGCCCGTGTCGCAGATCCACCGCACGCCGACACCGCAGGGGCTGGGCCGCTGGCTGACCACCGCACCCCGCCGTACGGAGGCCGGCCCGGCCGCCGGTCAGACCCGTCAGCGCCCGGGCCCGGTTCCGCTCGCGCAGCAGGTGGCGAAGTGCCTGATGTCGCCCCTGGAGGTCGTCGTCCCGGTCACCTGGTGGATCGAGGGTGAGCTGGACCTGCGCGCGCTGATGGCCGCGCTCGGCGACGTGCACCGCCGGCACGAGGCACTGCACGCCCGCTACCGACGCGTCGACCCGCCCGTCGCACTCATCCCGCCGAACCCCGGCATGCCCCAGCTCCGGCTCCTCACCGACGCCACCAGCGAACAGGAAGCCCTGGACCAACTCGCCGAAGCGGTGCAACAACCACTCGACTACACCCAGGGCCGCAACTGGCGGGCCGCCCTCATCCGCGAGAAATCCACCGGCCGGACCCTGTTCGGCATCGGCATCCACCACATCGCCTTCGACGGCTGGTCGTACGCGCTGCTGGTGCGCGACCTCGGCCACGCGTACGCGGCCCGGTTGTCGGGTGCGACTCCGGTCTGGGAACGGCCGGCACCGACGCTGCGGCAGTCGTACGACGAATACGCCCGGCTGCGCGAGGCCGCCGACCTGGAGACCCAGCGGGCGTACTGGCGTGAACAGTTGCGGGGCCTGCCCCGCCAGGGCCACGGCCAGCCCACGGCGTCGCTGGAACAGGCACTGGCGTGGGGCCCGAAGGCCGGACACATCGTCACCGTCACCCCCGAGGTCATGCGCCGCTGGGATCGCGCGGCACGGGAACAGCGGTTCAGCCGCTCCAGCTACTTCGTCGCCGCATTCGCCTCCGCGCTGCGCGCCGTCCACCACCAAGACGACATCGGCCTGCTGATGGTCGTGGCGAAGCGGGGCAGCCGCGTCCTCGACTCCGCCTTCACCACCCGGCTGAACCTCAACTGCGTCCGGGTCCGGTTCGACGGGCCGGAGGACGACAAGCTGGTCCTGCGGGTCAACGAGACGATCACCGACCTCATGCAGGCCCAGGACGTCCCCTTCGCGGAGACCGCCGACGACCCCGCCGCCGGGCTCTCCGGCGAGGTGGTCGCCAGCCTGCCGACCTTCGTGTTCCAGGACAACGTGGTGCTTCCGCTGGAACTGCCCGGCTGCCGGGCCGAGGAGGTCGTCGACCCGTACGCCCGGGAGGTGCCCAACGGACTCACCGTCGAGGTGCTCCCCCGCGCAGACCATGCCCTCCTGCGGGTCACCATCCGCACCGACTACCTGCCGTACAGCTTCGCGGAGGAACTGAACGGCCACATGCTGCGCTTCCTCGAAGCCGGACCCGCGGTGGCCCCCACCGCCGACTGAACTCGCCCTCGTCCACACCGGACTGCTCGTCATGCCGTGGACGCGGCAGCCCCGCGCCCACGGAGTTCGTGTTTCGCCCGGCGCGCCTGTTGCAGGCGGCGCCGGCCCTGATCGGAGGTTGGCTCATGTCTGTCGGGTTCGTTGGTGGTCAGGCCCAGGCCGCGGGGGGCGCCGGGACCGGCACCGACTTCGAGGTCCTCGACCTGGTGGGCGACCTGCGTCGGCCGACAACGTGGCCGGCCCCGGCCGCGTCGGAGTTCCGGACGGTGAACCTGCCCGACCTGGCGGGTGCGGAGTCCGCCGGCGCGGTGGTGCTGGCCGGTGTCGTGGGTGTGCTCGCCCGGTACACCGGTCAGGGCGAGGTGGTGGTGGGCCTGTCGTCGGGTGGTGTGTTGCGGGTGGGCGTGGCGGGTGATCCGGGGTTCGGGGTGTTGGTGTCGCG
>NZ_JBIDBG010000045.1:0-3494 GCF_043202855.1 Micromonospora sp. NPDC048063 | reverse complement strand
TGACCCGACAGACCACGCTCCGACCGCGCCGACACCACCCACGGCACCGGCACCCCGACCGGCACGACGGACGCCGAGACGGAATCCTCCCCCGCGACCGGGGACGCCGGCTGCACCGGCGTCGACATCGGCTCGAGATCCGACACGGAGTCCGGCTGCTCGATGATCACGTGCGCGTTCGTGCCGGAGATACCGAACGACGACACGCCCGCCCGACGCGGACGCCCCACCGCCGGCCACTCACGCGCCTGCGTCACCAGCTCCACCGCACCCGACGACCAGTCCACGTGCGACGACGGCGCATCCACGTGCAACGACGCCGGCACCACCCCGTGCCGCATCGCCAGGACCATCTTGATCACGCCGGCGACTCCCGCGGCGGCCTGCGTGTGACCGATGTTCGACTTCACCGAACCCAACAACAGCGGCTCGTCCCGACCCTGCCCGTACGTCGCCAACAACGCCTGCGCCTCGATCGGGTCGCCCAACGTGGTGCCCGTGCCGTGCGCCTCGACCACGTCCACGTCACCGGCCGACAACCCCGCCGACGCGAGGGCCTGCCGGATCACCCGCTGCTGCGACGGACCGTTCGGCGCCGTCAAACCGTTCGACGCACCGTCCTGGTTCACCGCCGTACCCCGCACCACGGCCAGGACCCGCCGACCGTCCCGCCGCGCGTCCGACAGCCGCTGCACGACCAGGACACCCACGCCCTCGCCCCAGGCGGTGCCGTCGGCCGAGTCGGCGAACGCCTTGCAGCGGCCGTCCGCCGACAGCCCGCCCTGGCGGGAGAACTCGATGAAGGCTCCCGGAGTCGCCATCACCGTCACCCCGCCCGCGAGGGCCAGGTCGCACTCGCCCGACCGCAGCGCCTGCACGGCCAGGTGCAGCGCCACCAACGACGATGAACACGCCGTGTCCACCGTCACCGCCGGCCCCTCGAAACCGAACGAGTACGCCACCCGACCCGACAGCACGCTCGCCGAGGCACCGGTCGCGCCGAACCCGGCGAGGGACTCGCCGGCCTGGCGCACGACGGTCTCGTAGTCCTGCCCGTTGGTGCCGGCGAACACCCCGACGCGGCTGCCGCGCAGCGCGAGGGGTTCGATCCGGGCGTCCTCGAACGCCTCCCAGGTGACCTCCAGCAGCAGCCGCTGCTGCGGGTCCATGGCGAGGGCCTCGCGGGGAGAGATGCCGAAGAACTCGGCGTCGAAGCCGCCCGCGTCGGCCAGGAAGGCGCCTCGGGTGACGTAGGAGTGACCGTCGCCGTCGGCGCCGGGGTCGGCCAGCGACTCCAGGTCCCAGTGCCGGTTCGCCGGGAAGTCCGACATCGCGTCGACGCCGGCCGTCAGCAGGCCCCAGAGCCCTTCCGGCGACTCGGCTCCGGCGGGGAAGCGGCAGCCCATGCCGACGATGACGATCGGGTCGTCGCCCACGACGGGGCCGGTGGGCGCGGCGGCGACGGGAAGGGCCTGCCCGCCGAGCAGCTCGGCGTGGATGTGCCCGGCGAGGACGGTCGAGTTCGGGTAGTCGAACGCGAGCGTGCTCGGCAACGTGAGGCCGGTGGCCGCGTCGAGCCGGTTGCGCAGTTCGACCGCCGCCAGCGAGGTGAAGCCCAGGTCCTGGAACGCCCGATCCGGCGCCACCCGCTCGGCGGACTCGTGGCCCAGCACGGCGGCGACCTCGGCACGGACAAGCTCGCGGAGCGCGTGCAACTGCTCCGTTCCGGACATTCCGGACAGGCGAAGGCGCAGGTCGGCCGCCGGGGCGGGGGCGACTGCCGGGTCGGCGTCGGCCAGCAGGTCCCGGACCAGCGGGGCGTGTCGCCGACCGCCGGCGGCGGCCACCCGGGCCCAGTCGATGTCGGCCACCACGACGTACGTCTCGTCGCGGTCGAGCGCCCGGGTGAGGGCCCGCACGGCCGTCTCCGGTGCCATCGCACCGAACCCGGTGCGGCTCAGCCGCTGCTCGAACTCGCCGGCGCTCACCCCGCCGTCGGCCCACAGGCCCCAGGCGAGCGAGGTCCCCGGCAGCCCCTCCGCGCGACGCCGCTGCGCGAGAGCGTCGAGGAAGGCGTTGCCGGGGGCGTAGGTGGCCTGGCCGGCGGCGCCCAGAAGACCGGCGAGCGAGGAAAAGAGGACGAACGCGGAGAGGTCGCAGTCCCGGGTCAGCTCGTCCAGGTTGCGCGCGGCGTCGACCTTCGCCCGCAGCGCAGTGGCGAGTTGGTCGACACTCACCGCGTCGATGACGTTGTCGTCGAGGGCGGCGGCGGTGTGCACGACCGCGGTCAGCGGAAGCTCGTCGGGGATCGAGTCGAGCAGCGCCGCGAGCGCGGCCCGGTCGGCGACGTCGCAGGACGCGACGGTGACCCGGCTGCCGAGCCCGGTGAGTTCGTCGGCGAGGGCGGCGGCGCCCGGCGCCTCGGGACCGCGCCGGCTGACCAGCAGGAGGTGTTCGGCGCCGTCGCCGGCCAATGCCCGGGCGACGTGACCGCCGAGGGCGCCGGTGCCGCCGGTGACCAGCACCGTGCCGCGCGGCGTCCGGGAACGGTGCGGGCCGGCGTCGCGGTCCGTCGCGCGAACCAGCCTGCGGGCGTGGGCACCGGCCTGGCGCAGGGCGACCTCGTCCTCCCGGCCGGTGCCGCCGATCAGCGTACGGAGCCTGCGCACGACACCCTGGTCCGGCTGCTCGGGCAGGTCGACGAGCCCACCCCAGCGGTGCGGGTGCTCGGCCCGCAGCACGCTGCCGAAGCCCCACGCCATCGCCTGCACGGGGTCGACGTGCCGGTCGCGGGAGCCGACGGAGACGGCGCCGTGGGTGGCGATCCAGAGTCGGGCGGCGACCCCGGCGTCGCCGAGCGCCTGGGCGAGCGCGACGGTGCCGGCGAGACCGGCCGGAACGGATTCGGCACCGGCGTACGGTCGGTCGTCGAACGCGAGGAGGGAGAGCACGGGCAGCGGCTCGCCGTCGCGGCCGGCCGACGCCTCGACCAGGTCGTGGGCGATGCGCTTGCGGTCGCAGGCGGCGTGGACCTCGACGACCCGCGCGCCGTCGGCACCGAGGGCGGCCACCCAGTCCGTCACGGCCGCGCCCGCGTCGGCCGGTACGACGAGTAGGAATTCCGCAGCCTCGGCACGGGCGGGCTCGTCGGCGAGCGGCTGCCACGCCACCCGGTAGCGCCACGAGTCGAGGGTTGCCTCGGCGTCCCGGCGGCGCCGCCAGGTGGACAGGGCCGGCAGCACGTCCGCGAGCGGGGCGTCGGCGTCGACGGCCAGGCTCTCGGCGAGGCTCGCCACGTCCTCCGCCTCGATGGCCCGCCAGAAGTCCTCGTCGGCCGCGGTACGCCCGGCGACCGGGGGCCGGTAGGACCGCGTCGCCGCATTGATCCAGTAACGTCGATGGTCGAAGGCGTACGTGGGCAGGTCGACCACGCGCGGCCGGATGCCGGCCTGGCCGTGGTAAGCCGCCCAGTCGACCGGGACACCCGCGACCCA
>NZ_JBIDBG010000044.1:426-3760 GCF_043202855.1 Micromonospora sp. NPDC048063 | reverse complement strand
GACCCCACTCAAACGCCGCCGCACCACCAGGCAACGACGACCCACCCCCAGCGCCCGGCCCATCCCCGGCGCTCGGACGCTGCCTGGTCGGCTCACGTACCCACTCGGCTCGCAGGCTGCGCATATTGCGCCTCTCCTGCCGGTCTTGGAGATCTTTGATGAGCGCCTCGAACTCATCGAGCGTCTTCTTCGTATTGATGATCTTGTAGGCGTGTCCGGTTCCGCCGACCAACGGCGCCTTGACCACGACGAAAACGCCGGTAACGAATTCCGGTCCGACCTGCCGCGACCACTTCCCTACCCGGAAGGTGACATCCGTCCCAGCGGTGACCTTCACCTTCGCCCCACCGAGCGCGCCCTCCGTACCAACACTAATAAGCAGGGAATGGGGCAATAGGTTCTTTACCCCCATTACGTCCTCGAAATCCTCTGCGTCGGAAAGATCCCACTGATTCTGCGGCACCCACAGTGCCCTTCTGCGCAGCGACTCGATGTCGTCTGCGGTGGGGGCGGGCTCCAGCTTCAGGTACAGGGTCTCCCCGGTAGGACTATTTTCGGCCGGTAGTTCCACGAACGCGGCGGATCGACCAGTGCTGTCATACCCGAGTTCGAGACGAACCTCTTCGATGCCCGCAGGAAAGACGAACGAATCTCCGTCGACCGCCACGGCCTGTGGGATATAGACCGGGCGGCCGGCGAATTTTACGTCCAACTTCCTAAAATTCGATTTGGGGCGGCCTAGCGACGCCGTGATGTGGTAGGACCCGACGAACGATGGGGGGAGTCTCCACGCCTGGCCGGGCACCTCCGGCAAGTCCGGCGCGACACCGCCGGACCCACCGGCCCTGATGGGATGCCGCTCAGGTGCCGACCCGGCTAGCGGGACACGCCGATTATCCCGTTCCTGCCGTTTGTTGAGAGTCTTTATGATCCCATCGAGCTCATCGATCTTCTTGCCCGTGTCGATGAGCCGGTAGGCGTGTCCGGTTCCGTCGACCAACGGCGCCCTGACCACGACGAAAACGCCGCTTTCCGATCCGGCCAGCCGCGGCCACTTCCCTACCCGGTAGGTAATCTTCGTCCCCTTGGTGACCTGCACCTCCCCCCCACCGGGGGTCAAGTGCCTCCCCTTGCCAATGGTAGTACGCAGGGGGGCGGGCAATTTGGTATCCGCCAAAATTTCACCTGGGTAAGTCACTGCGCCGGAAAGATCCCACAGATCCTCCAGCTCCCAATATACATTTATGGACCTCGACATGCCGCCGATGCTGTCCGCGGTGAGGGCGGGGTTGACCACTTCCACGTACAGGTCCTGTCCGGCCCCACTCTCTTGATCCGGATGTACCCGGCGCTCGCGTATCGCGGCCGTCAGTTCCACGACCATCAGGGGTTGACCAGTGACGCCAAACCCGGCTCTGAAAACAATCCGGTCCAGCGTCGTGGGGTAGTCGAACTTACCTCCGCCGGCCAGGATGCCTCCCGGGAGATAGATACTGGGATCTCCTGCCCCGCCGAGCCGTGTGCCCAGATTCCTTCTGGCCGAGAATATCGACGTCGTGCTGCGGTAGGAATCGACGAACAATGGGTGATCGGTTTTCCACGCCCGGCCGGGTGCCATTGTCTTCAGAGCTGCCACCTCGCCGAGAGTGAACCTGCGGTCGATCCCTTGGAAGATGGCGCTTTCGGTGCCGTCGGGCCGGGTGTACCGGATTTCGACAAAACCGGCACTCCGCCTTCTCGAAATCTTCCCGATAGTGACATAGACCTCATCACCCGGGCGAACAAGCCCATCGATCCCATCGATCCCATCGAGACGCATCTCCTGGCCGGCCAGCCAGATGCTCAACCCGGGCACCGGACGAGTGAACCCCGACATCTCCGGGTCATGCCGCACCGGGGTGGCCGGGACGCGGATGGTGAATGGGAAATCGAGGTCCGTTGGGCGCTGGTCTTCCCAGCTGCCCTGGTCCTTGAGATTGCGCAAGTATCGGAGGTGTGCGGCGAGTTCCTGGACCTGACTGTACGGGAAGGAGGAGCGTTGACGGATGACCGCGAGGTCACGCTGGAAGGTGTTTTCCAGGATACGCGAGTAGGTGCTGTCGGGATTCTTCTCCGCCTTGGCGATCGCCGCTTGCAGCAGACCACGCGTCTTCTCGAACTTCCCATCCAGTTCCCGCCGCGTGTGGGGATTTATCTTCTGGGGGAAGCCCTCAGCGATCCGGTCGGCGATGCCGTCTTCGGCACGAGGTTTGACGAGGAAGTAAGCACCCCTCCACCACAGGACCTGTTCCGGGACGACACCGTCATCCGGCGGCGGGCCGATGCGGTCCGGGGCACCGAACGGATGATGGACCAGCATCGGCCGGGACAACTCCTTGGCCGCCACGTGGAAAGGCACAAGCGTGAGTTCGTGAACCCCGCCACCGACGACCTTGCGGAACCAGATCCGGTGCAGCGCCTTCTGCTCCTGCTCCGACACGTCCGCCGGATACGGAAGAATCTCCCTAAATTTCGACTCGGCACCCCGGGCGAGGTCGTCGGCCAACTCACGAATCACCCACGCACGCAGTCCATCCAGGCTGCGGACCTTCAACTTCGCCAACGGATTCCCAAAGGCGTCCAACACCGGCTGAAAGACCCCGGCCACCCCCATGTCAAACCGCCGAGGATCGAAGTCGAACACCTCGAGCGCCCACCGCTCGAAGCGCTCCGCCTGGTCACTGGACACCACGGCCGACAACGTGGTGATCGCCTTAGCCACCTCCTGCTCCAAGCCCGACGCGACATCGCCCCCCGACGACGCCGAGCCATGCGCCGGCGGCACCCCTGCCGGCGAGCCCGGCGCATCGTCCAGCGCGGGGTTCTCCGACCGCAACCCCAACATCAATTCCGCCGGATCCACCCCTGACGGCAAGTCCACGGAGCCCGCCGGCGCACCGTCCACCGGCGGCGGCGACTCCGAGCCAGGCTCCAGTGGCACCCCTGCCTCATTGGTCGGAAATTCAGGCGCCGGTGTCCGCGCTGCCGGCGAGCCCGGGAACCCGCCCGCTCCGTCGGTCTCCGTCCCCCAATCCGGGAAAGCCAATGGTGCCCGCATATCGAGCAAACTCGACAGGTCATCCGCGTAAATATTCAGGCCATCCGCCGGCTCACCATCGGTACGCGGACGCTTCGGCTCAGGTCCCGACTCCGACGGCGGCGACTCCGAGCCAGGCTCCAGTGGCACCCCTGCCTCATCGGTCGGAAATTCAGGCGCCGGTGTCCGCGCTGCCGGCGAGCCCGGGAACCCGCCCGCTCCGTCGGTCTCCGTCCCCCAATCCGGGAAAGCCAATGG
>NZ_JBIDBG010000044.1:0-328 GCF_043202855.1 Micromonospora sp. NPDC048063 | reverse complement strand
GGTGCCCGCATATCGAGCAAACTCGACAGGTCATCCGCATAAATATTCAGGCCATCCGCCGGCTCACCATCGGTACGCGGACGCTTCGGCTCAGGTCCCGACTCCGACGGCGGCGACTCCGAGCCAGGCGCCGCTCCGTCGGTCTCCGTCCCCCAATCTGGGAGATCCCGTTCCGTTGGTGTCCTCATATCGTTCTCTGCCAGCTGGTATTCGGGGGGCGGGGCAAAAAGCGTCGGGTCAACACCAAACGGGTCAGTTTCCGCTGGATCGGACGGCTGCCCGTCTGCGTCAGAGCCGGCCGGGCCCCATTCCATCGCCGCCGGCCGAC
>NZ_JBIDBG010000043.1:0-3894 GCF_043202855.1 Micromonospora sp. NPDC048063 | reverse complement strand
GGTGGTGGTGGCGGATGTGCGGTGGGATCGGTTTGTGTCGTCGTTCACGGCGTTGCGGCCGAGCCGGTTGTTCACCGAGATCCCCGAGGCACAGTCGGCCATCGAGGCGGCGGCCCGCACCGAGAACGGCCCCACCGACCAGGTTTCCGCCTTCCGGCAGCGGCTTGCGGCGCTGACGCCGTCGGAGGCCGAGGCGACCCTGCTCGACCTCGTACGCTCCCAGGTTGCCGCGGTGCTCGGCCACGCCACCGTGGAGTCCGTGCCGCCGGACCGGGCATTCCAGCGCCTCGGCTTCGACTCCCTCACCGCGGTCGAGTTGCGCAACCGGCTGACCGCCGAGACGGGCCTCGCGCTGCCCACCACCCTGGTCTTCGACCACCCGACGCCAGCCGCCCTGGTCGCCTTCGTCCGGGAGACCGTGCTCGGCGCCTCCGGCGACGCGCCGGCCGGGCGTACGGTCACCGCCGTCGACGACGATCCGATCGTGATCGTGGGAATGGGCTGCCGCCTCCCGGGCGGCGTCGGATCGCCGGACGAGTTCTGGCAGTTGCTCTCCACGGGACGCGACGGCATCTCCGACTTCCCCCTCGACCGGGGCTGGGACACCTTCCTCGGCAGCGGCCTGTCCGACACGTCCTTCGTCCGTAGCGGCGGCTTCGTCTACGACGCCACCGAGTTCGACGCCGAGTTCTTCGGGATCTCGCCCCGCGAGGCCCTCGCCATGGACCCCCAGCAGCGGCTGCTGCTGGAGACGTCCTGGGAGGCGGTCGAATCCGCCGGTATCGACCCGACCAGCCTGAAGGGAAGCGCGGTCGGCGTCTTCGCCGGCGCCAGCTTCCAGGGGTACGCCAGCGGATCGGTGGGTCGCGCCCAGGAGGTCGGCGGCCACCTGCTCACCGGCAACGCGACGAGTGTGCTGTCGGGTCGGGTGGCGTACTCGTTCGGGTTCGAGGGGCCGGCGATGACGGTGGACACCGCGTGTTCGTCGTCGCTGGTGGCGCTGCACCTGGCGGCGCAGGCGCTGCGGTCCGGGGAGTGCGACCTCGCCCTCGCCGGCGGCGTCTGCGTCATGGCGTCCCCGGCCACCTTCGCCGAGTTCTCGATCCAGGGCGGGCTGTCGGCCGACGGCCGGTGCAAGTCGTTCTCCGAAGCCGCTGACGGCACCGGCTGGTCCGAGGGCGTGGGCATGCTGCTGGTGCAGCGGCTGTCCGACGCGCGGCGGGACGGTCGGCGGATCCTGGCCGTGGTCCGGGCCACGGCGGTGAACCAGGACGGTGCCTCCAACGGCCTGACCGCGCCCAACGGTCCGTCGCAGCAGCGGGTGATCCGGCAGGCCCTCGCGTCGGCGGGGCTGTCGGCCGGGGACGTGGACGTCGTCGAGGCGCACGGCACCGGCACCAGGCTCGGCGACCCGATCGAGGCACAGGCGTTGCTGGCGACGTACGGGCAGGGCCGCGATGAGGCTGCGCCGCTGCTCCTCGGTTCGGTGAAGTCGAACATCGGCCACACCCAGGCGGCTGCCGGCGTGGCGGGGATCATCAAGATGATCCTGGCGATGCGGGCCGGGATGGTGCCGGCGTCGTTGCACGTGGATGCGCCGTCGTCGCATGTGGACTGGTCGTCGGGTGCGGTGGAGTTGGTGACCGAGGCGCGTGAGTGGCCGGTGGTGGGGCGTCCGCGTCGGGCGGGTGTGTCGTCGTTCGGTATCTCCGGCACGAACGCGCACGTGATCCTGGAGCAGCCGGACTCCGTGTCGGAGTTCGATCCGGTGTCGGCGGTGCAGCCGGCGTCTGCGGCGGGGGAGTCCTCGGCCGTGGCGGTGGAGTCCGTGGCGGGGGAGGATTCCGTCTCGGCGTCCGTCGTGCCGGTCGGGGTGCCGGTGCCGTGGGTGGTGTCGGCGCGGTCGGAGCGTGGTCTGTCGGGTCAGGCGGCGCGGTTGGTGTCGTTCGCTCGGTCCCGCACGGATGTCGCGGTGTCGGATGTGTCGTGGTCGTTGGCGGTGTCGCGGGCGGCGTTGGAGCACCGCGCGGTGGTGTGGGGCTCGGACGCGGACGAGTTGGTGGCGGGGCTGTCGGCTGTCGCCGAGGGCCGGTCGTCGGTGGCCTCGGGTGTGGTGTCGGCGGGTCGTCGGGCGGTGTTGTTCACCGGTCAGGGTTCGCAGCGCGTCGGCATGGGCCGTGAGTTGTATGAGGCGTTCCCGGTGTTCGCGGCGTCCTTCGACGCGGTGTGCCAGGAGATCGATCCGCACCTGCCGCGTCCTCTGCGGGAGATCGTGTTCGCCGAACCGGGCAGTGCGGACGCCGCTCTGGTGGATCAGACGGTGTTCGCGCAGGCGGGGTTGTTCGCGGTTGAGGTGGCGTTGTGGGAGTTGCTGTCGTCGTGGGGTGTGCGGGCGGATTTCCTGGCGGGTCATTCGATCGGTGAGGTGACTGCCGCCTATGTGGCGGGGATGTTGTCGCTGTCGGATGCGTGTGTGTTGGTGGCGGCGCGGGGCCGGTTGATGCAGGCGTTGCCGGCTGGTGGGGTGATGGCGGCGGTCGGCGCGTCGGAGGAGTCGGTCGTCGAGCTGATCGATCTCACGGGTGCGGCGGTGGACGTCGCGGCGGTGAACGGTCCGGCGGCGGTGGTGGTGTCGGGTGCCGCCGACGAGGTGGCTGTGGTGGTGGCGGCGTCTCGTGAGCGGGGGTGGCGGACGAAGGAGTTGTCGGTCAGTCACGCGTTCCATTCGCGCCTGATGGATCCGATGCTGGACGAGTTCGCGTCGGTGGTGGCGGGGCTGGGCTGGCAGCCGCCGAGGATTCCGATCGTGTCGAACGTGACCGGGGCCGTGGCGGACACGGCGGAGATCACCGACCCGGGCTACTGGGTGCGGCACGTGCGGCAGGCGGTGCGGTTCGCCGACGGGGTGGCGGCGCTGCGGGAGCAGGGCGTCGACACGTTCCTGGAGGTCGGCCCGGACGCCGTCCTCACCGCCATGGCGGTCGAGGCAACGGCGACCGGCGACGACGTGCGGTACGTCGCCGCGCTGCGCCGCAAGCAGCCGGAACTCACCGCCCTCACCGCCGCCGTCGGGCAGCTCTGGGTCGCCGGTGTCGCGGTGGACTGGGCGGCGTACCACGGCCAGGCCGGTGCCCGGCCGCGCGTGGTCGACCTGCCCACGTACGCCTTCGACCGGCAGCGGTACTGGCTGGACGACCGGCAGCCCGGAGCGACCCCGGCGGCCGTCGACGCCCCGTCCGACGAGCGGTTCTGGGCGGCGGTCGAGTCCGGGGATCTCGGCGCGCTGGGCGAGGAACTGGCGGTGGGCGCGGACGAGCCGTCCACGGCGCTGCTGCCGAAGCTCGCCCGGTGGCGGCGGACGACGCAGCAGCGCGCCGCCGTCGACTCCTGGCGGTACCGGGCGACGTGGCGTACGGCGGTCGTGCCGGAATCCGCGACCCTGGCCGGGACCTGGCTGGTGCTGACGGCGCCGGGGCAGGAGAACCACCCGGCGGCCGAGGGGCTGGCCGCCCGTGCCGCCCGGGTGATCCCGGTGCCGATCCCGACCGACGCGGACCGGGACCGGGTGGCCCGGCTGCTGCGGGACGCGATGGGGTCCGCGGACCGGGACGCGAACGTGCTGTCCCTGCTGTCGCTCACCGACCCCAGGGAGCCGGCCGCGGTTCCGGGCGCCGCTGAGGCGTCGAGGGCGCTGACGGTGGTGCAGGCCCTGGCCGAGCTCGGCGGGACGGGCCGGCTGTGGTGGCTGACCCGTGGGGCGGTGTCGGTCGGCAGCTCCGACCCGCTCACCGACGTCGCGGGTGCGGCGGTGTGGGGTTTGGGTCGGGTGGTGGGTTTGGAGTTGCCGTTGCGGTGGGGTGGGTTGGTGGATGTGTCGGGTGTGTGGGATGGGGG
>NZ_JBIDBG010000042.1:0-4687 GCF_043202855.1 Micromonospora sp. NPDC048063 | reverse complement strand
CACATAGGACGGATGCGAGTACACCGACTCCGGCACCCCCGCCGCCGCCAACTCCTCCGGCGAGAAGAACGTCACCGACTCCACCCCGGCGCACAGGTTCCGCCAGAACTCCGCCACGTTCGACGCCCCGGGGAAACGGCCCGCCAGGCCGACCACCGCCAGGGCGTTCTCCAGTTCCTCGGGCAGGTCCGCGGCGGTGGTGCCCGGGTTGGTCTCAGCGGTTCGGGCCGGCGTCATGGGCTTCCCCTCTCGGTGGCTGGTGGATGGCCGGGCCGGTTCGTGGCCGGAGCCGGTGAGCGGACCGCCGTCGGCGGCCGTACTCCGCGTCGATGGCCGGTACGGCACCGGCCGGCGCGGCGGCGGCCGGACCGGCCGCCGCGTCGAGGTACGTGGCCAGCCCGACGATGGTCGGGACCTCGAAGATGGTCAGCAGCGCCACGTCCACGCCGAACCGGTCGGCGAGGGTGCGCTGGAGTTCGACCGCGAGCAGCGAGTGGCCGCCCGCGTCGAAGAAGTTCTCGTGCGGGCCGCAGTCGCGGCCCAGCAGGTCGCGCCACACCTCGGCGACCCGGCGGGCGGTGGCCCCCAGCGGCGCGCCCGGCCCGGCGGCGCCGGCGGTCAGGTCCGTGCCGGGCGTCTGCGCCAGGGCCCGCCGGTCCACCTTGCCGTTGCTGTTCAGCGGCAGTGCCGGCAGCGCGACGAACCGGGCGGGGACCATGTACGCGGGCAGCGTGGCCGCGCACCACGACCGCAGTTCCGCGGCGTCCGGGGCGTCGTCTCCCCGACCCACCAGATAGGCCACCAGGTGCCGGCGCACCGGGTCGGCGCCCTCCAGCAGGACCGCCACGTCGGCGACCGACCGGTGCCGGCGCAGCGTCGCCTCGATCTCGCCCAGCTCGATGCGGTAGCCGCGCAGCTTGACCTGGTTGTCGCTGCGGCCGAGGTACTGGACGACGCCGTCGGGGAGCAGCCGCACCACGTCCCCGGTCCGGTACAACCGGGCGCCGGGCGGGCCGAACGGGTCGGGCACGAAGCGGGCGGCGGTGGTGGCCGGCGCGCCGAGGTATCCGTGCGCCACCCCGGCGCCGCCCACGTACAGCTCCCCCGGCACGCCGGGCGGCACCGGCTCGCCGGCGGCGTCCAGCACGTACAGCCGGGTGTTCGGGGTGGGGCGGCCGATCGGGACGGGTCGCTCGCCGCGCCGGACGCGGTGGCCGGCGGCCCACACCGTCGTCTCGGTGGGGCCGTACATGTTCCAGACCTCGGGGCACCGGTCGAGCAGCTGCTCGGCGAGTTCCGGGGTGAGGGCCTCCGCGGTGGAGACCGCCAGCCGCAGGTCGCCGCCCGCCCAGCCGGCGCCGACCAGCAGCCGCCAGGTGGAGGGCGTGCCGTCGAGCACGGTCACCCGGTGCTCCCGGACGAGCCGGCGCAGGCTGTCGCCCTGGCGGACGTCGTTCTCCGTGGCGAGGACCACGTGCGCGCCGACGGTGAGGGGGGCGAGCACCTCGTAGAGCGCGATGTCGAAGCAGATGGTGCTGACCGCGAGGACCACGTCGGTCGGCAGCAGGCCCGGGCAGGTCCGGACGCCGACCAGGAAGTCGACGACGGCCCGGTGCGGCACCAGCACGCCCTTCGGCCGCCCGGTCGAGCCGGAGGTGTGCAGCAGGTAGGCCGGCGCGTCGGGGTCGACCCGGGGCAGCGGGGCGGTGGGCGCCGGATCGTCGGCCGGGGCGTACGGCGGGCACGTCCGCCGGCCGGGGAAGCGGTCGGCCCACTCGTCCGCGGTGACCACCAGCTCGGCGGCGGCGTCGTCCAGCAGGTCGGCGTGCCGCCCGGCCGGGTGCGCCGGGTCGAGGGGCAGGTACGCCGCCCCGCAGCGCAGCACCGCCAGCAGGGCCACCACCAGGTCGGCGCCGCGGGGCAGGCAGACCCCGACCAGCCGGCCCGGGCCGGCGCCGGCCGCGCGCAGCCGGTGGGCCAGCCGTTCCGCCCGCTCGTCCAGCTCGCGGTAGCTGTGCGCCCGCCCGCCGCAGGTCAGCGCGACCGCGTCCGGGGTGCGGGCGGCCTGCGCCGTCACGAGGTCGTGCACGCAGCCGGTGGGCACCGGCACGGCGGTGTCGTTCCAGGCGACGGTGACCCGGTGGTGCTGCGCGGCGTCCAGCAGCGGCAGCCGGGCCACCGGCCGGTCGGGGTCGGCCACGGCGTGCCGCAGCGCGACGACGAACTGGTCGGCCAGCCCCCGCACCGTGTCGGCGTCGAACAGGTCGGTGGCGTACTCGACGATGCAGAAGACCGCGTCGTCGCCGGTGCGGTGGGCGTAGAACGACAGGTCGAACTGGGAGTTGCCGCTGTGCTGCGGGATCGGCGTGACGACCAGCTCGCCGGTCCGGAACGGCCGCATCGGCTCGTCCTGCCAGCTGAACAGGGTCTGGAAGACGGGGTGCCGGCTGAGGTCACGCACCGGGTGCAGCGCGTCGACCAGCATCTCGAACGGCACGTCCTGGTGGGCGAAGTCGGCCGACAGGTCGCCGCGCACCCGGTCGAGCAGCTGCCGGAGGGTCGGCTCCCCGTCGAGCCGCGTACGCAGGGCCAGGGTGTTGGCGAAGAAGCCGAACAGGTGCTCCAGCTCGGGTCGGGTGCGGTTCGCCACCGGCGTGCCGATGACCAGGTCCTGCTGGCCGGACCAGCGGGACAGCACCACCGCGAAGACGGCCAGGCCGAGCATGAACGGGCTGACCTGCTCGGCGCGGCTGAACCGTTGCAGGGCGGCGGCCAGGTCGGCGGGCAGGTCCAGCCGCAGGGTGGCGCCGCGGTGGCTCTGCACGGCGGGACGGGGCCGGTCGGTGGGCAGGTCCAGCACCAGCGGCGCGCCGGCCAGCCGGTCCCACCAGTACCCGAGCTGCCGCTCCAGGACCGGCCCGGTCAGGTACGCGCGCTGCCAGGCCGCGAAGTCGGGGTACTGCAACGGCAGGTGGGGCAGCCGCGGCTGCCGGCCCGCCAGCCGGGCCGCGTAGCCCTCCGCCAGCTCCTGCGCCAGCACGCCGCCGGACCAGCCGTCGGCGATGATGTGGTGCATCGTCACCAGCAGCACGTGCTCGTCGGCGGCGAGGCGGACCAGCAGCGTACGGATCAGCGGGCGGCGCAGGTCGAACGGCTCCCGGGCGCGGGCGGCGACGGTCTCGTCGAGTCGCGCCGGACGCCGGTCGTCGGGCACCGCCGTCAGGTCCAGCGTCTCGATCGGGGTGTCGTCGACCGGTTCGACCACCTGGACCGGCTCGTCGCCGTCGTCGTGGATGGTCGTGCGCAGCGCCTCGTGCCGGGTGCGGATCAGGCGCAGCGCGTGGTCCAGCGCCGCGACGTCGAGCGGGCCGGACAGGCGCAGCGTGATCGCCATGTTGTGCACGCCGGCGTCCCGGCCCACCAGCCGGTCCAGGAACCACAGCCGGCGCTGCTGGAACGACAGTGGGGCGGGCCGCCCGGGGGGCCGGAGCGGGATCGAGGTGGCGGTGGTGCCGCGGGTCGCCGTCATCGCCCCGCCTCCGACGGGTCCGCCTCGCTCATCAGCCGTTCGGCGTCGGCGTCGGAGAGCCCTTCGAGCTCGGCGAGGAGCCGGTCCTGGAGCAGGTCGGCCTGCTGGGCGACGGTGCGCCGGGCGAAGGCCTCCGCGACGGTGATCGGGACCTGGAAGGTGTCCTGGAGGCGGGCGACCAGCCGGCCGGTGAGCAGCGAGTCCCCGCCCAGCAGCAGGAAGTCGTCGAAGACGCCGATCTCCCGGTAGCCCAGCAGTTCCCGCCACGCCTGCGCCACGGTCTCCTCGATCTCGGTGCGCGGTGGTTCGTACTCGGTGGGCAGGTCGGGCCGGTCGTGCTTCGGCCCGGCCGTCGCCGGCGCCTCCTGGGCGGCGGGCGTCGACCCGTTGAGCAGGCTGTAGCGGCGACGCTCGAACGGGTAGGTCGGCAGGGGCACCCGGCGCCGCTGCTCGCCGGCGGAGAAGGCGGCCCAGTCGATCGCCGCCCCGGCCAGCCAGAGCCGGGCCAGCGCGCTCAGCAGCGTCTCGTTCTCGTCCTGCTCGGGGGCGGCGGGCAGGGAGGCCACGATGGAGGTGGTGGTCTCGGCGCCGGCCGCCCGGCTCATCGCCAGGGCCATCGTGCCGAGCGCGTGCCCCGGCCCTACCTCCAGGAACGCGGCGTCCGGCAGGGCGGCGGCGGCGCGCAGGTTGTCGCCGAAGCGGACGGTGGCCCGCAGGTGGCGCACCCAGTAGCCGGGGTCGGTGGCCTCGACGGCGGTGAGCCAGGTGCCGGTGACGTTGGACCCGACCCGCGCCTGCGGGGGCCGCAACGTGACCGTGGCCATGTGCGCCGCGAACTCGCCCAGCAGCGGGTCGAGCATCCGGGTGTGCGCCGCCTGGCGTACCCGGACCAGTTTGGCGCGGACCCCGTCGGCGTCCAGCGCCGCCCGGGCCGCCTCGACGGCGGCGGCCGGCCCGGAGAGCACGGTCTGCTCGGGTCCGTTGAC
Organism: Micromonospora sp. NPDC048063; assembly: GCF_043202855.1. Taxonomy (NCBI): domain Bacteria; kingdom Bacillati; phylum Actinomycetota; class Actinomycetes; order Micromonosporales; family Micromonosporaceae; genus Micromonospora; species Micromonospora sp. NPDC048063. The sequence goes on along the minus strand of NZ_JBIDBG010000042.1, from coordinate 172 downwards.
GGCCGCGACGTCGAGGTCGTCGCCGGCGTACCGGGCGGCGTCGTGCTCGGGGAGGTTGACGGCGAGCATGGCGCCGTCGGGCAGCCGGTCGATGAGCTGGCCGCGCAGGGCCACGGTGTCGATGGCGTCGGCGAGGTCGAAGACGCCGGCCAGGCAGGCGGCCACGTACTCG
>NZ_JBIDBG010000041.1:0-4754 GCF_043202855.1 Micromonospora sp. NPDC048063 | reverse complement strand
TCGTCTCCACGCGCCTGGGTTCACGGACTGGGAGATCAGCGAGTTTCTGGCGGTGAAGGAGTCGTTCGTGGCTCCCACGTTGGCGCGGCCGGTTGGGTCGTCCGGGTCAGAGCCGTCCGGGTCAGAGTCTGAGTCTGGGTCAGAGTCGTCCGGGTCAGAGTCGTCCGGCTCGGAGTCTGAGTCTGAGTCTGAGTCTGAGTCTTTGGACCTGTCGCCCGGTTCGTTGCCTGGTCGGCCGGCGGCGATGGAATGGGGCCCGGCCGGCTCTGACGCAGACGGGCAGCCGTCCGATCCAGCGGAAACTGACCCGTTTGGTGTTGACCCGGATATTTCTGCCCTGTGGGATAACCCGCCGGGGGAGGCAGACTTTTTCGATATGAGGACACCGGAGCCCGGCTTGGGGTGGTTGCCGCCGGGCTGGCAATCGGAAATGATCGAACAGTTGTCAGCCGTTGCGGCCGCTGACGAGGCGGCATTCCGGCAGTGGGCGGACGAGGTGTTCGACATCGATCCTGCGCTGTTCGGCCAGGGAAAGTCGCCGCACCTCGCCTTCTACAAGTCGGTGTTGAACGCCTACCCGGAACTGCTGGCGCAGGAGGGCGTTACCGACCTGCGTGGAGCGCGCGCGTGGGCGACCCACCGACTGGCCGTCGACCTCGCCAGGGGTGATGAGTCGAAGTTCAGAGAGCTTCTGCCGTATCCGGAGAGCGTGTCCCCGCAGCGCCGGAAGGCCCTGCACCGGCTCTGGCTCGGCAAGGTCGGGCACGCCCACGCCGACGGTCACGACATCTCGCATGTGATTCCCCATATCTTCGCCGGGGAGTTGGGCGCGCCGATGCGGGTCCACCATGCGTTCGGTGCCCCGTACGACATCGGCCCGCCGCCGGTTGCCGGTGTCACCCGGCAACCAGTCGTCTGGTTGAACGGCGCCTACATCATCGTCCAACCTCGTGACCCACACGATGACCGCATCGCCGCCCGCATCGCTGAGGGCTTCTCGCGGCCATCGGTGACCGACCAGGTCCAACAGGCCACCTTTGAGGAGGCACTCCGTCAGCTGCGGGAGGAAATCGACGAGGCGGAATCGAATCTGAATCCGACCGAGATCTACGGGCTCATCCAGCAAGACACATTCCACCGCAAGCTTGCGCTCATCCGTCAACACCCCATCTCCCCCCGCAGCCAGGTCCGGGAACTCGCAGAAAGCCGCCGATACCTCCGTAGGCTCTACCTCCGCAGCCGCAACGTAGACGGCGGCTGGAAAGACCAGAACTCATGGCAACTCGAGGACCCATTCACCATCAGCTTCACCGCTTCCGTCGGCGGTGACTACCTACCAAGTTTGATGGCCACGCTGGGCGGCAAGCCGGAACGTCTCGCCGTTGTAGACGACGTGGCCATCGCGGGCGATGTGGTCTATATGAGTTTCGGGAAGCTCAACGGAGTAGGCGTCGGTATCGTCAAAATCCGGTACACCGTGGACGGCGCTATCTACCGAAAGGTCCCCCGCGAGTTCACTGACGACGAGCTGCGCGCCCTGAGGAAAAAGGTGCCCGGCCGGGAGTGGGAACTCGAAGACCGATGGTTCTCCGAGGACTTTTACCACATGGAGTTCCGTGTGGACAAAAAAAGGAGGCTGTCCCGTCGCTTCGGACATGGTCAATTCACTATCCCGAATAGCAAGATGGTCGACGGAAGTCCGTTTACCTTTCCGGCCGACCTGAAGGAGGTCATTCTCCGGCTCGGGTATGGCATGGATGATCAACCCTTCGGCGTCGTGATTATCCCGGCCGACAAGAACATGACCGGACGGACTCTGTACCTGGAAATGGACCCTGCCCCCACCGCGGACGACATCAAGGGAATGCGCAGTTATGCGCTGTGGGAACGAGATGACCGTCGTTGGTTCCTTTTCGATGAAATATCTGCCAGTTCCGAAATGTGGTCGCACAAAGCGTTGCCCGGCCTGGACATAAGAATCAATGGTTTGGCCAAGACGTTCGATGGGAGGGAGGTGGATCTCTCTCGGGGCACGGAAATCAAACTGCGGGTAGGACGGATGGAGGCGTCCGGACCGGATGCCGGCGCAAGGGTTCTCTCCGAAAACCTTTTCGCCGTGGTCGGGGCGCCGTTGGTCCCAAGACCGGATTCGCCGGCGCCCGAACCCGAATACGTCTACCGGCTCATCGAAACAACCGTGCAAGGCAAAGAGGAATTCGAGGCTCTCGCCGAAACGCTCAAGCATCGAGAGGAGCTGGCGCTGGGGCGGCGGGGTCTGCAGCCCGCACCAGACCCCCAGCCCTCGGAGCCAGCCCCCGATGCGCTGTCCGACCTGCCAGCGGCGATGGAATGGTCCGGCCCGGCCGTTGACTCGGCGTCGCGGCTGGAGGGCTCCGCGCCGGTCGGGCCCTCGGACCTGCAGGGAGGCGTCACCTCCGCCGGCTTGGTCGACGTGGCCTCGGGTGGACTGCTGTCCGGTCCTGCGGGAGATTACGACCTGTCCGGTTTTGACCCGGGGATTCTTGACGCGGGGGAGGGGTCGAATTCGGGGGCGGGGGCGTATCTGTCGACGTCGGCGCTTGGTTCGGGGTTGTCGCTGGAGGGCTCCGCACCGGTCGCGTCGGGCCCGCTGGCAGGGGTGTCATGGGTGGGCGGGGCGGACCCGGGGCCGAGCGGGGCGATGACGGCCGGTGGGTCCGGTGGTGTCGCGCCGGACTTGCAGCGGAGCGTGGACGCGGCGATCACCCAGTTGTCGGCCGGGGTAACCCGTGACCAGGCGACAGAATTCGAGCAGTGGGCGGACAAGGTCTTCAACATCGATTCTGCGCTGTTCCGCGGGGGGGCGCACCTCGCCTTCTACAGGTCGGTGTTGAACACCTACCCGCAGCTGTTGGCGCAGTGGGGCGTCACCAGCGTGGAAGGACTGCGCGCATGGGTGGTCCGTCAACTGGCCGACGACCTTGCCCGGGGTGAAGAGTCGACGTTTAGAAAGATTCTTCCGTATTCGGGGGACGTGTCCGAGCAGCGGCGGAAAGCCCTGGAACGGATCTGGCTCAGCACGATCGGAAACAACCAAACCTTGGATTACGACGTCGCGCTTGTGCCTCTCCATGTGCTGGCCAAGGAGTTGGACCAGCCGATGCAGGTCCACCATCCGTTCGGGGCCCCGCACGACATCGGCCCGCCGTTGGTTCCCGGTGTCACCCCGCAACAGGTCCTTCGGTTGAAGGGCGCCTACGTCCTCGCCCAACCTCGTGGCCCACAGGATGACCGTATCGCCGCGGGCTTCTTCCGGCCCGACCCTGGCGAGCAGCGCCAACAGGCTGGGGTGTTTGAGGAGACACGTGGTCTGCTGCGAGCGGCAATCGCCAAGGCGGAGAAGAATCCCGACAGCACCTACTCGCGCATCCGGCGAGACTCATTCCACCGCAACCTCGCGGCCATCCGTCAACCCCCCATCTCCCCCCGCAACCAGGTCCAGGAACTCGCCGAACACCTCGAATACCTCCGCGACCTCAACAACCAACGCAGCGGCTGGAAAGACCAGCTCCCAGGGAACCTCGAAGACCCATTCACCATCCGCCTCCCCACCACCCCCGCGCGGCATGACAAGGACATAAGAGAGCTAACCCGCCCGGCCCCAGGGCTGCGCATCAAACTGAGCGGCAAGGACATAGTTCTCGGACATGTCGGTGGACTCTTCGGCCTGGGTGATGTGGTCAATATCAGTTTCGGGAAGGTCGGCGAAAAGGGCGTCGGGTTTATCGAAATCCCGTACACCGCGGACAACGGCGCTGGAAGCGTCATCTACCAACCGATCAACCGCGAGTTCACTGAGGGCGAGCTGCACAGTCTGAAGCAAAAGGTGCGTGCGTCTTGGGAACTCTACCCCCCATGGGAGTTCAGCGCTTCCTATTACATCAAGACGCGTCTGTTGCAACCCCGGAGAGAATTGGGCATAACCCTCGGCGGGGAGGGCGGGGCAGGTCAGGCCCATGCCACCGCCCGTCAGGGCCGTATCCCACAGGTCGAGGTGGCCGACGGAAGAAGGTTTGTCTTTCCTGCGGACATGAGGGAGGTTCGTCTCGAACTCGGGTATGACATCTTTGGTCGACCCATCGCGGTCGTGATACTCGAAGAGAACCCTATCAAGCAAACCCTGTACCTGGAGCTGGTCAAGCCCGCCCCCACCGTGCCCGATATCGGTCGGCTGCTGCAGACCGGAAACGTGCTGTGGGAGCGAGAGGATCGGTGGGATCTTTACGACGCAATATCTATCAAAGACATAATGTTGGCGGATGGCCGAATGCCTAGACCCCTGCGTCTTAGACTGGGCAATTCAGTCGACGTGTTGGGTGGCGGGAAGGTGAATCTCGATAAGGGAACGCCGATTACCCTGAAGGTAGGGCAATTGCCGCGGCCGGTCGGATTGGATGTCGCCATCGACATTTTCGCCGTGGTCGGGGTGCCGTTGGTCCCAAGAGCGGATTCGCCGGTGCCCGAACCCGAATACGCCTTCCGGCTCGTGCTCGTGGGTCTGGACAAGAGCATCGGCGAGTTCGAGGCTATTAAAGCCCAGATCCAGGCGCGGCAGGAGCGCAAAGAGCGAGCCGAGACGGGAACTGGGCGGGCCCCGAAACGTCGGCGCACCCAGGGTGGGTTGCCTGGTGGTGCGGCGGCGTTTGAGTGGGGTCGTGTGGGGGGTGGTTCGTTCTCGGGTGGTGGGAAGGGTGTGTTGCCGTCGGGGTGGGCGG
>NZ_JBIDBG010000040.1:3688-5131 GCF_043202855.1 Micromonospora sp. NPDC048063 | reverse complement strand
GGTCTGTTGTTCGTTCATCGAGAGTTGCACAGTGGACGCGTAGCAGCTTAGTAGTCAAGTCCTCGGCCTATTAGTACCGGTCAACTGAACCCGTTACCGGGCTTACATTTCCGGCCTATCAACCCAGTCGTCTAGCTGGGGGCCTTACCCCACAAAGTGGGTGGGATACCTCATCTTGAAGCGAGCTTCCCGCTTAGATGCTTTCAGCGGTTATCCCTTCCGAACGTAGCTAACCAGCCGTGCCCCTGGCGGGACAACTGGCACACCAGAGGTTCGTCCGTCCCGGTCCTCTCGTACTAGGGACAGCCCTTCTCAAGTATCCTACGCGCACGGCGGATAGGGACCGAACTGTCTCACGACGTTCTAAACCCAGCTCGCGTACCGCTTTAATGGGCGAACAGCCCAACCCTTGGGACCTGCTACAGCCCCAGGATGCGACGAGCCGACATCGAGGTGCCAAACCATCCCGTCGATATGGACTCTTGGGGAAGATCAGCCTGTTATCCCCGGGGTACCTTTTATCCGTTGAGCGACACCGCTTCCACTCGCAAGTGCCGGATCACTAGTCCCGACTTTCGTCCCTGCTCGACCTGTCAGTCTCACAGTCAAGCTCCCTTGTGTACTTGCACTCAACACCTGATTGCCAACCAGGCTGAGGGAACCTTTGGGCGCCTCCGTTACCCTTTAGGAGGCAACCGCCCCAGTTAAACTACCCACCAGACACTGTCCCTGAACCGGATAACGGTCCGAAGTTAGATACCCAAATCAACCAGAGTGGTATTTCAAGATTGCCTCCACCCATACTGGCGTATGAGCTTCACCGGCTCCCACCTATCCTACACAAGCTAATTCGGATACCAATGTCAAGCTATAGTAAAGGTCCCGGGGTCTTTCCGTCCTGCCGCGCGTAACGAGCATCTTTACTCGTAATGCAATTTCGCCGGGCCTGTGGTTGAGACAGTGGGGAAGTCGTTACGCCATTCGTGCAGGTCGGAACTTACCCGACAAGGAATTTCGCTACCTTAGGATGGTTATAGTTACCACCGCCGTTTACTGGCGCTTAAGTTCTCCGCTTCGCCCCAAAGGAGCTAACAGGTCCCCTTAACGTTCCAGCACCGGGCAGGCGTCAGTCCATATACATCGAATTACTTCTTCGCATGGACCTGTGTTTTTAGTAAACAGTCGCTTCCCCCTGCTCTCTGCGGCCATACAACGCTCCACCCGCGCGGGGCTTCACGTCTCCGGCCCCCCTTCTCCCTAAGTTACGGGGGCAATTTGCCGAGTTCCTTAACCACAGTTCGCCCGATCGCCTCGGTATTCTCTACCTGACCACCTGTGTCGGTTTGGGGTACGGGCCGCTCAGAACTCGCTAGAGGCTTTTCTCGGCAGCATAGGATCACTGACTTCACCTGAATCGGCTCGGCATCACGTCTCAGCCTACAT
>NZ_JBIDBG010000040.1:0-3594 GCF_043202855.1 Micromonospora sp. NPDC048063 | reverse complement strand
TCCGGCCTACACGCTTACCCCGGCACAACCACCGGCCGGGCTCAGCTACCTTCCTGCGTCACCCCATCGCTTGACTACTACCCGCCAGGTTCCCACGCTCCCCACCCTCAACCCGAAGGTCTTGGATGGTTTGGGTGGTTAGCACAACGAGGTTCATCAGGGACGCTCTTTCGCGGGTACGGGAATATCAACCCGTTGTCCATCGACTACGCCTCTCGGCCTCGCCTTAGGTCCCGACTCACCCAGGGCGGATTAGCCTGGCCCTGGAACCCTTGGTCATCCGGCGGAAGGGTTTCTCACCCTTCTTTCGCTACTCATGCCTGCATTCTCACTCGTGCCGCGTCCACACCTCGATCACTCGGATGCTTCACTCGCGGCACGACGCTCCCCTACCCATCCACACACCTGCACAAGGAATCACGTCCAAGCAAGGTAAAAATGTGAATGCCACAGCTTCGGCGGTGTGCTTGAGCCCCGCTACATTGTCGGCGCGGAACCACTTGACCAGTGAGCTATTACGCACTCTTTAAAGGGTGGCTGCTTCTAAGCCAACCTCCTGGTTGTCTATGCGACCCCACATCCTTTTCCACTTAGCACACGCTTAGGGGCCTTAGCTGGTGATCTGGGCTGTTTCCCTCTCGACTACGAAGCTTATCCCCCGCAGTCTCACTGCCGCGCTCTCACTTACCGGCATTCGGAGTTTGGCTGATTTCGGTAAGCTTGTGGGCCCCCTAGACCATCCAGTGCTCTACCTCCGGCAAGAAACACGCGACGCTGCACCTAAATGCATTTCGGGGAGAACCAGCTATCACGGAGTTTGATTGGCCTTTCACCCCTAACCACAGGTCATCCCCCAACTTTTCAACGTTGGTGGGTTCGGCCCTCCACGCGGTCTTACCCGCGCTTCAGCCTGCCCATGGCTAGATCACTCCGCTTCGGGTCTAGGACACGCGACTGAATCGCCCTATTCAGACTCGCTTTCGCTACGGCTCCCCCACACGGGTTAACCTCGCCACATGCCACTAACTCGCAGGCTCATTCTTCAAAAGGCACGCCGTCACCCCGCAAGGCTCCGACGGATTGTAGGCGAACGGTTTCAGGTACTATTTCACTCCCCTCCCGGGGTACTTTTCACCATTCCCTCACGGTACTCGTCCGCTATCGGTCACCAGGAAGTATTTAGGCTTACCAGGTGGTCCTGGCAGATTCACGGCAGATTTCAGGGGTCCGCCGCTACTCGGGAACACCCACAGGAGACCAGCCACTTTCACCTACCGGACTATCACCGCCTACGGTCAGCCATTCCAGACTGTTCGGCTAGCAACTGGCTTTATAACTCCTTGAGCGCATGTCAGTACACTCAGCAGGGTCCCACAACCCCGACCACGCAACCCCTGACAGGTATCACACGCAGCCGGTTTAGCCTCAATCCGCTTTCGCTCGCCACTACTCACGGAATCACTAATTTGTTTTCTCTTCCTACGGGTACTGAGATGTTTCACTTCCCCGCGTTCCCTCCATACACCCTATGTGTTCAGGTGCAGGTGACATCACATGACTGATGCCGGGTTCCCCCATTCGGACACCCTGGGATCACAGCTCGGTTGACAGCTCCCCCAGGCCTATCGCGGCCTCCCACGTCCTTCATCGGCTCCTGGTGCCAAGGCATCCACCGTTCGCCCTTGACAACTTGACCACAAAGATGCTCGCGTCCACTGTGCAATTCTCAACAAACGACCAACCCACAACCCGATCCGTGCGACACCAAACCCGACCACCGCCGGCGGTATGCCACACCAGGCCATGCCTGGCAGCCCACGGAACACACCGGTTCCGCTCAAGGCTCCGAAAGAAACAACCACCAGGTTGTTCTTTCAGGACCCAACAGGGTGCTAATCATTCCTCCCCAGCCGCACCAACCCGACCGTTCCTGCACCCCCGAAGAGGCGTGTACTAGATCATCGCGGCCGTTGCCAGAGAAAAACTCACCAGTGTCTCCGCCATTGAGCACCCCGACCCGACATTCGCAGGTCGCGGGCTCCTTACACCCTTTCAGGTGAAGGTGCTCCTTAGAAAGGAGGTGATCCAGCCGCACCTTCCGGTACGGCTACCTTGTTACGACTTCGTCCCAATCGCCAGCCCCACCTTCGACGGCTCCCTCCCACAAGGGGTTGGGCCACCGGCTTCGGGTGTTGCCGACTTTCGTGACGTGACGGGCGGTGTGTACAAGGCCCGGGAACGTATTCACCGCAGCGTTGCTGATCTGCGATTACTAGCGACTCCGACTTCACGGGGTCGAGTTGCAGACCCCGATCCGAACTGAGACCGGCTTTTTGGGATTCGCTCCACCTCACGGTATCGCAGCCCATTGTACCGGCCATTGTAGCATGCGTGAAGCCCTGGACATAAGGGGCATGATGACTTGACGTCATCCCCACCTTCCTCCGAGTTGACCCCGGCAGTCTTCGATGAGTCCCCGCCATAACGCGCTGGCAACATCGAACGAGGGTTGCGCTCGTTGCGGGACTTAACCCAACATCTCACGACACGAGCTGACGACAGCCATGCACCACCTGTGACCGCCCCCGAAGGACCCGACATCTCTGCCGGTTTTGCGGCCATGTCAAACCCAGGTAAGGTTCTTCGCGTTGCATCGAATTAATCCGCATGCTCCGCCGCTTGTGCGGGCCCCCGTCAATTCCTTTGAGTTTTAGCCTTGCGGCCGTACTCCCCAGGCGGGGCGCTTAATGCGTTAGCTGCGGCACAGGGAACCGGAGAGGCCCCCCACACCTAGCGCCCAACGTTTACAGCGTGGACTACCAGGGTATCTAATCCTGTTCGCTCCCCACGCTTTCGCTCCTCAGCGTCAGTATCGGCCCAGAGACCCGCCTTCGCCACCGGTGTTCCTCCTGATATCTGCGCATTTCACCGCTACACCAGGAATTCCAGTCTCCCCTACCGAACTCTAGCCTGCCCGTATCGACTGCAGGCCCGCAGTTGAGCTGCGGGTTTTCACAGTCGACGCGACAAGCCGCCTACGAGCTCTTTACGCCCAATAAATCCGGACAACGCTCGCGCCCTACGTCTTACCGCGGCTGCTGGCACGTAGTTGGCCGGCGCTTCTTCTGCAGGTACCGTCACTTACGCTTCGTCCCTGCTGAAAGAGGTTTACAACCCGAAGGCCGTCATCCCTCACGCGGCGTCGCTGCATCAGGCTTCCGCCCATTGTGCAATATTCCCCACTGCTGCCTCCCGTAGGAGTCTGGGCCGTGTCTCAGTCCCAGTGTGGCCGGTCGCCCTCTCAGGCCGGCTACCCGTCGTCGCCTTGGTAGGCCATCACCCCACCAACAAGCTGATAGGCCGCGAGCCCATCCCAGGCCGAAAAACTTTCCACCACCAACCATGCGGTCAGAGGTCCTATTCGGTATTAGCCCCGGTTTCCCGGGGTTATCCCAAAGCCTAGGGCAGGTTGCTCACGTGTTACTCACCCGTTCGCCGCTCGAGTACCCCGAAGGGCCTTTCCGCTCGACTTGCATGTGTTAAGCACGCCGCCAGCGTTCGTCCTGAGCCAGGATCAAACTCTCCAACAAAAAC
>NZ_JBIDBG010000039.1:2500-5270 GCF_043202855.1 Micromonospora sp. NPDC048063 | reverse complement strand
GCAAAAAACCCCGCACTTTTCGGTACGGGGTTCTTCTGATTGATGCCTGGCAGTTCCCTACTCTCACATGGGGAGACCCCACACTACCATCGGCGCTACGGCGTTTCACTTCTGAGTTCGGCATGGGGTCAGGTGGGACCACCGCGCTAAAGCCGCCAGGCAAATTCTGTTAATCTGTATCAGGCTGAAAATCTTCTGTCTCTCGTCCGCCGAAACAGCTTCGGCGTTGTAAGGTTAAGCCTCACGGTTCATTAGTATCGGTTAGCTCAACGCATCGCTGCACTTACACACCCGACCTATCAACGTCGTAGTCTTCAACGTTCCTTCAGGACTCTCAAGGAGTCAGGGAGAACTCATCTCGGGGCAAGTTTCGTGCTTAGATGCTTTCAGCGGTTATCTCTTCCGAACATAGCTACCCGGCAATGCCACTGGCGTGACAACCGGAACACCAGAGGTTCGTCCACTCCGGTCCTCTCGTACTAGGAGCAGCCCCTCTCAAATCTCCAACGCCCATGGCAGATAGGGACCGAACTGTCTCACGACGTTCTGAACCCAGCTCGCGTACCACTTTAAATGGCGAACAGCCATACCCTTGGGACCGACTACAGCCCCAGGATGTGATGAGCCGACATCGAGGTGCCAAACACCGCCGTCGATATGAACTCTTGGGCGGTATCAGCCTGTTATCCCCGGAGTACCTTTTATCCGTTGAGCGATGGCCCTTCCATACAGAACCACCGGATCACTAAGTCCTAGTTTCCTACCTGCTTGATCCGTCGATCTTGCAGTCAAGCACGCTTATGCCTTTGCACACAGTGCGCGATGTCCGACCGCGCTGAGCGTACCTTCGAGCTCCTCCGTTACTCTTTAGGAGGAGACCGCCCCAGTCAAACTACCCACCATACACGGTCCCCGACCCAGATAATGGGCCCAGGTTAGAACGTCAAGCACGACAGGGTGGTATTTCAAGGATGGCTCCACTGCAGCTAGCGCCACAGTTTCATAGCCTCCCACCTATCCTACACAGACGAACTCAACGTTCAGTGTAAAGCTATAGTAAAGGTTCACGGGGTCTTTCCGTCTTGCCACGGGAACGCTGCATCTTCACAGCGATTTCAATTTCACTGAGTCTCGGGTGGAGACAGCGCCGCTGTCGTTACGCCATTCGTGCAGGTCGGAACTTACCCGACAAGGAATTTCGCTACCTTAGGACCGTTATAGTTACGGCCGCCGTTTACTGGGGCTTCGATCAAGAGCTTCGCCTTGCGGCTGACCCCATCAATTAACCTTCCAGCACCGGGCAGGCGTCACACCCTATACGTCCACTTTCGTGTTTGCAGAGTGCTGTGTTTTTGATAAACAGTCGCAGCGGCCTGGTTACTGCGACCCTCTTCAGCTATAGCTCGCACGAGCCACCAAAAAGGGTGCACCTTCTCCCGAAGTTACGGTGCCATGTTGCCTAGTTCCTTCACCCGAGTTCTCTCAAGCGCCTGAGAATTCTCATCCTACCCACCTGTGTCGGTTTACGGTACGGTCTGCGTAAGCTGAAGCTTAGGAGCTTTTCCTGGAAGCGTGGTATCAGTGACTTCGCCATAAAGGCTCGTCTCGGTGCTCGGTCTTAAAGGATCCCGGATTTGCCAAAGATCCAAACCTACCGCCTTTCCCCAGGACAACCAACGCCTGGTACACCTAACCTTCTCCGTCCCTCCATCGCACTTACGCGAGGTGCAGGAATATTAACCTGCTTCCCATCGACTACGACTTTCGTCCTCGCCTTAGGGGCCGACTCACCCTGCGCCGATTAACGTTGCGCAAGGAAACCTTGGGCTTTCGGCGTGCGGGTTTTTCACCCGCATTATCGTTACTCATGTCAGCATTCGCACTTCCGATACCTCCAGCAGACTTCTCAATCCACCTTCAACGGCTTACGGAACGCTCCTCTACCGCGCATACAAAGTATGCACCCCAAGCTTCGGTTCACTGCTTAGCCCCGTTAAATCTTCCCCGCAGACCGACTCGACCAGTGAGCTATTACGCTTTCTTTAAAGGGTGGCTGCTTCTAAGCCAACCTCCTGGCTGTCTGTGCCTTTCCACATGGTTTTCCACTTAGCACAAAATTTGGGACCTTAGCTGTGGGTCTGGGTTGTTTCCCTTTTCACGACGGACGTTAGCACCCGCCGTGTGTCTCCCATACAGTCCGTCTCGGTATTCGGAGTTTGCAATGGTTTGGTAAGTCGCGATGACCCCCTAGCCATAACAGTGCTCTACCCCCGAGAGGATACATATGAGGCGCTACCTAAATAGCTTTCGAGGAGAACCAGCTATCTCCGGGTTCGATTAGCTTTTCACTCCTAATCACACCTCATCCCCTACCTTTGCAACGGGAGTGGGTTCGGGCCTCCAGTGCGTGTTACCGCACCTTCACCCTGGGCATGACTAGATCACCCGGTTTCGGGTCTACTGCCCGCGACTATGCGCCCTTATCAGACTCGGTTTCCCTTCGCCTCCCCTATACGGTTAAGCTTGCCACGAACAGTAAGTCGCTGACCCATTATACAAAAGGTACGCAGTCACTCCTTGCGGAGCTCCTACTGCTTGTACGCACACGGTTTCAGGTTCTATTTCACTCCCCTCTCCGGGGTTCTTTTCGCCTTTCCCTCACGGTACTGGTTCACTATCGGTCGGTCAGTAGTATTTAGCCTTGGAGGATGGTCCCCCCATGTTCAGACAGGGTTTCACGTGCCCCGCCCTACTCGTCTTCACTGAAATG
>NZ_JBIDBG010000038.1:0-7072 GCF_043202855.1 Micromonospora sp. NPDC048063 | reverse complement strand
TCCACGGCGGCTGCTCACCACGCCTCACGGCCCGACATCGTAGATCACTCTCTACAAAGGACGACAGGCCCGGAGATCATTTTGTTAGGACCTCTTAGTCGGCGAGCACTGGCGCATCCTCATCTGCCGCCGACCGGGCGTCACGCCGGGTCACAAGCCTTCGGGCACCCAATCACACCGACTGCTGAGATCGGTTGGTCACTCCAGCAGGGGCACCGGGTTCGATAGCCCCCTACACTGCGCCGATGGCGCTGATCAGAAGGACCTATCGGATCGTCGACGGCGAGCAAATCGAGGGCACGTGGCGACCGGTCTTCATCCGTAACGGTCCGACTTACTTCCTGACGGACCTGCTGGTCTTCGCCGATGGTGCGATCAACTGTTGGGACTGGGTCGACCTCGACGGGCTGCGCGAGAAGTTGAAGATCGGATGGGTCGCCACGCATCTCAAGCCAGGTGCGCAGGCGTCAGCTCACCATCTTGCAAGCTGGCGCTTCGACGAACCGCAGATGTGGCTGACAGGCGAGGAGCTCCTTGGGGAAGTCGCCGACGAGATCGATCAACTCAATGGCCGACCTGACTCCACCGGCCGCTGTCTGGAAGCCTTGGACCGTTACCTTGAGAACCGAACGGAGGCCGATCGGCGGGCGCTACTGGCCGCATACATGGCCGTCCCCGCGCACCTGCGGCACTACGCATTGGGTGACATGGACGCGAAGGACTGGCCGCTTCGCGTGCTGTGCACCCCGATCGGCGAGCGCACCACCTACGACGAGCTCGTGACCGAGTCGATGCACGCCCAGGCGCACGAGTACTTCGCCGAGCGCGACCGATCGGTCAGAGACTGGCACGAAAACCACCCCGTCGACGGCCCGGACCAGGCACAGAACTCGACGGTGAAACTCGCGTCGATCCCGGGAAATTGGCCCACGGAGCCGGGCATCGAGTGCCTGCGTAACGAGTATCCGGCCACGATCGAGATTGGCGGCGACACCTACGCCAGCGCCGTGCACGCCTACTGGGCGCTGGCCACCACCGACGAGACCGCTCGTGCGGCGATCCGCCGCACCACGACAGCCCTTAGCGTCGAGCGCGCCGTCGGACATGCGCCGATTAGGCAGGACTGGCCCCACCTTCGTCTCACCGCGATGCACACGGTTCTGCGCGCCAAGTTCAATCAACACCCAGAACTCGCAGACGTGCTCCTTGGGACCGGCGACGGCCGCATCGACTACAACATCAGCTCGGCCTACTGGAGCGGAGATACGAAAGGCCGCAACTGGCTGGGTCGTCTCCTGGAGCTTGTCCGGTCAGAGATCGTGGCTCAACGAGCCGGCTTCCTCAGGTAGAGGGTGAGCACGTTCCCGTATCGGCCGCTGACGTCGGCGCTCCCCAGACCCGGCAGGACTGGGCTACGCACGCACATGCCGCGATCCGCGCGTTGCGTGGGTTTCGTGGACGTTGTTGCGGGATCAGCCATTGGTCGCAGTACGACGAGTGCGCCGCGCCATCGGCTTGCGACGCGGATTTCGGCTGCGGGTCAGCCCCCATGCCGGCTCAGGGGCATCCCTGAGCCGGCATGTCGTCCGGTACCTGACCAGCATCGGCGCAGCCGTCATCGGCGAGCGAGGCGATGACGTACCGGACGCGCCCGGCTGGCTCGGGACCGTCTCCGACGTGCAGTGCCGGTCAGCCCCACCAGGTGAGCATGAGTCGCATTGGCTGCTGCCGGGACCAGTAGAAGACGTAGGGGTACCGGGTGCCGGTGAATCTGTTCGGCAGGGCCACGGCATCCCCGCAGCTGGGGTCGAGTCCGGCGGCGTCGGTGCCGGCTTGCACCGACCACACCCATTGCGCCCCGGTCCACCAGCGGGCGGCGAGCCAGGCCGCGGTGGCGGCGCCGCCGCCGGCCGAGCACAGCGGGGCGTCCGGCCACCGCCGGCCGACCTCGGCCCGGACCGCCGCGGCGAGCGGGGTGGCGCCGGTCAACAGGCCGCCGCCGCGCACGATCGGGGTGGTGTCGCCGGTCGGACGGACCCGCGCCGTGCTCTGGGCCAGGAGCGCGGCGGCCTCGTCGAACAGGTCGCCGGCGACCGGTTCGCCGTCGGCGGCGGCGGTGACCACCAGGGGCGCCAGCCGGGCCGGTTCCACGGGGGCTGCCGGGTCACCGCCTGGACCAGCACGTCGACGGTGTCCCGGGGGCGGGGCGCCACCTCGGCGGAGCCGAGCAGTTCGGTGAGCACGGCGGTCGCCAGCGGGCCGGGCGTGCGGCCCTGGTCCAGGTCGGCGAGCATCCGGCGGACCGCCTTGCGGCCCAGTCAGAAGCCGGAGCCGGCGTCGCCGAGCAGCCAGCCGTGACCGTCGGCGGTACGGTCCAGCCGCATCTCGCAGACGCTGGCGACGATCGCCCCGGTGCCGGCGATGAGCACGGTGCCTTCGGGGCTCGCGGTGCCCGAGGCGTACGCGACCAGGGCGTCGCCGTGCACCACGTAGGGGCAGCAAAGGCTGGCGTCGCGCCAGGCCCGGTCGAAGGCGTCCCGACCGGCCGGATCGGCGACCAGGCGGGCCGCCCCGGCCAGGCCGATCGTGCCGGCCCGTACCCGGGCGGGGTCGATGTCGGCGAGCGCCTCCCGCAGGTCGGCCAGGAGTTCGCCGGCGGCCCGCTCGGCGCCGTGGCTGGTGGGGTTGCCGCCACCCCGCCCGGCCGGTGCCCAGCCGCTGTCCGTCCAGGGTCAGGGCGGTCGTCCGGGTGGACGTACCCCCGACGTCGAGACCGACCACGACGGTGTCGGACATCCGCATCCACTCCTTGAGATCGATGCCGCGTTCATGCTGGTTGGCCCGGCAAGGGCCGGACCGGGTCCGGGCCTCCAGACTCTGGACGCTCTTGTGGACGCCGCAGGCACCTCTTATCTTTGGCATGTCCTCAAGGGCGTTCATCAATGGGCTGAGGCTGTACTCGAAAACGAGAGTGTGCCCGGCGGAGCGACTCCGCCCTCGGCGGCGTGCGAAGTCTCCTCATGGCTCGGTCAGGCCTTCTCGAAGGTGATGCTCCGCCGGTCGACCGACACCTGCTTTTCCACCACGGT
Source organism: Micromonospora sp. NPDC048063 (assembly GCF_043202855.1). Taxonomy (NCBI): domain Bacteria; kingdom Bacillati; phylum Actinomycetota; class Actinomycetes; order Micromonosporales; family Micromonosporaceae; genus Micromonospora; species Micromonospora sp. NPDC048063. The sequence goes on along the minus strand of NZ_JBIDBG010000038.1, from coordinate 3,983 downwards.
GCCCAACTCTGTGGTGTACCAGCAGTAGAACGGCGTCGTGCCGAAGGGGAACACCGCCTGGTCGGGCATCGCGGCGTCGCACATCGCGGTGCCCGGCCGGGCGTTGTTGTTGGCTGCTTCGCTGTTCCACAGAAAACCCACGTTCGTCCGGGACAGCACGCCGACCGAGGCGACGGCGGACCAGGTCAGGTACTGGTCGGCGATCGACACGGTCACGTCCATCGGCACCGCGAGGTCGTCGAACTTCACCGTGCACCTCGCCTTCACGTTGCCGGTGATGAACTTCTTGTTGCAGGTCACGGACGTGTGCGCGGGCGAGCCGGCCTGGTTCAGTACCTGTTGTTGCAGCTCATACATGATCTTCGCGTGCGCTGTACCAGGAGTGCCGTAATCCGTGGTCGTGGCGGGGCCGTCGGCGGTGTACGGGTTGGCGCTCGACACCGGCCGCCCGGGCCGGGGCGGCGCGGCCGGCGACGAGGAAGGCGCGGTTGCGGCCGTGTCGGGACCCGAGCAGGCAGCGAGGGCAAGTAGCAGCAGCGGTCCGAGGCTCGCACGGAAAGGTCGCATCTGGTCAGGGTATCGACCAACGCCACCATGGCCGGAGTGCGACAAAAGCCGTGTTGGAGCAACGTCATTCCGGCAGAAGACCGTCAACCGTCAGCCCGCCAAGATCCGCGCTGTCGGCGAACGCGCCCTGCTGGTCGGCCGCCCGCCGGGATGCGCGCTCGTGGCGTTCGACTGCTCGGGCTGGGCAATCGTGAGCAGCCGGTCGATCTCGGGCAGCATCTGCGGGTCGGGCATGACATGCTGCCGAAGCCGTAGAGCGCGTAGCCGGGGTGTGGCACGACCGTGTCCAGCCGGGCGAAGTCGAACTCGTCACGGTGCTCCTCGAATTTCTTGGGCAGGAAGCCGAAAGGCCTCTCGAACTCGGCTCGGCCCAGGTCCAGGTTGAGCCGGAAGACGCCGGGGCGGTCGAGCTGGGAGGCCTCGTCGAAGCCCGGCACATCATGTTCGACAATGGTGGCGAAGGGCTGGCGGCGGTCCGGGCCGACAAGAAGAACCGTCGCCCCAGGCACCCTCCGGCGATCCGTTTTCCTCGCTCGCCACGAGCTGCTCGGCGCCGGGCAACGCGAGGATACGCTCGGCGAGCATGGTCGGGTCGGTGCCGGTCGGGAAATGCAGCGCCACATCCGCGTGCTCGACAGTGAGGTGATCTCAGCGACTTGCGGGTGGGTATCGGTATTCGAAGTGGGTCAGGTGTAGAGCGGCGGCGACGATGTCGCCGGCTCCGCGGGGACTGCTGGTGGTGTGGTGTAACGCTTTCCAGCGTCCGTGGAGGATGGCGAAGCCGCGTTCGCCTTGCCAGCGCAGGCCGCGTAGCAGTCGGTTGGTGGTGCGGTTGCCCACGGCGAGCCGTCGGCCGTTGGTGGGTTGCTTGACCGGGGTTTTGATGCCGTGGCCTGCGCCGTCGTAGCCGGCGTCGGCCAGGGCGGGTAGGTCAAGCTCGGCGGCGGCCCAGTTCAGTGCGGCCGTGATGCCCTGCAGTTGGGCGCAGGTCAGGTCGTGCAGATGCCCCGGCATCGCGTCGGTGGTCCATATCGGCAGCCCGTCCGGGCGGATGATCGCTTGGATATTCGCGCCGAAGTCGCGGTGCTTTCCGGAATACCAGGCGTCGATGGTGTCGCCCTTGACGCTGAGCGTGGTCTCCGCAACGCGGTCGCAGTCGAACAGTTTGCCGTCGAGGATCACGTACGACCAGCCGTCGTCGGCGACCCGCTGCAACGCCTCGTGCAGATCGGGTGCCTGCGCGGCGAGGACCGCGACGCCCTCGGACACGTACCGGTACGCGGTGGCCCGAGAGACGCCGAACCCGGCACCCAGCAGCGTCTTGTCCTCGGCCTTACGGAACCAGACCAGCACCAACAACGCCTGGTAGAAGCAGGTCAAGGCCCGTGTCCCGCGCCGGGTGCCCCGGGCACGGCGCTCGGTCGCGAGCAGCCGGGCGAGGTGGCGCACCAGTTCCCTGGGCACGTCGACCATGGCAGGATAGGCAATCACGTGGAGCCCTCTCGAAGACGGAATCTTGTCGCAAAGACCTGTCTATCGATGGCTCCACGCCTGTATCGAGCACCGTCCGACCTGACCCGATACGCCCGTGTCGATCACATCTCGCCCACGCCTCTCGCGAGGCGCGATGCCCTCACGTCCGCGATCAGCGCAACGGTGCCGAGCCTGCGCATCCAGGGCGGCATCCACCTTTGGGTGTGCCTTCCCGAAGGTGCTGATACTCGGGAATTCTGCGCGACGGCCTATCAGGCCGGGGTGCTCGCGGGCGACGGGCGCCACTTCTTGGTCGACGAACCGCCCGCACCGTTTATCCGGTTCTCTTACGGTGCCGCCGCCGAGTCCCAGATCGTTGAAGGCGTCAGGCGGCTTGCTGAGCTCGGTGCCGTGTAACGGTTGAGCGTGACCAACCAGCGCCACAGCTTCTCGTCGCGCGCTCGGACGACCGAGGACAGCATTCGAAGGGCGTTGATAAGCTCGAGCGTTCAGGAGCCCGGGGTGCTTCTCTGGAGGCAACGCGAGGCCGTGGGCTCCTGAATCTGCAGATGGGGGACGGAGAGTGCGTACGCTCGTGAGTCGGCTCAGGACCGCTGCGGTGGCGGGGACACTGTTCCTCGGGACGATCGCACTCACCGCGTGCGCAAGCGTCGCAGGCAGCGGAGGGGACATGGCATCGCCTGCGGCATCGACGGCATCGGCCGCCGATGCCCAGGCAGGCACGGGTCCGCGCGATCTCTCCCAGGGCGGCCGCTGCGAGGACGGCGAGAACATCACGATCCAGGCCGACGACGCTACGCCCGTCATCGAAGGCAACTGCGGGACCGTGACCGTCGAGGCGAACAACGTCTCCGGCAACATCGCAGCCGCGACCACGGTAACCATTCGCGGCACGGACAGCATGCTGCTCGGCGAGAAATGGGGCACCGCCACCATCACCGGTCGCGGATCGGGCGTCAACGTCGATGAGATCGCCACGCTCACGGTCACCGCCGACGACGCGAAGGTCACGAACCGGCGCACGCAGACGGCGACCATCGACGGCAGCAGGGCCACTGTCAACACCGACAGCATCGACCGGCTCACTATCGACGGCAGTGGCTCCACGGTCATCGCCTCCGGCGCGATCACCGCCCTCGAAGTCCACGGCAACGACAACACCATCACCTGGTCCGATGGAGCCCAGGCCCCGACTGCGGACACCGGTACTGGAAACCGCTACACCCGATAGTGTGCAGGCTTCGACGGGACGATGAGCATGCCGGGGCCGGGCCGACACCTGGAGCATTCGCAATGCCTAGTGTTCTGAGTCGTTAATTCGCCGGCAGATAGTAGGCTGTCGGGATGGCTGGTCGTCCGCGTGGCGTGGTGGAACTGACTGATGACGAGCGTGCGTGTCTGACCCGGTGGGCACGGCGAGGTAAGTCGTCGCAGGCGTTGGCGTTGCGGTCGAAGATCGTGTTGCTGTGCGCCGATGGTCTGGTGAATACGCACGTCGCGGAGCGGTTGGGCGTGTCGCGGGACATGGTGGGCAAGTGGCGTAGCCGGTTCCTCGCGCGCCGGCTGGAGGGGCTCACCGACGAGCCGCGGCCTGGGGCGCCGCGTCGAATCACCGACGACCGCATTGAGGAAGTGATCGTCAAGACGCTGGAGCGCCAGCCGTCCAATCGGGACAGTCACTGGTCGACGCGGTCGATGGCGAAGGAGACCGGGCTGTCGCAGACCGCGGTGTCGCGGATCTGGCGGGCGTTCGGCCTCAAGCCGCACCTGGTGGACACGTGGAAGCTGTCGGCCGATCCGTTGTTCGTGGAGAAGGTCCGCGACGTGGTCGGCCTGTACCTCGATCCGCCGGTCAAGGCGATGGTCCTGTGCGTGGATGAGAAGTCGCAGATGCAGGCACTCGAGCGGACCCGGCCGATGCT
>NZ_JBIDBG010000037.1:0-7557 GCF_043202855.1 Micromonospora sp. NPDC048063 | reverse complement strand
CCGTGCTCGACGCCACCCACCGGACCAGCCGGGATGCTCATGCAACCCCAGGACCACCGGGCTGATCAAGCACCGGAGTCCTTTACATGAGCCGCGCCGAGCCGATCCGACGCCCCGCTCAGCCGACCCGGACCCCGGATCCGGGCCGGCGTGCGGGGTGCGCTGGGTCACCCCAGCCCACTACGGCCGCCGGCCGGTCACCTGGCCAGGAGGGCGCGCAGGGCCTTGACGACCTCGGCGGGCGACTCCTCGGCCATGAAGTGGCCGCAGGAGACGGTGCGGTGCTCCAGGTCCGGCGCCCACGCCCGCCACAGCCCGGCCGCGTCGTAGCCGAGGGCCGCGCCCCAGTCCTGCTGCAGCACCGTCACCGGCATGCGCAGCCTGTTGCCGGCCGCGCGGTCGGCCCGGTCGTGCTCGACGTCGATGCCGGCCGAGGCGCGGTAGTCGGCGACGATCGAGGTGACGGCCTCCCGGGACGCCCGCAGGTACGTGGCCCGCACGTCGGCGGGCAGGGCGTCCGGGTCCCGGGTCCAGGCGTCGAGGAAGTGGCCGAAGAAGGCGTCCGGGCTGGCACCGATGAGCTGCTCGGGCAGGCCGGGCGGCTGGGCCATCAGGTAGAGGTGGAAGCCGACGGCGGCGGTCGTGCCGTGCAGGACGTCCCACATGTCGAGGGTCGGCAGCACGTCGAGCGCGGCGAGGTGGGTGACCGCCCGCGGATGGTCGAGGCCGGCGCGGACGGCGACCAGCGCGCCTCGGTCGTGCCCGGCCAGGGCGAAGCGGTCGTGCCCCAGCGCGCGGGCCAGCGCGACGACGTCGGCGGCCATGGTCCGCTTCGCGTACGCGGTGCCGTCGGGGTCGGCGGGCTTGTCGCTGTCGCCGTAGCCGCGCAGGTCCGGGCAGATCACGGTGTGGTCGGCGGCGAGATCGGCGGCGACGTGCCGCCACATGAGATGGGTCTGTGGGAAGCCGTGCAGCAGCACGACCGGGCTGCCGGAGCCGGCGACTGCCGCGTTGAGCGTGACGCCGTCGGCGACGGTGACGCGCCGGTAGTCGAATCCCCTGATGGTCGGGTTCACGGGTGGTCCTCTCTGCGGTGCGGGTGAGGTGGCGGGCGCGGTGGTCATCGGGGACCACGTCGTCCGGCGTCGAGCCTGCCCGGGGCCGGTCAGTGAACGGTCAGCAACGGGTGAGTGGCGCGCGGACCCGGCCGCGGGAGAGCCGGCGCTCGGGCGTGCCTAGATTGGTGACATGACCAGGCAGTCGGCGGCACCCCCGGTGGCCTTCGGCGTGCTGGGGCCGGTGGAGGCGGTGAACGACCTCGGTCCCGTCGCGCTGAAGGGCCCCCGCCAGCGGGCGGTGCTGGCCCGCCTGCTCGTCGCCCGGGGCCGGGTCGTGCCGGTCGACCGGCTCGTCGGTGACCTGTGGGAGGAGCCCTCGGACGGCGCGGTGGGGGCGATCCGGACGTTCGTCGCCGACCTGCGCCGGGCCCTGGAACCGGGCCGGCCACCCCGGCAGCCGGCCCGGCTGTTGGTGACCGATCCACCCGGGTACGCGCTGCGTGCCGCGCCCGAGGCGGTGGATTCCTGGCGGTTCGAGGCGGCGGTCGCCGAGGCGGGCGAGCTGCTGGCAGCGGGCGGGCCCGGCCCGGCGCTGGCGTGCCTGGACGGCGCGCTCGCCCTGTGGCGCGGCCCCGCGTACGCCGAGTTCGCCGCGCAGCCCTGGGTTCGGGCCGAGATTGACCGGCTCGACGAGCTGCGAATGCTGGCCGTCGAGCGGCGGGCCGAGGCGCTGCTGGCCCTGGGCCGGGCCGCCGAGGCGGCCACCGGGCTGCGGGCCCACGCCACCGGTCACCCGCTGCGGGAGGACGCCTGGCAGTTGCTGGCTACGGCCCTGTACCGGTCGGGTCGCCAGGGCGAGGCACTGGCCGTGCTGCGGCAGGCCCGCGACACCCTGGTGGCGGAACTCGGCGTCGACCCGGGCCCCCGGCTGCGGCGACTGGAGGCCGACATCCTCGCCCAGGCGCCGGAACTCATCCCGCCCGAGGTGTCCCCGCCGGCGCGGGCCGACGCCGTGCCGCCCGCTCGCGGCGGCACCGAGCAGGGACGCGATCGCCCGGCGGCGCCGCGAGGGACCTCGCCCACCGGTGCCCGGGACCGCGACGACCGCCGCCCGTTCGTCGGCCGTGACGAGGAGTTGACCCTCCTGCGGCAGGCCGCCCGGCACGTCGCCCGGCACGTCGCCCCCGTGCTGGCCCTCGTCTCGGGCGAGGCGGGCGCGGGCAAGACGGCCCTGGCCGACGCGCTCGCCGGGGAGTTGACCGCCGACGGCTGGACGACGGCGTGGGGCCACTGCCCCGAGTACGAGGGCGCTCCCGCCGCCTGGCCGTGGACCCAGATCACCGACGCGCTCACCGGGGCCACCGACCCGGCGCCGCACGCCACCGGCTGGCGGGAGGCGCCGTCGCCCGGCGGCCCCGACCCGGGGCCGCACGCCGTCGGTGCGGGGTCGGACGGCACCGGCCCGGGCTCGTACGGCACCGGCGCGGGGCCGTACGCCGTCGGTCCCGGCGAGGACCCGGCGGCGGCCCGGTTCCGGGTCCACCGCGCCACCGCCGCCGTGGTGTCGGCGGCGGCCGGCCGGGCGCCGGTGCTGCTGGTCGTCGACGACCTGCACCGCGCCGACGCCGACACCCTGGACCTGCTGACCGCCCTGGTCGGCGAGCCGGAGCCGGTCGCCGGCCCGCTGCTGGTCGTGGGGACGTACCGCGCCGCCGAGATCACCCCGGAGTTGACCGCCGCGCTGGCCCGGGTGGCCCCCACCGAACCGGTCCGGGTCTACCTCGGCGGCCTGCCCGAGCCGGCGACCGGCGACCTGGCCCGCGCCGTCGCCGGGCCTGCGCTGGACGACGCGGTGGTACGCCTGATCCACCGTCGCAGCGGCGGGAACCCGTTCTTCGTCCGGGAACTGGCGCGGCTGCTCGCGGCCGAGGGCGAGTCGGCGCTGCACCAGGTCCCGGCGGGGGTGCGGGACGTGATCCGGCACCGCCTCGCCCGGTTGCCGGACGCGGCGCAGACCGTGCTGCGGCAGGCGGCGGTGCTCGGCCGCGACGTCGACCCGGACGTGCTGGCCGCGCTGGCCGGCGACCCCGCGCCGGTGCTGGACGCCCTGGACCGCGCTTTGGCGGCCGGTTTCCTCGGCGAGCACGAGGCCGACGGGCGGCTGCGGTTCACCCACATCCTGGTGCGGGACACGCTCTACGGCGACCTGTCCGGGCCGCGCCGGGCCCGCTGGCACGCCGCCGCCGGGGACGCCATCGAGCGGCTGTACCCGCACGACGTCGCTGCCCTCGCCCACCACTTCGCCCGCGCGGCGACCCGCGCCACCGCGCCCCGCGCCGCGCGCTACGCCCGGGCGGCGGCAGCGCGGGCCGAACGCCGCTTCCACCCGCACGAGGCGGCCCGCCTGTGGCGGCAGGCGGTCGCCGCCCACGACCGTGCGGGCGACGACGACGTACGCGGGCGGTTGGACGCGGCGATGGGACTGGGCCGGGCACTCGCCGTCACCGGCCACCTCGACGAGGCGCGGCGGCTCCGGTCGGCGGCGATCGCCACGGCCGTCGGGCTCGACGATCCGGGCCTGGCCACGAGCGTGCTGACCGCGTTCGACGTCCCGGCGATCTGGACCCGCAACGACGACGAGCAGCTCTCCCGCCAGGTCGTCCGGGCCGCCGAGCGCACGCTGGCCGCGCTCGGCGACGACGAGCCGGAACGGCGCAGCCGGCTGCTGAGCACCCTCGCCCTGGAGTTGCGCGGAACGACCACCGACCGGGGTCACGGGGCGGCGCGCGAGGCGGAGGCCATCGCCCGGCGGCTGTCGCACCCGGCGCTGCTCGCGCACGCGCTCAACGCCCGCTTCCTGCACTCCTTCGGCCGGGCCGGTCTCGCCGCCGAGCGCGCCCGCATCGGCGCCGAACTGGTCGACCTGGCCGCCCGGCACGAGCTGGTGAGCTTCGAGGTCCTCGGCCACCTCGTCCTCCTGCAGGCGCACTGCGCCCTCGCCGACCTCACGGTCGCGGACGCGCACGCCGACGCCGCGGACCGCCTCGCCGAGCGGTACGACCTGCCGCTGGTGGGCGTCTTCACCCGGTGGTACGCCGCCCTGCGGCTGGCGGTCGGCGGTGACCCGGAAGGGGCGGAGGCCGCGTACCGGGCCGCGCAGGCCACGCTCACCGGCAGCGGGATGCCCGGCATGGAACACGGCCTGCTCGCCCTCGCGCTGCTGTGCCTGCGCCTGTCACCCGCACCGGGGGAGCGGGGAGCCAGCGGGCCGGGGCGGCACGACCGGACGGACGGGGACTTCGGGCCGTACGAGCCCTGGGCCCGGCCCCTGGTGCTGCTCTCCACCGGCCACCGGGGCGAGGCCGCCGCCGCGCTGCGCGCCCTCCCGGAGTCACCGCACGACCTGCTCCGCGAGGCCCGGCTCTGCCTCGCCGCCCGAGCCGCCCTGGCCCTCGGTGACGGCGCGACGATGCGGTGGGCGTACGCCGAACTGGCGCCCGCCGCCGACGAGCTGGCCGGGGCCGGCAGCGGCATCCTCACCCTCGGCCCGGTCGCCCACCACCTCGGCGACCTCGCCGCCGCGCTGGGCCGCCCCGACGAGGCCGCCGCGCACCGCCGGACCGCCCGCGCGGTCGCGGCGCGGGCGGCCCGCTAGGACGGCGGCCACCGCCGGGTCCGTCGGGCGCGGCCCCTGCGGTTTTCCGCACCCGCCCGGTGCGGTCGCCCGGCGGAACCGGGCGGCCGGCCCCATGGTCGGCTCTCAGGATGAGTTCGTAGCGTGGGGGCCATGATTCGTACCGCGCACGCCCTGCTCGCCACCGGAACCGCCACGGGGGAGGCCGCACCACCGGAGGACGGCCTGGTCGGCTACGTCACCGGCCTGGTGGAACGGCTCGGTGGTCCCGGCGCGGGCCTGGCCGTCGCCCTGGAGAACCTCTTCCCGCCGATCCCCAGCGAGGTGATCCTGCCGCTCGCCGGCTTCGTCGCCGGTCAGGGGCGGATGAGTGTGGTCAGCGCGATCTTCTGGACCACCCTCGGTTCGCTGCTCGGCGCCCTCGCGCTGTACTACATCGGCGCCGCGCTCGGTCGGGAGCGGATCCGGGCGATCGCGGAGTGGCTGCCGCTGGTCAAGCTCAGCGACGTCGACCGCACCGAGGAGTGGTTCCTGCGACACGGGGTCAAGGCCGTCTTCTTCGGCCGGATGATCCCGATCTTCCGCAGCCTGATCTCCATCCCGGCCGGCGTGGAGCGCATGCCCGTGTGGACGTTCGCGGTCTACACGACCCTCGGCAGCCTGATCTGGAACACCACCTTCGTGATGGCCGGCTACCTGCTCGGCGACAACTGGCACCTGGTCGAGGGGTACGTCGGCGTGCTCCAGAACGTGGTCATCGTCGCCAGCGTGGCGGCCGTCGGCTGGTTCGTGGTCTCCCGGGTGATCCGCGCCCGGCGGAGTGCGGCAGCGGCCGTCGAGGCGGAGCCGACCCCCGGACCCGCCCCGCTGCACCACGGGCCCGACCCGGCCGGGCGGGGCACCATCTACCGCAGCGCCCACTCGGCGGGGCAGCCCGCCCCGTGGGACCGCGACGGGGTGCGCTGAGCCGGTGGAGGTGCCCCGGTCGGTGACGCCACGCCCGACCCGGATCCCCGTCGGGGTCGCCCTCGGGATCCTCACGGCCGTGGTCGAGGCGCTGTTCCTCCTCGGCGCGGCCGTCGCCGTGGCCGGCGCCGCGGCCGTGCCGCCGGCCCGTCGCCGCGTCCGCACCGCGATCCGCCGGTACGCCGCGACGCTGGCGCGGTACGAGCGGGACCGGCTGGCCCGGTTCCACGGCGTCGAGGTTCCGCCCGGGGCGGCGGGCCGGCGGGAGGTCGGTTACCTGGCCGCCCGCCTGCTGCCCGGGGCGCTCGGCCTGCTCGCGTACGGGGTGCTGGCCGTCGGCGTGGTGCTGGCGTCGATCGTGGTGCGGGCCGTGTTCCGCGGCGACCTCGGCGTGACCGACGCGCTGCTGCAGGCCGTCGTCGGCGCGGCGCTGCTCCTGGTCAACGTGCAGGCCGTGGTGAGCGTGGCCGCGCTGGACGTCCGGCTTGCCCGGCGCCTGCTCGGCCCGAACGCCCGCACCCTGCTGGAGAACCGGGTCCGGGAGTTGGCCGCCAGCCGCGCCGGCGTCATCGCCGCCGTGGACGCCGAACGGCAGCGCATCGAGCGGGACCTGCACGACGGTCTCCAGCAGCGCCTGGTCGCCCTCGGCATGCTGCTCGGCCGGGCCCGCCGCAGCCGCGACGCCGAGCGCACCGCCGCGCTGCTCGCCCAGGCCCACGCCGACGCGCAGCAGGCCGTCGCGGAGCTGCGCGAGGTGGCCTGGCGGGTGTACCCGTCCGCGCTCGACGACGCCGACCTCGGGCAGGTGCTGGAGATGGTCGCACAGCGCTCCGACGTTCCCGTCCGCGTCCACTGCGACCTGCCGGTACGCCCGCAGCGGCAGGTCGAGACCGTGCTGTACTTCGTCGCGTGCGAGGCGCTGACCAACGCGGCGAAGCACGCCGCCGCTACCCTGATCACCGTCGAGATCGGGGCCGGGGAGGAGTTCGTCCGGATGACGGTGCACGACGACGGCGTCGGCGGGGCCGACCCCGCCGGGCGCGGGCTGTCCGGCCTGGCGCGACGGGTCGCGGCGCAGGACGGACGGCTGCGGGTCGACAGCCCGGCCGGCGGGCCCACCACGGTGTCGGTGGAGCTGCCGTGCGGATAGTGCTCGCCGAGGACTCCACGCTGCTGCGTGAGGGCCTGGTCCGGCTGCTGACCGAGGAGGGCCACGAGGTCGCCGCCGCCGTCGCCACCGCCGACGACGTGGTCGCCGCCGTCGCCCGGCACCGGCCCGACGTCGTCGTCACCGACGTACGGATGCCGCCCACCCACACCGACGACGGGCTGCGGGCCGCCCTGGAGATCCGGCGGCGCTGGCCCGGCACCGGAGTCCTGGTCCTCTCCCAGTACGTCGAGAAGCGGTACGCCACCCGGCTGCTCGCCGACCGTCCCGAGGGCGTGGGCTACGTGCTCAAGGACCGGGTCGCCCAGGTGGACGACTTCCTCGACGCCCTGGACCGGGTGGCCGAGGGCGCGACGGCGTTGGACCCCGAGGTGGTGCGGCAGGTCCTGGCCGGCGCCGACCGCACCGACCCGCTGGCGCGGCTGACACCGCGCGAACGGGACGTGCTGCACCACATGGCGCAGGGCCACACCAACGCCACGATCGCCGGGCGGCTGCACGTGTCGCAGAGCGCGGTGGAGAAGCACATCAACACGATCTTCGACAAGCTGGAGCTGTCGCGGGCGGGGGGTTACAGCCGACGGGTGCTCGCGGTGCTTCGGTATCTCGGGGTTTGAGTTCTTCTTCCTTCCTGCCTTGTCTTGCGGTGCGTGGTGGTGGGGGGTGTGGGGGTGTGGCCCGCCGTGCCCGGCTCCGGGCGGTCAGGCTTGATCCCTGCGCCGGGCACGGCG
>NZ_JBIDBG010000036.1:0-15562 GCF_043202855.1 Micromonospora sp. NPDC048063 | reverse complement strand
TCCACGGCGGCTGCTCACCACGCCTCACGGCCCGACATCGTAGATCACTCTCTACAAAGGACGACAGGCCCGGAGATCATTTTGTTAGGACCTCTAAGTGCCCTCGTGAGCGCTCTCCGCGTTTGCTTGATGGCCCCTGGGGCCTTGGTTACCGTCCCGTAAACCCCCTTAGGCACGAGTCGCCGCACCTGCACCCCCTTGCCCGATCGCAGTCGTCGCGGCGCGTGGAGAACGGATTGGTTCATGGCCGACCAGAATGTGCCACCACGCCGACCGTGGGACGAACGCGGCCGGGACGGACGCCAGCACCCCGCCTACGACGGACACCGCGACAGCCACACCGCGCCGTACGGCTACGACGCCCCCGCCCCGCACCCCGGTGGATACCCGGTCGACCCGCGCGGGCCGTACGCACACGCCGGCCACCCGGCCGCGCGCGGCCCGCGGTGGATCGGCCCGGACGGCTTCGCCCAGCAGGCCGCCGCGCCGTCGACCGGCGCCGGACTGCCCAACCTGGACGATGACGACGAGCCGGGCCGCGGAGTCGGCCGGCGCAGGGCCCTCGCGGCCCTCGGCGGCACCGCCGCCGTGGTCGCGGGCGGCGCGGCCCTGGCGATGACCCCGCAGGTCCGCGGCCTCTTCGGCGACGACGTGTCGGCCGGCGACGCCACCGGCACCACGGTGACCGACGGCACCCCCGCCCGTCCGAGCGGGCAGCAGCCGAGCACGGTGCGCACCTACACCGAGCAGAACGATAGCTACATGGGCTCCCGGGCCGGCGAGGCGCTGAAGAAGAACAGCCCGGCCGGTGGCCGTACCTTCTCGGGGCCGGCGGCTGCCGCCGCGGGGACCAGGGTGACCGTCAGGACCGTGCTCGCCAAGGATCCGGTCCTGCACCTGGCCCGCCGTGCCACCTTCGGCGCCACGCCGCAGGTCGTCGCCGAGATCAAGGAACGCGGCATCGACGGCTGGCTGCGCTGGCAACTCGACCCCGACCGGATCGCCCCGACGAAGGCCGAACTGAAGCTCGCCGAGCTGCCGACGCTGAAGCTGACCCCGGCGCAGCTGCGCGAGCGGCGCGACCGGCTCGACGAGCGCGGTCGTTGCAGGCCGCGATCGACCGGCGAACTGACGTGCCGGCCTCGGCGGCGGTGCCGCGACGTGCCCCGGGCGGGTGCGTGCCGCCAGCGTGTGCCCCGGGCGGGTGCACGTCGCCGGGGTGCGCCCCGGGCGGGGGTCGGGCGGCGGCCCGGCCCGGGCTGCGCCGCGTCGAGCACGTCATGGGCAGCGCGATCAGCCTCGACCTCGCCGACGACCTGCCCGCCGCCGAGCTGGACGAACTGGCCGGGGGCGTGTTCGCCTGGCTGCGCGAGGTGGACGCGCGGTTCAGCACGTACCGGGCCGACAGCGAGGTGTGCCGTGTCGACCGGGGCGAGCTGCCGCTCGCCGAGGCCGGCGCGGACCTGCGGCTCGTGCTCGCGCGCTGCGCCGACCTGTGGGCCGGCACCGACGGCTACTTCGACGCGTACGCCACCGGCCGGCTCGACCCGTCCGGCTACGTGAAGGGCTGGGCGGCGCAGGTCGCCTCGGACCGGCTGCTCGCCGCCGGGGCGGCGAACCACTGCCTCAACGCGGGCGGCGACGTGCGGGCGCGCGGCCGATCCTCCTCCGGGCGGCCCTGGCGGATCGGTGTCCGGCACCCGTGGGACCCGATGGCCACCTGTCTGGTGCTCACCGGCACCGACCTGGCCGTGGCCACCTCCGGCGTCTACGAGCGGGGCCACCACGTGCTGGACCCGCGTCGGGGTGCGCCGGCCCGGGGGTTGCGCTCGGTCACCGTGGTCGGCCCCGACCTGGGCCTGGCCGACGCGTACGCCACCGCGGCCGTGGCGATGGGCGCCGCCGGCATCGGCTGGCTCGACACGCTCCGCGACCACCAGCACGCCGTCATCACCGACGACGCCCGCTACCTGCACTCCACCGCCCTCCCCCAAACCCCCTGACCCGCCCCCGCCCCCTCGCTCCCGCCCCCCTCGCTCCCGCTCCCGCGCTCCCGCCCCCCTCGCTCCCGCGATCTTGCAGTTTCGGCCCTCGTTTCATGCTGAATGGCCGGTATGCCCGGGCACAAAGCGCAAGATCGCCGAGGCGAGGCGAGGCGGGGCGAGGCTGGGCGGGGCGGGGACGCGGGTGGGGCAGGGCAGGGGCGCGGGTAGGGCGAGGGCCCGGGTGGGGTGGGGTGGGTGGAATGGGTTAGCGGAAGGGGCGGTGGGTGGTGGCCGGGCGGGAGCCGACCGGGCGCGGGCGACCTGGGCGGGAGCCGGCGGGGCGGGTGGCCGCCCAGCGGCGGCGCGGCCGGTGGTGGCGGGGCGGCGGCTCGGCCCCGCCCGGCTGACGCGCGGCGTCATCGGTGGACATGTAACCCCCCGCTCCCGGCGCGGACGCGCCGTCGCCGTGCTCAACGAGCACCAGCCCTCCGGCGTCGCGTCCGACCCCGCTGGGCGGGAACCGGTGCTCCGGCGTCGCGTCCGATCTGCTCGGCGGGAACAGGCGCTCCGTGCGGCCGTCGAGGGGAGGCGGTCACATGCCTCGGCGGGGCAGCGGCAGGTGCCCGGGGAGGAGGTCGGAGGTGAGCGTCACGCCGGTGGCCCGCAGGGCGTCGATCAGGGCGTTCTGCACCAGGTAGGAGTCCGGCAACTGCCAGCGGGCCTGCTCGGGCGCGACCGCCCAGCGGACGGTGCCCTCGGGCAGCCGGGTCGGCGGGGCCGGGATCCACGAGCCGGGACCGTGCCGGACCACGTGGAAGCAGTGGTCCAACTCGGGGCGGAGCGGATCGCCGGGGCGGACCAGGAACATCCAGCGGCCGGTCGGGGTCACCAGCACCGGCCCGCGTACGCCGACGCCGGCCGGGTGGGTCTGCACCGCGTCCAGGACGTGGCGGCCGAGGTGCGTGGGGACCTCCAGCACGTCGAACGCCCGCCCGGTGGGCAGCAGCACGCCGTGCGGCCGGGTGCGCCACCAGGTTGCCACCCGGGCCGGGTCGGCGCTCGCCGCGTGCTCCCAGTTCTCCAGCGCCGGGTGGCAGCCGACCGTGGGACAACCGGCCCGCCCGCAGACGAAGCGGCTGCGGGCGAGGCAGGCGCCGGGGGTGACGTCCCAGCCGTGCGCCGCGTAGCGCACGGCCACCCGACGCAGCCGTACGCGTTCCAAGGGCGACAGTTGCACGACGCGCGGCCCGACGTTCCCCCACATGTGCCATCTCCCTTCGCCGTACCCGGTCGGCGTCCAGGTCGCATGTCGAGCACCGTCACTGCCGTAACCCGCGATCGTTGAGCTGACGAACGGCTCATGCAACTTGCACGAAAAATACGAGAACTGGCTGTACGGCTGACGTACACGCTGTGCGACCAGCGGAAACCTGAGGCGTACCGCGCCCGCAACCGCGATGGGTCGACCCGGCCGCAGGCCGAGGCCAGACAGGGGAGGGATGGGCAGATGGACGAGTTACCCATAGGGCGGCGGGTGGCCTACTGGCGGGGGCGGCGCAAGATGTCCCAGCAGGTCTTCGCGGACCGGCTGGGCAAGTCGAAGAGCTGGGTGGACAAGGTCGAGCGCGGGGTGCGCCGGCTGGACAAGTTCTCCGTCCTCTACGAGATCGCCGACATCCTCCAGGTCGACGTGCAACTGCTGCTCGGCAAGGACCCGGAGCGGCGTACGGACGCGTTGAACTGCATCGACCAGATCGAGGTGCAGGAGATCCGGGCGGCCCTGGAGCGGTACGACTCGATGAGCGCGTACTTCGACGCCGCGCCGTACCCGCCCCCGCTGGACGACATGCGCAAGGCCGTCAACCACGCCTGGCTGACCTACCAGTACGGCCGCTACGGGATGCTCACCCGGGCGCTGCCGAAGCTGCTGCGCGACGCCCAGGCCGCCGACGCCGGCTACGGCGGCGACGAGGGCCGGGAGGCGGCCCACCTGCTCGGCCAGGTCTACCAGATCGCCTCGTCGGTGCTGCGGAAGCTGGGCGAGTGCGACCTGGCCTGGCTGGCCGCCGACCGCTCGATGGCGGTCGCCCAGCGGGCCGACGACCCGCTGCTGGCCGGCATCGCCACCACCCGGGTCTGCAACGCGCTGGTGGCGATGGGCCGGCCCCGCCCCGCCCTCGAACTCAACGTCACCATCGCCAACCGGCTCGCCCCCGGCGGCAGCAACGAGGCGTCCCCGGCCCGCCTCTCGGTCTACGGGATGCTGCTGCTCCAGGGCGCGATGGCCGCCGCCCGGATCGGCGACTCCGCCACGGTCGGCGACCTGATCAACGGCGCGCAGGAGGCGGCGACCCTGCTGGGCGGCGACCACAACCACTACTGGACCTCGTTCGGGCCGACCAACCTGGAGCTGCACCGGGCGGCCGCCGCGGTCGAGCTGGGCGACGGGGGCCGCGCGGTGGAGGTCCACCAGCAGCGGATCCAGGAGCCGGCGTTCAACGCGCTGCTGCCCGAGCGCCGGGCCCACCACCTGCTCGACATCGCCCGGGGCTTCGCCCAGGTCGGCGACGTGTCCAACGCCGGCGAGATGCTGTTGCGCGGCGACCGCCTCGCCCCGTCGGAGATCCGCTGCCGGCCGATCGCGCACGAGGTGATGTCGGACATCTTGCGTCGCACACGTGGTGCGCCGCCTTCTCCGATTGCGGAGTTGGCTGAGCACATGGGAGTAGGGGTATGAGCGCGGAGCCGGCCTGATGACCGGCCCGCACCCGAGCAGCGAGCGCCGCGAGGTGCTCTACGTCATCGCCTGCGGTTCGCCGCTGGCCCGCCACGTCGGCCGGCTCGTGGAGCTGGCCCAGCAGGACGGCTGGGACGTCTGTGTGGTCACCACGCCGGACGGCGCGAAGTTCGTCGACCGGGCCGCGCTGGCCCGGCAGACGGGGCACCCGGTCCGCACCCACTACAAGAACCCGGGTGACCTCGACGTGCTGCCGCCGGCGGACGCGATGATCGTCTGCCCGGCGACGGTCAACACGGTCAACAAGTGGGCGGCCGGGATCACCGACACGCTGGCCCTCGGGCTGCTGGTCGAGGCGCAGGGACTGGGGGTGCCGCTGGTGGCGGTGCCGTACACCAACGCGGCGATGGCGGCCCACCCGGCCTTCCGGGCCGGCATCGCCCGGCTCACGGAGTGGGGGGTGACGGTGCTCTTCGGCGACCACGTCGTCCCGCTGCACCCGCCCGGAACCGGCGAGCGCCACGTGCACGCCTTCCCGTGGGCGGCGGGCCTGGCCGCCGTCCGGGACCGCCTCTGCCCCGCCGCCTGAGGTGCAAGGAAGGGCCCCTTGCTAACGCAATGCGTTAGCAAGGGGCCCTTCCTTGCACCGGGCGCGCCGCCGGCAGAGGCGGGGACACGCCGTCGCGTCGGTGGGCGACGCCCCCGGCCACGGCCCGCGCCGGTAAGCTGGCCCGCCGTGAGCACCAACGCGGACCCGCCGACCGTCTCCGACGTGGTCGCCGAGCTGGAGCGGCGCTACCCGCCGGCGTGGGCCGAGGAGTGGGACCGGGTCGGGCTGGTGCTCGGCGAGCCGTGCGCCCCGGTGCGCCGGGTCCTCTGCGTGGTCGACGTGGTGCCCGAGACGGTCGCCGAGGCGCTCGACGCCGGCGTCGACATGATCGTCGCCCACCACCCGCTGCTGCTGCGCGGCGTCTCCTCGGTGGCCCCGACGACCTACAAGGGCCGGATCGTCCACCGGCTGATCAAGGCCGACGTGGCGCTGTACGTCGCGCACACCAACGCCGACGTGGCCGACCCGGGGGTCTCCGACGCGCTCGCCGCCCGGTTCGGGCTGACCGGGCTGCGCCCGCTGCACCGGCCCGCGCCCGGCTCGCCGGCCCACGGCGCCGGCCGGGGGATCGGCCGGATCGGCGAGCTGCCGGAGCCGATGACCCTGGCGGAGCTGACCCGTCACGCCGCCACGGTGCTGCCCGCCACGGCCTGGGGAGTTCGCGCCGCCGGGGATCCCGGGCGTATGGTTCGAACCCTCGCGGTCAGCGGCGGCGCGGGGGACAGTTTCCTCGCCGACGCGACCGCCGCCGGGGTCGACGCGTTCCTCACCGCCGACCTGCGGCACCACCCGGCGGGCGAGCACCTCGCCGCCGACGGCCCGGCCCTGCTCGACGCCGCCCACTGGGCGACCGAACGACCCTGGCTGGACGACCTGGCCGCCATCCTGCGGGAGGCGACGGGCGTCGAGACGCTGGTGTCCGACCTGGACACCGACCCGTGGACCGTACACGCCGCCCCACCCGCGGTGGACGACAAGGAGCCCCGACCGTGAAGGCTGACCCGCAGGTCCAGCGCCGCCTGCTCGACCTCCAGGCGATCGACACCGCCCTCGCCCAGCTCGCCCACCGCCGCCGCACGCTGCCCGAGCGGGCCGAGCTGGAGGGGCTGGCCCGGGAGCTGTCCGCGCTGGAGGACGAGCGGGTGCGCGCCCAGGTGGCGGTCGACGACCTGGACCGGGACATCGCCCGGCTGGAGAAGGACGTCGACCAGGTGCGGGCCCGCAAGTCCAAGAACGAGGACCGGCTGGCCGCCGGCCACGGCCCGGCCCGGGAGCTGGAGGCCCTCCAGCACGAGCTGGTCTCGCTCAACCGCCGCCAGGGCGACCTGGAGGACGCCGAGCTGGAGCTGATGGAGCAGCGGGAGACCGCCCAGGGCGTGCTGGACGGCGTCGAGAAGCGGCTCGCCGAGGCCCGGGAGAAGCGGGACGCCGCCGAGCGGCGCCGCGACGAGAGCCTGGCCGGGATCGCCAAGGAGGAGGAGTTCAAGCGCGGCGCCCGCCAGCCGCTCGCGGCCGACCTCCCGGCCGACCTGGTCCAGCTGTACGACAAGATCCGCGAGGACTCGGGGCTCGGCGCGGCGCTGCTCACCGCCGGCCGGTGCGGCGGCTGCCGGCTGGACCTCTCGGGCGCCGACCTGGCCCGGATCCGCAAGGCGGCGCCGGACGAGGTCGTCCGCTGCGAGGAGTGCCGGCGCATCATGGTCCGCACCAACGAGTCCGGCCTGTAGCCGGTGGCGCCGCGCGTGGTCGTCGTCGAGGCCGACGGCGGGTCCCGGGGCAACCCCGGCCCGGCCGGTTACGGCGCGGTGGTCCGCGACCCGGGCACCGGTGAGGTGCTGGCCGAGCGGAGCGAGTCGATCGGCGTCGCCACCAACAACGTCGCCGAGTACCGGGGGCTGATCGCCGGGCTGGAGGCGGCCGCCGAGCTGGGCGCCAGCGAGGTCGAGGCCAGGCTGGACTCGAAGCTGGTGGTCGAGCAGATGTGTGGCCGCTGGCAGATCAAGCACCCGGGGCTGCGCCCGCTCGCCGCGCAGGCCGCCGGTCTGGTGGACCGCTTCGCGGCGGTCCGGTTCAGCTGGATTCCCCGGGAGCGCAACCGGCACGCCGACGGCCTCGCCAACGCCGCCATGGACGCCGCCGCCGCGGGCCGCGCCGCCCCGGCCGAGGTCGAGCCGCCGCGCGTCGTGGAGCCCCCGCGCGAGGTCGCCGGCCCCGATTCGGCCGCCCGGGCGAGGGCCCGCGAGGTGGCCGCCCGCGCCGCCTCGGCGGCGACCGTCGGCACGGACCCGGCGACCTCGCCCGCCTCCTGGGAGCCGCGGCCGAGCTTCACCGCCACCCGGCTGATCCTGGTGCGGCACGGCGAGACCCCGTACACCGAACAGCGCCGCTACTCCGGCCGCGGCGACGTGCCGCTGTCCGAGCGGGGCCGGGCCCAGGCCCGGGCCACGGCCGCCCGGGTGGCCGCGCTGGCCCCGTCCGTCGCGGCCGTGGTCAGTTCGCCCCTGTCCCGGTGTACGCAGACCGCGGAGGCGATCGCCGGGGCGCTCGGCGGGGTGCCGGTCCGTCGCGACGACGACCTCGTCGAGTGCGACTTCGGGGCCTGGGAGGGGCGTACCTTCGCCGAGGTCCGCGAGGAGTGGCCGGGGGAGATGGACGCCTGGCTCGCCTCCACGCGGGTGGCCCCGCCCGACGGGGAGTCGTTCACCGACGTCGCCGAGCGCTGCCGCCGCGCGGTCGACGGGCTGTGCCGCGCGTACCCCGGGGAGACCGTCGTGGTGGTCTCGCACGTCTCGCCGATCAAGCTGGTGCTGCGCGACGCGCTCGCGGCCGGCGACGGCTTCCTGCACCGGCTCTTCCTGGACGCGGCCGGCATCTCGGTGCTGGACATGTGGCCCGACGGCGGCGTCGCCGTGCGCACGGTCAACGACACCGCCCACCTGTCCGCCGACTGAGTCAGCCGGCGGCGAGGAACCGTTCCACGGCCGCCGCGAACGCCTCGGGCTCGTCGACGAACGGGAAGTGGCTGGAGTGCGGCAGCATCGCCAGGTCGGCCTTCGGCAGGAGCCCGGTCAGCTCGTCGACCGCCTCCGGTGCCGGCGCGGCGTCGAGCGCGCCGGCCACGACCAGGGTCGGCACCGCCACGTCGGCCAGGGCTCCGCGCAGGGCGGCGCGGTCGACGTCGATCCCGGCGTAGAAGCCGGCGGCCGGGGCGGGTGCCCGGTCTTTCTCCTGCTCGGCGGCGTGGGCGCGGGCTCGCTCGGTCCACTCGCCGTACCAGAACGGGGCGGCGGCAAGCCGCAGCGGGCTGATCTCCGTGTCGTCGGCGCCGCGCGTCATCGCCTCGCCCCAGGCCTCCATCGCCGACGTCGCCTCGGCGTACCACGGTTCGTCGGCGCGGCGGGCGTGCGCCTCCGCCATTCCGAGCGGTGCGGTGAGCAGCAGGCGCAGGCTCGGCGTGACCAGCACCAGCCGGCGAAGGCGGTGCGGGAACCGGGTGGCGTACAGCAGCGCGACGCTCGCGCCGGCCGAGTGAGCGAGGAGATCCATCCGGTCCAGCCCCAGGTGGGCGCGGAGCGCCTCGGCGTCGTCGACGATCCGGTCACAGCGGTAGCTGGCCGGGTCAGCCGGTACTGCCGAGTCGCCGCTGCCTCGGCTGTCGAGCAGCAGCAGCTTCCGGCTGGCGGACAGGCCGCCGAGGTCGCCGAGGTGGCGCGACGCCTGGGCCGGGCCACCCGGCAGGCAGACCAGCGGCCGGCCCTCGCCGAGCCGATGGTAGGCGAGGGTCGTGCCGTCGTACGACGAGAAGGTCGGCATCAGGGCATGGTGCCAGATCCACTTGGCAATCGGTGGCCCACCATTTGGCGCAGCGGATCAACCGTTCGGCGCAGCAGCGCCCTCGGGCTGAACGTGACGGCAGTCACACGGCCGTAACCTCCGGCGGTCACCTGACGATCCACGACCACCCGGAGGTGTGTCAGATGGCCGCACCCGAACCGGCCGCCCCGGATCCGGAGGCGCGGGCGACCGCGTCGACCCGGGCGAAGGACAAGAGCCCCTGGAACTGGTTGCTCTTCATTCCGATCCTGGTGCCGTTGATCCCGACGTTCTTCAACGGCGACTCGCCCCGTGTCCTCGGCTTCCCCCGCTTCTACTGGCTCCAGCTCGCCTACATCCTGCTCGGCGTGGCCACCACGACGCTGGTGTACCAGATGACGAAGAAGCGGGGTGGCCGGTGAGCGCGAGGAGTGAGCCGGGCCTGCGAGCCCCGCAGTCGCGAACGAAGGTGGTGCGCTGATGTGGCGGGACCACCTCACCGAGATCATCGTCTTCTCGTTGCTGTTCCTGCTGGTCAGCGGGATGGGGTTCG
Organism: Micromonospora sp. NPDC048063; assembly: GCF_043202855.1. Lineage (NCBI taxonomy): Bacteria > Bacillati > Actinomycetota > Actinomycetes > Micromonosporales > Micromonosporaceae > Micromonospora > Micromonospora sp. NPDC048063. Next base: position 5,864 of record NZ_JBIDBG010000036.1, on the reverse strand, counting down.
TGGCCGCGCGGTGGCGCGCCCCGAAGGACATGGCCCACCTCGACGAGTGGGGGCTGGGCGGGCGCAACTTCGGCGGCTGGATCACCTGGTTCCTGGTCGGCGGTGACCTCTACACGGCGTACACCTTCGTGGCGGTGCCGGCGCTGATGTTCGGGGCCGGCGCGGCCGGGTTCTTCGCCGTTCCGTACACCATCGTGATCTATCCGCTGGTGTTCCTGGTGCTGTGCCGGCTCTGGTCCGTCTCGCACCGGCACGGCTTCGTCACCCCGGCGGACTTCGTCCGCAGCCGGTTCGACTCCCCGGTGCTGGCGCTGCTGGTGGCGATCACCGGCATCGTGGCCACGATGCCCTACATCGCGCTGCAACTGGTCGGTATCGAGGCGGTGCTCAAGACGATGGGGGTCACCGGCGAGAGCGCCCTGGCCCGGCACCTGCCGATCATCGTCGCGTTCGCGATCCTGGCCGCGTACACCTACCAGTCCGGGCTGCGTGCCCCCGCGCTGATCGCGTTCGTCAAGGACACGCTGATCTACATCGTGATCCTGGTGGCGGTCATCTGGCTGCCGTACAAGCTCGGCGGCTGGGGCGAGATCTTCGACGCCGCCGACGCGAAGTTCGACGCGTCGCCGAACCCGAACGACGGTGTGCTGCTGGGCGCCAACAACCAGCTCCAGTACGTCACGCTGGCGTTCGGCTCGGCGCTGGCGCTGTTCCTCTACCCGCACAGCATCACCGGCGTGCTGGCCAGCCGGAACCGGGGCGTCATCAAGCGGAACATGTCGGCGCTGCCCGCGTACAGCCTGCTGCTCGGGTTGATCGCGCTGCTCGGCTTCATGGCCATCGCGGCCGGGGTGAAGCCGCTGCCCGGGGCGAAGGAAGGGAGCGTGGACAGCAACACCGTGGTGCCGGTCCTGTTCGACCAGCAGTTCCCCGACTGGTTCGCGGGCGTCGCGTACGCGGCCATCGGGATCGGCGCGCTGGTGCCGGCGGCGATCATGTCGATCGCGGCGGCGAACCTGTTCACCCGCAACATCTACAAGGAGTACCTGAAGCGGGACGCCTCCCCGGCCCAGGAGGCGAACGTATCGAAGATCACCTCGCTGGTGGTGAAGGTCGGGGCGGTGGCCTGCATCGTCTTCCTCGACCCGCAGTTCTCCATCGACCTCCAGCTCATCGGCGGCGTGATCATCCTCCAGACGCTGCCGGCGGTGGCGCTGGGCCTCTACACCCGCTGGTTCCACCGGGGCGCGCTCGTCGCCGGCTGGGTCGCCGGCATGGGGCTGGGCATGTGGATGCTCTACCAGATCCCCAACGCGGCCACCGGGCGCAGGCACTTCGGCGGCTCGGCGTTCCCGCTGGGCGACTTCGGCTTCGACACCCCGAAGACGATCTACGTCGGGATCGTGGCCGTGCTGGTCAACCTGGCGGTGGCGGCGCTGCTGACGGTGGTGCTGCGGGCGGCGAAGGTGCGCGACGGCGGCGACGGCACCACGCCGGACGACTACTTCGCCGACGAGGGCGACCCGCGGGTCGTGCCAGGTGGGCGCCGGGACGCCGACGCCGCCCCGGAACCGGTCGCCTGAGCGGCTCGCGCAGCCCGTTCGCCCCCGGGTCGTGACCGGCCCGGGGGCGACGCGCCTCCGGGTGCCGGCGCGCGGCGGGTGCCCGGGTGCCGACGCGGCGGGCACCGCCCGCTCAGCGGCGGGGGCGGGACTCCAGGGACTGGTTGAGCCGGTGCAGCATCTCGGCCAGGGTCCGCCGGTCCTCGGGGCGCCAGTCGGCGAGGATGGTGCCGTAGAGCCGGGCGCGGGCGGCCCGGACGGCGGCCACGCGTTGCAGGCCGATCGGGGTGGGGGAGACCACGGTGCCGCGCCCGTCGGCGGGGTCGGGCTCGCGCACGATCAGCCCGTCGCGCTGCATCGCCGAGACCTGCCGGGTGACGGTGGAGCCGTCGAGTTCGAGCCGGGCGGCGAGCGCGGAGACGTTCTGCGGGCCGGCGCGGTCCAGGTGGCGCAGGATGACGTACGCCGCGCGGTCGAGCAGCCGGTGCTCGGCGTTGCCGGTGCCCCGCCGGGTGGCCTCGCCGAGCCGCATCAGCAGCGCCACCTCGGTCTCGATCCGGCCGAGGACGTCGTCCTCGCTCTCCGTCGTCCGGTCGTCCGTCATGGCTGTATAGTACAGGAAAACTACCTGTACTATACAGCTATCTGGGAGGCGGAGTGGATCGGCGTTCCGAACCGAACCGCAGTGCCATCTACGCCACCGTGCTGGTGGCCTTCCTCGCCATCTCCGGCATCGCCGTCGTCGACCCGATCCTGCCCGCCATCGGCGAGGCCATCGGCGTCACCCACTGGCAGGTGGAGCTGCTCTTCACCGCGTACATCGCGGTGATGGCCCTCGGCATGATCCCCGCCACGCTGGCCAGCGGCCGGTTCGGCTTCAAGCCCGTCCTCGTCGCCGGGGTCTCGATCGTCGGCGTCGCCGCGATCCTCGCCTCGTTCAGCGGCGACATCGTGCAGCTCTCCGTGCTGCGCGGCTTCTGGGGGCTGGGCAACGCGATGTTCTTCGCCACGGCCATGGTGGTGCTGGTCAGCCTCGCCGTCGACCGGGAGTGGGTGGTCGGGCTCTTCGAGACCGCGCTCGGCCTCGGCTTCGCCGTCGGCCCGCTGCTCGGCGGCCTGCTCGGCGAGGTCAGCTGGCGGCTGCCGTTCTTCGTCTGCGGCGTCTTCATGGTCCTCGCGCTCGCCGTCGCCGCCCGCCGGCTGCGCGAGCCGGCCGACCGGCAGCCGCCCGTACGGGTGGGCCAGATCTTCGCCACCTACCGGCGGCCGGCGTTCGTCGCGCTCTGCGTCGTCACCGCCGCCTACAACTTCGTCTTCTTCGTCGTCCTCGGCTACACACCGCTGTTCCTGCACCTGGACGTCATCCCGCTCGGGCTCGCCTTCACCGGCTGGGGCATCGGCCTGGCCGTCGGCATCCTGCTGCTCGGCCACCGGCTCGCGCACCGGATCGGCGCCGTGCAGACCGTCGGCGTCGCGATCGCCGGCCTGCTGGTCTGCATGGTCCTCTTCGCCACCTCGGGCAGCACCGCGCAGTCGCTGGTGGTGCTCGTCGTCTCCGGCCTGTTCATGGGGCTGGCCAACGCCAACCTCACCGACCTGGCGCTCGGCCTGGGTGGCGGCGACCGGCGGCTCGCCACCGGCGCGTTCAACCTGGTCCGCTGGGGCGCCGCCGCGCCCGCGCCGATCCTCTCCGGCAAGCTCGCCGAGCACTCCCTCGCCCTGCCGTTCTGGGTCGGCTCCGCGGTGCTCGCGGCCGGCGCGCTGGTGTATCTCGGCTGCGCGCACGCGATGGCCGCCGGCCACGGCGAGCGGGTGCTCTGGTCCCGCTGGAACCGGGCTGCCGCCGACGCCGAGCGCGCGCCGGAGGAGCCGGTCGGCGAGGCGTACTGAACCGGCGTCCCTGTCCCGCGCTGGCCCGGGCCGCCCCGGGGGTCTCGTCGCTCCCGCAGCGCCGGGTCAGCGCAGGGCGCGCGAGAGCAGGTAGAGCCCGATCACCGAGCCGAAGACCACGATCAGGGTCCTGAGCACCACCGGCGGCAGCCGGCGGACGATCCGGGCGCCGGCGTACCCGCCGACCAGCGTCGCCGGGGCGACCAGCGCGACCGCCGCCCAGTTCACCGGGCCGAACAGCGCGAACACCACGAGCGTGGTCAACCCGACCGCGGCGGAGAGCAGGTTCTTGATCGCGCTGACCCGGGCCAGCGTCGCGTCCAGCACCAGGGCCAGGCCGGCGACCAGCATCACTCCGAGCGCCGCGCCGAAGTAGCCGCCGTACACCGCGCCGACCGCGACCATGGCCTGCACGCTGACCGTACGGCGGCGCGGCGACAGGTCGCGCGGATGCCCGACCAGCCGGCGCAGCGGGTCCTGGAAGGCGAGCACCGCCGTCGCCCCGAGCACCAGGAAGGGCACGACCAGCTCGAACGCCCTGGCCGGGGTGGCCAGCAGCAGCAGCGCGCCGGCGACCGTGCCGACGATCGTGGTCGGCACGAGCGTGGCCAGCGCCCGCCCGCGCGGCAGGTCCTGCCGGCTGCCCGCCACGCTCGCCACGTACCCGGGAAAGACGGCCACCGAGTTGCTCACGTTCGCCGGCACCGGCGGCAGGCCCACGGCGATCATCGCCGGGAACGTGATGAGCGAGCCCCCGCCGGCCACCGCGTTGACCGTGCCCGCGGCGAGACCGGCGGTGAGCAGCAGCGCGACGTCGGAGAGGTCCATGGTCCCCAGAGGCTATTACGTCCCCTGCCCGGCCGCCGGTCGCTGTGTCCCGGGGTGGTGGACGCCTATTCCCGGAAGGGGTGGCAATAGACGCGGGGCGCGCGTCGTTAGGATGAGTGCGCGACGGACGAGTCGACCGGGCGGTCGCGTCGGCGGGCTTCCGGCCCGCCGCCGAGGAACGTCCGGACTCCACAGGGCAGGGTGGTTGCTAACGGCAACCCGGGGTGACCCGCGGGACAGTGCCACAGAAAACAGACCGCCGACCCCATCGGGGACGGTAAGGGTGAAACGGTGGGGTAAGAGCCCACCAGCACCCCGGGTGACCGGGGTGGCTCGGTAAACCCCACCCGGAGCAAGGCCAAGAAAGGGTTGTCATCGCAGGATGACGACCCGCGCAGACGCTTGAGGGCTGCCCGCCCGATGTCTGCGGGTAGGCCGCTGGAGCCTGCCGGCGACGGTAGGCCGAGATGGATGGCCGCCGCCGGCGCGTGCCTTCGGGCGCGTGCCGGTCACAGAATCCGGCGTACAGGTCGACTCGTCCGTCGCCCCCAGGTCAGCCGCCAACACATGGTGGCTGACCTGCTGTTTCTTCGGGTGCTGCTGGTCAGCTCTGGTCGGCGTTTGACGGCCCCGACGGCCCAGTGGCGGCCAGCTCGACGCGTGGGCTACCTGTAGACGCGTTGACCACGCCAGCGTCGTTGCTGACCCGTTCTAAAGTCCGGCCATGAACCGTCGACGGCCAAGCCGAAACCTCCTGCGGGTGTTCTCGGCGTTCAGTCTGGTCTTTGCGATTGTCCTCACGGCCCTGGCCACATGGTCGATCACAGACGAGCGTCGGGGATCAGAGGCAGTCGCCGAGGTGATGGACGTCGAGCATCGCGGAGCGAGAACCTTCCTGACAGTTCAGTTCACTACAAATCGCGACGAGGTGTGCGAATCCGTTCTGCGCGTTACGGTCGATGCAAACCGGGCTGTTACTATCGGTGAGTACATTCGCGTCCACCACGCCGAGGGCGACCCATGCCTCAGGGTGCGTGAGGCTGGCGATCAATCTGGATGGTTGATCATCCTCGTCGCGGTGGTACTTCTGATCACGTTTACCATCCTGACCTACGTCGCGTGGCGTCGGCCCCGACCGTCGCTCCCACTTCGATACGCGGGCATGCCCTAACGAGACGGACGAGGTCGGTTTGAGCCGGACCCAACGTCAGACGTTGAGGCGGAACTTAGATCGGCTATCCGGTCACCAGCAGCGATGCTTCTCGACGCCTGCTCAGGCGGCGTCTCGGGCTGCCATGGTTGGTCGATACTTCACGACATTTCACGGTGTCTTGTGCCCCTGTGTGCCCCACACCCCCGCAGCCTGCAAAAGATGACGTGCCGGCGGCCCGGCCCCTTAGCCGCTGACTCGCTGAATCACGGCCACGAAGGCATAGAAAACTCCCACCCAGGCAGCCACTTGTCCGGCGCGGAAGAATCCCGTCCCGGCTTAGAGCGTGTCTCAGGTGGTGAGTTTGAGGTAGCGCTTGTGGCAGGTGAGGGCTGCGGCGAGGGTCACGAATGCGCAGTACAGGCTTGCCGAGC
>NZ_JBIDBG010000035.1:0-20916 GCF_043202855.1 Micromonospora sp. NPDC048063 | reverse complement strand
TCATCCGGCACCCACTGGTGAACCAACCGTTCATCCACAGTAGAGATGATCTACCACCAAGGTCAGCCAACCGCCACCTGAGACGCGCTCTTAGAGGAATCTGATCCTCGCCTGCTGCTCAGCCTCGTCCGGGCTCATGGTGATGCCTCCCGCGCTGATGTTCAATCCGGTCGTTGATGTTGCCGGTTCCGCCCCACGAAGTGAACCCACCGATCGTCCTGAGGGTGCCGGGACGACCTGACGTCTTCGTCCTGAGCGCTGCCCGACGATCTTCGGCCACGGCTTGGCACCGACTTCTTCCGTGTGAAGGAATGATCAGCCGTCGATGAGTTGGGGAGCAGTAGGGGTGACCTGCTGGAACGGTCCGCCCCCGTTCTATGAGCGTCCAGCGTTGGCCGCGTCGTCGTCACCCAGTTGGTCACCCGACCGGTCGGCCGGACTGAGGCGGAGGGCGTTCTGGCGCGTATGCCGTAGCGTCGATGGCATGAAGCCGGTGGTGGTGTCCCTCATAGCGTTCGCCGCGTTACTGATCGCGACGTTCGTCTTCGTTGGCTGGCGTGACCGAAAGCGTCTCTCCTCGCCCGAGGACTCGGCTTCGGCCCGCGATGCCAGGTCTACGCAAGAGCGGTACGCGGCAGAGCGTCACGCCGTCCAAGGTGAGGTATGGCGGCGCGGCCAAAACCCGCCTAGCACCTGAGCGAGCCTCGCGCGAGCAGGAAGCCCCGACCTAGCCATCCCGTCTGCTGCCGACCCGCCCTCCAAGTGCCCGGCCCGCCACGTCAAGCGGACCTTGACGCACGTACGGACGCTGCCGGCACAGCCTGGGTCGGCTCTCGTGTCACGGACTGCGCCCCCGGCGGACACCGCCACAGTGGCGCAGTTGACCCAACCTCGCCCGGCACGGACCCGGCTCCCAGGGCCGGAGCTGGCCACCGGCGGCCGCCCCTCCCCTCCCAGGTGAGCGGTTGACCTGACCCTGAGCGGCTGTGGAGCTGGCTCCTGGACGACCGGCATGCCTACGCGCGGCCACCGCCCCCATGCTTGGGGCTTGCCGCGCGGACCCGGCAGGCCCTTCCCAGCGCCGCGCTGCTCAGGCGCGGCGCAGGCCGGCTGCCGGCGAGGAACCTCCACCACTCTCCCCGCTATCCCGTCTGCAGTGGCCCCGGGCTTCCCGCTCTCCGCGCCAGCCACCGGCATCAGGCGTGACGGCCGCAGAGCGACAGCGGCAGCGGCCGGCGCGCGCCCAGGCGGCGGCGACCCACCCACCCCGGCAACCCAGCCACTTCGCGTCGAACGACGGTCAGTAGCCGCGGTGCCCTCGTCATCGCCGGCCAGAGGATCCACGTCGGCCTCGGCCACGCCGGTCGAACCGTCACCATCGAAGACGCCGACACCACCTTCCGCGTCCACGACGGCGACCAACTCCTGACGGAAGTGCCTCGCACGACCACCAAGCCCATCGCCCGGTTCAAGGTCCGAAGACCAGAACCGCCACGACGGACCGGCCTCCGATCAACACCATGAGAGCCTGGCCAGCATGCCGCTTCCCGACGCTGACCTGACTGCAGTCACAGCCGCTGCTTCCTCGCAGGATTGGTCCGTCCGTGCACAGGCCGGCCGCCAGTTGGCCCGATGGGCACACCGCAACGACTCCGGCGAGGTCTTGCTACGCCTGATCCTCGATCCGCACGACACCGCCGTCACCGACGCCACCAGCCAAGCACTGCTGCAACGCAACGACGCACACGGCCTGCGCCTCATCGCTCGCGCTCTCGCCACCGCCTACAACAGCGAATACGCCGATCACCTGCACGACGCAGTCACACAGCACCTACAACCCGACGGCCCGACCACCGAGTTCTTTGGCCTCTGCAACGAACTCATCGAAGACCCAGAACCAGCCACACGACTCGGAGCCAGCCACCTACGGCACATGGCCACGCCATGGATCCCGACGACTTAGCCCCTCGCGGGCTACCCTACGAACACAAAGATCGTCTAGCCGGATGTGTAACGGATCATCTGAGCACATTTCCGTAATACATCAACTGGAGCCCGACGCTCGCCGGCGGCCGGCTGTGATCCGCCAGTTGATGTGCGATACAACTCCGTCAGGTGATGTGCGACAGGGCCCGGCGATCGAGGAAGGGCAGGTTAGTCGCCGACCAACGTCCTGTCACAGCCGAGAAGCGGAGCGTGGACTGGGCGCGAGGGTCTTATGGCGAGTTCGACTCCGGAGCGCTACGAGCGCCATATGTCATTGTCGCGCGGTTGAGGGGAGGTTTTGCTGCGCCCGTTACGGCTATCCGTTACGGTGAAGCGATCACGAGTGGGCCCCGACGTCCCAGCGCCCACACGGTGAGCGCGAAGCAACAGAGCAACGCTCCCGTGATCGTGACCGCTGTCCAGCCGCCCGCGGACCAGAGCGTGGTCGCGGCCGCGGAGCCGATAGCAGCGCCGATGAAGTTGCCGGTGGCTAGCGCCGTGTTGAGCCGGCTGCGGGCCTCGTGGGAGAGGGCGAACAGCCGGAATCGCGTCCGTGGCAGCGACTGCCAGATCCTTGTCGCCGCCTACCGATGGGTGCCAGGCTCTTCCGATGACCTTGCTTAGCCTGATCGAGACGACCCCTGGGCAGTATTCGCTGTTGCTGGATGCGGGGACCACGCCAGTTGACGACCTGGTCCAGGATCTTGGTCACGAGCCCAACGGGTACTTCTGGGAAGGTGTCGCGCAAGTTCTCGTCAGCACCGAGGCTCAGACTCTCGAAGGCCGGTTCGCCTATGACCCCGAGGGTGGCATGTTCTGCGCTTACGGCACCGATCGAGGCGCGCTGGAAGAGTTGGGAGCTCGGATGAACGTGGTCGCAACCGACGGCGAACGCATGCGGCGGCTGATCACGGACGCCGAGGCGAGCGGGTTTGAGTTCGACGACTGACAGCCAGGGTGGCTGGCGGCCTGTTTCGCGCCAGACGCCCTGGCGGCGCCCTGAGCGGGTGTCAGGCGAACGAAACGCGCCTGCTCAGAGCAAGTTTCACCTTCATGATCCGGCGTACAGGTCGACTCGTCCGTCGCCCACCAGACCGGTCGCGGTCACCGGGTGGTTGCCGGGCCGCGCAGCAGGATTTCCCGTCGGCGGTTCGCCGATGGCCCCGCGCCGACAAAAATGCCCGATATATCCATCTTGTGGGGGATTCTAGCTTTTCGGGCGCGACGTACCCTGGTACCCCTCGTTGCCCCCGGTGTCAACCATCCACACCACGGGGGAATTACATGAGCAAGACCTCTACGCCGCGCAGACGGGGCGGCATCTACGCACGGCTGGCGGCGTTCGCGCTGTTGGCCGGTGCCCTGTTACTCGCGGGCGGCTCGCCGGCCACCGCCGCGTCGACGATCAACATCGAGCCGGGGAACGTGCCGACGATGGCGTCGCAGGTCACCCAGAACTGCGACCCCAACCTCGGCGGCGGGCCCTTCGCGAACGAGGACGTGTGGGTCTTCAACCTGCCGGGCAACCCGAACACCACCGGCACCTTCCAGACGGTCACCGCGACGTTCAGCACGCCGACCGGCAACGTCACGAGGACGATCCCCACCGACCCGAACAGCGCCATCGTCAACAACATGGGCACCAGCAAGGCGTGGATCCGGACCCCGGCCGGCTGGACGCTCATCAGCGCCACCGCGGTGATCTCCGGAACCGCGGACTTCTTCGTGCTCAGCAACACCTGCGCGGCGTCGAACCCGCGGGTGAACCCGAAGCTGCACCTGACCAAGACCGGATCCCCGGCCAAGGACGTCAGGGCCGGTGACGTGATCACCTACACCTACACGGTGACGAACCAGAGCACCGGCACGACCAACCCGATCACCGACATCACCATCGACGACGACACGGTCACCGGCATCACCTGCGAGGACACGTCGCTCGCGCCGGGGGAGAGCACCACCTGCACCGGCACGTACACCGTCAAGAAGAGTGACGTGAAGAACGGCAAGATCGTCAACACCGCCCAGGCGCTCGGGAGGTTCGGCGAGCAGACGGTGCCGTCCAACGAGGCCACGTTCACCGTGACCACCAAGCCCGCGCCGCCGAAGCAGGTCAGCCTGTCGATCGACAAGAAGGCTCGGGTCGAGTCGGACTGCAGCAAGAAGTGTGAGAAGGACGGCTACGCCGCCAAGGGCGACAAGATCTTCTACACCTACCGGGTGGCCAACACCGGCACCGTCACCATCACCAACGTCGGTGTCAACGACCCGACCGCCGGCCAGGTGGTCTGCAACAGCACCACGCTGGCGCCGGGCACGAGCACCGACTGCCACGCCGTCAAGCCGCACGTGGTCACCAAGGCCGACGTCAAGCGCGGGAAGGTGGTCAACACGGCCCGGGCGACCGGCACCTTCGACGGCAAGGCCGTGGTCTCCGACCCGGTCACCGTCACCGTCTGCATCCGGGGCGGCAAGTACGACCACCGGCACCATGACAAGCACGACGGCAAGCACGACAAGGAGCTGCCGGTCACCGGCGACGACTCCGCCGTGGCCCTCTCCCTGGGCGGCGGCCTGCTGGCCGCCGGCGGCCTCCTGATCGGGGCCAGCCGGATCCGCCGTAAGGCGGGCCTCCAGCTCTGATCGGTACGGCAGGCACTCCGGGCACCGGCATCCGGTGCCCGGAGTTTCTGTCCGCACCACGGCCGGGCCGGACGACGACCCTCGGGCCCGCACGGCGTGACCTACCCCTGCTTGGCTCTCTGCCGTGCGGCCTCGTACAGCACGACCGTTCCGGCTGCCGCCGCGTTCAGCGAACTGGCGGCACCGACGATGGGGATGCGGACCATCCGGTCACTCGCCTCCTGCCAGCCGGAGCTGAGTCCGTGTGTCTCGTTGCCAACGAGAAGGAGTGTGGGGCGCGTCAGGTCATGCGCCGCGACATCCACCTCGCCATGCTCGTCCGTGCCGATGATCTGAACCTGTGGAAGGCCGGACGCACGCATTGCGGCCACCCAGTCGAGAACTTCCCGATGGCTGGCGACTCGCACGACTGGGAGGGCGAACAGGGATCCCGTGCTGGCCCGGACTGCCTTCGGATCGTAAGGGTCAGCTGCATGGCCGGTAATGATCACACCCGAGGCCCCGAAGGCGTCTGCGGAACGGATCAGAGTGCCGATGTTGCCCGGGGTCTTCGGGCGATCGAAGACCACGACAAGCATCTTCGGCCCGACCGGAATACGACCCAGGCTGTCCTCGGGCTGCGCCACCACAGCCAGCAACTCGGGCGCCTCCTCCTCCTTGCCGCCTAGTTCATGCATCAGCTCCGGTGCAAGAGCTACGCGAGTAGTCGAGACCTGATCGAGGAGGTCCCGACACCACCGGGACAGGACCTGCCGGTCGGGGTAGAGGAGAGCCCGAATCTCCCATCCCTGTTCCAGGGCCAGGGTGATCGGTCGGACCCCTTGCACCAGGAACTCCCGCAAACGCTGGCGCTTGTTGCGATTGGTCAGCAGCGCCTGCCACTGCTGGAAACTTGCGTTCCGAGTGGTGATCTTCAAGGTCTTCGCCACGGAGCCGATTCAACACCATCCGCCTGCCCACGGATCATTGCCGAGGGGGCGCGAGACGCAACCGGAGATCTCCCGTACTCGGCACTGGGCGGACGGCGCCGAGGCGGAGGCAGAGCTGTGGATACCGGTGGAGCCGGTCAGCCGCTGATCTCGGCCAGGACGCGGCGCTGGAAGGCCCGTGCCTCCGGCCCGCTCGGCGGCGGCCCGCCCGCCCGCGCGGCGATCGACCGCGCGACCAGGTCGGCGGGCCCGCCGTCGCGGGCCGCCGGATCGGCGGCCGGGCCGACGGCGGGGCCGTTCGGCCAGCCTCCGGCGGTCGGGTCCGCCGGCCAGCCGTCGGCGATCAGCCGGCGGCCGGCGTCGGCCTTCGACAGCCAGACGCCGTGGCGGACCTTCACCAGGGACCGGCAGGCGCCGAGCACCGCGTCCTCGGCCCCCGGGGCGGGACCGTCGCCCGGCGGGGTCGGCAGGGCCAGCCACCAGCGCAGCGCGTCGGTCAGCAGGCGGCGCAGGTCGGCGGGGGAGAGGTCGGCGAAGGTCTCGGCGGCCGGCGGCCCGAGCAGGGCGTGCCCGCACTGGTGCAGGATGCTGCGATCCAGGCCGTACCAGAACAGGCCGTCCCCGGCGGGCCGGTCGGCGGCGGCCCAGGTGGCCCGGAACGCCATCCGCGCGCCGGTGTTCAGCTCGACCTCGAACCCGGGCTCCGGCGTGCCGGAGGCGGCGACCGCGCGGCGGTAGACGACCAGTTCCAGCCCGCGCGCGGGGCACGGCAGGGCCTCGTGCCGCAGCCGCGCCACCAGCTCGTGCCTGCGCGCCAGGTCGAGGGCGTCCGCGCAGACCAGCGCCACGTCGACGTCGCTGCGCCCCGGCTGGTACGCGCCCAGCCCCACCGAGCCGGCCGCGTACGCCCCGACGAGGTCGTCGCCGAGGACGTCGCGGGCGGCGGCGACCAGGTCGGCGAGGTAGCGGCGCAGGGCCGGGTCGAGGTCACTCATCGGACTCGGTCCACACCGTGCCGGCAGGCAGGAACCAGGCGGCCTGCTCGGCGCCGAGGGCGTGCGCGAGGACCAGCCGGGCGTGCCGGTCCAGCTCGGGCAGCCGGTCCGGGGAGAACCACTCCACCGACACCGACTCGTCGTCGTTGACCCGGGCGTCCCCGCCCAGCAGCCGGCACTGGAAGCCGAGGTTCAGGTATTCGCAGCGGTCGCCGTGGGGATAGGTGTGCGGGTGATTGAGGACGCTGCTCAGCCGGACCGGCTCCACGTGCAGGCCGGTCTCCTCCCACACCTCGCGGACCACGGCCGTGGCCGGCTGCTCGCCCGGCTCGAGGACGCCGCTGATCACCGACCAGCGCCCGTCGTCGGCGCGCTTGCCGAGCAGCAGCTCGCCGTCGTCGTTGCGGATTACCGCGCTCACGCTCGGCAGCAGGAGCAGGCTGTGGCCGACGCGTTCGCGGATCCGCAGGATGTAGTCCGATGCACCCATCCGGCGACCCTAACCCGCCCTCCGGTCGGCGGCCCGCCCCGCGTCACCCCGCCCAGCTGATCTCCCGGGCGACCCGGGCGTACTCCTTCGCCAGCTCGGCGTCGATGCGCGCCATCCGCTCCTCGGTGAGCACCACCGCCGCCTCGTGCGCCGGCCGGCTCTCCAGCATCCGCCGCCGCAGCCCGGCGGGCGGGTGCGAGGAGAAGAGCGACACCTCGTCGCGGACGGAGAGCTGGCGCAGCAGCGGCAGCCGGTCCTCGGCCGCCGCGCGGGCCTCGGCCGCCGCCGTCCGCCACCGGTCCGCGCCGTGCCCGGCTCGCGACTCCCGGCGTACGGCGCGCGCCGTCGACTCCATCGCGAGCATCACGTCCAGCAGGCCGACCGCGCCCGCCGTCCCGGCGGCCCGGGCGGACATCTCGTCGGCCAGGTACTCGGCGCGCTGGCTGTCCCGCAGCGCGATACTGACCAGGACCAGGTGCGCGCCGAACAACAGTCGGGACAGCACCCAGCCGAACGCCTTGCCCAGCGCCTCGCCGACCATCTCCACCAGACCGCCGGGGGGCACGGTGTCCACCGGGCGGACCAGGTCCGCCGCCGAGCCGAGCATGGTGAAGGCGGGCTGGCTGAGCAGCATCCGGCGGGGGTCGCCGTTGACGAAGTGACCCAGCTCGTGGCCGAGCAGCGCCACCCGCTCCTGCGGGCCGAGCACGCCGAAGTACGGCAGCCCCAGGCAGAGCACCCGCCGCCTGCGCACCCCGACCAGACCCGCGTACGCGTTCAGGTCGCCGTCCACCCCGACGACGTCCGGGACGGGCGCGCCCACCGCCGCCGCCACCTCGTCGACGAGGGCGTGCAGCTCCGGTGCCCGCTCCCTGGTGAGCACCTCCAGGTCCGGGTCGAGCCGGCCGAACCGGGGCCGCAGCGCGACGGCCAGACCGAGCAGCGCCACGCCGAGCAGGACGGACAGGCTCGGGAAGGGGAACGCCACGAGCAGCCAGACCCCGGTGACCGCGAGCGCGACCACCGCGCCGATCAGCACCAGCGACGCCCCCGCGGTCAGCAGCGCGGCGCCACCCCGCCCGTTCGCGCCGAGCGGGCGCCCGACCAGGCGGGCGTACTGGCCGCGGGTCATCCGGAATGCGAGCCGGTAGGTCCACCGGTCCACCCACGCCCAGCCGAACTCGCGGTCACGCCGCCGGCCGTCGTACGCGTCGAGGTTCCACTCGCAGCCGGGGCACCAGGGGACGGCCTCGGCCAGCGACACCGTGGCGGCGCCGCATCCGGGGCACGTCCGTGTGTCGGACGTCGTGTCGATCACGACGCCCGATCCTGCCGACGGTCACCGTCCACCGGAACCGGCTGTTCAGCCGATGCCCGCCCCGGTGCCGCCGGGCGGCGGCGTCGACCGCACCTGCGGCGTGCGGGCGGGTCAGTCCGGGCAGGACAGCCGTTCGAGGGCGGCCGGGCCGGCCTCGGCGTGCACGACCTGCGCGAAGCAGGCCGACGCGTCGGCCCGCTGCCAGCCGAAGACGGACGCCGCCGTCTTGGTGACCCGGACCCGGAACACCAGCCGGACCGCCGGCCCGTCGCCGCGTACCGTCAGCACCTCGACCCCGGCCACCGAGCCGGCCGCCTGCCGCAGCGTCGACTCCCCTGCCCGGGGGTCGGCGAGCAGCCGCGTGCGGGCGAGCTGCGCGGTCGCGGTCACCTCCCGCTCCGCCCGCTGTTCCAGCCGCTGCTGCGACCGGTCCCGCAGCAGCGGCAGCCCGACGACCACCCCGACCGTCGCCAGCACGGCCGCCAGCGCCGCGACGGCCAGCCCGCGCCGCAGCCACACCGATGTTCCTCCCCCGCGTCGCACCGGGGGATTGTGCGACACCGGCGCGCCCCGCGGCTGCCCCGTCGGGCCCCCGCCGGGCGGCCCCGGAAGTCCCGGAAGCGGCGTTTTCGCAGTTCCCGCCCCTGCGGCCGGAACCACGTCTACTGTGGAGAACATCGGCGACTTGTGGTGTTCCGGTGGCGGCCGGGTGGTTCGCGGTGCACAGTGATCCCATGAGCGACAGCGGAAGCGGTGCGCACTACTACTGGTGCACCCGACACCACCGGGTCGAGACCGATGCCGACGTGTGCCCCGCCAAGCACGTTCTCGGGCCGTACGCCTCAGCCGCCGACGCGGAGAACGCCCTGCAGTTGGTGCGGGAGCGCAACGAAGCGTGGGACGCCGAGGACGCCCGCTGGGCCGGGGAGGACAGATAGGCGGCGCGGGACGGCCCGCGTCGAGGTACCCCGTGCTCCGCGAGGGCGAGAGCACGTCCCCAAGGAGGGAACCGAGATGGCCGAAGCACAGCAGGCCACCACCCGCCCGGCCGCCAGACGTACGCCCGCCAGGAAGACCGCCGCGGCGGAGCGTTCCGCGGGCGCGACCCGGACCGCGCGGCCGACCGCCTCGACCACCGCGGCGAAGAAGGCGCCGGCCAGCAAGGCCGCCGGTGGCGCCGGGCGGGCCCCCGCGAAGAAGACCACCGCAGCGAAGAGGACGACGGCCACCGCGGCGAAGAAGGCCCCCGCGAAGAAGGCCCCCGCGAAGAAGGCGGCGACCAAGGCCGCCACCACGGCGAAGAAGACCACGGCCGCCGCGAAGAAGACCACGGCTGTCGCGGCGAAGAAGGCGCCCACCGCGGCGAAGCGGACGACGACGGCGGCGGCGAAGCGGACGACGGCCGCGGCGAAGAAGGCCCCCGCGAAGAAGGCGGCGACGAAGGCCACCACCGCGGCGAAGAAGACCACCGCGCCGGCGAAGAAGGCTCCCGCCAGGACGGGCACCGCCGCCCGCAAGGTCACCTCGGCGGCGAAGAAGACCACGACGGCGGCGAAGAAGACCACGACGGCGGCGAAGGCCCCGGCGAGGAAGACCACCGCCGCGAAGACGACGCCGGTCCGCAAGACGGCCGCGACCCGGCCCACCGGCGGCGCCCGCAAGGCGGCGGCGAAGAAGGCCCCGGCGAGGAAGGCGACCGCGACGTCGTCGGCCACCACCCGCAAGGTGGCCGCGAAGAAGGCCCCGGCGAAGACCACCGCCGCCAAGGCGCCGGCCAAGAAGGTCACCGCGCGCAAGGCGCCCGCCCGGGCCACCGCGCCCCGCGCCGGGCGGGCGGGCGCGCGCAAGGCGACCGGCTGATCCCGGCGTCGCGGCTCCCGGCGCGCGCCGGGAAGCGGATCATCCGCCACACTGTCAGGATTGACCCCGTGGTGATCCGACGCGTACTCGCGCCCCGCATCGACTTCGGCGCGCTGCGCCGCGAGCTGGGACTGCCCGAGGGTTTCCCGGCCGCGGCGCAGCGCGAGGCCGACGACGCGGCGGCGGCGCCGCCCCGGCCGGCCGTCGACCGCACCGACATCCCGTTCGTCACCGTCGACCCCGCCGGCTCGCGCGACCTCGACCAGGCGATGCACCTCGCCCGCCGCGCCGGCGGCGGCTACCGGGTGACGTACGCGATCGCCGACGTGGCCGCGCACGTGCGCCCCGGCGGGGCGCTGGAGGAGGAGACCTGGCGGCGCGGGCAGACCGTCTACCTGCCCGACGGGACCGTGCCGCTGCACCCCGAGACCCTCAGCGAGGGCGCGGCGAGCCTCCTGCCGGCCGTCGACCGCGCCGCCGTGGTGTGGACCGTCGACCTCGACTCCGACGGCGGCACCGTCGGGGTCACGCTGGAGCGGGCGCTGGTCCGCAGCCGGGCCCAGCTGGACTACGTCGGCGTCCAGGCGGCCGCCGACGCCGGCCGGCTGCCCGACCCGATCGCCCTGCTGCCCGAGATCGGGGCCCTGCTCACCGCCCGCGGCCTGCGCCGGGGCGCGATCAACCTGCCCCTGCCCGAGCAGGACGTGGAGGCCGACGGCGACGGCTGGCGGCTGGTGCTGCGCGGGCCGGTGCCGATGGAGGAGCACAACGCCCAGATCTCCCTGCTGACCGGGATGGCCGCCGCCGACATCATGCTGGCCGGGCGGATCGGCCTGCTGCGCACGATGCCGGCCCCGAAGCCCGAGGCGGTGGCGCGGCTGCGGGCCGCCGCCGCCCCGCTGGGCGTGCACTGGCCCGACGGGGCCGGCCCCGGCGAGGTGATCGCCGGGCTGGACCCGTCGCAGTCCCGGGCGGCGGCCTTCGTCGACCAGGCGGCCGAGCTGATGCGCGGCGCCGCGTACACCGCCTTCGACGGCGCGCCGCCGGAGCAGCGGGAGCACGGCGGGGTCGCGGCAGCGTACGCCCATGTCACCGCGCCGTTGCGGCGCCTGGCCGACCGGTACGCCACGGAGGTCTGCCTGGCCCTGCACGAGGGCCGGCCGGTGCCCGACTGGGCCCGCGCGGCGCTGCCCCGGCTGCCCGAGGTGATGGCCGCCACCGACCGGACGGCCTCGGCGGCCACCCGCGGGGCGATCGAGCTGGCCGAGGCGGTGCTGCTCCAGCACCGGGTGGGGGAGACCTTCGACGCGGCGGTGCTGGACGTCGACGCGGCCCCGGACGGCCGGGCCCGCCCGGGTCGCCGGCCGGGCGGCACGGTGGCGCTGGACGACCCGCCGGTGCGGGCCCGCTGCCTGGGCGAGCTGCCGCTGGGGGAGCGGGTCCGGGTCCGGCTGGTCACCGCCGACCCGGTCGCCCGCTCGGTCGCCTTCGAGCGGGCCTGACGCCGCCTGCCCACCGACCCTGCCTCCGCCTGTCCGTTCGCGCGCCGGCCAACGCCTGCCGGTTCGTGCGCCGCGTGCGCGCCGGCTGCCGCCTGCCCGGCGGTCGCCGCCGCCCGCCTCGCGGCCGTCGGCGTGGGGCGGCAGCGGGGTTTGTCACAGTGCCGGCCGCTGCTGCCGGCGGGCGGGTTTGCGAGGATGGCGGCATGGCTTACGACGCGAGCACCCTGCCCGACGTGTCCGGGCTGACCGTCGGCATCATCGGCGGCACCGGTGACCAGGGGCGGGGCCTCGCCTACCGGTTCGCCCGGGCCGGCCAGACGGTGCTGATCGGATCCCGGTCCGCCGAGCGGGCCGCGCAGTCCGCCGAGGAGATCGCGGCACTGCCGGGCGTCCCGGCCGGGGCCGAGGTCGCCGGTGCCGGCAACGAGGAGGTGGCCCGGCTCAGCGACGTGGTCGTCATCGCGGTGCCGTGGGACGGGCACGCCGCCACCGTCGCCGCGCTCGCCGAGCCCCTCGCTGGCAAGATCGTCATCGACTGCGTCAACCCGCTCGGCTTCGACAAGCAGGGCCCGTACGCGCTCGTCGTGCCGGAGGGCAGCGCCGTCCAGCAGGCCGCCGGGCTGCTGCCCGACTCCCGGGTCTGCGCCGCCTTCAACCACGTCAGCGCGCCGCTGCTGGCCGATCCGGAGATCGACCGGATCGACCTCGACGTGCTGATCTGCACCGAGGAGCGGGAGTTGGTCGGCGTGGTCGCCGCGCTCGCCGCCCGGATCCCCGGCATGCGCGGCGTCTACGCCGGCCGGCTGCGCAACGCCCACCAGATCGAGGCGTTCACCGCCAACCTGATCGCCATCAACAAGCGCTACAAGGCGCACGCGGGCATCCGGGTCACCGACCTCTGACCCCGGGCGGGGCCAGCCTCGCCGGGGCCGCGAAGCGGTGTCGGGTCTGCCCGGGCAGCGGCCCTCCACTGTGCCCTCGACGCCGGCCGGGCTCTGCGCGGCCGCTCCCCGGCGCCGGCCGAGCTCGCCCGGCGCACGGTCCGGCGGCGCGCACGGCCGCCGGACCGGCTGACCGGCGTCAGAAGGTGTGCTCGGCGGCGGGGAAGTCGCCGCCGCGGACCTCGTCGGCGAAGCGCCGGGTCGCGTCGGTGAGGGTCCCGGCCAGGTCGGCGTAGCGCTTCACGAAACGTGGCGCCTTGCCGGCGCGCAGGCCGGCCATGTCCTGCCAGACCAGCACCTGGGCGTCGGTGTCCGGGCCGGCGCCGATGCCGACGGTCGGGATCGGCAGCTCCGCCGTGATCCGCTTGGCCACCTCGCCGGGCACCATCTCCAGCACCACGGCGAACGCGCCCGCCTCGGCCACGGCACGGGCGTCGGCGATCACGTCGTCGGCCGCGTCGCCGCGCCCCTGGACCCGGTAGCCGCCAATGGCGTGCTCGCTCTGCGGGGTGAAACCGATGTGCGCCATCACCGGGATACCGGCACCGGTGATCGCCGCGATCTGCGCCGCGCAGCGCCGGCCGCCCTCCAGCTTCACCGCGTGGCAGCCGCCCTCCTTCATGAACCGCACCGCCGTGCGCAGCGCCTGCGTCGGGCCCTCCTCGTACGAGCCGAACGGCAGGTCGCCGACGACCAGCGCGTGCCGGGTCGCCCGGACCACCGCGCGGACCAGCGGCAGCAGCTCCTCGACGGTCACCGGCACCGTCGTCTCGTAGCCGAAGACGTTGTTCGCCGCCGAGTCGCCGACCAGCAGCACCGGGATGCCGGCCTGGTCGAAGATCGAGGCGGTGTACTGGTCGTACGAGGTGAGCATCGGCCACCGCTCGCCGCGCTCCTTGGCGGCGATCAGGTCGCGGGTGCGGACCCGCCGGGTGGCCGGGCCGCCGTAGAGGGCGGTCACCTCGGACGGGGTGGACTCCACCATGACTCTCTCCTTCCTCGAGGCCGCGTGCGCGGTCCCCGGGTTCCGCCGCGATCGTCGCACCACCCGACCGGCCGGCGGCAGAGCTCAGTGGAGGATGTCACTCCCGGGCCGGCGCCGGCCCGGGAGCGGCACGGCTCAGCCGTCCTCGCGCCACCGGTTCGTGATCGGCAGCCGCCGGTCCCGCCCGAACGCCTTCATCGAGATCTTCGTGCCCGGCGCGGACTGCCGCCGCTTGTACTCGGCGGTATCCACCATCCGCAGCACCCGGTCGACGACGGCCGGGTCGTGGCCGGACGCGACCAGCCCGTCGCGGCCGAGGTCGCCGTCGACGTAGCCGATCAGGATCGGGTCGAGCACGTCGTAGTCGGGCAGCGTGTCGCTGTCCAACTGGCCCGGGCTCAGCTCGGCGCTCGGCGGCTTGCCGATCGAGCTCTCCGGGATCGGCGGGGTCTCGCCCCGGCGGGTGGCGTCGGCGTTGCGCCACTTCGCGAGCCGCCAGATCAGCGTCTTCCAGACGTCCTTGACGGGGTTGAAGCCGCCGACCGAGTCGCCGTAGAGGGTGGAGTAGCCGACCGCCAGCTCGCTCTTGTTGCCGGTGGTCAGCACCAGGTGGCCCTCCTGGTTCGACAGCGCCATGAGGATCACCCCGCGGACCCGCGCCTGGAGGTTCTCCACGGAGACGCCGGAGAGCGACATGTTCGCCAGGAAGGTGTCCACCATCGGCTGGATCGGCTCGACCCGGTAGTCCAGCCCGGTGCGCTTCGCCAGCTCCGCCGCGTCCTCCCGGCTGTGCTCCGAGGAGTGCTGGCTGGGCAGCGAGACGCCGACCACCCGGTCGGGGCCGAGCGCGTCGACGGCCAGCGCGGCCACCACCGCCGAGTCGATGCCGCCGGAGAGGCCGAGCACCACCGACGGGAACCGGTTCTTGTTGACGTAGTCGCGCAGGCCGAGCACGAGCGCCTGCCACACCTCGGCCTCGTCGGCCACGGGGGCGATGGTCCCGCCCGTGGCGACGGGACCGCCGGTCGGTGGCGGGACGGCGTCGACCGCGGCGCGGACCACCCGCATGTCGTCGGCCAGCGCCTGGTCGGGGCCGGCCGGCTCCCCGGCCGCCGGCAGCTCGACGTCGTGCACCAGCAGGTGCTCGACGAACTGCGGGGCCCGGGTGAGCAGCGTGCCGTCGGCGGTCACGATCATCGAGTCGCCCTCGAAGACCAGCTCGTCCTGGCCGCCGACCATGTTGACGTACGCGATGGTCGCCCCCGCCTCGGCGGCCCGGCGGCGCACCAGCGGCAGCCGGATGTCGTCCTTGTTCAGCTCGTACGGCGAGCCGTTGATGTTCAGGACCAGGCCGACGCCGGCCTGGCGCGCGGCGGCGAACGGGCCGCCGGCCTGCCACAGGTCCTCGCAGATGGTCAGCGCCACGTCCACCCCGCCGATCCGGACGACGGTCAGCGCGTCGCCGGGGACGAAGTAGCGGTCCTCGTCGAAGACCCCGTAGTTGGGCAGGTGGTGCTTGAAGTAGGTGGCCACGACGCCGCCCCGGTGCAGCAGGGCGGCCGCGTTGCGGGCGCCGTGGCCCGGCTCGGCGTCGCCGCTGACCTGCGGCGGGCCGTCGGCGTCCAGGTAGCCGACCAGCACCGGCAGCTCGCCCAGCCCGTCCGCGGCGAGGTCGCCGGCGAGCCGCTCCAGCGCGGCCTTCGACGCGGCGACGAAGGACCGCCGGAAGACCAGGTCCTCGACCGGATAGCCGGTCAGCGCCATCTCCGGGAACGCGACGAGCTGGGCGCCGGCGGCGGCGGCGCGGCGGGTCCAGTCACGGACCAGGCCGGCGTTGCCGGCGAGGTCGCCGACGGTCGGGTTGACCTGGCACAGGGCGAGACGCAGGGTGGGCATGCCCTCATCTTGCCCCAGCCGTCCGGGCCCGACACGCTGGGCGGGGCGAGACGGCGGCCACCGCCGCGGGGCGCTACCGGACGGCGGCGGCGGGCCCGGCGGCGACGCGACGACGGCGGCGGCCCGTCCCGTCGGGCGGGGGTCGGCCGGTCGGGCGGGAGCCGCGGACAGAGCGGGACGCGTGCCGGCCGGTCGCGTAACGTCGGCGTAACGAGGCGGGTGGAGACTGGTCGGTCAGGCCGGGTCGCCCCCGGTCGAAGGCGGACAACAGTGTCGCGAGGGGTGGAAGTGGACCGTCAGCAGGAGTTCGTCCTCCGTACGCTGGAAGAGCGGGACATCCGGTTCGTCCGGCTGTGGTTCACGGACGTGCTGGGCACGCTCAAGAGCGTCTCCGTGGCCCCCGCCGAGCTGGAGGCGGCCTTCGAGGAGGGCATCGGGTTCGACGGCTCGGCGATCGAGGGCTTCGCCCGGGTGTTCGAGTCCGACATGGTGGCCATGCCGGACCCGACGACCTTCCAGGTCTTCCCGTTCGAGGGCGGGGTCAGCGGCGAGAGCGCCCGGATGTTCTGCGACATCCTGCTGCCCGACGGCGGCCCCTCCTGGGCCGACCCCCGGCACGTGCTGCGCCGGGCGCTGTCCAGGGCGGCCGAGAAGGGCTTCACCTTCTACACCCACCCCGAGATCGAGTTCTTCCTGCTGGAGAACGGCCCGATGGACGGCTCGGTGCCGGTCCCGGTCGACACCGGCGGCTACTTCGAGCACACCACCCACGCGGTGGCCCGCGACTTCCGCCGGCAGGCGGTGCTGGCGCTGGAGCGGATCGGCATCTCGGTGGAGTTCAGCCACCACGAGGTCGCCCCCGGCCAGCAGGAGATCGACCTGCGCTACGCCGACGCGCTGACCACCGCCGACAACATCATGACCTTCCGGCACGTGGTGAAGGAGGTCGCCCTCTCCACCGGAGTGCAGGCCACCTTCATGCCGAAGCCCTTCACCGACCAGCCCGGCAGCGGCATGCACACCCACCTGTCGCTGTTCGAGGGGGAGCGCAACGCGTTCCACGACGCCGGCGACCCGATGAAGCTGTCCAAGGTGGCCCGCGCGTTCATCGCCGGGCTGCTGGTGCACGCCCGGGAGTACACGGCCGTCACGAACCAGTGGGTCAACTCCTACAAGCGGCTCTTCCCGCAGGCGCTGCCGGACCGGGTCACCGAGAGCCCCGCGTACGTCTGCTGGGGTCACCTCAACCGGTCGGCGCTGGTCCGGGTCCCCGCCTACGGCAAGCCGAACTCGGCCCGGGTGGAGGTCCGCTCGCCGGACTCGGCGGCCAACCCCTACCTGGCCTTCGCGGTGCTGCTCGGCGCCGGCATGAAGGGCATCGAGGAGGGCTACGAGCTGCCGCCGGGCGCCGAGGACGACGTCTGGTCGTTGACCAGCGCCGAGCGGCGGGCGATGGGCTACGAGCCGCTGCCGGAGAACCTGGCCGAGGCGATCGACGTGATGGCCGGCTCCGAGCTGGTCGCCGAGGTGCTCGGTGAGCACGTCTTCGACTTCTTCCTGCGCAACAAGCGGGCCGAGTGGGAGCAGTACCGCCGCGAGGTCACCCCCTACGAGCGGCAGCGCTACCTGTCGCTGTAGGGCGGGGGCTGCCGCCGCTGGCGTACTGCCGCTATCGTCTCGATCACCGCGCCGGCACCCCCGCCGGGCGCAGAGGTCGGGGAGGCAGTCGGTGCTGGAGGATCTGCTCAGCGGAGCCTGGCAGAGCGTCGTGTTCGGGGTCGTCGGGGTGGCCCTGATGGCGGCCGGGTTCGGGCTGGTCGACGTGCTCACTCCCGGCAAGCTGCGGGAGCTGATCTGGGTGCGGCGCAACGGCAACGCCGCGCTGCTGCTCGCCGCCAACCAGCTCGGCATCGCCGGGATCGTGTTCACCGCGATCCTGACCAGCTACAGCGACTTCGCCAAGGGGCTGGCCTCGACGGTCCTCTTCGGCCTGATCGGGCTGGCCATCATGGCGCTGGCGTTCTTCGTGCTGGACCTGCTCACCCCGGGCAGGCTCGGCGAGATCATCTGCTCCGACGAGCCGCACCCGGCGGCCCGGGTCAGCGCCGCCACCCACTTCGGCGCCGCCCTGATCGTCTGCGCCTGCATCGCCTGAGCCGGTCCGTCCCGCGCTCCGTCGGAGGCGGCGTGGCCCCGCTGCGCTCCGTGACCACGGGCTGCGGGCACTGCGACAACTGGGCCCGCGGGCGGAGCGGTCGCGTCGCACCCCCGTCGTAGGTTGCGGGGGTGAACCGGACGGACCGTCTCTACGCCCTGGTGGAGGAGCTGCGCGCCGTGTCGCCCCGGCCGCGCAGCGCCCGCTGGCTCGCCGAGCGCTTCGAGGTGAGCACCCGCACCATCGAGCGCGACATCGGCGCCCTCCAGGAATCGGGCGTGCCGATCTGGGCCGAGCCGGGCCGCACCGGAGGCTACGCGCTCGACCGGGCGCGCACCCTGCCGCCGGTCAACCTCACTCCCGCAGAGGCCGTCGCCCTGGCGGTGGCGCTGCACCGCATGCGCGGCACGCCGTTCGGCGCCGCGGCCGGCACCGCGCTGCGCAAGCTGCTCGCCGTGATGCCGGCCGCCGACGCCGCCGAGGCCCACCGGCTGGCCGCGCGGGTGCACCTGATCGGCGACGGGCCCGTCGCGCCCGTCCCGGCCGGGGTCGCCGACGCCGTACGCGCACGCCGCGTGCTGCGCATCCGCTACGCCGACCGGGCGGGCGCCGGCTCGCTGCGCGACGTGGAGCCGCTCGGCTTCCTCGGCAACCCCCGGCACTGGTACCTGCTGGCCTGGTGCCGGCTGCGCGGCGGCATCCGGGCCTTCCGCACCGACCGGATCACCTCGGTGGCCGCCCTCGGCGAGCGGATCCCCGAGCGTGAGCTGGCCGTCGACGACCTCGACATCCCGCACGACCGGATCCACCGGCTCAGCCTGGTCTGAGACGGGGCGGCGCTGCCCTCCCGCGCACGGCCTCCTGTCCCTCTTGGACACTTCCGCCGGTGCGGGATCCGGTCGAACTGCCGGGGAAACACCGACAGGACGGTGTCGTGGGCGGGGCCGAGGCTTTCTCCTGACGGCGCCGGTCGACCGGCCGGCGCGGGGAACGGGAGGCCACACATGACCATCAGCAACGCCGTCACCTGGTTCGAGATCGGCGCCGAGCGGCCGGACGAGGCCCAGCGGTTCTACGGCGACCTGTTCGGCTGGAGCTTCACCGAGGAGGGCACGGCTGAAGCGCCGTACCGGACGACCGAGGGTGGCGTCGGTGCGGGGATCAGCGGAGCGATCCGGGGCACCGGCGGGGCGGGCCCCGACTACGCCATCTTCTACGTGCAGGTGGCCGACGTGGCGGACGCCTGCCGGCGCGCGGAGGCGGCCGGCGGCAAGGTGCTGGTGCCGCTGAAGTCCACCGGCAACGGGCTCACCTTCGCCCACCTGGCGGACCCGGCCGGCAACCACGTCGGCGTCTTCGCCCCGCCACCGGGCGCCTGAGCCGCCCGCCACGGCGTGAGTCGTGCGGCGTCGGCGTGAGTCGTGCGGCCGGCGGCCCGAGCCGTGCGGCCCGAGGCCGGAGCCGCCGCCGTTCGCCCCGGGAGGTCGCCGGAGCCGCCGCCGTCCGCCCCGGAGGTCGCCGGGGCGGACGGCGTGCGGTCACCTGCCGGCCGGGCCGCCGTGCCCGCCGCGACCGCCCGGGCCGGGGAAGACGCCGGCCTCGGCGGCGGCGGTGATGGCGTCCGCCTGCTCCTGGGTGAGCTTGCCGTCCTCGACCGCCTGCGCCAGGCGCTCCTTCAGCGCGGCCTGTCGGTCGGCGGAGTCACCCCGCTCGGGCCGGTCGGCCGGCTTCCGAGCCTCGTGCACCTTCTCCAGCGCGGCCGTCACCTTGTCGGTGGAGACGCCCAGTTCCTTGGCCAGAGCCTCGGCGAACTCCGCCTGCCGCTCGGCCCGCTGCTGCTGCCGCCCGTCCTTGCCGCTGCCGCTATCGGTGCCGGTGCCGCTATCGGTGCCGCTGCCGCTCTCGCTGGCGCTGGCGCTCGGCGTCGAGGTGCCGCCGTCCGCGGCGAACGCGACCGTCGGCGCCGCGATCCCCACGCCGAGTACCCCGGCCGCGGCCAGGCCGGCCAGCAGGTGCTTCTTCCTCATGGTGCCGGACATGTTGTCCTCCATCGGGTCGGTGGGTGGTGCGATGACCTCACCGACGGTGACCAACCCGGCTGGAGGAAAGCCGTGGTGAACCTGTCAGCGAGCTGGCAATCCGCCCGCCGAGCCGGACAAACGGGTTGCCGTGGCGCGCGCCGGCGGTCAGGGTTGGCGGTCGGCAGGCCCCACCGGGGCGGAGCAGACGACGGAAGGTGACCCTCGTGGCGTTGGCGAAGATCCGGGAAGTGCCGCTCACCGGGGCGGACGCCGGCCCGTACGGCATCACCGTCGGCCCCGACGGCGCGCTCTGGCTGACGCTGGTCCACGCTGGCGCGGTCGCCCGGGTGGGCGCGGACGGCGACCTGCGCACCTGGCCGGTGGCGGCCGACAGCCGGCCGCTGATCGTGACGCCGGGCCCCGACGGCGCCCTCTGGTTCACCCGCTCCGGCGACGACCGGATCGGCCGGATCACCACCGACGGGGAGCAGAGCGCCGTCGCGCTCCCGCCCGGAAGCGGCCCCTGCGGCATCGCCGCCGGTCCCGACGGCGCCCTCTGGTACGCGGCGATGACCGCCGACGCGATCGGCCGCGTCACCACCGACGGGGAGGTGACCCAGTTTCCGCTGCCGGTGAGCGGCGGCTTCGCCTCGATGGTCGCCGCCGGCCCGGACGAGGCCGTCTGGTTCACGCTCAACCGGGCGAACGCGGTCGGCCGGATGGGCACGGACGGCGCCGTGGCGCTGCACCTACTGCCGACCGAGGGCGCCGCCCCGGTGGGCATCACGGCCGGAACGGACGGCGCGCTCTGGTTCGTCGAGATCGGCGCCGGCCAGCTCGGCCGGATCACCCCGGACGGGCGGATCGACGAGTACCCGCTGCCGGACCGGGCCGCCCGGCCGCACGCGATCGCCGCCGACCCGGCCGGCGGCTGCTGGTTCACCGAGTGGGGCGGCAACCGGATCGGCCACGTCGCCCCGGACGGCACGATCGCCACCCACGACCTCCCGACCCCGGCCGCCGAGCCGCACGGCATCACGGTCGCCCCCGACGGCACGGTCTGGGCCGCCTTGGAAACCGGCGCCCTGGCCCACCTCACCCCCTAAGGGACGTCTCGTAACCGGGTGAAGGCGTTGCCTGGGACGGGGTCGGCGGTCAGCCGGCGAGGATGATGTTGTGGAGGTTGGCGATGCCG
>NZ_JBIDBG010000034.1:0-28111 GCF_043202855.1 Micromonospora sp. NPDC048063 | reverse complement strand
ACGTCCTGTTCGCCATGCTCCGCGACAAGATCCCCTACCAGCCCCGCCCCACACCGCCGATCACAGCTTGACGAAACCCATAGGGACACCCCCCCCCCGCGACGCTGACCTCCCCTCCCCTCCCCGTCCGCCCCGTCCCCGCCGCCACCCCGCCTGGCGATCATGCAGTCGTGGTGCCTCGCGAAACGTCCTACCGGGACCCGTCGCCTGGGTGCGATCTTCGTGTTCGCCGTGGAGGCGGCCACCGGAATCGCATGATCGGCTGGCGGGGCGGGGCGGGGCGGGGCGGGGCGGGGTTCGGGGTTTCGGGGTGGGTGGGGGGTGGGGGCGCCTAGGATCGGGGGCGGGGTGGGTGCCCCGGACCGCGTCGAGCCTCGGGGGTGGGGATGCGGGATCTCCGGTACAAGATGATCATGGCGCTGAACGCCGCCGACCTCGGTGACCCGATCTGCGCGCAGGTGGCCGAGATCTGCGCCGAGATCGCCGAGCAGCACTGCCAGGAGCTCGGCCACGCACCGCAGCCGCGCTCCGGCGAGATCGGCGAGCTGGCCACGGGTGAACCGGCGCTCACCTGGGCGCCGACCGAGACCGGGCAGCGTGCCTGGTGACGCCTCCCGCCGACCCACCGGCCGCGCCAGTCGATTCCGGGGCGGCGTCGGGCCGCCGACCGGTGACGCGGTGACCGCCCCCGCTCCGGCCGTCGACGTCCGGCGGGCCGACGACCGCTTCGCCACCCGGATCTCCTGGCTCGACTCGAAGCACTCGTTCTCGTTCTCCCGGCACTACGACCCGGCCAACACCCACCACGGTCTGCTGCTGGTCAACAACGACGACGTGGTCCGGCCGGGCGCCGGCTTCGAGACCCACCCGCACCAGGACATGGAGATCGTCACCTGGGTGTTGCGCGGGTCGCTGGTGCACCAGGACTCCACCGGTCACTCCGGCGTGATCTACCCCGGGCTGGCGCAGCGGATGAGCGCCGGCACCGGCATCCTGCACTCGGAGAAGAACGACTCCTGGCGGCTCGACGGCCGCGACCCGCACACCGATCCCGTCCACTTCGTGCAGATGTGGGTGCTGCCGGACGAGCAGGGCATCGACCCCGGCTACGAACAGCTCGAGATCCACGACGAGCTCCTGCGCGGCGGCCTGGTGCCCGTCGCCTCCGGGATGGACCGCCACGACGGTGCGGCGGCGATCCGGATCCGGAACCGCTTCGCCGCCCTGCACGCCGCCCGGCTCCGCCCCGGCGACGAGGTCGATCTCCCGGACGCGCCCTTCGTCCATCTCTACGTGCCGACCGGCGCGGTCACCCTGGAGGGCAGCGGCCTGCTCGGCACCGGCGACGCCGCCCGGCTCACCATGACGGGCGGGCGACGGGTCACCGCCACCGAGCCGGCCGAGATCCTCGTCTGGGAGATGCACGCCACCATCGCCTGACCCGCCAGCCCCCGAGGTTCCCGCCTCACATTCGGCGATCTTGCAGTTTCGCCCCACGTATTGCGGCTTTCGGGATGATTCGCCTGGGCAGAAAGTGCAAGATCGCCGGGGTCGAGGGGTGGGGGCTCGGGGGCGGGGGAGGGGGGTGGGGTGGGTTAGGCCTGGATTTCGGAGCGGTCGGCGGACCAGAGGGTGTGGAAGGTGCCGTCGCGGTCCACCCGGTGGTAGGTGTGCGCGCCGAAGTTGTCCCGCAGCCCCTGGATCAGCGCCGCCGGGAGGCGCTCGGCGCGCAGCGCGTCGAAGTACGCCAGCGACGAGGCGAACGCGGGCGCCGGCACCCCGGCCCGGGCCGCGTCGGCAACCACCCTGCGCCAGCTCGGCACGCCGTCGTTGACGGTGTCCGCGAACCACGGCGCGACCAGCAGCGTCGGCAGCTCCGGCCGCTCGTCGTATGCCTGCCGGATGCGGTCGAGGAAGCGGGCGCGGATGATGCAGCCGCCCCGCCAGATCGTCGCAGTGCCGCCCAGGTCGATGCCCCAGTCGTACTCCTGCGAGCCGGCCCGGATGTGGTCGAAGCCCTGCGCGTACGCGACGATCTTGGAGGCGAGCAGCGCGCGGCGGACGTCCTCGACGAAGGTCTCCCGGTCGCCGACCTGCCACGTGTCGCCCGCGTCCGGGAACGCCCCGCGCGCCGCCGCCCGCTGGTCGGCGTGCCCGGACAGCGACCGGGCGAACGTCGCCTCGGCGATGCCGGTGATGGGGATGCCCAGGTCGAGGGCGCTCTGCACCGTCCAGCGGCCGGTGCCCTTCTGCTCGGCGCGGTCCAGCACGACGTCCACGAA
Source organism: Micromonospora sp. NPDC048063 (assembly GCF_043202855.1). Lineage (NCBI taxonomy): Bacteria > Bacillati > Actinomycetota > Actinomycetes > Micromonosporales > Micromonosporaceae > Micromonospora > Micromonospora sp. NPDC048063. The sequence continues at coordinate 25,829 of NZ_JBIDBG010000034.1, read as the reverse complement.
CGCCCGCCCGGTGGCCGCGTCGGTGTGCGCCAGCACGTCCCCGGTGATCTCGATGAGGAAGGACTCCAGCTCGCCGGAGTTCCAGTTGCGGAAGATCTCCGCGATCTCCGCCGGCTCCGCGCCCAGCCCCGCCCGCAGCAGGTCGTACGCCTCGGCGATGAGCTGCATGTCGGCGTACTCGATGCCGTTGTGCACCATCTTGACGAAGTGCCCGGCGCCGTCCGGCCCGATGTGCCGGCAGCACGGCACCCCGTCCACCTGCGCGGCGATCCTCTCGAAGATCGGGCCGAGCGTGCGGTAGGACTCCGCCGACCCGCCGGGCATGATGCTCGGGCCGCGCAGCGCACCCTCCTCGCCGCCGGAGACGCCGGTGCCGACGAAGTGCAGCCCGTGGGCCCGCAGCGCCTCCTCCCGCCGGCGGGTGTCGGCGAAGTGCGCGTTGCCGCAGTCCACGACGATGTCGCCGGGGTCGAGCAGTGGCACCAGTTCGTCGATCACGGCGTCGGTGGGCCCGCCCGCCTTGACCATCACGATCACCGCCCTCGGCCGCTCCAGCGAGGCGACGAAGTCCGCCATCGACTCGGCGGGGAGGAAGGTCCCCTCGTCGCCGTGCTCCGCGACCAGGCTGCGGGTGCGCTCCGGCGAGCGGTTGTGCAGCGCCACGGTGAAGCCGTTGCGGGCCAGGTTCCGGGCCAGGTTGCGGCCCATCACCGCCAGCCCGGTCACGCCGATCCGCGCCGTCGCCCGCTCGGCCATCCGTCCGCCGCCTTCCGCCGTCCACGCCTGTCGCTGTGACCGTATCGCGGCGGGTGGCGGGCGCGGTGTGGTGTTCGGCAGCCCGTCTCCACCGGTCGCGGTGCGCTCGCGGTCGGCCATGCCGATCGTGCCGGTAATTCGGATGCGCGGGTCGTGCGGTGGGGTTAGCGTGTGGGCATGCGCAACTGACGCCCCATCTCCGAGCCGGCCCGCCGCCCTGCTGCCGTGGGTCCGCGTGCTCCCGGGCGTCCGCATTCCCACCCTGTCGCCGAGGCGGCGGTGTCCTTCGTGGTCGCACCCGGGGAGCAGTCCCGATTCCGCCCGACCGTCGCGCGACGGTCACCGACCGGCGGCCCGCCCCGTCCGACGACGGGACGGCCCGCAGAACGAGGAGGCCCGGATGCCAGCCAAGCGCAACCCGAAGAAGTCCCGTACCACCGTCACGCCGAAGCCGACCGTCGCGGACCTGACGCCGATCGAGGTGGACGCGATCGGCCTCGCCCCGGCGTCGGTCCCGGCGTTGCCGGCGGCGGCGCCGTCGACGAAGGCCGGTCCGCCCGTCAGGGGTTCCGGGGCCCGCAACCCCGGGGGCCGGAGCCAGCAGGCACCCCAGGCCCGCCGGTACGCCTTCCGGCGCAGCTGACGGGCGGCACCTCCGCCAGCCCGTCGCCCAGGGACCGGCAAGCGGAGTCTGCGTCGGCCGCGGCCACCCGGCAGCACCTCCGCAGGCGTCGCGCCCGGCCCTGCTGTCGAGGCTGGCGCGGCCCGACGAAGGGGCGGGCCCGGGACGCCAGGGCGGGGCCGCGGCTGACGCCGCGACCCCGCCCGGCCCCCGGCCCGGGTCAGGAGCGCGTGGCCACCGGCGCCTCCGTCCGGTCCGTCGCCTCGGCCGGACGATCCCGGTTCACGCCGACCGCCAGGCTGGACAGCCCGGCCGCCATCAGCACGCTCACCACGATCTTGAGCGGGGCGCCCTCGCTGACGAAGTCGAGGACCTGCCCGCCGGTGAGGACGAGCGGCACCCACAGCGACACCATGCCCGCGCGCCAGGTCCCGAAGGCCAGCACCAGAAGACCGATCATCCAGCCCAGCAGCCATGTGGCGAACGACGCCATCACGAACGGGTCGTTGTCGAGGGCGTCGACGACCGGTCGGGCGGCGTCGGCGTCGACGCCGGCGCCGGCGAGGGCCCCGAAGAAGGCGTTGTAGTGCCAGAGGTGGACGGTGGAGAAGTAGAGCCCGAGCAGGGTGATGCCGCCGCCGATCGTGGCGACCAGCGGCTTGCGCCGCCCGAGCGTCACGGCCAGGCCGGCCATCGCCGGTACGAGCAGCAGGTGCGTCAGGGCGAACAGGACGGTCTCCACCCGCCACGCGCCGAGGTGCCCGGCGGCCAACGCCACGTTGCCGGCGGTCTCGGACACGTCGTCGGGGAACATCACCCAGTAGAACGCGTTCGCGACGCCGTAGAGAACGCCGGCCGCAGCCAGCGCGACCGCCGTCAGCCGCCGGCCGTACCGTTGCCCGGTCCTGTCATCCATCGTGGTCTCCCATCGAGAAGTGTGTGGTGGACGCTAGGAGCCGGCCCCGGGGCCGATCGTCGGCCGACGGGTTGAGCCGAAGGTGGAGCCTCCGTCTGGCCTTCTACACCCGTGGGTGGACGCCCGGCCACGCTCGCCGCCGATACCCTTCGCACCATGTCAGCCGCCGTCCCCGACAACCGACGTCTCCCGCGGGGTCTCGTCGTCGCCACCGTCGCCGGTCTCGCGCTGTTCGGGTTCGGCCTGGCCGAGCTGTACGTTCCGATCGCCGGCTACGTCGAAGGCGAGGGTCCCGACCTCGCGGCGCTGCCCGCCGGCTGGCTCGCCGCGCTCACCGTGCTGCTCGTCGGCTACGGCCTCGCGGTCGCGGCCTGTACGACGTACCCGCGAGCGGCGGCCGTCCTCGCCGGCGCCTGCTTCACCGCGCAGAGCTTCACGCCCGTCCTCCCGGAGTGGCCGGTCGTGCCGCTGCTGGCGCTGGTCCTCGCCTGCTTCGGCTGCATCGCCGTCGGGGGACGCGCCGCGCCGACCGTCGCCACGGTTAGCTACTTCGCCGCACTCGGCATCGAGAACACGGCCGCCGGCGACTCGGACTGGGTGTTCATCGTGTTCGTGGGGCTCGCGGTGCTGGGCCCCGGCTACGCGGTCCGGATGCGCCGCGCGCAGGCGGTACGCCTGGTCGCCCTCGCCGCCGAGCGGGAGGCAGCCGCGCGGACCGACGAGCGGCTGCGGGTGGCCCGGGAACTGCACGACATCGTCTCGCACGGCGTCTCCGCGATGGTGCTGCAAGCCGGCGCGGCCGAGGCCGTGCTCGACTCGGACCCGCGCCAGGCCCGCGAGTCACTGGAGGCGGTGCAGGAGGTGGGGCGCGACGTCGTCACCGAACTGCGCCGGCTGCTGGTCATTTTGCGCGGCTCGGAACCGGCGCCGGAGGCGCTGCCCTCGCTGCGACAGCTCGACGCGTTGACCACCGCGGTACGCGTCACCGGCGGCCGGGTCGAGGTCACCGTCACGGGCGACCTCGACCTGGTCCCGGTCGCCGCCGACGTCAGCGCCTACCGGATCCTCCAGGAGGCCCTGACGAACGCCGCCCGGCACGCCCCGGGCGCTACCGTTGCCGTCTCGGTCGACGTGGCCGACGCCCGCCTCCGGCTGCACGTCGTGGACGACGGGCCCGGCACCGCCCGCCGTGGCGTCGGCACGGGCCACGGGTTGACCGGCATCCGGGAACGGGCCGGTCTGTTCGGCGGCACGGTCACCACGGGCCCGCGCGAGCAGGGCGGCTTCGAGGTCCGCGTGGAGCTTCCGTTGGGTCTCGACGGCTCGGCGCCCGCGCTCTCCCCGACGGGCACGACGGCGTGACCCGGGTGCTCATCGCCGACGACGAGGCCCTCGTCCGCGGTGGACTCCGGATGATCCTCGGCACGCAGCCCGACATCGAGGTGGTCGCCGACGCGGCCGACGGCGAGGACGCCGTGCTGCTCGCGGCACGCCTCAAGCCCGACGTCGTCCTGATGGACATCCACATGCCGCGGCTGGACGGCATCGCCGCGACGGAACGGATCCTGGCGGAGTGCGCCGACATCCGGATCATCGTGCTGACCACCTTCGACCTCGACGAGTACGTCTACCGGGCGCTGCGGGCCGGCGCGTCCGGGTTCATGCTCAAGACCACCCCGCCGAAGGATCTCGCGGGCGCCCTGCAGGCCGCCGCGCGTGGCGACGCGCTGCTGTCCCCGTCGATCACCCGCAGGCTGATCGACCACTACACGGCGACGGCGCCGGCGGCGACCGCGGGCAGCCCAGGCCTGGCGGAACTGACCGCCCGGGAGACGGAGGTGCTGCGGATGATGGCGGACGGCCTGTCCAACCGGGAGATCGCCCACCAGCTCTTCCTCGGCGAGGCGACGGTGAAGACGCACGTCAACCGCATCTTCGCCAAGCTCGGGGTGCGCGACCGGGTGCAGGCCGTCGTGCTGGCGTACCAGACCGGCGTGGCCCAGCTCCGGCGCCGGTAGGGCGAGGCGACCGCCGGGCCTCGGCCGCCGGACTCGTGGCGGCGGCGACCGCCGCAATCGTGGCGGCGGCGACCGCCGGACGTGGCGCCGACAGCCGCCGTGGCGGTCAGCCGATCAGTGGCCGGAAGGTTCCCGCCAGGACGCTGACCGCCAGCGCCGCGCCGGCCAGCAGCGCCGCCCCGGCGATCAGCAGCCCGTCGGCGGCGACGAAGCGTTGCCGTCGGGCGACCGTACGCGGGGTGCCGGCGTCGAAGCCGCGGGCGTCCATCGCCACGGCCAACCGGGTGCCCCGGCGGATCGCCCCGACCAGCAGCGCGAAGGCGGTGGAGGCGAACAGTCGCAGCTTCGCCAGCGGGTTGCGTCCCGCCGCCACCCCGCGGGCGCGGCGGGCCATGGCGATCATCTGCCACTCCTGCCCGAGCAGCGGCACCAGCCGGAACGCCGCCAACGCCCCGATGGCGAACCGGGCTGGCGCCTTCGCGTTCTGGATCAGGGCGTCCGCCAGGTCGGTGGGGTCGGTGGTGGCGAACACGATCACGCCGGGCAGTGCCACGGCGAACATGCGCAGCACCAGGCCGAGCGCGGTGAGCAGCACCCCGGAGGTGACCACCGCGGGGCCGGCCTCGACCAGCACCCGGCCGGAGCGCTCGGCCGCGAAGAGCACCAGCGTCACCACGATGCCGACCGCGCCGACCAGCAGCGGCCCGGCCCGCCGGGCCAGCACCCGGAAGCGGACCCCGAACAGCGGCAGCACGGCCAGCTCGACGGCGATGGCGATCGCCGGGGCCACCGGGTCCAGGGTGGCGACGAGGATGAACGAGAACACCAGCGCCGCGGCGAGCTTGGCCACCGGGTTGCGCCGGGCCAGCGGCGCGTCGGGGGCGGCGACCGGTTCGAGGGTGATCACGGCCGCTCCGGGACGGGACGGGCGCGGCGTGCGGCCGGCGCCGGACCGGTCATGGTCCGGCGACGCCGCGGGTGCGCGGCCGGCGCGTTGTGCGAGCTGGTCACGGCCGCTCCAGGGTGACGCGCCGGTCCGCCAGAGCGGCCACGAACTCCGGGTCGTGGGTGACGGCGACCAGGCCGTGCCCGGCGTCGCGCAGTTCGGCGAAGAGGTTCACCAGCTCCAGCCAGGTCCGCCGGTCCTGGCCGAAGGTGGGTTCGTCGCAGACGAGCAGGCGGGGCGCGGTGGCCAGGGCCGTCGCCACGCTCAGTCGCCGCGCCTCCCCACCCGACAGGGTGTACGGGTTGGCCGCGGCGAGCTTCGTCAACCGCAGCCGGGACAGCAGGTCGTCCACGGTGGACCGGACCGCCGTCTCGGGCTGGCCGGTGCGGCGCGGGCCGAGGGCCAGCTCGTCGAAGACGGTGGTGGCGACGAACTGGTGCTCCGGGTCCTGGAAGACCGAGCCGATCCGCCGGGCCAGCGCCGGGGCGCGCCAGCGGTGCGGGGGAGTGCGGGCGTCGGAGCCGGCCAGTGCCGCCGTCGCCACGACCCGGCCGGCTCCCGGCTTGAGCAGCCCGCCGAGCAGCAGCGCGAGGGTCGACTTCCCGGCCCCGTTCGGGCCGAGCACGGCGAGCGCCTCGCCGGCGCGTACCGCCAGGTCGACGGCGGCCAGCCGGGGCGGCAGGCCGAGCCGGTCGGCGGTGAGCAGCAGGTCGCCGGCCGGCGCGGTGGCGTGGCGGGGCGGCACGGGCCGGCCGGGCACCCAGACGCCCGCGGCGGCGAGCGCGTCGCCGTGGGCGCCGAAGACGGCCTGGGGCGTGCCGTCCGCGCGGACGCCGCCGCCCGGTTCGAGCACCACCACCCGGTCGACCAGCGGCAGCGCCTCGGCGACCCGGTGCTCGACCAGGATCAGGGTGGTGTCGGCGTCCAGCGCGCCGGCCACCGCCGCGCGGACGAGCGCGGCGCCGGTCGGGTCCAGGTTGGCGGTCGGTTCGTCGAGCAGCAGCAGCCCGGGCCGCAGGGCCAGCACCCCCGCCAGGGCGAGGCGTTGCTGCTCGCCGCCGGAGAGGGCCGCGGTGGGCCGGTCCCGGTGGTACGGGAAGCCGACCCGGGCCAGCGCCTCGTCGACGCGGGGCCAGATCTCCCCGGCGGGGACCCCCCGGTTCTCCAGCCCGAACGCCACGTCGTCGCCGCTGCGGGCCATCACGAGCTGGGTCTCCGGGTCCTGGAAGACGATGCCGACCCGGTCCCGGCCCCTGCGGGGGTCGAGCCCGTCGACCTCGACGGTGCCCTCCTGTTCGCCCGAGTCCTCGGGCAGCAGCCCGGCCAGCGCGGCGAGCAGGGTGCTCTTGCCGGCGCCCGACGGCCCGAGCAGCAGCACCCGCTCGCCGGCCTCGACGCGCAGGTCCACCCCGCGCACGGCCCACGCCCGGCGCCCGGCGTGCCGCCACCCGAACCCCCGCAGCGTCACCGCCCCCACGCCGTCCCCCTTCCGGCCCGCGCGCGGGCGTCGACCATGAGGTTGGCGGCACCCACGGAGATCCACGTCGCCGTCCACCTCATGATCAACCCCGATTCCGGTGGTGCAGGTCAGACGGCGGCGCGTTCGCGGCCGGCGGGGAAGCGGTCCAGGACGCCGGTGCCCGCCAGGGCGCGGGTGAGGGCCCAGCCGCCGGCGCCGGCGACGGCGGCGGCGCTGACGACGGTGAGCAGGGCGTACGGGACCCGGTAGCTGCCGAGCGCGTAGTCGACGTTCCAGACGAAGAAGTCGAACAGCGCCGCGCCGAGGCCGGTCAGCGCCCCGGCGAGCAGCGCGGTGGGCAGCCGGAACGAGCGGTACCGGAACGCGGCGAAGGCCACCTCGGCGCCGAGCCCCTGGATGAGGCCCTGGACGATGGTGATGCCGCCCCACTCCGAGCCGAGCAGCGCGGAGACCGTCGCCGCCACCGCCTCGCAGAAGAGCGCCGCGCCGGGCTTGCGGATCACCAGGCCGCCGAGCACGGCCGGGACCAGCCAGACGCCGTACATGATCGCCTGGCCGGCCGGGAAGAACGCGAACGCCGGGTCGACGGCCCGCCACAGCAGGCCCCAGGCCCAGAAGATGACGCCGAACGCCACCGCGATCACCGCGGCGATGACGACGTCGAGTGTGCGCCACCGGGTGGTCGTGTTGTCTCGCATGATTGCTCCCAGTCCTGAACGCGAACCAGGAGAAGACGCACGCCGCGCCCGGTGTGCCCGGACGGCGGCGCGGCTGGAGGTCGACCGAACTCCCTGCGCTGGCATTACCCAGATCAGGTTCGAGGGTCTGCGGGCGGTGCCCGCACTCTCAGCGCTGTGCGCTCCCCTGTCGGATGTGAAGTTGTCGCGCCGACGCTAACACCTTTGAAGATCATCGGGCAAAGTGATCTTTTCGCTGGTCACCAGCGAGTTCGCTCGATCTCGTCGGTTCCGGCCGGTACGCTCGGGCGGCCACTGGCGGAATCGGCGGAGGAAACCACGTGACATCCGAGGTTGACCGCTCCGTGCCGGATGGGCGCGCCCCGGGGTCGGTCGGTGTGGCCGCGCCGGGCGTGCCCCCGCAGGAGCCGGCGGGCGGCGGCGGGAGCGCCTGGCGGTTCGGGTCGGTCGAGGCGCTCGCGGTCCTGCTGGTCCTGCTGGTCGTGTTCCGTGAGCCGCTCGCCGGGGCCCTGTCCGCGCCCTGGCTGCAGACCTGGACCACCGTCTTCGTCTCGGTCATGGTGCAGGCGGTGCCGTTCCTGGTCTTCGGGGTGGTCCTCTCCGCCGTGATCGCGGTCTTCGTGCCCCGGTCGTTCTGGGCCCGGGCGCTGCCCCGGCACCCCGCGCTCGCGGTGCCCGTGGCGAGCGCGGCCGGCGTGGTGCTGCCCGGCTGCGAGTGCGGGTCCGTGCCGATCGCCGGGTCGCTGATCCGGCGCGGGGTCACCCCGGCCGCCGCGCTGGCCTTCCTGCTCGCCGCCCCGGCCATCAACCCGATCGTGCTCACCGCCACCGCGGTGGCCTTCCCCGACGACCCGGAGATGGTCCTCGGCCGCGGCGTCGCGAGCCTGGTCGTCGCGATGGTGATGGGGTGGCTGTGGCTGCGCCTCGGCCGGGCCGACTGGATCCGGCTGCCGCGCCGGCCGGAGCTGGACGACGGCCCGCGCGGGCGGGCGTTCTGGGCGGCGGTCCGGCACGACGTCACCCACGCCGGCGGGTTCCTGGTGGTCGGCGCGGCGGCCGCCGCCACCATCAACGTCGTCGTGCCCGAGCGCTGGTTGCAGACGCTCGCCGAGGACCCGGTGCTCTCGGTGCTCGCGCTGGCCGTGCTCGCGGTGCTGCTCTCCCTCTGCTCGGAGGCCGACGCCTTCGTGGCCGCCTCGCTGTCGCAGTTCTCGCTGACCGCCCGCCTGGTCTTCCTGGTGGTGGGGCCGATGGTCGACCTCAAGCTCATCGCGATGCAGACCGGCGTCTTCGGCCGGCGGTTCGCGCTGCGGTTCGCCCCGGCCACCTTCGCGGTGGCCGTCGCGGTTGCCGCCGCGACCGGGGCGGTGCTGCTGTGAACCGGCAGGCGCAGGCCGTCGTCCTGCTGCTGCTCGGGGGCGCCGTGGTCCGGGCCAGCCTCACCGACCTCTACCTGCGCTACGTCAAGGAGGGGCTGCGCCCCTTTTTGGTCGCCGCGGGCCTGCTGCTGGTCGTCGCCGCGGTCATGACCCTCTGGTACGAGCTGCGTCCCGCCCTCCGGCGCCCCGCCGCGTCCCCGACCGCCGACGGCGAGCACGAGCGCGCCGGCGGGGACCACGAGCGCGCCGACGGCGAGCACGAGCGCGCCGGCCGGGACGAGGCCGCCGACCACGGGCACGGCCACCACGAGCCGCGGATCGGCTGGTTGCTGATCCTGCCGGCGCTGGGTCTGCTCCTGGTCGCCCCGCCCGCCCTCGGCTCGTACGCGGCCGGGCAGGCCGGCACCGCGCTCTCCGCTCGGCAACAGCCGTCCGACTACCCGCCCCTGCCCGACGGCGATCCGGCGCAGGTCAGCGTGCTCGACTACGCCTCGCGGGCGCTGTTCGACCGGGGCGCGTCGCTCGGCGGGCGACGGGTCCGGCTGACCGGTTTCGTCACCACCGGCCCCGACGGCCGACCGCTCCTGGCCCGGATGGTGCTCTCCTGCTGCGCGGCCGACGGGCGGCCGGTCAAGCTGGGCCTGACCGGCGCCGCCCCCGAAGGGCTCGCCGACGACACCTGGATCGAGGTGACCGGCCGCTACAGCGACCGGATCGCCCGGGACCCGGTCAACGACGCCGAGATCCCCTACCTCGACGTGGAGTCCTGGCGGCAGGTGCCCACCCCCAAACGCCAGTACGAGTGACCCCGCCCGCCCTGGGTAGGCTGGCGATCATGCGGATCGAGGCGCGGGGGCTCACGTTCGACGTACGCGTCGGCGGTCCCGAGGGCGGCGCGCCCGTCCTGCTGCTGCACGGCTTTCCACAGCACGGCGGGGAGTGGGACGACGTCGTCCCGCCGCTGCACGCCGCCGGCCTGCGCACCTACGCGCCGGACCAGCGCGGCTACTCGCCGGGCGCGCGGCCCGAGGCGGTCGAGGCGTACCGGATGCCGGAGCTGGTGGCCGACGCGGTGGCCGTGCTGGACGCGCTGGGCGTCGACGCGGCGCACCTCGTGGGGCACGACTGGGGCGCGGTGGTGGCCTGGGACCTGGCCGCCCGCCACCCGGAGCGGGTCCGGACGCTGACCGCGGTCTCCGTGCCGCACCCCGCCGCGATGGCGCACGCGCTGGCCGAGGACCCGGGGCAGAAGGCGCGCTCGGCGTACATCGTGCTGTTCCGCAAGCCGGGCAGGGCGGAGAGGGCGCTGCTGGCGCTGGGCGCGACCGGGCTGCGCCGGATGCTGCACGGGGTCGGCGACGACGAGCGGGTGGCCGCGTACGCGGACCCGATGCGCGAACCCGGCGCGCTGACGGCGGCGCTGAACTGGTACCGGGCGATGTCCCGGCGGGACATGGCGGCCACCGGGCCGGTGCCGGTGCCGACCACCTTCGTGTGGAGCGACCGCGACATCGCGATCGGCCGGACCGCGGCCGAGGCGTGCGCCGGCCACGTGAGCGCCGACTACCGCTTCGTCGAGCTGCCCGGGGTGAGCCACTGGATCCCCGACGAGGCGCCCGCCCCGCTGGCCGAGGCGATCCTGGCCCGGGTGCTGGGCCCGGCCTGACCGGTGCGGCCTCGCCCCGCCGGGAGTGGCCGGGCGTTCCCGACGGACGTACGACATGGACGGAGGAGAGACATGACGGTGAGCGCCGAGGACTACCTGGCCGTGGTGACCGAGACGATGCAGCGGGTGGCCACGAGCCAGCGCGAGGCGGTGGGGCGGGCCGCCGACCTGATCGCCGACGCGGTGCGCGCCGACGGGGTGGTCCACGCGTTCGGCACGGGCCACTCGGAGGCGCTGGCGATGGAGATCGCGGGCCGGGCCGGCGGGCTGGTGCCCACCAACCGGATCGCCCTGCGGGACCTGGTGCTGGTCGGCGGCGCGCCGGCCGACGTGCTCGGGCCGCTGCTCGAACGCGATCCGTCGGTGGCGCACCGCCTCTACGAGCTGGCCCCCGTCAGCCCCGGGGACGTCTTCGTGCTGGCCTCCAACTCCGGCGTCAACGGCGCGATGGTGGAGTTCGCGTCCCTGGTCAAGGAGAAGGGGCACGGGCTGGTCGCGATCACCTCGGCGCAGCACTCCGGGCAGATGACCTCGCGCCACCCGTCGGGGCGCAAGCTCGCCGACGTCGCCGACGTGGTGCTCGACAACGGCGCCCCGTACGGCGACGCGACGCTGCCGCTGCCCGGCGGCGGTGCGGTCGGCGCGGTCTCGTCGATCACGGCGGCGCTGCTGGCGCAGCAGATCACGGTCGAGGTGGTGGCCCGGCTGCTCGCCGCGGGGGAGCGGCCTCCGGTCTACCTGTCGGCCAACATCGCCGGCGGCGACGAGCACAACAACGCCCTGGAGGCCCGGTACGCCGGCCGGATCCGCCGCGGCTCCTGAGCGGAGCGGGCCGGCGTGTGCCGGGCTCGCGCGGGCGACGTGAGCCGGTTTCGCGGCTCCGTCGGTGGGGCATCAGCGTTGCTGCCGACGGGCGAACCCCGTCGGCAGTACCGTCTGACCGGAGGTAGCCCGTGTCCAAGGAAACCGAGCGGCAGCGCTGGCAGCGCAACTTCGCCGACCTGTTGCAGGAGCTGCGGGTCGCGCAGACCGGCGTGCAGATCCTCTTCGCCTTCCTGCTGACCCTGCCGTTCAGCAACGGGTTCACCAGGACGAGCGGTTTCCAGAAGGACGTCTACATCGTCTCGTTGCTCGCGGCCGCCGCCGCGACCGCGATGATCATTTCCCCGGTGGCGTTCCACCGCGCGCTGTTCCGGCAGGGCCGCAAGCCGGAGCTGGTCCGGTTCGCCCACCGGATGGCCAGCGCCGGCCTCGCCTTCATGCTGATCTCGATGGTCAGCGCGGTGCTGCTGATCACCGACTTCGTGCTGGACCGGGGCGTCGCCCTGCTGCTCAGCGGCGCCACGGCGATCTGGTTCCTCACCTTCTGGGTGTTCCTGCCGTTCGCCCGGCGCAACTGGGGCGAGGACGACATCGACGACGAGGACGACGACCCCCGACACCTACCCGGCGACTGACCCGGGTCGACGAAACTCGATCTTCACCGAACGCTACCCCTGGGTAACACCCGGGGGTAGCGTGCTGTTTGTCGAGCACGTCGACGCAGCCGGACCGAGGTTCGAGGGGGCAGCCGTGACCACGACGCAGAACAGCCGACCCACGCCGGACGGATCCGGCGCCGACCAGCCCGCGGCGAAGGACACCGAAGGCGTGCCGACGGCCGGCGCGGCCGGGCCGCTGCCGAAGGAGGCGGGGCAGGTCTCCGAGAAGGAGGCCCGCCAGGTCGCCGAGGCGGCCCGCGAGTCCTCGTGGGACCGACCCAGCTTCGGCAAGGAACTCTTCCTCGGCCGCCTCCGACTCGACCTGATCGACCCCTGGCCGCGCCCGGACGCGGCGGACGTCGCCCGGGCCGACGAGTTCCTCGGCCGGTTCCGCGAGTTCCTCACCTCCGAGGTGGACGGGGCGGCAATCGAACGGGACGCGTCCATCCCGGACGACGTGTTCCACGGTCTGGCCCGGCTCGGCGCGTTCGGCATGAAGGTCGACCGGTCGTACGGCGGGCTCGGGCTGAGCAACCTGCACTACTGCCGCGCGCTCATGCTGGCCGGCTCGGTCAGCCCGGCGATCGGTGCGCTGCTGTCGGCACACCAGTCCATCGGGGTGCCGCAGCCGCTGAAGATGTTCGGCACCGCCGAGCAGAAGCAGCGCTTCCTGCCCCGCCTCGCCGCCGGCGAGGTGTCCGCGTTCCTGCTCACCGAGCCGGACGTCGGCTCCGACCCGGCCCGGCTGGCCACCACCGCCGAGCCGACCCCCGACGGCACCGGCTACCGGCTCAACGGGGTGAAGCTCTGGGCCACCAACGGCACCGTCGCCACCCTGCTCGTGGTGATGGCCCGGGTCCCCGCCGCCGAGGGGCGGCGTGGCGGGATCACCGCCTTCGTCGTCGAGGGCGACGCCGAGGGCATCACGATCGAGCGGCGCAACGCCTTCATCGGCCTGCGCGGCCTGGAGAACAGCCTCACCCGCTTCCACGACGTCTTCGTGCCGAACGAGAACGTCATCGGCGGCGAGGGCAAGGGCCTGAAGATCGCGCTGACCACCCTGAACACCGGGCGGCTGTCGCTGCCGGCCATGTGTGTGGGCGCCGGCAAGTGGGCGTTGAACGTGGCCCGGGAGTGGGCCGCCGACCGGGTGCAGTGGGGCCGGCCCGTCGGCGAGCACGAGGCGGTGGCCCAGAAGCTCTCCTTCGTCGCCGCGACGACGTACGGCATGGAGACCATGCTCGACCTGTGCTGCCTGCTGGCCGACGACGACCGCAACGACATCCGGATCGAGGCGGCGCTGGTCAAGCTCTACGCCAGCGAGATGGCCTGGAGGATCGCCGACGAGCTGATCCAGATCCGGGGCGGTCGCGGCTACGAGACGGCCGACTCGCTGGCGGCGCGGGGCGAGCGCCCGGCCGCGGTCGAGCAGCTGCTGCGCGACCTGCGGATCAACCGGATCTTCGAGGGCTCGACCGAGATCATGCACCTGCTGATCGCCCGCGAGGCGGTCGACGCGCACCTGTCCGTCGCCGGCGACATCATCGACCCGGACGCCGGGCTCGGCCGCAAGGCGAAGGCCGGCGCGCGGGCCGGCGTCTTCTACGCGAAGTGGCTGCCCACCCTGGCCGTAGGCAAGGGCCAGCGCCCGTCGGCGTACGGCGAGTTCGGCCCGCTCGCCGGCCACCTGCGGCAGGTCGAGCGCGCCTCGCGCAAGCTGGCCCGGTCGACGTTCTACGCGATGTCCCGGTGGCAGGGGAAGATGGAGCGCAAGCAGGCGTTCCTCGGCCGGGTGGTGGACATCGGCGCGGAGCTGTTCGCGATGTCCGCCGTCTGCGTGCGCGCCTACGCCGAGCGGGACACCCGGCCGGAGAACGTCGAGCTGGCCGACCTGTTCTGCCGGCAGGCCCGGGTCCGGGTCGACGCGCTCTTCACCGCCCTGTGGGACAACACCGACTCGGTTGACACGGCCGCCGCGAAGCGGATCCTGGCCGGGCGCTACGCCGGCCTGGAGGAGGGGGTGGTCACCCCGGCCGACGACCTGCCCTGGGTGGCGCGCTGGTCGCCCGGCCCGTCCGCCGCCCCCGACGTCCGCCGCCGCATCCCGCCCTCGGCGTGACACCGGCCCGCCCGGGTGCCGGGCCGGTGTCCGACCAGCCCGGCAGCCGGCGGGTCAGCTCGCGACGGCCCAGGCCAGGATCGCCGCGAGGAGCAGCCCGTTGAGCACGGCCAACCCCAGGTACGCGGCCGGCGGGATCTTGCGGCCCTTGCGGACGAAGTTGACCAGCACGGCGGCGTAGCCGAGCAGCAGGATGGCGATGACGACCAGGAAGTAGAACACCCGACGACCTTAGTGCGGTGTCCACCAACGTTCACCAGGAGTCCGGTGGTGTGTTGTGGATCCTCGCCGTGTGGGCGAGCGACTCCCCACTGGTTGGTGGGGCGGGCCACCGCGGGCCAACTGGGCCCTCGCGCCGCCCGGGTGGGCGGCGGGGGTCACGCCGGGACCGGCCGGCGCCGGGGAGGTGCCGGCCGACTCGACGGTGCGTGACCACCCCGGGCAGCACTACAGGTGATGTGGGGGTGGTGGGTCCGCCGCCCGGGGTGCGGGTGGCGATGCTGGCCGCCGCGACGAGGTCACGGTGGCCCGAGAACTGGCAGTGCAGGCAGGTCAGGGTCCGCCCACGCGGCTTCGGTATCCGCCGGTGGCAGGTGGGGCAGGTGGAGGACGTGCCGCGTTCGTTGACGAGGTGGACGGTGATGCCGGCGAGGGTGGCCTTGTCGGTGAGGATCTGCAGGAGGCGCCCGATCTGCCACTGCCGTAGCCGCAGGTTGTGTCGCCGCCCCGCCGGCAGGTCCAGGACCCCGCGTGGATCACCGACGTGCAACACCCCCACCCGCTGACCGACCGCCCAGCCGACGACGGTGCGGGCGGCCTCGTGTTGGGCCTGTCGCACCCGCCGCCGATGCCGACCCTCCACCACCCGAGTGCGGGCCCGGTACTGGCGCCACCGCCGCGACCCGCGCTGGCCCGGTTTCGGTGCCCGGCGGGCGACGGCATGTTGGCGGGCTTTGGTGTCGGCCAGGTGCATGCGATGCTCGGCGCGGATCGCCCGCCCCGACACCAACAGCGCCTCCCCGCCGGGGCCGGCGACGGCGTACGGGTGGATGATCCCCACGTCCACGCCCGCCACCCTGGCAGGGTCCGGCCCCTCACCCGCTGGATACACCGTGATCGGGACTTCGGCGGTGACGTCGAGGAACAGGCGGCCGCCCTCACACAGCAGGGTGATCGAGCGGACCTGCTCGACCGGATACGGCACCTGACGGGCCAGGCGCACCCACAACCCCGGCGTGCCCTTCGCGGTGGGGATGCGCACGCGGTGGCCGTCGAGGGTGAACGTGCCGTGGTACCAGCGCACCGGCACCAGCCCCCGCCGCCGACGCGGGAACCCCGCCGATGCGTCACCGGCCTTGCGGCGTTTCGCCGCCGCGAACCACGCATCCGAGAACCGCCGCAACACCGACCGCGCCCCGGTCGTGTCCAACTCGGCGAACGTGCCCGGCCCGGACGCCGACAACTCCCGACACAACTCCTGATAGCCCGTCAACGGTGGGGCGTGGTGGCGGCGCCGCCAGGCGTTGACCTCCAACACACACGCCCACACGTCACCAGCCGAGCGCAGCAACCCGAAACACCGCCGCCGCTGCCCAGGCGTCACCCGCACCGCAACACGAGCGGTGCGATACACCACTGGCAGCGCGGCGGGATCCCGACGACGAGGCACGAATCAAAGCCAACACCACCGGTACGACAATCTCACCGCCGACGAACCCTGCGAAGGTTGGTGGACACCGCCTTAGCGGCCGGCCCGCAGGCCGAGTTGGCGCAGCTCCAGTGCGGCGAGCGCGTCGACGGTGGCGTCGTCGCCGCGCCGCCACGCCTCGGCCACGTCGGGCGCGATCCGGGTCAGCCGCCCGAGCGGCTGGGTGGCCAACGCCCGCAGGGCGAGCAGGTCCCGGCCGGCGGGCACGGCGGCCAGCCTGGCCGCCGAGGCGGCCCGGCGCATCCAGCGCACCCGCAGCGGCAGCCAGCCGAAGAGCACCAGGCCGAGCGGGAAGACCAGTACGG
The DNA here is from genome assembly GCF_043202855.1 of Micromonospora sp. NPDC048063. NCBI lineage: Bacteria > Bacillati > Actinomycetota > Actinomycetes > Micromonosporales > Micromonosporaceae > Micromonospora > Micromonospora sp. NPDC048063. The sequence goes on along the minus strand of NZ_JBIDBG010000034.1, from coordinate 9,735 downwards.
CGACGGCCAGCGCGAGGGCGAGCTGGTCGACCAGCTCCTGCTGGTCCCGTCCGGCCTCGGCCAGCGACCGGGCGGCGCCGGCGGCCCGCTCGAACGGCGCGGTCAGCTCGTCGCCCACCAGCGGCACCCGGCCGACCTTGCCGCCCGCCTCGGCCAGGTTGTCGGCCAGGCCGCCGCCGGCCCCCTCCAGCTTTTGGCCGGGTACGGCGAGCTTCTGGACGAGGTCGTGCAACCACAGCGCGCCGCGGATCGCGCCGTACACCCAGGCGACGACGAGCAGGTCGGTGATCAACTGTCGGACGGCGGTCGGGAAACGATCGGCGTAGATCTTCACGCCGGACAGCGTGCCATGCGCGACCGCTCCGGGCATCTGTCGCGGACGGCCGGCACCGCCGTGCCCGTCCGGCCCGCTACGACTTCTCCCTCGCCCAGTTGACCGCTTCGCGCACGGCCCGGACGGTGCGGATCGCGCACGGGCCTGGACAGTCTGATCAGCCGCCGGCAGGCCGGGCTGCGCCTGGTGTCCGGCTGACCCGTCGTGGCGGGTCTCAGCGGGCGCAGGCCGGGCAGGTGCCGAAGATCTCCAGGGTGTGGCTGACGTCGGCGTAGCCGTGCTGCGCGGCCACCCGCTCCGCCCAGCTCTCCACCGTCGGCCCGGCCACCTCCACGGTGCGGCCGCAGCCGCGGCAGACCAGGTGGTGGTGGTGCCCCTCGCTGCACCGGCGGTAGAGGTGCTCGCCGCCCGGCGGGCGCATCACGTCGATCTCGCCCGTGTCGGCGAGCCCCTGGAGGGTGCGGTAGACCGTGGTCAGCCCGACCCGCTCGCCGCGCTCGCGCAGCATCGCGTGCAGCTCCTGCGCGCTGTGGAAGCCCTCCATCTCGGCGAGCAGCGCGCTGACCGCCGAGCGCTGCCGGGTGTTGCGGACCGCCGAACCCGTCATGACCCCTCCCCGGCGTGGCTGACCGCGTCGGCCACGATGTGCGCGACGTGCTCGTCGACCAGGGCGTACGCGATCTCGCGCCCCCGTCGCGAGCCGCGCACCACGCCGGCGCCCCGCAGCACCCGCAGGTGCTGGGAGACCAGCGGCTGCGCGGCGCCGAGCTTGTCCACCAGCTCGTGCACGCAGCGTTCGCCCTCGGCGAGCTCGCTGACGATGGCCAGCCGGATCGGTGCCGACAGGGCACGCAGCAGCTCGCTCGCCCCCTCGAAGGCATCGTAGCCTGATCCGCTGGTCACCCCGTAACGGTAACCAATCCCATCGCCGTGTCGTTGACCAGGCTCAGCGGAGCACGACCTCGTGCGGCTCGGGCGCGGGCGCGGCGGCCGGGGTGCGCCGCCGGCGCAGCACCCGCCAGGCCGCGCCGAGGAGCGCGACCACCCCGAACGAGGCGATCGCCATCAGCACCACCGACGCGCCGGGAGCGGTGTCGGCGTTCGCCGCCACCCAGACCCCCGAGCCGGCGGCGAAGAGGCCGAGCGCCATCGCCGCCGCCATCGTGCTGCGGAACCCCCGGGTCACCTGCTGCGCGGTGGCCACCGGCACCACCATCAGCGCGCTGATCAGCAGCACGCCGACGGCCCGCATGGCGATCGTCACGGTGACCGCGGTGGCCACCGCGAGCAGCATGTTGAGCGTGCGCACCGGCAGCCCGGAGACCCGGGCGTACTCCTCGTCGTGGCAGACCGCGAACAGGGCCGGGCGCAGGGCCAGCATGGCGACCAGGATCGCCGCGCCGAGCACCGCGATGGTGATCAGGTCCCCCGGCGAGATCGTGGTCAGCGACCCGAACAGGTAGGCGTTGAGGTTGGCGCTCGTGCTGTCGGAGAGCCCGACCAGCATCACGCCGCCGGCGATGCCGCCGTAGAAGAGCAGGGCCAGGGCCAGGTCGCCGGAGGTGCGCCCCCGGGCGCGGACCAGCTCGATGGTGATCGCGCCGACGGTCGCCACGACCACCGCGACGAGCACCGGGGAGCGGTTGAGCAGCAGGCCCGCGCCGACGCCGGTGAGCGCCACGTGCCCGACCCCGTCGCCGATCAGCGCGAGCCGCCGCTGCACCAGGTAGATGCCGAGCGCCGGCGCCGCCAGGCCGATGACCAGCGCGCCGATCAGGGCGCGCTGCATGTAGGGGTACTGGAAGAGTTCCATCTCAGCGGCTCCACAGCCCGGCGGGCTCGTCGGGACCGTGCGGGTGCACGTGGTCGTGGTCGGGCTCCGCGTGGTGGCCGGCGGGTTCGGGCACCACGCCGTCGTGGCAGATCCCACCCTGGTGTACGACGACCGCCCGGCTGATCAGCGGCCGCAGCGGCCCGAGCTCGTGGGCCACCAGCAGCACCGTGCCGCCGCCGCCCACGAAGTCGTGCAGCGCCCCGGCGAACGCCTCCTGGCTGGCCGCGTCCACCCCGGCGGTCGGCTCGTCGAGGACGAGCAGCTCCGGCTGACCGGCCAGCGCCCGGGCGATCAGGGTGCGCTGCTGCTGCCCGCCGGAGAGCGTGGCGACCGGGTCGCGGGCCCGGTCGGCGAGCCCGACCGCCGCCAGCGCCGCGTCGACGGCGGCCCGGTCGGCGCGCCCGGGCGGGCGCAGGACGCCCCGGCGGGCCAGCCGGCCGGAGGCCACCACCTCGCGGACGGTGGCCGGTACGCCGCCGCCGGCACCGAGGCGCTGCGGGACGTACCCGACGCGGTGCCACTGCCGGAACCGGCGCAACGGGCGGTCGAAGAGGGTGACCGACCCGGAGCTGAGCGGCACCAGGCCGAGCACGGCGCGGATCAGGGTGGACTTGCCGGAGCCGTTGGCGCCGAGCACCGCGACCACCTCGCCGGCGGTCACGGTCAGGGAGACGTCACGCAGCACGGGGCGGCCGTCGTAGCCGACCACCCCGTGCGTGACGGTGATGACTGGGGATGTCACGAGCAGCTCAACGCCGTCCTGAGGGTCTGCAGGTTGGTGCGCATCACCGAAAGGTAGTCGCCGCCGTCGGTCGACAGCCCTTCCAGCGGGTCCAGTACCGCGGTCTTCGCGCCGACCTGGTCGGCGATGGTCTGGGCCACCTTCGGGCTCACCAGCGTCTCGAAGAAGATCGTCGTGGCCTTGTGCTCCCGGGCCTCCTCGATCACCTCGGCGAGGCGCTGCGGGGACGGCTCGTTCTCCGGGCTCAGCCCGGTGATGCCGATCTGCTCGAGCTGGTAGCGCTCGGTCAGGTAGCCGAACGCGGTGTGGCTGACCACGATCTCCCGCCGCTGGCAGGTCTTCAGGCGGGCGGTGAAGTCGGCGTCCAGCTTCGCCAGCTCGGTGCGCAGCGTCGCGGCGCGGGCGGTGTAGTCGGCGGCGCGCTCCGGGTCGGCCTGGCCCAGCCGCTCGGCGAGCTTGTCGCCCACCGTGGCCAGGCGGGTCGGGTCGAGCCAGAGGTGCGGGTCCTTGCCGCCGCCCTCCTCCTCGGCGTGGGGCTCCCCGGCGGCCTCGCCCTCGTGCCCGTGGTCGTGGTCGTGCCCGCCGGCCGCCGCGTCGCGCAGCGGCTGCACGGTGGCCACGTCGAACGCGCGCTCCCCGGCGTTCTGCTCGACGGCCTCGTCCACGTTCGGCTGGAAGCCCTTCAGGTAGACGACCAGCTCCGCCTGGCTGACGTCGCCGACCTGCCCCGGGTTGAGCTCCAGGTCGTGCGGCTCGGCCCCGGGCTTGGCCAGGTTGGTCACCTTCACCGCGTCGCCGCCGATCCGCTCGGCGAGGAACTGCAGCGGGTAGAAGGCGGCCACCACGTCGACCCGCTGCGGGTCGGTGCCGGCCGCGTCGTCGGAGCAGGCCGCGACGCCACCGAGGGCGAGCAGGGCGGTGGTGGCGGCGGCCAGGGTGCGCGGGGCGGAGCGGATGTTCATGACATGAACTCTCCGCGACAACGACAATGATTGTCAAAAACGCATGCTTGCATGTCAGAGCAGCTTCACCAGGCCCGCGGTGACCAGCAGGGTGAGCACCACCAGCCGGATCACCCGGGTCGGCGCCGTCTGCACCGACCAGGTGGTGACCAGCAGCGCGGCGACGGCCGCGGCGAGCAGCAGGGTGAGCAGCCCGCCCACCACCCCGGGGGTGAAGAACGCGACCAGCGCCAGCACCAGGGTGACCAGGAACACCGTCGTCGGGTTCGCCCGCGCCAACCGGGCCGGCAGGGGGCTCTGCGTACGCTGCATCCCACAGACTCTACGAGGAGGAACCCGTGCTGGTGACGAACCGGTTCGTGGTGGACGTCGATGTCGCCGACGACTTCACCGAGCGGGCGCACGCCGCCCTCGCCGCCCTCGCGGCCCGTCCCGGTTACCTGCGCGGGCAGCTCGTCCGGGCGCTGGACGACCCGCGCCACTGGTGCCTGGTCACCGAGTGGGAGTCCGTCGGCACCTACCGGCGTGCCCTGGGCGGCTTCGACGTCAAGGTCACGGCAGTGCCGCTGCTCGCCGAGTCGGTCGACGAGCCGTCCGCGTACGAGGCGCTCGCTACCGCGGCGCCGGGCGGGGACGTGGTCGTGGCGGCCAGCGATCGGGCCGCTGGTCCGTACCGCTGAGCCCGCGGGCACTAGATTGCTCTCATGACCGCTCCCGGATCGGCGGCACCACCGCCGTACTCTTCGCTGCCCGGCCAGGAGGGGGCGCAGCCGCCCGTCGTGCCCGGCCCGCCGGCGGATCCGGGCGTGCCCGCCCCGCCGCCCGGCCCCGGGGTGGCCCCGCCGTTCGCGGCGCCGCCCACCGAGGGGCGCAACACCCGGCTCTGGCTCGGGCTGGGCGCCGGGGCGCTCGCCGTGCTGCTCTGCTGCGGTGGCGGCGGCGCTGCCGTGGTGGGCCTGGCGGTGACCGGGGTGCAGGCCGTGCGGGAGCAGGGGCGCACCGTCTCCACCGACTACTACCAGGCGCTGGTCGAGCGGAAGTACGGTGCCGCGTACGACCAGCTCTGCGACGACGCGCAGCGGCGCGAGTCGCGGCGGGAGTTCGAGCGCCGGGTCGCCGCCGAGCCGCAGATCGCCGCCTTCCGGGTGGGCGACGTGGACACCACCACCCTGACCGTGCCGGTGGACGTGACCTACACCGGCGGCCGGCAGGACCGGCAGGAGGTCGTCCTGGGGCAGGACCGGCAGACCGGCGGCATGGAGGTGTGCGGGGTCAACTGACCCGCCCCCGGTATTCTCCTGGGCTCGGGCTGGTGCTGGTCGTACCGTTGTCCCGAACTGCTCGTTCCGTCCTTCACCGCGTCCCCGCCGACCGCCAGTCGGCGTAGGAGGAAAAAACATGCCAGCCGACCGTATCGACGCCGTCGTCAGCCTCGCCAAGCGCCGAGGCTTCGTCTTCCCCTCTAGCGAGATCTACGGAGGCACCCGGTCGGCGTGGGACTACGGTCCGCTCGGCGTGGAGCTGAAGGAGAACGTCCGCCGGCAGTGGTGGAAGACCATGGTCCAGCAGCGCGACGACGTGGTCGGCCTCGACTCCGCCGTCATCCTGGCCCGGGACGTCTGGGCCGCCTCCGGCCACCTCGACGCCTTCGTCGACCCGCTGACCGAGTGTCAGTCCTGCCACAAGCGGTTCCGGGCCGACCACCTCGAGGAGGCGTACGAGGCCAAGCACGGCAAGCCGCCGGCCTCGCTGACCGAGCTGAACTGCCCGAACTGCGGCAACAAGGGCACCTTCACCGAGCCGAAGATGTTCAACGGTCTGATGAAGACCTTCCTGGGCCCGGTGGAGAGCGAAGAGGGCATGCACTACCTGCGCCCGGAGACCGCGCAGGGCATCTTCGTCAACTACAAGAACGTCGAGACGGTCGCCCGCAAGAAGCCGCCGTTCGGCATCGCGCAGACCGGCAAGTCGTTCCGCAACGAGATCACCCCGGGCAACTTCATCTTCCGCACCCGCGAGTTCGAGCAGATGGAGATGGAGTTCTTCGTCGAGCCGGGCTCCGACGAGCAGTGGCACGAGTACTGGCTCCAGGAGCGCTGGAACTGGTACCTCGACCTGGGCCTGTCGGAGGCCAACCTGCGCTTCTACGAGCACCCCAAGGAGAAGCTCTCCCACTACTCGAAGCGCACCGTCGACATCGAGTACCGCTTCCAGTTCGGCGGCACGGAGTTCGCGGAGCTGGAGGGCATCGCCAACCGCACCGACTTCGACCTGTCCACGCACAGCAAGCACTCCGGCGTCGACCTGTCCTACTTCGACCAGACGAAGCAGGAGCGCTGGGTGCCGTACGTCATCGAGCCGGCCGCCGGCCTCACCCGGGCGGTGCTGGCCTTCCTGCTCGAGGCGTACGACGAGGACGAGGCGCCGAACACCAAGGGCGGCGTGGACAAGCGCACGGTGATGCGTTTCGACCCGCGGCTGGCCCCGGTCAAGGTGGCGGTGCTGCCGCTGTCGCGCAACGAGGCGCTCTCGCCCAAGGCGAAGGGCCTCGCCGCGGACCTGCGCAAGCGCTGGGTGGTGGAGTTCGACGACTCGCAGGCGATCGGCCGCCGCTACCGTCGCCAGGACGAGATCGGCACGCCGTTCTGCGTGACGGTCGACTTCGACACCCTGGACGACAACGCGGTGACCGTGCGGAACCGGGACACCATGGCCCAGGAGCGCATCTCCCTGGACCAGGTCGAGCGCTACCTGATCGAGCGCCTCCCCGGCTGCTGAGGTGTAAGGAAGGGCCCCTTCTTAACGTTTTCAGTAGAGGAGGGGCCCCTTCCTAACATCCCGGAGCGCTCACCCGTCGTTACCTGGCACGTCAACAGGCTGGACGCGGACCCGGTTCGCGGCGCCGAGGCCGCGCCGGGATTCGTACGCATCCTCCACGGTGCGGCGGACTCGCGCCGGGTCGCGACGGATCTGCGCCGGGGTGAAATGCAGGATCAGGATGCCGTGCCGGCTCAGTTCGTTGTGCCGGTCGAGCGTTCGCGCCCAGTCACCGGGGCTGAAGTGGTACTCCTGCGAGTCGACCTCCAGCGCCACCGCCGAGTCGGCGAGATATCCGTCGGGGGTCGGCAGCGACGTGCCGTTGCCGGCGGTCAGGCGCGGATTCCACCGGATCTCCGGCAACACCGGACTGCTGGTCAGACACTCCCGCAACTCCGCCTCCGGCGCCGACCGGACGCCGTGGACAACCTCGGAGAACGCCTTCCTGACCAGCGCGGTCCGGCTGCGCCGGGCCCGGCCGATCTCCTCGTCCAGCCGGGCGAGATCGGTGAACCCACGCTGCACGGCCTCGGCGACAATCGCGCGTACCGGACGTAGGTGGCGCAGGTCGCGGGCCGCGTCCACGACCGCCCGCGCCGGCGAGCACACCCGGTAGACCGACGCCTGCCGGGCCTTGGCGTCCAGGGCGAGGGCCCGCGCGACCCGGGCGAATCCCGCCGAGCTGCGCCGTGCGTGGTGCGGCACGATCAGGTGTACGTCGTCGGTGCGCGGGCTCTGCCGGAAGCCGTACCAGATCAGCGCGGCGAGCCCCGTGAGCTGTGCCTCCGGCCCGGCGTAGAGCGCCGCCGCGATCCGTCGCTGCTCGTCGGTCAGGGTGCCGGTGACCAGGGCGTACGTGCCGGGCAGCACGCGCTGCCACTGGCTGCGCCGGGTCTGGCGGTACAGGTACATGTCGTCGAAGCCCGCGGCCAGCAGTTGGGCCCGGGTGACGATCTGCTGCTGTCGCTCCGCCGCGTCGGCGAGTTCGGGTGGCTGCTCACGCATGAGGCGCAGCATGGGTGCAGGACGATCCCGTGTCCCGCCCGATCGATCGGTCTGTGGACGGCGCTGCCCGCTGTGGAGAACGCCCGACGTCGCCCCGACTGTGATATGCGTCGTGTTAGCAGGGGACCCCTCCTCTGCACCAGACGATAGGAGGGGGCCCTTCCTTACACTTGTGCGGTGACCGCGCCGATCGTTCCCGCACTGCGCCCGCTGACCCTCGGGCGGCACCAGGTGTGGCCGCCGGTGGTGCTCGCCCCGATGGCGGGCATCACCAACGTCGGCTTCCGGCAACTCTGCCGGGAACAGGGCGGCGGCATCTACGTCTGCGAGATGATCACCACCATCGCGCTGGTGGAGCGGAACCCGAAGACGCTGCGCATGATCGCCTTCGGCGGGGACGAGCGGCCCCGCAGCCTCCAGCTCTACGGCACCGACCCCGAGATCACCGCCGCCGCCGTGCGGATCGTGGTCGAGAAGAACCTCGCCGACCACATCGACCTCAACTTCGGCTGCCCCGTGCCCAAGGTCACCCGCAAGGGCGGCGGATCCGCGCTGCCGTGGCGGCGCCGGCTCTTCGCCCGCCTGGTCAGGGCCGCGGTGGCCGCCGCGTCGCCCGCCGGGGTGCCGGTCACGGTCAAGATGCGCAAGGGCATCGACGACGACCACCTGACGTACGTCGAGGCGGGCCTCGCCGCGCAGGACGCCGGCGTGGCGGCGGTCGCCCTGCACGGGCGTACGGCGGCGCAGCGCTACTCGGGCACCGCCGACTGGGACGCCATCGCCACGCTCAAGCAGGCGCTCGACGTGCCGGTGCTCGGCAACGGCGACATCTGGGAGGCCGACGACGCGCTGCGGATGGTGGCGCACACCGGCGTCGACGGGGTGGTGATCGGCCGGGGCTGCCTGGGTCGCCCGTGGCTCTTCGCCGATCTGGAGGCCGCGTTCAACGGACGCCCCGAGCGCCGGATGCCCAGCCTGGGCGAGGTCGCGCAGACCATGCGCCGCCACGCCGAGTTGCTGGTCGACCAGTTCACCGCGGGCGCACGCAACCCCGCGCGGGGCGAACGGGACGGCTGCACCGACTTCCGCAAGCACGTCGCCTGGTACCTCAAGGGCTTCCCGGTGGGCAGCGAGCTGCGCCGCGAGCTGGCGATGATCGAGAGCCTGGCCCAGCTCGACGACCTGCTCGGCAAGCTCGACCCGACCGAGCCCTTCCCGGTCGCCACGCTCGGCCAGCCGCGCGGGCGCACGAACTCGCCCGGCAAGGTCTTCCTGCCCAACGGCTGGCTTGCCAGCCGCGACGACGACACCGTGCCCGAGGGCGCCGAGCTGGCCGACTCCGGCGGCTGACCGGACCGGTACGACAAAGCCGCGCGGCTTGCCGGGCTGGTCGGACCAGGTCGCGCGGTTGATCGGGTCGGTCGGACCAGGTCGCGCGGTTGATCGGGTCGGTCGGACCAGGTCGCGCGGTTGATCGGACCGGGCGGAGCAGGGTTGGTCGTGGCTGTGCTGAGTTCTGCTGCTGGTCAGGCACCGCGCTGCCGTGTCTGCCTGGGCGTACAAGGTCCGGCCTGCCGGCCGTGTTCCGCTGTCGAGCTGCCCGCACGGACGGGGCAGTGAAGGGCGCCGGTTGGTCTCATGGACGGGGCAGCTCGACAGCGTTCCACCACCACCCCCGACGTCCGGTGTGCGTTGCTGCGAAGCCGGCGGTGAGGCACCGGTCTGCGGCTGGCAGGGCGGCCGGACGGCGTCGCCCGGCTCGCCTGCGCCGCCCGGCTCGCCTGCGCCGCCCGGCTCGCCTCTGCGGCTGGCAGGGCGGCCGGACGGCGTCGCCCGGCTCGCCTGCGCCGCCCGGCTCGCCTGCGCCGCCCGGCTCGCCTGCGCCGCCCGGCTTGCCTGCGCCGAGGCCGATCGTGCCCGGCGTGCCCGGTACGGAGACGACGACAAGGGCCGGCCCCGTTCGGGGCCGGCCCTTGTCGTTGGTGGTGGTGGGATCAGGCGGCGTAGCCGCGGGTGGCGATCCAGTCGGCGAGGGCCTCGG
>NZ_JBIDBG010000033.1:0-34033 GCF_043202855.1 Micromonospora sp. NPDC048063 | reverse complement strand
CCCCCCGGATCATCCGCACGACAGGGGCAGTAAGTCATACCGAGCCGGGCGACCGAGCAGTCCCCGGCTGGGGACGATCAAAAAGGTAACGGGGGGGGGGCACGGTGGTCGCGGAAGGCACTCCGGACACCGTCGCGACGGCGGACACCCCGACCGCCGGTGTCTTCCGGCGGTACGCGGCCGGCCTGCCGCTCCTAGAGGTGTGCGGAAAGGCGCGCGCTACTGCCGCCGTTTGAGATGCCAGCCCTCACACCTAGTACGGCAGCCGCCGTTTGAGATCTTGCTGTTGAACCGGGGTGGACGCGAGACGGCCACCGCGTGATCGTCTGTGCGTTGTGGACACAACATCAGATCTTGCGGTGGCCGTGTGCCACAGCGTAGCGGTTGCTCGGTGGGAGCGTGTGCTGGCCGGGGTGCTGGGGTGTTTCGCGGGCCGGTTCGGGCGGGTTGAGCCTCGCCGCGCGGCGGCCGAGTTCGTGACGGGGCTGCTGTCCGATCTTGAGGTGAAGACGTGTTGGCAGTTGGCCGAGCAGGCCGGGCATGCCCGGCCGGACGCGATGCAAAGGTTGTTGTACCGGGCAGTGTGGGACTCCGACGCCGTCCGCGACGACCTGCGGCAGCTGATCACCGACCGGTTCGGTGACCCGGACGCGGTCCTGGTGGTCGACGAGACCGGTGACCTGAAGAAGGGCACCCACACGGTGGGGGTGCAGCGCCAGTACAGCGGCACTGCCGGGCGGATCGAGAACAGCCAGGTCGGGGTGTTCCTGGGCTACGCCGGCCGCGACGGGCACACCTTGATCGACCGGCGCGTGTATCTGCCGGCGTCGTGGACCGACGACCGGCAGCGGTGCCACGCCGCTGGCGTGCCAGACGAGATCGAGTTCGCCACCAAGTCGCAGTTGGCCGCCGACATGATCACCGCCGCGATCGACGCCGGCGTGCCGGCCGGTTGGGCGGCCGCGGACGAGGCATACGGCAACAGCGCCGCATTCCGCGCTCATCTGCGTGATCACCGGCTCGGCTACGTCCTCGCGGTGTCCTGCAGCCACCTGATCCCCATCGACGGCGGCAAGGTCAAGGTCCGGGCCGACCGGGCCGCCGCCGAACTGCCGGCATCGGCCTGGCAACGCCGCTCAGCCGGCGCCGGGTCGAGGGGACCCCGCTACTACGACTGGGCCTGGCTCGACGACGTGTGCACCGATGCCGACCCCGACGACGCAGGCCGGCACAGCCTCCTGATCCGCCGCAACGCCACCACCGGTGAGCTGGCCTTCTACCGTTGTTGGACCCCGAAACCGGCTACTCTCGCGCAGCTCGTGCGGGTCGCGGGCATCCGCTGGACCGTCGAAGAAGCCTTCCAGGCCGCCAAGAGCCAGGTCGGCCTGGACCAGCACCAGGTCCGCCGCTGGGACTCCTGGCACCGGTTCACCACCCTCGCCCTGGCCGCTCTCGCCGTGCTGGCGATCTGCGCCGCTGACGCAGCCCACCACGACCCGGCCGACACCGGACTGATCAAGCTGACGGTCAACGAAGTCCGCCGCCTCATCAACGCCTGCATCATCCGACCGATCAGCGACCTCAACCATCGCTTGCACTGGTCAGGCTGGCGACGCCGTCATCAAGCCCGAGCACGACGATCCCACTACACACGCCGCCTCAACCCCGAACTTCAGCATTGATCACAAACGGCGGCTGCCGTACTAGATCATCTTTTTGGCCTCTGGTGTCGCGATTCTTACCAACACCCCTTGCTGGCGCGGTGCCCTCACCGGCCGTCCCACCCGCCAACTCCAGCTCCTGCTGCCCGAACTACGCCAACCTGCACCACACTGGTGGCTGCTCCAGACGTTCCCCCGACCAGCCTGCCCACCCTGCGTCCGCCGGCACCGGGGCGGCCCGGTCCACCGCTACTACCCCCACCACGTCGCCGCCTGCGTCAAGCACAACCTCTGGCTCGGCACCCGAGCACCCGCAGCCACCGCTTGGCCCGTCACCGACAACGCCATCGACATACGGCACCTCCCAGAGATCAAGTCAGCGCAGATCCACCACCGGCGGCTCGTCCGCCGTCACGGCCAGGTCGCCCTCCTCATCGCCACCAGAGCCGCGTTCGACTGCTGGGAATACATCCACGGTCGCTACCTCGGCCACGCTCAAGGCCCGCGCCTGGCCATCCTGCGTCCGGGCAGGGAGCGGCACCACGCGGAGGATCCCGCGTTCCACGCCGCGAGCTACCCGGAGATCGTCTCCGCAGCGAGCGTGTTCGTCAGACAGCACTGGCAGACCCGGGTCGCTCACCAAACGACCCGAGCCCGCGCCTACGCCGAGTTCGGCAACCGCCTCGACTGGTCCGAAGCCCGCGACACCTGGCATCCCCACCACAACAGCATGCTCGCCGACTGGATCGAAACCTACGCCCGTCCGAACCCCATCCGGGGACACGCCCTGGATTCTAGGAACATCAGATTCACTGGGCCGCACCCAGCATGGACGGCTCAATGAAACTGATGCACCCCAGGTCAGAAGGACGCTTATGCATCAACTGCAGCGAGCCGGGACACCGCCGACAGCTCGTCATCGCTCGTTGTCAACCGGTACTCGTCACTTCACCTTGGGCTGCGTCCAGACTTGGGCGGACGTGCCGGTGTGTCATGTCATGGATTAGCTGGTGGCTGCTCCAGTTGATCGAGCTGGCCGGTTTCCAGGTGGGTGATGTCGCCATCGGAGTCGAGGGCGGCGTCGAGTAGCCGCGCGAGCGAGGTGCCGTACACCGGGACGTCGGCGGGCTCGTCGACCAGGCGGAAACGGCCGTCGAACTCGGACCGTTCGGCTGTCACCTCTTGGACGCGGCAGAGGACCCAGTGGGTCGACTCCGATTTGTAGTCGAGGGCCGCGCAGATGCTTCTGCCGTCGGCGAGGTCGATGATCGTCAGGAGCGACTGCTCCTCGTGGCCGCGGTAGACCCGGCGGTGCTCGGCCACCGGCAGCAGCCGCCACGTCTGGAACAGCGTGGCGGAGCCGACGCGCCGGTAGAGCGCCACGACCTCGGCGGGCGCGTTGAACAGGCTCATGGGCTGCGGCGGGCTGGTCTGGTGGTCGCGCACGATCCGGTCGATCACGGCGTCGATCTCCACCGCCGCCGGCGCGAGGTACCAGCCTGCCACCGGCCGCAGTCCGCCGTCGTCGTCCTGGGCGACGCCGACCAGGCCGGCATGTAGGGCCACCGTCCGGTTGTCGCCCGCCACCAAGTCGTTGACGTTGACCGTCGCCCGAGACAACGTCGCGGGCACCTGATCAGTGCGTATACCGGCACCGTGGTAGAAGCCGCGGCCGTCGACGGTCGCGTCGCGCGGCTCGTCGATGGGCAACTCCAGCAGCGGATTCGGCCGGTCCACCGTCCCCTTACCCCGAAGGTACGGGTACAGGCGCGCCGCCCAGCCGGTGACCACCTCACCGCCGTACGCGTCGACGGGGTTGTAGATCCGCCGCCAGAACGCCACGTCCACCTCGCCCGCCGCGGCTCGAACGAACTGGTCGGCGATCGGCGCGAGCGACCGGCACCATGTCTGCAGGCCGAACCCGGCGATCGCGTCTACCCGTGTGCGGATCTTCTGCCAGTCCGTTACGGTGCCGGTCAACGTGATTGACGGGATGCCGCATACGCACACCAGCCACAGCGAGAAGTACGGCGAGTAGGCGTCGAGCAGGACAACTTGTCCCGCGAGCCGGTCGACCTCGGTGCTGGTGGAGAAGTCACACTCGAATACGTCCGTGTCGCTGATCTCGGCGGCGAGCAGTTTGTGGAATGACTCCACCATGTCCTGCCAGGAAGCCGCGTCCTGCGGCATCGGCCCGTCGACGGTCACGGTGAGCCGCTTGCGGCCGGCGTGGCCTACCAACCGGGGGCGCAGCTCCTCGGCGTGGAGCCGGATGTGTTGGGCGACGCCCTGCGCGATGGTCAACCACACCGCGTCGGGGGACAACACCAGCGGGCGATGGTCGGCGAACGCGCGTCCGACAGCGTCGAGCAGCGGATGTACCCCGTCCGGCACGAGCACCGGCAACGCCGGATCACCGCCGAACACCAGTGCATCCCCGAACAGTTCGCCGAGCGGCCGGGTGGGCAGGCCCTCGGCTGCGGGTGTCACCTCGTCGACCCGGAAGGTCACCATTGCGCGACTCTAACGCCTGCTCGCCCGAGCGCGATGCCGCTACGAAGTACGCATCTTGTTCCTATCGTCGAGCTGGCCGTTCCCGGTGTAGTGGGTTGCCGTGCCGATGCCCATGTATCGGCCGAGGGCGTGCGTCTGCTTCTTCGGGTGAGGCCGCGGCTGCTACACGAGGCGCGGCTTGATGGCGATCTACTCGCGCAGGTGGGCGGCGAGGTGCTCATCCTGGACATGGTCCAGGTGCCACTGGGCTGCGCTGACCAGATTCTTCGACTGCCGGGAGTGGCGCATCTGCGTGCGGTCGAGGCCGTTCAGGTGTCGCCGGTCGGCGAGTGCGGCCACCTCGTTCAGACCGGCTGGGATGGCGTTCAGGCAGGCCCGGACGATGTCGTCAGCCGACGGCAGCACCGCCAGCGCGACCCCCGAGCGGCGCATATCCGACTTATCGCCGCCGTGAGGTGGGAGTACCGCGCCCGTACCAATCCATCCTCATGGCTTGTCCGCTAGTCCTGCAGCACCGCCGACACCACCCAACTGAGGCGCACGAGGCGGCCAGGGCCAGGGTGGTGAACCGATGTCAGCAGCCCGGTGGTACAAGATTGTGACCGTTGCTGGACTGGGGGTGCCGATGTCGCAGGCGGGCGTGTTGTCCTGGACGGGCAGGGCCAGGCGAGCCTATGAGCGGACCATGCCTCAGGCGCGTGGCCGGGTTTTGACCGTGGTCCGCACCGCTTTCAACCGCCGGGCCACGAGCAGCGACTGGTACGAGGGCAAGAAGACACTCCAAGGCGTGCGCGAGAACGTTTACGAACTCCGCTACACCCACTCCTGTCGGGTGCTGCTGCAGCCGGTACGTGACGAGCTGGTCATTGTCGACATCGGAAACCACGACGTCACAACGCGCTACGCGGCCCTACGCCCCTCGCAGCGGGCGAAGCTGATTGAGGACAGAACACCTGCCCCGCCCGGCTTCACCGGCACCCACCCCTTGTTTGAGGAAGTCGACGAGGGAACATACACAAGTAATGACCCAGTGACGGGATGGGCCGAGTTCCTGAGCGACGACCAGGCAGCTTTGGCGGACCTGATACTCGAGCAGACCCAGTACGCGGACCTCGCCGACGAGACTGAAGTGATTTACCTGCGCGGAGGCGCGGGCACCGGGAAGACCGCAGTGCTGTTGAATCTCGCACTCAGGCTGCACGATGCCGGCATCCCGGTTGACTTCCGGTGCTCAACGGCCGTCGCCAAGTACCTTGCGGCGCACACCCGTGTAAACGTCAAACGCCTCCAGGCACCCATGGCCCCACACGCTGCGATACTGCTCGATGACCCGCGCAGTCCGGCAAGCGTGACAGCTGCGGTAAACCAGGCCCGGCTGGCCAAGGCACCCGCGGTCATCGTCGGCTTCGACCCGCTCCAATGGCCACTGAAGAGCCTCGATACGCATCTGCAGGCGATGCCGAAACCGGACATCGACGAGTCTCTGCACGACTGTTACCGGCAGTCAGCCGCGCTCGCACGGCAGGCGACCGAGGTGGTCACCCGAATCCATGAACGGTCCTCCTTCCGGGTGGACCCCGTCCGTATCGAGGCCGAGCGGCGCGTTCTTGCTGAGCTCTCGAACCATTACCTCACGGGCTTACAGTTCACCAGGCCGGGCGGGCGATTCGCAATCCGGGGATGCGCGGAGGACGATGTTTACGCCGAGGCAGGCCGGCTCAAGAGCAGGGCCGACCTGTGGCAGGACCTGCCAGCGCTTCTGGTACTGGAGGATCGGGCTCACGGCGTCACCCTCGTACCGGACTTCAAAAAGTACCGTCGCGGCATCAACACCCAGACCAGCGCATTGGAAGACGTGGCGGCCTACCGAGGACTCGACTTCCAGACCGTGTGGATTTTCATGCACCGTACCTTTTATGAGCGTATCCAGCAGGGAGTAACCGGCCTCAAGGGCGCCGAGTGGGCGAGCCTCTTGAACATGCACATCCCCATGACCAGGGCACGCGACGATACCATCCTGTTCCTGGTTGACTAGACATCGTGATGCTGATCGATGCACGCGTCGAACTTGATCGGCAGTAATGGCTGGCCCGCCCCGAGGCCTGGATCTTGAGAGGTGGGCGGAGCGGTAAGTTTCGTTGACCGCCGGTCGCGCTCGCCCCTCGGGAACGACGAGGCCCGAGACATCGTCTTCCTGTTGTCACCGCCATGACACGACCTCCTGTCCCGAGCGGTGAGCAGCTTGTTCGTCCGCTTGTTCCTGCTGCCCTGCCTGCCCGTCCGCGTCCCCGTCCGGTTCCGATGCCGGCGCTACCCGCCCGAGATCAGCTACCGGTGGTCGCCGATGCCGCTGAGCTTCTGTTGGAGATGGCTGTCCCGTCCCGCTGCGGCCGGGTTACCGCGCAGCGCATCCTGCGTGCGTTGGGTTGGCAGCCGTGCCAGCGTCTCGACATCCGCTTGCATCAAGCGGTGCTCGTCATCGCCTCGGCCAGCGATGGTCGGTACCAGGTGGGCAGCCGAGGTGCGCTGCCGCTACCGGCTTCCGTCCGGCGTATGTGCGGGATTGGGCATGGTCAGCCGGTGCTGCTCGCCGCGCTCGTCGCTCACGACTTGGTTGTGGTGCACCCGATCGGCGCCGTCGCTCGTCTGCTCGCCGACCTGCACGTCGAGGTGGCGGGAGGTGCGCATGTCTGCTGATCCCGCCACGGTTGCCGCAGCCCGGCACGTGCTGGCTCACCTTGGCGTCACCGTGGCCGATCTGGAGTCCGACGCCGACGTGTTGATATCTGTGCCCACTATTGCGGAGTATCTGCCGCGGGTAAACGCGGCGGCGGGTCCGGGCGCGAGGCGTACGTACGGCACGTACTGGGAGCGGATGGCCGCCGCGTGGGGTGACCGGCCCCTGGACCGCGTCGCGGCCAGCGACGTCGAGGCGATGAAACAGCAGATGATTGCTACGGCGCGGTCGCGGCGTAACAGCCGCAACGGCCGGCACGCCGGCGAGCACGTGATCGCTGCCGCCCGCGCCTTCTACTCCCGGGCTGTCGCCGACGGTCTGATCGACGCGTCGGCCAGTCCCGCGCACCGTGTCGCCAAACCCCGCCGCCTTCCGAGCACACGCCGCGCTCTGACGTCGTACGAGTTGGAGGAGATCAACGCGGTGGCGCGGACCAGCGGCAACGATGTCGTCCTCGACGCCCTGCTGCTGCGCCTGCACACGGAGAGCGCCTGCCGGCGCGGTGGTGCCCTCGCCCTGCGGCTTGTCGACCTGGACGCCACCAACGGGCTCGTGCGACTGGCCGAGAAAGGCGCCGTGCGGTGGCAGCCGGTCAGCCTCGACCTCGCCGAGCACCTGCACGAGCACGCCCGCGTTCGCGGCGCCGTCCTGCCCACCGACCGGCTGTTGCACTACCGCAACGGCTTACCGATCAGCAGCCGCCGGTACGACCACCTGTGGAAGCGCATCGGCGAGCGTCTGCCGTGGGTGGCCGCCCAGGGCATCTCCACCCACTGGCTGCGGCACACCACCCTCACCTGGGTGGAACGTCACTTCGGCTACGGGGTAGCTCGCGCCTACGCCGGCCACACCGACAGCCCAGGATCGTCCACCACCACCTACATCAAGGCCGACCTCCACGCCGTCGCTGACGCGTTGTCGGCGATGACCGGCCAACCACACCCACTCGTCACGGCGCGCGAGACCTCCCATCGTCCGGCGACAGGGACCTTGCCCTGACCGCCGATCTGACTCGCACCAGGCGGCGCGGTGGGGGAGTGGCTTCCCATCGCGCCGCAGCGCGGCACGGCAGGTAAAGAATCCGGGGGCCGGGTTGGGCGACAACAACACCAGAGCGCATCCCTCCGTGGATCCGATGGTGGCGCTTCACCGCGTAACCATGCGCCGAGGGGCACCTCACACAGTTGCTGCCCGTCGGAATCCTCGTTCCCCTGGCCGAATTGACAAATGCGCTGGGCGTTGGAGAGGCGGATGAAATCTATCGCGTTGGTAGCTGCAACGGGTGCCCGTGGCCGGCTTGCACCTGTAGCGCGTACGCTCTGTATTGAGGTATCCTTAATCGCATGAGCACCCATTTTTATGCCTGGGTGCTACGCGTGGGGGTTCATCTCCCCCCTCGGACACCATTTTGGTGGAGTTTCACCGAGTTTGAGTCAGGCTCGGTTCCGTGGTGGCGCACAGACGGCACCCATGCTGTAACAAGTGATCGTGGGCGCCGGCGAGCGGTACGTTGCTGCCGGCGTGTAGCGGCGTGTTCGCAGTTGGACCGGCCATGACACCACCTCGCCGCCGCGATCCAGAGCAGCTCATCGGCGTGCTCATCGCGGCCCCGCTTCCCGACCGACCGCGATCCCGCCAGGCCCCCATGCCGGTGCTACCCGCACCGCGTCCGCCAGCAAGCGCCTCGCCGGACGAGGTTCTGCTCGGTATGGCTTGCCCGGATCGTTCCGGCCGGGTGACCGAACGCGGCCTCATGCGCGCGCTGGGCTGGAACCCGGGTCACCGGATCAGCATCGGTCCGCGCGCCGGGATGTTGGTCGTCGCCTCGGCGCTGCCCGGGCCGCATGGGGTGGGCAGTCGGGGGGAGCTGCCGCTACCGGCCAGCGCGCGGCAGATGTGCGCTATCGCGCCTGGGCAGCCGCTGCTGCTCGCCGCCCTGGTCGCTCATGACGTGCTGGTGATCCATCCGGCCGGGATGGTCGCGCGGCTGCTGGCCGACCTGCATGCCCAGGTGATCGGAGGCCGTGGTGACAGCTGATCCTGCCCGCGTCGCCGCAGCCCGGCAGCTGCTGGCTCACCTCGGCGTCACCCTCGCCGATTTGCAGGCCGACCCCGGCCCGAGCCTGCCGACTCTCGCCGAGTACCTGCCCCATGTCATCGCGGCGGCTGGGCCGGGTGCCCGTCGCACCTACGGGACTTACTGGAACCGCATGGCCGCCGCTTGGGGCGATCTCCCGTTGGATGCCATCGCGGCCAGCGACATCGAGGCCGTGCAACGACAGGTCGCCGCGACGGCCCGGTCACGGCGTAACAGCCGCAGCGGCCGCCACGCCGGTGAACATGCCATCGCCGCTGCCCGCGCCATCTACAACCGGGCCATCGCCGACGGGCTCATCGACGCCGCAGCCAGCCCCGCCCACCGGGTGGTCAAGCCCCGCCGGCTGCCGAACACCCGCCGCGCCCTCACCCCCGACGCTCGAACAGATCAACCTCGCCGCCCGAACCAGCGGTAACGACGTCCTCCTCGACGCGCTTCTGCTGCGGCTGCATACCGAGACCGCCTGCCGCCGCGGCGGCGCGCTCGGGCTACGGCTGGCCGACCTGGACACCGACTGCGGGCTCCTGCGGCTGACCGAGAAAGGTGCCACCCTGCGCTGGCAGCCGATCACCCTCGACCTCGCCGCCCACCTCGACGAACACGCCCGCGCCCGAGGCGCGGTCCTGCCGACCGACCTTCTGCTGCGCTACCGCAACGGGCGGGCGATCACCAGCCGCCGCTACGACCACCTGTGGAAACGCATCGGCCAGCAGTTGCCGTGGGTGGCCGCCCAAGGAATCTCCACCCACTGGCTGCGCCACACCACCCTGACCTGGGTCGAACGGCACTTCGGCTACGGCATCGCCCGCGCCTACGCCGGGCACACCGACTCCCACCGGGCCGGCCACCACCACATACATCAAAGCCGACCTCCATGCCGTGGCGGCCGCGCTAGCCGCCATGGCCGGCCAACCACACCCGCTCGCCGCCGCCGCGGACCGCGCCTCCGAGCCGTGACGGCCAACGGAAAACTGCCGGCTACGGCCGGCCGGAGTCGAACGGGTCAGGTCAGGCCGGTTGGAGGAACTTCAGCAGTTGGCTCGTGAGTTCGGCGGGGCGTTCCTCGAAGATCCAATGGCCACAGTCCTCGATGACGCCGCCGCTCACGTTGAGGGCGTAATGGGCGGCCTGTTGGGATACGGCGTCCCCTAGGCTCGCCCGGGCGCCGAGGGCGAGCACCGGCATCGCAAGTTTCGTCTTGGCGTACTCGGCGTTGTCGGCGATGTCCTGTGGAAGGGCGCGAAAATACTCGAAGCTCGCCCGCAGGTGGGCATCGTCCTGAAGGTATCGGGCGTACTCGGCAACCTCGTCCGCGCCGATGCCGGTCTTCTGCACCTCCATCGAGTCGGTGAACCGATCGACCCAAAGTTCCTCCCGGCCGGCCACGATCTGCTCCGGCAGCCCGTTCGGGAGGCTGAAGAACCCGAAATTCCACAGGCCCGGCCCGTTCGGAGTGAGTGACGGAGCCTGATACAGGCCCTGGTCGGGGATGGGCGCCTCGGTGAGGACGAGCTTGCTCACCTGATCGCTATAGGCGGCGGCGTACGCGTACGCCACCATGGTGCCGATGTCGTGGCCGACCAGGCAGATGTCCCGTTCGAGCCCGAGTTGGGCGAGGAGGTCGTGTACGTCCCGGGCGAGGGTCTTCTTGTCGTATCCGCTTGCCGAGGCGTCGCTCCCGCCGGCGCCGCGCAGGTCGGGCGCGATGACGGTGTACCGCTTGGCAAGCTCCGGCAGAACCTTGCGCCACATGAACCACGTCTGCGGATAGCCGTGCAGCAGGACCAATGTCCCACCCTGACCACCCCGTACATAATTGATGGTGATCTGACTGACCCGCGCCGTCTGTTCCGTGAATCCGGGTGGGATCCGTGCGCCGTCCATGCCTCCCCCTCGCAGTCGTCAGTCCGTTTCGCGTACCCGACACCACGGTCGGCATACTCGAACCGCATCGGCTAGCGGAGCGGGCGGAAACCGGCACGAAGCTCTTCGGTGAGGAGCTGCGGTTGTTCCCAGGCCGCGAAGTGCCCGCCCCGGTCGAGCCGGTTGTAGTGGATGAGATTGGGGTACGCCCGCTCCGCCCAGCTCTGCGGCGCCTGATAGAGCTCGTCCGGGAAGACGCTCACGGCGGTCGGCACGGAGACGCCCTTCGCGGACAAGAAGGACAGCTTGTTCTCCGCGTAGAGACGAGCCGCGGAAACCCCCGTGTTCGTCAGCCAGTAGAGGGTGATGTTGTCGAGGATGTCGTCTCGCGTGAGGCCGCCGGGTTGGCCAGCGAAGGCCCGGCAGATCAGCTCCAGGCTGGCTGCGTCATGGTCCAGCATGAAGCTCGCCAGAGCGATGGGCGAGTCCGCGAGTCCAGTCAACGTCTCGGGGCGCGTCCCCATCACGAGGGCGTAGGCCCCATGCTTCCAGAAGAAGTCGAGCTGCCCGCAGGCGCGCCGCTCCTCTTCTGAGAGGTTGGAGGGCAGCTTGCTGAGTGCCTTGTTTATCCCGGTGATGTCGGACTGGATCAGTGCATCGATGTCGGGGGGAACCGTACCGGGCATGTTGGTGTGAATGCCGAGCAGTTCCGGGGGCGCCTGCAGACCGATGAGGTCGGTGATGAGCGCGCCCCAGTCGCCGCCCTGGGCGACGAATCGGGTGTAGCCGAGGCGCTTCATCAGTTCGATCCAGGCGCGTGCGATGTGCTCCGGGCCCCAGCCCAGTGTGGTCGGTTTGCCGGAGAACCCGTAGCCCGGCAGGGACGGGATCACCAGATGGAAGGCGTCCGACGCGCTCGCGCCGTGTGCCGTGGGATCGGTGAGCGGGCCGATGATCTTCAGCTGCTCGATGATCGAGCCGGGCCAGCCGTGTGTGACGATGAGCGGCAGGGCGTCTTCGTGTTTCGATCGGACGTGGATGAAGTGGATGTCGAGCCCGTCGATCTCGGTGATGAAGTTCGGTAGTGCATTCAGCCTCGCCTCGACGTTGCGCCAGTCGTACTCCTTCTCCCAATAGCGCGCGAGCGCCTGGCTTGTTTCGAGCGGTACGCCCTGCGACTGATCATCGACGGTCTGCCTCTCGGGCCAGCGCGTGGCCCTGATACGCGTGCGCAGCGCCTCGAGTTCCGCCTCGGGGACTTCAATCGTGAACGGACGGACACCTGCGATGCCCACCCGCTCTTCGGTCTTGACAGCCACATGGGCCTCCGCTCCTCGCCAGGGCATCCGAGTACCACCTCGATCGGGGCCTACACCTGGTTGTCGCATGAGTTCGGCGAGCCGAGCCGAGACGGGTGGGTACCGGATTTGTCCGGGTGCCCGACGGGGGGACCGCTGGATCGGGTGCCTGTGCCGTCGAGCGCTGCGGCAATGCCGGCCTGGTGCTCGTTTCCTGCCGCAACGATTCGGGACGTGGGCCCGGGGTCGGGTGTCGACCACGAGACGCTGCGCAACTCGGTGGCTCAGCCGCGGCAGGAACCGGTGCAGCAGGGTGGGTCTCGGCATGGTGGCACGACCCGTTAGGTAATGATTACCAATGGTGGTGACGGCGTGGGGGTGGGCGATTGGCCGGAGGTGGCAGGTTGGCCCGGCTGTTCCGTACCGTGGGTCTGCTGGGGCTACGCTACCCCGGCGGGCCGGAGCTGAACGAAGAGCGGCATGCCACCTGGCTTGAACTCTTCTTCGACCTGGTATTCGTCCTGGCCCTGCTGGGCGTGACCGCGCGGTTGGACACCCGGGCATCGCCGAGTGTCCAAGAACTCGCCGTTGCCATCGTCCTCTACGTGCTCATCCAGTGGTCATGGATCGGCCAGTCCTTCTACGACACCCGCTACGACCCGGACGACACTCTGCACCGACTGCTCGTGCTGGCTGCGACGGTTGGTGCTGGCGCCATTGCCCTCGGCGTGCAGCAGGCCCCCTCCGGCCTGTTGCTGCCGGTCGGGTACCTGATCGTGCGTGGCTGTTTGCTCCTGATGTACCTGCGAGTCCTCGCAGCCGACCGGTCCGCCTGGGATCTGGTCGCCGTCTATCTCACCGGATTCGGTACCGGGTGGTTGCTCTGGGCTGGGTCACTGGCCATCTCCCCGACCGTACGACCGGCAGTGTGGATCACCGCCCTGGCTATCGAGCTGCTCACCCCGTGGCTCGGCCGCCGCTGGCTGCGCCGCCATCCCGTACACAGCACCCACCTGCCTGAACGGCTGGGGCAGTTCACCATCATTCTGCTCGGCGCCACGCTGACCAACCTGCGTGACGCGGTACCCACCGCCCACCCGCCCGCCCGCGTGGTGGCCGCCGCCTTTGCGGCCTTCCTTCTGCCAGCCAGCATCTGGTGGATTTACACCACCTACGTGAACAGCAGGCTCGCCGTGCCGCAGTTGGGCAGCGGTCAGGGCTACGCCTATCTCCACTCACCCGCTGGCGCGGCCGTGCTCTTCCTTGGATGGGCGCTGGGCGTTGTGGTGTACGAGATCGGTCAGTCGCGTCAGATGCCGCTCAACGCGCGACTCGTGCTGGGCGGGTCGATCGTCACGTGGATGCTGTGCGGGTTGGGTCTGCACCGCTTCGCTCTCGGTCGTATGCCCCGGCGCCGGTTCATCGTTGGCCTGGTGGGAGTCACGCTGGCCATCGTGGTGACGCTGGTGGTCACCGAACCCGGCCTGCTGCTCGGGCTCACCTCGGCGCTCCTCGTCGGGTACGCCATCGTGGTCAGCCCGCAGATCGTCAAGGCCGCTAAAGGCTATCGATGAGATTCCTGCAGTATCGGTGGCGCCCACCCGAACGACTGCCCGCTCAGCCCTGTTCGACCCATTGCCCCAAGGGGCTAGTCGGGGGCTTGTCGCAACGCCGGTCAGTTAGGCGGTGAGGGCTTCGGTCACCAGACCAGGCGTCGCCGGCGGCCGGTTGTCCGACTCCGGCTGATGAGGACACGGCGGCTTCACCTGGTGGGTGACACGATCAGCAGCCGGCCTGGGCCAGCGCGTAACCGTCCGTGACTGGATGCGCCGAACTGACAACGCGTCCGGCGTTCACGTCGCTTCCGCTTCCGGCCGATGTACAGACGGCTAGGATTTCACGGGAGCGACCGGCGACCCGGAGGCGGTGCAGACCGTGCGCGGGGCGGGCCGCGACTTCGTCCCTGCGGCGTGAGGTTACCGCTGTCCGAGGGTTCCGACGATTGCTGCAGCGGATCGGAAGGAGCATCATGAGCGAGCCGACGACCAAGGCCCTGCCGATCGTGCTGATCCACGGGCTTTGGATGACCGCCCGAAGCTGGGACCGCTGGGTGGAGCACTACCGGGCGAAGGGCCATGAGGTCTTCGTGCCGACGTACCCGGGATTCGAGATCGAGGTAGAGGCGTTGCGGGAAAGACCCGAGATCATCGCCGAGGCCTCTGTTCCCGCAACGCTCGACCATCTCAGCGAGGTGGTCGAGAGCCTGGACCGTCCGCCGATCATCATGGGCCATTCCTTCGGGGGGACCTTCACCCAACTCTTGGTGAACCGCGGGTTGGGCGCCGCCGCGGTGGTGATCGACTCGGCGCCACCCGAGGGTGTGCGGGTGAACCCGCCGGCCCAGACCAAGTCCCTGTTCCCAATCCTCAAGAACCCGGCCAACCGGCACCGCGCGGTGGGCTTCACCAAGGAGCAGTTCCACTATGCCTTCGCCAACACGGTCAGCCGGGAGGAATCCGACGCGGCGTACGACCGCCTCCACATCCCGGCGCCCGGAAGTTGGGTCTGGACCTATGGCCTGACAGCCAACTGGAGGCCGGGCCACCAGGAGACCTGGGTCGACTACGACCTGGATGACCGTGCTCCGTTGTTGTTCATCATTGGCGGCCAAGACCATTTGATGCCGCCCTCGGTGATCCGCTCGAACGCGAAGAAATACCGCAACTCCGAGGCGATGACTGAGATCTACGAGTTTCCGGACCGCTCACACTTCACCGGTGTCGAGCCTGGCTGGGAGCAGGTGGCCGACTATGCGCTCGAGTGGGCGACAAGCCACGCGCGAACGTGACAGGGCTGACCAACCGCAGACAGCGGCAAGTTGTGGTCCGTCCGGCAAGCGCCGTGCCCGCACTTTGGCGGGGATGCCAAGTATTGCGGATGCCTCACGCTCAGGCTTAGCCTGGGTGATTCATGGTGATCGCCGGGATGTGCTCTTCGTCGGCGTGTAGATGAGCGGAAGTGCCTGCCCTGCAAGGGAAACTTGTGATTGCGACATCTACAGGTTTCTCTCTGGGGGCGGCACTTCCGAGGTGCAGCTTACGGCGTAGTCGAGGGATCTGCGGGTCACCGCGGACGGTTCGGGTGTGGTCTCGCAGGTCGGTGCGGCGCTGTTGCGGTTGCTGGCCGATCGGGCCGGGTTGACCGCAGGGTTGTCGGCGGGGCTGGCCCGGGCCGGCTGGTGGCCGGTGCATGATCGGGGTCGGGTGCTGGTGGGCCTCGCGGTGATGATCGCTGACGGCGGGGAAGCGATCGCGGACATCGACGTGCTGCGCCACCAGCAGGAGGTGTTTGGGCCGGTGGCCTCGGACACCACGGTGTGGCGGGCCCTGGACGAGATCGGCGTGGTGCAGCTGCGGCGCATCGCCAAGGCCAGGGCAAAGGTGCGGGCCCGGATGTGGCAACTGTTCGGCGGCCTACCAGCGGCACGAGCGGCCGGCCGGGACATCGGCACCGGGATCGTCGTGCTGGATGTGGACTCGACGATCGTGATCGCGCACAGCGACAAGGAAGGCGCCGCGGCCACCTACAAGCACAGCTATGGGTTCCATCCGATCCCGGTGACCTGCGACAACACCTGCTGGCCATCACGCTGCGGCCGGGCAACGCCGGGGCCAACACCGCCGCCGATCACCTCGACGTGCTCACCCAAGCAATCGCGCAGGTCCCCGCACCGCACCGCCGGCACCTGCTCATCCGCGGCGACTCCGCCGCAGCCACCCACGCCGTGCTCGACTGGCTCCACGAGCAGGACAACAAACGCGGCCGGCGAGTCGAGTACTCCCTCGGCTGGTCGATCGGCGGACCCGAACGCGCCGCCATCACCGCCCTGCCCGCCTCGGCGTGGTCGCCGGCGATCGACGCCGACGGCGGTGTGCGTGACGGCGCCGCCGTCGCCCAACTGACCGGCCTGCTGCACCTACCCGGCTGGCCAGCCCGGGATGCGGGTCATCATCCGGCGGGAACGCCCCCACCCCGGCGCCCAACTGACCCTGTTCGAGCACCGCGACGGCTGGCGCTACACCGCGTTCGTCGCCAACACCGCCGTAGGAGCCTTGCAGTGGTTGGAGGCCCGGCACCGGGCCCACGCCCGCGTCGAGGACCGGATCCGCTGCGCCAAGGACACCGGCCTTCGCCGGCTACCCTCCCGCGAGTTCGCCATCAACGCCGCCTGGTGCACCGCCACCGCGATCGCCGTCGACCTCATCGCCTGGTTGCAGCTCATCGGCCTCGACGGCGACCTGGCCAAGGCCGAACCGAAACGGCTGCGCTACCGGATCCTGCACACCGCCGCCCGCCTCGTGCACGGCCAACGCCGCCGCTGGCTACGCATCCCCGCCACCTGGCCCTGGGGCCGAACAGATCACCACCGCGTTCAACCGGATCACGGCCATCCCCGCTCCCGGCTGACCCGCTCAGCCACCGCCCCAACAACCCGGAGGACCCCAGGAGACCACGCCCGCCGCCGCGACAGACGCCCCACCACCATGCCCGGAACCAGGCCACATCGGCAGGCAGCGATCAGACGTGACGGGCCGAAGGAGCCGGCGTCAGGCGCGAATCATCGAGGTTAGGCGGGGTACGCACCGGGGAGGCGTGTGCAGGCCCGTTGAGCGTTCTTGCCGACCTGTGGAGGGGAAGAACGGTGTCACACGAGTACCGCAAGAGCCCCGAGGCAGTTTCTCGGCTGTCGCCGGAGCAATACCGAGTCACTCAGGAAGCGGGGACGGAGCCAGCCTTCGACAACGCCTACTGGGACAACGAGGAGCCGGGGATCTACGTCGACGTCGTGTCCGGTGAACCTCTGTTCGCATCCGTGAATAAGTACGACAGCGGCACCGGCTGGCCGACCTTCACCAGGCCGCTCGAATCGGAGAACGTGGTCGAGGTCCGAGAGTCGAGCCACGGCATGTTCGGCACCGAGGTCCGGTCGGCGCACGGGGACAGCCACGTGGGCCACGTGTTCGACGACGGTCCCCCGGAAACTGGCGGACTTCGTTACTGCATGAACTCGGCGGCGCTTCGGTTCATCCCACGCGACGACCTCGAGCGTGAAGGCTACGGCGAGTACCGCAGAATTTTCGAGCACCCGGACGGGGAGCGACGGTGACCGAGACGACTGAGAAGGCGATCCTGGCCGGCGGCTGCTTCTGGGGCATGGAAGACCTCATCCGGAAACACCCGGGCGTGGTCGACACCAGGGTCGGATACACCGGCGGAGACGTGCCGAACGCGACGTATCGGAACCATGGATCCCACGCCGAGGCGGTCGAGGTCGTCTTCGACCCCGCGAAATTGTCCTACCGAGAGCTTCTCGAGTTCTTCTTCCAGGCCCACGACCCGACAACGAAGAATCGCCAGGGCAACGACGTGGGAACCAGCTACCGGTCGGCCATCTTCTATTGCGACGAGCAGCAGCGAAAGGTCGCCGAAGAGACGATCGCCGACGTTGACGCCTCCGGCCTGTGGCCGGGCAAGGTGGTCACCGAGGTCACCCCCGCTGGCCCCTTCTGGGAGGCCGAGCCGGAACACCAGGACTACCTGGAGCGAAATCCCGCGGGTTACACGTGCCATTACGTCCGGCCGAACTGGAAGCTTCCCCCTCGCAAGGAGAACGCGAGTTAGCGCGCCGGTAGGTGTAGACGCCCCTGCCGGGAAGCTGCCGACGGGTGGATCTACCAGGCAGAACAGGTTGGTCACCGGGGAGCGAGACCTAGATCATTCCGTACCTGTTCCGGATCTTGTGACACGGCCTGACTGCCCGCTTACAAGCTCTGTGCAGCACGTCCGCGCTGATCCCGGACAGGTCGAGAGGCCGAGGTAGGGTGCATCGCTGCGCGTCGGTTGACGCGGCTCGTGGAGTCCTTCCCGTGTTCGCCCGATCCGGGCCCGTGGTTTACGCACTGCCGCCTAAAATCGGGTAAAGCCGACATCATGGGCGCGAGCTGCTGTACCTCTCTCGCAACTCTTCGGCGGTTCTGCGGTACCGGCCGGTCCGGCCGGCATGCCCGACGGGGACGAATCGGAAGGACAGCGGCATGAGCTACATCACCGCCAAGGACGGCACCGAGATCTATTACAAGGACTGGGGTGCCGGCCCCGTTGTCACTTTCTCCCACGGCTGGCCGCTGAACGCGGACGCGTGGGACGGCCAGATGCTCTCCTCATGCAGAACGGTTTCCGGGTCGTCGCGCACGACCGCCGTGGTCACGGCCGGTCAAGCCAGGCCTCCGGCGGAAACGACATGAACGGCTACGCAGACGACCTCGCGGCGGTCATCGAGGCGCTCGGCCTCACCGACGTCACACTGATCTCGACCGGCGGTGGTGAGGTCGCGCGCTACATCGGCCGCCACGGGACGAGACGGGTCGCCAAAGCCGTCCTTATCTCCGCCGTGCCGCCGATCATGGTGCAGACGCCGGACAACCCCGAGGGCCTACCCATCGCCGTCTTCGACGAGATGCGCGCCAACCTGATGAAGGACCGATCGCAGTTCTACCAGGACCTGGCGCAAATGTTCTACGGCGCCAACCGGCAGGGGGCGAAGGTCTCGAAGGGGATCCTCGACCAGTCGTCGCGGACGATGTCGAAAAACATGTCCATCGGGCCGTCGTGATGTGCGTCGGCGAAGATCAGCCAGGTGGCCCACTTGGGGTCAAGGTCATGCTCTGCGGTGAACTCCTGTGCCCAGGCGGCGAATGCCCGATCGCGCTGGACGAGGGTGTTGTCGAGATCGAACAACGCTAACCTCTGCATCGCCATACCGTATGGCAGCAGCAGGCCTTGACTAGCATGACGACGCCAAGATCAAGCGCACTCGCTTGCCGCGATCAGGGTGGGAGAGCATGGAGTCAGTGTGTCGTCGGTGCCGGCCTGCGGCGAACCCGCCACCACACCTCGACGAGGATCGGTGGCAGCGCGATCGCGGCGCCGGCGAACGCAAGTGCCCGGGTGCGCCGTTGCTGGATCTCTTCACGTAGTTCTTCGTAGGTGGCCTGGTGTTCGATGACGTCGCCGCGGGACCGTACGCATTCGTCGCCGGGCCCGATCAGGACATCGTGGTTGGCCGGGTTGGCCTCGAAGCAGGCGATCCTGGTCGGCTTCAGTTCCCAGTTGACGCGGTCCCAGTCGACGTCGACCCACGACTGCGACGTGCACACGTCGCCTGAGCAGGAGGCTCGCACCGGCAGCTCCCAGCCGAAACGCAGCATGAGAGCGCCGACGAACAGGCCCAGCAGGACAGAGCTGAGGGAGACGACTGCACGCATGTCAGGTTGGACCGCCGGCAGTCGTGCCTGGTTTCACCAGAGGCCCTCCAGAATGATCCTTCCCGCGCTCGCCTCGGCGTACTCCACCGAGACGAGCGCGAGATTGCGCTATCTACGTCGAATCCCAGCGGGTGTTCCGTGGTGAACCGCAGAGGTGGCCCGGGCCTTGGTCGGTGGACCTCAGCCCGGGTTCTGTCGGACCTCAGTTCAAGGCGACGTAGAGCCGTTGACCGGCGGGTCGGTAGCCGACGCGCTCATATACCCGCCACGAATCCTCGCCGGAGGCCTCCAGCCAGGCGATTTCCGCGCCTGTGGTGAACATCCGCCGGGTTATTTCGGCGGTGATCGCGCCCGCCAGTCCCTGGCGGCGGTAGGGCGTGCGAACGGCGATGCCGGCGACCTCGCTTACCGCGCCGGTGGGCGGGGCCGCCCCGCCACCTCCCGCACAGGTGCCGTCGTCGGTGACGGCCATGACGGCCACGCCGCCGGCGCCCTGCTGGCGCCGGAGCCGAGCTACGTCAGCCTCGGAGGCCACCGGGTCGCCGCCGAAGGCTTCGTTCTGCGCGCTGATCAGCGCGGCGCGCTGAGAGTTGGTGCCTGGTTCGTGTAGATCGAGGTGGTCGAGCGTGGGTGGTGTCTTCAATGTGCCGGGCACGCAGAGCAGGTAGGTGTGCCGGGCTTCCACGATGAAGCCGGTGGCGGTCAGAAGTGCCTCCAGGCCGGGGGCGCAACTGGTGACGTACTCCAGGCGGGGTTTGCGATCAGCCGCGCGGAAGGCTGCGACCAGGGCGGTGACGTCGGCCGCGGTGATGGCAGTACCGGGACGCGGCGTCGCGTAGTTGATGCTGGGACTGGTCGTTGTCGGATCCATCCCAATCACGAACGGCCCCACCTCTACGGGCGCGGGTCGGTTGGACAGGTTGGCGACGACGGACTGCTGGATGCGGACATCCATGATCAACGTAAAACCTCGATGCATGAGAAGCTGCGGTGGGCGGAAGAAGCGTTGGACCGCTCAACCGTGATAGAGCCGCGCGACGGTCATCCGTCGCGTGGTCGACACTCAGGCGGCCGCTCGGCCTACCCGGATCACAGGCGTCATTCCCTCATGCAGAGTGCCCACGCCGATCGCGTGGTCGGCTGCAAGGCTGCCGCAGTTGGCTTGAGCTTGTCAACCCTTGACCACTGCCGCATCCGCATCCACATCTGCCGGCTGGCGTACGGGCCTGCCGATCGGATGCCGTTACCTGACGCCGTCGCAGAATGTCTTCACCACGGTTCAGGCTCGGCCAACTCGATGCTCCCGCCGCCCCATTGCGGGCGGATGACGCCAACATCCTCAATTGCCGCGATCCGGGCGTCGGCCGACTACGTGCCGGTGACTGAGCGTAGGCGGCGGCACGGAGGCTGGTGGGCCGATGGCCAGTGGCACGCGGCTTCTCGGGTCGGGCGGATCCTTGTGCACCAATGCGTACCTGACGCTGTAGCGGAACCCGTACGTCGACAGAGGGCACGCTGGTGGGCCAGGTGGTCGTCGCCGTCTGGGTGGTAACGCCCTGGGTTCGTGGTGGACGGGGAACCGGAATGGCCCGCGACAGAACCGGTAGACGCGCGTATTCGATCGTGGCGAGTGCTCGACGAGGGAGCCCTCATGGGTTACCGAGCGTGACAGCTCGGTCGGATTAGGTGGGATCGGCGGCTGTCCGGTCTCGTCGAGCAAGCGGTGGCCATTCTGCGTCGTCTGCCGATTCGCCCTTCACGGGTGCTGGGGCGCTGTTCCCTGCGCGGCGTGCCCCAAGCGCCGACGAAATGGGTTCGCGGGTCGCGCCCTCTGCGGCCTATGCTGATTGCGACCTCGCGGCTGCTGAACCGTCAGGCGCACAAGCGGACACGGTCCGGGCTCGACCCGGATCCCCACGTGGCCATGATCGCGTGGCGGTGTCCCGTCCCTATCTTCGGCAGCATTCGAAAGGTCCCTTATGCCCGTTCCGCAGCGGCCAGACCCCCGTCTGGTCCGCACCGACGACTCCTGGCTCACCCTGCCCAACCCCGCGAATGTTCCGGTGGAGATCTGCGCCGGTCCCGAGGTGCCGCTGGAATCCGCAGCGATCGACGAACTGCTCACTGTGCTGGACACCGCCAATACGTTGTCGGAGTTGGCCAAGGCCACGCCCGGCCTCGACGTGGAACCCCGCATCGACCGGGTGGTGTGCACCCCGGATTTCCACAAGGGCGCCGGCATCCCGATCGGCACCGTGCTGCACACGGTCGGCGCGCTCATCCCGCAGGCGGTCGGCAACGACATCAACTGCGGGATGCGGGTCGAGGTCACCGAGGTCACCGTCGACCGCCTGCGCCCACACCTGGACACACTCGAGCGGAGACTGCGTCACCTGTTCTTCGAAGGCGGGCGCCGCATCGGCCTGACCGCGACGCAACGCGAAGGACTGCTCCGCGACGGGCTGCCTGGGTTGCTCGACAGTGGTGTCCCGACCGACGCCGACGGCGCGTGGCGACAGGTCCGCCCGGACGATACGACTGATCTCAGCGGTCGGCTGCACGCGTCCGGGTTCCCGGTCGCGTCCGCGTCCGGGTTCCGTGACTGGATCACCAGCGGTGGCGGGACGAGCTACGACAGCATCATCGGCAGTGTCGGCGGCGGCAACCACTTCGCCGAACTGCAATACGTGTCGGTCATCCACGATGGCGCGGCCGCGCACGCCTGGGGCCTGGTACCAGGCCGGGTGGTGCTGATGGTGCACAGCGGCTCGCTGTCGCTGGGGCACCAGGCCAACGCCACCGGCCAGGACCAGGCCAGCGCCGCCTGGCCGCGCGGCGTACCGATGCCGCGCAACCGGATTCTGCCGATGCTGCTTGACGAAGCCGGCGCGCCGCGGCGGGAGCGGTACCTGACCGCGTTCGCGAACGCGGCGAACTTCGCCATCGGCAACCGGTTCTTCCTGGCGTTGATGCTGCGTGCTGGCCTTGCCGACGTGGTCGGCGAGATCGGCTCCCGGCTGATCTACGATGCGCCGCACAACCTGCTCTGGCCCGGAGACGACGGCACTGTCTTGCACCGCAAGGGCGCCACCCCGGCGGGCGGGATCATCGACCATCCGCACCGCGGCCCAGAACTGTGGGGCGAGCCGGTAATTGTGCCCGGCTCCATGGGCGCACCCAGCTACCTGCTCCGCGGGCTCGGCGAAACCCGCGCGCTGGGTAGCGCCTGCCACGGCGCTGGCCGTCGGATTCCCCGCGGCGCGGCGGCCCGCGGCGGCGACGCCGAACTGGACGCCTTCCTCCGCGAGTTCCGGGTCGTCACCCCGCTCAACCACCACGACCCGGCCGTGGCCGCCCGCCGGGACATCATCGACGCCTGGCGCCGCGACCTCAAGCAGGAAGCGCCGTGGGCCTACAAGGACGTCGGCCCGGTCGTCAACAGCCTCCAACGAGCTGACGTCGCCCGACCCGTCGCCGAACTTCAGCCGATCCTGACCGTGAAGGGCTAACCAGGCCCCGCCTTTGACCCGGCTGGGGTCAGCCGGACAGCCCCTCACCGTGCGGGCTGCCGTCGCCCCGGAGCGCTGACGTGGCGGTGGTCCCCGCTGGGGCTTGCTCGCCTCCACCTCGCCGAGGTGAAGGCGAGCAAGCGCGGGGGGCCAGGTCAGGTGTTATGGCCGCCGGCGGCGTAGCAGCTCCTGAGCCAGACGACGGCGGTATGCGAAAGACTCAATAAATCACTTTTGGGTGACGACGGACTGCTCCTGACGGCGTCCGGATCTGCCGAAAGTAGTGTGCGTGCGGCGATCGGAAACTAAACCCACAGGACGGTTCAAATACGCCGCCAGGTGAGGTCGCTCGCCGCACCCCTGCGGACGGACACAGAGGTGCGGCGAGTGAGCACGCGGCGTCGCCGGTGGTCAGCCGCGCCTGCGGCGCGGCAGCAGCAGGCTGATGACCGCGATCGCCAGGCCGAGCCCGGCCGCCATGAGGAAGACCAGGCCGTAGCCGGCGGCGAGGGCGGCGGTCGGGGAATTCCCGCCGCCCTCCGTCGCGGTTCTGGCGCTGGCGGCCGTCGCGAGCACCGCTAGGCCTACCGACCCGCCTACCTGACTTGCGGTGTTGGCTAGGCCGCCGATGATCCCCGCGTCGCCCTCGGGAACGTCGGCGGTCGCTGCGGCCATGAGGGTGGGGAAGGTCAGCCCGATGCCGACCGCGATGAGCAGCGTAGGCCCGAGCACACTGGTGAGGTAGCCGCTGTCGGCTAGGGCCTGGGCGAGCCAGCCGAAACCGGCCAGGAAACAGGCGCAGCCAGCCAGCACCAGGGGGCGCGCACCGGCTCGTGGCAGCAGGGCGGCGGCCCATCGCGCGATCACCACGAACGTCACCGCCGCGGGTGTCTGCCCGAGGCCGGCTTGAAGCGCGCTGTAGCCGAGTACGTTCTGCAGGAGTAGCGACGTGAAATACCACATCGCGATGGCGATTCCGCCGAACAGCAGCAGCATGCTGTTGCTGACGGCCACCCCCCGGATGCTGAACAGCCGCAGGGGCATCATCGGCTGGGCGGCGAAACGCGCCTCCAGCACGGTGAAGACGACGAGCAGGAGCAGGCCCGCCACGGCTGGCCCGACGACCTGCACGGACGTCCAGCCATGATCGGTGCTCTGCATGACCCCGTAGACCAGCGCGGCCAGCCCCGCCGTCCCCGTGACCGCGCCAGCAAGGTCGAGCGATTCCCGTCGGCCGGTTCGTGTGCCGGCCAGCGACATCATGGCCACTGCGATCAGCACCGCGCCGATCGGCACGTTGATGAGGAAGATCCACCGCCACGACAGGCCAGTGGTGATGGCACCGCCGGCGAGCGCGCCGGCCATCCCGCCCACACCGCCTGAGGCGGACCATGCGCCAAACGCCCGGGCCCGCGCCTGCGGCTCGGTGAAGTAGGTGTTGATCACGGCCAGCGTCGCCGGGGCCATCATCGCGGCTCCCACGCCCTGCGCGACGCGGGCCGCCACCAGGACCTCCGCAGCGGTTGCCAGGCCGCCGACCAGACTCGATGCGGAGAACAAGAGCAGCCCGGCCACCAGCATCCGGCGCGGGCCGAACAGGTCAGCGGCGCGGCCACCCAGGAGCATGAAGCCGGCGAAGGTAAGCAGGTAGCCGTTCACCACCCAGGCCAGGCCGGTGGGTGTGAAGCCGAGATCCTCGCGGACCGAAGGCAGGGCGACGTTAACGATGGACGCGTCCAGGATCACCATGAACTGGCAGGCACACGCCAGCGCCAGAAGCAACCAGGTGGATCCGGTGTGCGGCCTGGTCCGCTGAGTTGCGGTGCTGGTGCTTGTTGTCATGACTTCCTCCCGACTAACCCGCCGCTCACGCGGTCCGGGAGGCTGCCTCGGCCAGGGCTCCGTGGCTGTTCACGTTGCCCGCGGCGGCGTCGGCGACCACGTGGTCCCCTAGCATCTGGATCGTGATCTGGGCCAACCGCCGTCCCTGGTACCTGGCCGCTTCCAGCGCCGCGGCATCGGGGCCGTCTCCGGTCGGGCCGGTCACAGACGACGTGCCGTATGGGTTGCCGCCGGCGGCGGACACGACCGGATCGGTGAATCCGGGCGGAACGATCAGCGCCCCCCAGTGGTAAAACACGTTGCTCAGCGACAAAATCGTGGCCTCGCTGCCGCCGTGCCGGTTGAACGCCGAGGTGAAGGCTGTCACTGGCTTGTCGGCCAGCCTGCCTTCCCGCCACAGCCCGCCGGTCTGGTCGATGAACTGCTTGAGCTGTGCGGCTGGCGCGCCGAACCGGGTCGGCGTCCCGAACGCGAACGCATCGGCCCACGCCAGGTCCTCAACCGAGGCCTGGGCGATCGACGTGGCGGCATCGGCGTGCTGCCGCCACAGCGGGTTCTGGTCTATCGCGCTGTCGGGTGCCAGCTCGGCGACTCGCCGCAGCCGCACCTCGGTCCCGGCCGAGGCGGCGCCCTCGGCGACGGCCTGCGCGAGTGCGTGGACGGTGCCCGTCGCGCTGTAGTAGATGACGGCGACCTTCACGGTCATATCCGGCTCCCACGATGTAGAATTAGTTACGCGCATAACGTTATGCGCGTAACTAATTTCCTGTCAAGGAGAGCCCGTGGACTTCGAACGCGCCGACGCCATCAACCAGGCCATCCGCCTGCTGAGCCTGCGCCACAGAGCCAGGGCCGCGGCGTTGCTGGCTCCGCTCGGCCTGCACCCCGGCCAGGAGGCACTCCTGCTCGAACTCGACCGGACCGGCCCGAGAATCCAGGCCCAGCTCAGCGAGGCCCTCGGCTGCGAGCCGCCCAGCGTCACGCTCATGACCCGCAAGCTCGAAGCCGCCGGTCACATCCGCCGCAGACCCGCCCCCTCCGACAAGCGCGCCAGCATCGTCGAACTCACTGACAGCGGCAAAGCTTTGGCCGACAAGGTCAAGCACCTGTGGTGCGCTCTGGCGGAGGAAACGGTAACCGGCCTGCCCGCCGAAACGGTGGCAGACCTACCCGGCATCCTCAACACCATGACCGGCAACGTGGACACCAGGCGCCCGGTCACCCACACGGCCGCCGGCACGGTCTAGCTGTTTGATCCGGGAGGTTGGGCGATTCCGCTGCCCCGTCTACCAGCGCACCAGCGGCATCCGGTAGCCGCGATCCGATCACTACGGGGCGCGACAGCCCGTACCGGCGGCTCGGCGTGCGGACATGCCGATGAGAGTGAATCCCAACGCCTCGGCCCGGTCCAAGTGGTGGCCGTCGCCGCGGCGTTGCCGCCCCTATCAGCTTTGGGTTGCCAAGGCGATATTCGATGTCGCGCTGGCGTTCTTCGCTGTCGCACCGGCTTGCGTGTCTGGGCTGGTTGATGCGGCCGTAGTTCTCACGGCGAGGCATGCGGCATTGCCCATTTCGGTGCCCAAGTCCCTGCGTCATCGTGCTGGCGCTGTATGGAGCGGATGTAGTTGCGGAGTGCGGCAAGTCCAGGGTGTGGATTGTTGCGGTGCCAGATCAGCGAGTGCGGGTAGACAGGTGTCGGTTCGCGGACTGGGATGCGCCGTAGGTCGTAGTGGGCTGGCCAGAGCAGGCGGGTCTGCTCACCGACGAGGCTGGCCAGGGTCGAGGAGTCCGCCAGCACGTCCAAGAGGTGGTCGGTGCCGAAGTTGGGGCCGACTCGCTCGATGGTGAGCCCGAACGTGGCAGCGAGATCGTCGTAGTAGGCAGCCCACTCGGTTCCGGGGACGATGCCGGGTATCCAGATTCGGTGTCCGGCGAGGTCGGCGGGCGTGACCGCGCGGGCGGCGGCGAGTTGGTGGGTCGGTCCGGTAAGCAGTTGGTGGGGATCGTCCAAGACTCGCGCTGCCGTGACGCCTTCCCGGAGTTGCTGTTCGGGTGCGGTGACAGCCCGGAATGAGGCGTCGATTGCTCCGGATCTGATGGCGGCGATAGCTGCGTCGACGTCGGAGTCCACGAGAGTCACGACATCGAGCTCGGTGTCAGGGTGCGCCTGGTGGAAGTCGCGCAGGAGCGCTGCGGGTCCGATCCGCGGATTGAGCACGTCGACGCGCAGCGCGCGGCGTCCGGGACGCACAGAGGCAACGGCACGTGCTTCTACTCGGAGAAGCTCGCGGGCGTGCGGAAGGAACGCCTGCCCGTCGACGGTGAGCTGGGCGCCTCGAGCAGTGCGGTTGAACAGCGCCACGCCGAGGTCCTTTTCCAGCATGGCGATGCGCTTGGAGACGGCCTGCTGGCTGATGCTCAGCCCGGCGGCGGCCTCGCTGAAGTACCGGTTTTCGGTGACCGCGACGAAGGCGCGGACCGCGCCGACATCAAGATCCGCGGCAACCTTGTCCACAACCACAGGTTGTGAGTTGTCGGTGTGTTGGCTGTTGGACAATCGCGCCTGCTCTCCGGTCGAATACTCGGGCGCAGCGAATCCTACAACCAGGAGGTGTGGTCGCTGGTGGGGTCCTTCGTGCATCTCCACGTGCACACGGAATACAGCATGCTCGACGGGGCTGCCAAGGTGGGTCTGCTGATGGAGGAGGTGTCCCGGCGGGGGATGCCGGCCGTGGCGATGAGTGACCACGGCAACGTGCACGGGGCGTACGAGTTCTATCAGACGGCCCGCAAGGCGGGGATCAAACCGATCATCGGCATCGAGGCATACGTCGCGCCCACCTCGCGGCATCATCGGCAGCCCGTGTACTACAGCGACAACCTCGCATTGCGCCGGTCCGACGAAGAGACCGGCGAGGGCGGCGACGTGTCCGGGCGGGGCCTGTATACGCACATGACGATGTGGGCGGCTGATGCTCAGGGCTTGCGCAACCTGTTCCGCCTCCAGTCCCGGGCCTGGTTGGAAGGCCACGTCCAGAAGTACCCGCGCATGGACCACGACCTGCTCGCCGAGCACGGCCGGGGCATCATCGCCACCACCGGCTGCCCGTCCGGTGAGGTGCAGACCAGGCTGCGCCTCGGCCAGTACGACCAGGCCGTCAAGGCCGCCGCGCGGTACCGTGACATCTTCGGCAAGGACAACTACTTCCTGGAGTTGATGGACCACGGCCTCCCCATCGAGCGCCGGGTACGCGAAGAGCTGCTCAAGCTCGGCCAGCAACTCGACCTGCCACCGTTGGCCACCAACGACTCGCACTACGTCATTGAAAGCCAGGCCCAGGCGCACGACGCGCTGCTGTGCGTCGGCACCGGCAAACGGCTCGCAGACGCCGACCGTTTCCGGTTCAGCGGTAGCGGCTACTACCTCAAGTCCGCCGAAGAGATGCGCGCGCTGTGGGACGGCGAGGTACCCGGCGCCTGCGACAACACGCTGCTGATCGCCGAGCGAATCGGCGACTACGGAGAGGTGTTCGCCAGCCGGGACCTGACCCCTCGCTTTCCCGTCCCAGAGGGCGAGAGCGAGTCCAGCTGGCTGCGCAAGGAGACCCTGCAGGGGGCGCGCCGGCGTTACGGCGAGCACCCGCCGCGGGAGGTGCTGGACCGCATCGACTACGAGCTGTCGGTCATCGACGCCATGGGCTTTCCCGGCTACTTCCTGGTGGTCGCCGACATCTGCCGGTACGCCCGCGAGCACGGCATCGGCCTGGGCCCCGGCCGCGGCTCGGCCACCGGGTCGATCGTCGCCTACTGCACCGGAATCACCCAGCTCGACCCGATCGAACACAAGCTGATCTTCGAACGCTTCCTCAACCCCGAGCGTGTCACCATGCCCGACGTCGATCTCGACTTCGACGACCGGCGGCGCGACGAGATGATCGACTACGTCACCCGCAAGTACGGCGAGGACCGGGTCTGCCAGATCGTGACCTTCAATACCATCAAGGCGAAGGCCGCCGTCAAGGACGCGTCCCGGGTGTTAGGTCTGCCGTACGCCTTGGGGGACCGCATCACCAAGGCCTTTCCCGCGGCGGATGGCGGCAAGGAGATTCCGCTGGCCGCCATCCACGACACCGGGCATCCCCGCCACGGCGAGGCGGCCGAGCTGCGCCAGATGTACGAGCAGGACCCGGACGTCAAACGGGTGATCGACACCGCGGTTGGCCTGGAGGGACTCACTCGGGGCACCGGCATCCACGCCGCCGGCGTGATCCTCTCCAGCCAGCCCCTGATCGACGTGATCCCGCTGGTCAAACCGAAGGCCGGCGGCCCGGTCATCACCGGCTTCCCCTTCACTCAAGCTGAAGACATGGGCCTGTTGAAGATGGACTTCCTCGGCCTGCGAAACCTCACCGTCATCGGCGACGCGATCGCTAACATCCGCGCCAACAAGGGCATCGACATCGACATCCTCGACGCCCCGCTGGACGACGCCGAGACCTATGAGCTGCTGGCGCGCGGTGACACGCTCGGGGTCTTCCAGTTGGACAGCGGCGGTATGCGGGTCCTGCTGAAGCTCATGCAGCCCACCACGTTCACGGACATCGCCGCGGTGAACGCGCTGTACCGGCCCGGCCCGATGGAGATGAACGCCCACACTAACTACGCCCTGCGCAAGACCGGCAAGCAGTCGGTCGAGCCGATCCACCCGGAACTCAAGGAGGTGCTCGAGCCCATCCTCGGTGACACCTACCACCTGGTCGTCTTCCAGGAGCAGGTCATGGCCATCGCGCAGCAGCTCGCCGGGTACTCCCTGGGCGCCGCCGACCTGCTACGTCGCGCGATGGGCAAGAAGAAGAAGGAGGTCCTGGACGCCGAATGGGACCGCTTCTCGGCCGGGATGCGCACGCGCAGCTATTCCGACGAGGCGATCAAGGCGGTCTGGGACGTGCTGGTCCCGTTCAGCGGCTACGGGTTCAACAAGTCGCACACCGCGGGGTACGGCCTGGTCTCCTACTGGACCGCGTACCTCAAGGCCAACCACCCCCAGGAGTACCTCGCCGCGCTACTCACCTCGGTCCGCGACGACAAGGACAAGATGGCCGTCTACCTGTCGGACTGCCGACGGCTGGCTATCAACGTGCTGCCGCCCGACGTCAACGCCAGCCAACTGGACTTCACCGCCGTGGGCTCCGACATCCGCTTCGGCCTGGGCGCCATACGCAACGTCGGAGCCGGCGTCGTGGACGCCATCGTCACCACTCGAGAGACCGAAGGCCCCTACACGGATTTCAACGACTTCCTCGCCAAGGTCCCAGCCATCGTCTGCAACAAGCGCGTCATCGAATCACTGGCCAAGGCCGGCGCGTTCGACGGCCTGGGGCACCACCGCAAAGCCCTGGTCGCCATGCACGAGCAGGCCGTCGACGCGATCATCGAGGTCAAGCGCAACGAGGCCCACGGCCAAGACTCGCTGTTCGGCGAGCCGGGCCAGAGCGGCGCCTTCTCGATCGCGATCCCGCAGGGAGAGTGGGACAAGGCCGCCCTCCTCGCCTTCGAACGCGAGATGCTCGGCCTGTACGTCTCCAGCCACCCGCTCGACGGCGCCGAACACGTACTGGACGCCAACCGCGACACCACCATCGCCGACCTGCTCAGCACCGGGCGGCCGGACCGGGCGACCCGGGTCAGCGGCATCATCTCCGGCCTGCAACGCAAGGTCACCAAGCAGGGCAACCCGTGGGCGATCATCACCCTCGAAGACCACGACGCGGCCGTGGAGTGCCTGATCTTCCCCAAGACCTACACCCAGTACGGCGACGCACTAGCCCAGGACCGCGTCATCTCCGTCCGAGGCCGGATCAACGTACGCGACGAAACGACGAGCATCTACGGCGAAGAGGTCACCCTCCTCAACGTTTCCCAGGCGGACACCGAACCGCCCCTGGTCATCTCTATCCACGCAACTCGAGTAAACCCGCAGCTCATCCGAGAACTCAAACACATCCTGGCCGCCCATTCCGGCCGGACCCCCGTGCACCTACGCCTTCACCGACACAGCGCCAAAAGCATGCTGTTGAACCTCAAGCGCTTCCAGGTCACTCCAGGGCCAGCCTTCTACGGTGACATCAAGGCGCTGCTCAGCGCGGACGCGATCGGTCGTCCATGACCCACGACTGGCCGTGCCACCGATGCGGCACCGATAACGTCCTCGCCGTCCTGCACCTCCCCCACACCTGGACGAACACATCCGGAAACCAGGTCCCGGTCGTCAGCAAGTACGTCCTCTGCGCACGCTGCGATGCGGACGATCCCCTCACCGGACCGATAGTCACACACTTCACCGTTCAGAGAACCGCGCAGCCGGAAGACGTGGCTCAGCTCGCGCGGGATCTGCTCCGCTGGATCGGTCAGGCCCGACCGGCAATACCGGACGAGAATGCACTCAAAGCCGAAGTCGACGCCTGGTATCGCGGCGAGCTGTGACCAATCGCCTCGGTAGCGCCTTCTGGATCCGTGACCCGGGCGATCCCAACAACTGGCTAGCCGTGGAGTGCACTCTCATGCCGCCGACAGCGCGTCGGAGACGACCGGATCTGCCGAGAGCCGTGCGCCACGTGAAGCAACAAGGTAGCGACGCCGATGCACACGAGGTTCAGGTTCATGCCGGTACTTAGCCGAGGTGACCAGAAGATCTGCTGAGTGATACTCCCGTGGAGACATGCGCCGACGGGGCAGGAGAAGACCAACGGTGAGTGAGCACAGCGTGACTGTGGTCCGGCTGGACAGCGTGTTGTCGGCGGAGTGCGAGGAGATCGTCGTCGGCGTGCAGGAGCTCTTGCTTGCTCGCGGAGTGATTCGCCTGAACGACCGTCGTGATGCGTTGTGGCAGCCAAGCGAGTGGAAGCCGGGTCCAGCCGCGCGTATCGCGGCCGTCGAGCCGGTCGACTGGTTCGACGCCTTCCTCGACACGGCTAACAACGGCGTCGACATCCCTGACGAGCGCCACGCCTACCATCCCGTAGAAAACGATGAGGCACCGCGATGTCCACGTTGCGCAGCTGGCGCACCGACGACCTACACCCACTGCTACGGCGATTGGTTGGAGGAGTGGATGACCGCTGGCCGCGAGCCGCTGTTCACTTGCGACCGGTGCGGCTGGAGCGGACTGGTGGGTGACTGGACCGGTCAGTTCAGCGTACTCATCGGCGCTCCCGCCGTGACGTTCCACAACTGGCCACCACTA
Organism: Micromonospora sp. NPDC048063; assembly: GCF_043202855.1. Taxonomy (NCBI): domain Bacteria; kingdom Bacillati; phylum Actinomycetota; class Actinomycetes; order Micromonosporales; family Micromonosporaceae; genus Micromonospora; species Micromonospora sp. NPDC048063. The sequence continues at coordinate 1,943 of NZ_JBIDBG010000033.1, read as the reverse complement.
TCACCTGCCTTTACCACAGACATCCGCGCCGCTCTTGGCGGTCGTACCGGCATCGTTGCCAGCCACTGGTGAGGCAGCTCCGACGCCCCCTGCCAGACCCGCGCGCCCGTCTGCCGCGAACTCGTCACCGAAGGTGGCGCCGGCGCCGGTTGCTGGCGTCCGGACGTGCCGAATTGAGTGCGGTCAGTGTGTTTGGGTCTCCCAGACCGGCTGCTGGGGCTCGTCGTTGTGCACGACGATGTCGACGTGATCGGTCGGGCGGACCGTAGCGAAGTAGAACTGTTGGGAGGGGATGTAACGCTCGCGCCAGCGCCGTTCGACTTCGGCCCGAGATGACACCCGGCGCTCTCGGATCACGGCACGGTCCACGGTCTTCTCGAGCGCGGTCGACACGAAGATGCGCAGGTCCCACCGATCAATCAGTTCCGGGCGCATGAGGAAGACGCCGTCGAAGACCAGCACGGCGTCGGCGGGGGCAGTCGTGACCGGCGGAGACAGCGCAGTATCCGCTGTGCGGTCGTAGACCGCGTGTTGGAAGCGCCGATTTCCGCCCGGGCCGAGCGGATCGAGCAGAACCCAGTTTAGCGCGTCGTAGTCGTGGGTGTCGAAGTAGCAGCCTTCGGCCGAGTACTCGCCGCGAGGATAGCGCTGTGCCCGAGGGAAGAGGAAATCGTCGATCGTCGCGCGGATGATGTCACGGCCCTGTGTGCGCAAGACGACGGCCAGCTCGTCGGCGAGCGTGGTCTTGCCTGCGGCGGGTGGTCCGTCGATGGCAACCCGCGTCGGGTGTGCGACTGTGACGGACCCGACTGCCTCAACCAGGCGGCCGAGCAACTCGTCGCGGGTGCCTTGGTCCATATCCTGCCCCGTCCTGCCCGCTCGGCCGACACCCGCGGGAACCCGATGACCGTTTCCTGGACTCGCGTTCCTTCTGGAAGTCTGCGCCGAACCGCGCTCAGTTGATCCTCAGCCATGACCGAACAATTATCAGCGGTCTCGCGTCGACCGGCATACACGGTTCAAAGGGCAGCAGGACGCGGTCCGGACGACATCCTCATCTGCCGCCGACCGAGCGCTAGGCAATGCGACAGACCTTGGCGGAGGCTCTGCGTCCGAGTTGTCAGGGTCGATTGTGCACGAACCACGCGTCACCGGCGGGCAAGGCCACGGCGACCTCCCACCGGCTCAGGTCGAGGTTCGGGGCGAGCGCCTTGAGCTGGCCGGCCGCGGTCCATGCCTCGTCACCTGGTGCCGGGCGACGACCCACCTGGAACTGCAGCATGGTGCCCCACGACGCGACCAGGCGGGCGTCCCACCGGTGATGCCACTGCGCCAGCACCTCGGCAAGCGTCTGCTGGTGCTGCCGGGTGTGCACACCGTAGAAGTCCACCCAGTACCCCGAGCTGCGGACGTCGCTGGTGGGAAGCAGCATGAGCAGGACGCTGTTAGTACTCCAACGTCACTTCGCTTCGGCGTTGGGCGTGGCGCGGGCGTGAAGGCGGCCACCGCGTTGATCATCGATGGTTTGTGAGGACAACCGAAGATCGTGCGGTGGCCGCGTGCCACAGCGTAGACCCCGCCGGGTGGCGGGTCATCCTGGACGAGGCGGTGGCGCGTGTCGCTGACCGGTTCGTGCGGCCGGAACCGCGTGCGACGGTGGCGCAGTTCGTGGAAGGGCTGCTGTCGGGCGTGGAACGCAAGACCTGCTGGTCCCTCGCTGAGCGGGCTGGTCACGATGATCCGCAGGCGATGCAGCGGCTGCTGCGGACGGCGGTGTGGGACGCCGACGCCGTCCGCGATGACGTACGTGACTGGCTGATCGAACAGCTCGGCCACCCCGACGGGGTGCTGGTCACCGACGAGACCGGCTTTCTCAAGAAAGGGGTGTGTGCTCGGTCGGGTGCAGCGGCAGTACACCGGCACCGCCGGACGGGTCGAGAACA
>NZ_JBIDBG010000032.1:0-36032 GCF_043202855.1 Micromonospora sp. NPDC048063 | reverse complement strand
ACACCCCCCAGACATAATCCGGGCTTTTATACAAAAAAAACAATTCTGGGGGGGGGGGGGGGGGGGGCGGGGGCCCCCCCCCCCCCCCCGGGGGGGGGGGGGGGCCCCCCCCGCGCGGGTGGTGTCAGGCGTCCGGCCCGCCGCCGACCGGCGTCGCCGAAGGCATGCGGCCGGCACCGAACGGGGCGGAACCCCTCGACCGACCCCACAGCCCCAACTCACGTGCACCCAGGTACAGGAACGGCAGCAACAGCAGCACGTCGGCGACATGGGCGATCGACACCTCGCGGGTGATCCGGCTCAACGGGAAGGCGATCGCGCCCAGGCAGAGCAGTACGCCGACCGGCAGCGGCGCGGTGCGGGTCCGGCAGAGCACCAGGCCCAGCGCGAACAGTGTGAGCGGGAAGAGTGGACCGGCGATCCAGAACAGGGTCGTGGCGAAGGGGTACTGGTTGAGCAGCTCGACCGTCCGGGCATGCGAGACGTCGACGAGGCCCTCGTGGATGCTCTGCACGCCGAACGCCACCCCGCCGACGACCGCGAAGACCGTCACCGGCAGCGCGACGGCCACATACCGGGGAGCCGTGGCGCGCAGCCGGTCATAAAGCCCGATCAGACCGACCAGCCAGCAGAAACAGGAAAGCGCGACGAGCGTACCGGCGGTCACGCCCTGCGAGTCGGGCTCCCAGAAGAAGGAGGCGAGCAGGTTCAGGGTTGCTCCCAGGATGAGAAACATGGACCAGACGCTATGGGTGGCGGGGCGGCGCTGGATCCGCTCCGCGTGGGCGGCGGACTACTGCGGTCGTCGTACCCCGGCCAGCCCGCCGTGGTAGGCGAAGACCACGAGTTGGGCCCGGTCCCGGGCACCGAGCTTGGCCATCGCCCGGTTGGCGTGGGTCTTCGCGGTGGCGGTGCTCATGCCGAGCCGTGCACCGATCTCCGCGTTGGAGAGCCCGTCCGCGATCAGCGTCACCACCTCGCGCTCCCGCGCGGTCAACGCGTGCAGGCCGGGCACCTCCGGTCCGCTGGCGAACGCCGCGATCAGCCGACGGGTCACCTCCGGCGCGAGCAGCGCGTCGCCGGCGGCGACCACCCGGACCGCCCGGCGCAACTCGTCCGGTTCCAGGTTCTTCAGCAGGAAACCGCTCGCGCCAGCGTGCAGCGCCGCGTAGACGTACTCGTCGAGTTCGAAGGTGGTCAGCACGACCACCCGTACCCCGGGCAGCCGCTCGTCGGCGAGGATCCGCCGGGTAGCGGTCAGCCCGTCGGTGCCGGGCATCCGGATGTCCATCAGGACGACGTCCGGCTGGTGTGCGCGGGTCAGCCCGATCGCCTCGTCCCCGTCGGCGGCCTCGGCGACGACCTCGATGTCCGGCACCCGCTCCAGCAGCACCCGGAAGCCAGCCCGGACCAGCGTCTGGTCGTCGGCCAGCAGTACTCGGATCGTCATCCCGGCAGCCACCCCTGTACCTGGAAGCCTCCGCCCTCGGCCGGGCCGGCCCGGAGCCAACCGCCCAGGCCGGTGGCCCGTTCCGCCATGCCGCGCAGGCCGTTGCCCGGTGGTCCGCCGGCGCCGCGCCCGTCGTCCTGGACGGTCAGCGTCAGTCCGTCCGGACGGTAGCCGAGCCGTACCTCGATCCGGTTGGCGTCGGCGTGCCGCACCGCGTTCGCCACCGCCTCCTGGACGATCCGGTACGCCGTCGCCTCCACAGCCCGGGGCATGGGCCGGGGCTCGCCGTCGTGGAGCAGCACGGCGCCGGTCGCGGCGGTCAGTGCGGGAAGCCGGTCGAGCGCGGGTGCCGGCGGCGCGGGGCTGAACTCACCCGGCGGGTCGCGGAGGTCGCCCAGCTTTCCGCCGGGGCCGCCCGGCTCGGGGCCGGGGTCGCGGCGGCCGTCTCGGAGCACGCCGACGGCGGCGCGCAGCTCCACCATCGCCTCCCGGCCGGCCTGCCGGACCACGTTCAGCGCGGCGCGTGCCTGGTCTGGGTCGTCCTCCAGCACCTCGGCGGCGACCCCGGCCTGTACACCGACCACCGCCAGGGTATGCGCCGTGACGTCGTGCAGCTCCCGGGCGATCCGGATCCGCTCCTCGATCACCCGCTGCTCCGCCGTACGGTCCCGCTCGGCGGCCAACAACTCCAGCCGGATCCGCCGGCCCCGGACCACCTCACCGAGCAGCAGCGTCGCCCCGAAGACCACCGTCGAGCTGTCCAGGGTCGCGTCCAGGGGTCCCACCCCCTCCACCAACATCCGCCCGTGCAGGTCCAACAGGATGAACACCCCGGCCACCACCAGACCGGACCGACGCCGGGACGCGACCGCCACCGAGTACATCGCCACCCAGAGCGGCGCGGCGGGCGCACCACCGGGATACCGGGACATGTGGTAGGCCAGGAACAGGGCACCCACCGTGGCCAGCGTCGCGGCCGGCCAGCGCCGTCGGGCCAGCAAGACCAGCGCCATCGCCAGCCCGAGGCCGTACGCCCACGCGTCCGGCGCGCGGTCGGCGGACTCCACCGCCGCCACCCCGATCCGATACACCGTCACCGCACCGGTAATCACCACGATGCCGGCCTCCGTCATCCACCGCCGCACGGCGTAACAGTACGTACCCGGCCGGGCGACCACGTACCACGAACGCGGTAGCCGGCGGCATGCAACGAAGGGCCGTCTCGTTGCCTGGCGGCCCGTGCCTGTGACGATCTCGACAGCCTGCTGAGGGCGCTTGCCGCAGATGTCGTAACAGCGACGGCGGTGGTCTGGCACCGGCACCGCGCAAGGCGATCCACGGGGCGGAGCTGGTCGCTCGGGCGTTGCTCACCTTCGCCGGCCGGATGCCGGTGGATCCGACCAACCCGGTCGTCGAGCTCAACGGCGGACCGGGCATCGCTGTCAGTTCCGGGCGGGCCTCGGCGGCGGCGATCAGCCTGCACTTGGTGGACGGCGTGGTCAACGCCATCCATCTGGGCAACCCGGAGAAACTGACCGGGCTGCGTGAACGCTGAGGCCCCGGCTCAGCTGGGACGTCGAGGTCCTCGACGTCCGAGGTCAACGTAACGCCGCGACGCCGGGGCCCAGTGCACCGGGAGAGGGCGGTAGCTGCCGGTGGACGATCACGCCGGGGGTGTGGGTGCCGTGGTAGCCCGGGCCGATCATGTGACCAGTTCGTTGTACGCGGCCGACCAGCGACCAGTGAGATACCAGCGGCTCGGCGTGTCGCCCGGAGTCAGCGGCCGGGATCGTCTGTCTGCACCACCACCGACCACGAGGCCCCAGCTGACCGTCTGGACCAGCGGCGAAGCCAAACTTGACATCGCCCAGATCGCACAGGCACTGTCATCAGCACCCACTACGAAATGTCCACCACCGCCGACCTCACCACCTGCCTAGGCCCACCGGCTGACGTCGCCCCCCTTCTGGGACTTGACCAAACCCATAGGGACACCCCCAGAAGCGAATGACCCGTACGTGCACGGTTCCGGAGTCGCGCTCCGCTGTCGTGGTGCCGCGTGCCCGCTCGCCCGAACAGGCCGCTCTACCTGGAGTAAGTACAGGTCATCGCCGAACCCCCGACGTGTCATCCTGCCGCGGGAGTACGGCAGCGTGAGCGCCGGGGGTGAGCGCCTCGGCGGCCGACAACCGTACGCCGGCGTAGCCGGCATACCGCAAACGCGGTACATGAACCGTGGCAAACGGCGATCGGCACCATGCGGGATGCTGGCTAGCGTCGACCGTATGACCGAGAACATCGAGATCCGGCCCACCCGGACCGACCGGCTGCGGTGGCCCTGGATCCCATCCGCTGTGACTGGCGCTTTGGTCCTCGGGGCGATGCTACTGCTCTACGCCGGCCGTCCCCTCGCCGGCATCGCACTCGCCAGCGCCACCAACATGGCCGCCTTCGCGTTCTTCCTCGTCGGCGGAGCGGTACTGGTCTGTCGAACGGCGAGCGCGCCAGCGCCAAGGTGGGCAATCGTCGTCCGCCCAGCATTGGTCGCGTTGATACCGGCCCTCGCGTGCTGGATCGTCATCATCGTGCTGCGCCAGGCGATTCTCGCCAACGAGCCGCTCTCCGAGACCGTTTTCCAGGATGGATACGGCCGTAGCATCGTCGTATACCAGTTCGCCGCGCTCATCGGCGTCGTCGCCGAAACAGTCCTACGGATCAGAAGGTTATGGGTCCGAAGATAGCCGATAGTACGGCAGCCGCCATTGGCTGTCTGACCAGGGTGGACACCGGCGGGCTGGGTGGGTGAAGTGGGTGCAGCCGCCGTGCTGGTCATGGCCGCCCTCGCGGTCTGCGCCGTCGCCACCAAGCCCGCTCACGCTGGCTCCACCAACGCACCCGGCGACGTCTCACCCGCATCAACTGCGCCACCTACGCCGCGAACGGCTACACGCTCACACTTCCGACCGGGTACGCCATCAGCGGCGTGTTCATCGCCGACCCCGAACTCGATGAAGATTTCGCCCGCGCCGAACCACTGACGCACGACAGGTGGCAGCCGAGGCTGGCGCAACTGCAGCGGTACGCCCGTAACCCGGTCAGCCAGGCACTTCAGCGCATCGACCGAATCTTCAGGGACCGCCGGGCCGGCAACGCGACCGCGCCCACCACCGATGCCGCAACAGGGTTCACGACTGGCGGACGTCCTCGGCACACTCCTCGACACCCAGGCCGGCGGCACGGAAACCCGCATTCCGGCCGGGTGGGACAACGCGGTGCCCCACCCGCCGACAACCGCGTCGGGCGCAACGGCAACACACACCGGCACACCGACACCGGGCAACGGAGGCAACGGGCGCCAGCAGGGGCACCAGGGCCGGGGGTCGCGCTCCACGTCGGGTCTGGCCCTGAGTTTCCACCCCCGGCCCCGGCAGACCCCATCGTGCCCGCCGATGCGCCGAGCGAAGAGGTCTGGTCATTCCTCAGCCTGGTCCTGCTGCCGGATGTCGCGCTCTGGCGATGGCCCAACCCGCTCCGTCGGCCAGGATACGAACGCATCATCGGCCGTCCCCGTAACGTGTTCCGACGCCTATGGACCCGCATTCACAGCCTGGGCGAGGACCTCGGAGCCCATCTCTACGAGGACGAGGCCGTCGCAATCCTCGAGCGCCCAACGCTCGGTGCCCATCCACGCGTCGCCCGCGCCATAGCCCACGGCCACCTGATCACAGCCGGGGGAGCCGGCGCCGCACGGACGGACATCTTGCGCATCACCGCCCGCAGACTCCGGCGACTTGCGGTAGTGGTGAGTCTCGAATCGCTCGACGATGCTCAACTCTTAGATCTGGTGGGAAACTACACGAAGGAAGCCGTCGACCAGTTGCGGGCGGTGACAACCAGGAGCACGTACAACGACCACCTTCCGACGCAAGTGCAAGCGAGTTAGGAGCCAGCCCGTAGCGGCCATGTTCTCAGCACACGCGGGGTGATCCGAGGCCGCCGGCAGGCACAGTACGAGCGGTGCTGCCCCCGCCGGCGGAGGGATGATCTCGTCCGCGCTGGCGGCCTGGTCGCGACCCTTATCGGCACCGCTGAAACCGGCTCGTTCGCGTTGATGCGGCCGATGCCGCCGAATGTCACGTTTCCTCGACCTCGATGGCTCTGGCCGTGGTCAAGCCGTAGGAGTTGGTGTCGCGGGCGGGCGGGCCAGCCGAGGAAGCGGTCGAAAATGACAGCAGCGGTGCCCGTCTCAGCGGGGTTGAGCCGTGCAGATCGTCAATCGCGTCGTGCAAACATCCGGCCAGGTAGAGGAACGGGTCCGGTTGTCCTGGCACTCGGCGAGGAGAGCGAGTTTCGCCGCGCCGAAGGCCACGGCTGCCCGCACACGGTACAGCCATCGCGGGCGCAGCGGCAGATGCTCCACGGGCTCTCCCCCGCGATCGGGCGCCCAAGACGCGGCGCTGCTCCCCAGCGCCGCATACTTCGACCAGGCGACCCGCGCCGCAAAACAAATCCGCGACGTGGTCACTGAGGCCAACGCGTTGCACCATCGTGATGGCAGGCTAGAACGCTGGCGCTCCGACCCACGAACCGAGCGGACTGGCCGACCCCACCACCCAGCCGAGCCCCGGCGCCAGCAAGAGCTCATCCTCGGCTCGCGACCAGGCCCGCCGCTTCGTACAGCGGAATCCGGGGTTGCTCCCCCACCGGCCACGAAGCGACAGGGCCTTATCCGGGATAGCCGGCCAATGGCGAGTGGTCGGCGGCCAGGCCGCCTGACGGACGAAGCCGTTGGGTGATGCCGAATGAGGCCAGTAGTCGATGACGGTTCGGGCGTAGTGACGGTTGGTGGCGGCGATGTTGGTCACGCCACTGACTGCTGCCCTTCAGCGACGGGGCAGGTGCTCGGGCGGCAGGATGCCCGACCAGTCGATCTGGCCCGACTTGAGTCGGTGCCGGGCGGGGGGCGGGACCTCGTCCGGTGCCAGCCGGTCGAGGTATCCGATGAGCTCTGCGGACTGTTGTTGAGAGTTGTGAGTGGCTCGGGCCCGGTTGACGAATTCTCTGGTGGCCCATCCGAACCAGGGGGACTGCCGGGCACGTTCCGACGCGAGTGGACGGAACAGCGCATCCCACCAGTCGGCCGCGCGCGGATTGAGCGTTTGGAGCAGGGGCATGTCCAGTCCCGGCAGGGGGGGGACCGTACCGCAAAGTGCGCTCTGCCCGAGACAACCCGGCCAGCATGGCGCCAAAGTTGAGCTCAAAGAAAGCCATGGCCCTACGGATCAGTTCTTCGAGGGTGGGCTGCGCCGGCTCGTCGGGGAACGCTTCGCACAGGTCAAGGCGGATGCCGTGAAAGAGCATGTCTCTGCGGGCGCCGTACATCCAACCCCGGTGACCACTCTGCTGCGGCCGCCCCAGGGAGCTCGGGTCCGTGCACGCCAGGCGCACCATCTCCTTGCACGACTCCATAAGCATCATCACCCACATGTTGCCGGCAAACTCGTTCAGCAGGATCGAGAGCCCATTTTCGTCGAGTGTTCGACCACCGATTGACCGCAGCAACAACTCGGCGCCGAACCAGTCCGCCGACACCTCCGCGATCAACCGATCGCGTGCCCCGGGCGGACCCCACGCAGGTGGTTGTCCGTCGAAGCGCTTGCCCGGCACACAGCGGTGAGTGAGGGCAGCGGGGCGACGGCGGCTATACGCCGGTCCCGGTCACCCGGCAGGCATTCCAGCCAACTGTCGTAGCGGCGGATGACGTCGTCGATGACCTCCGTGGCGACGGACTGGCTCATCCCGTCGGCCACCACCAGCAGCACTGGCCGCTGCCGCGTCAGCGGCAGCACGACCGTGGGCAGGAGGTCCTCCAGGTGGACCAGCCCGGCCGGGGTCGGGGCATCCTGCTCAACTTGTGCTGCCAGCGCGCGGCCGAACGCCTCGTCGTGGGCGTCCCGCCGCAACCGGGCCGCTTCGAGCACAGCGCGAAGCCCCTGCGCGAGCGTTTCGTCGTCCACCCCGGTCCACGCCTCGGCGGCGGCTCGGTCGGCCCAGGCGTCCTCGTCTCGCTGCCGAGCCGCCAACTCGCCGAGGTCGTCAGCGGTCGGTACCGGCCGGCTCAGCCAGCGCGCCAGGCGGACGCTGGCCATCGCTCGTGGCACCCGTACCTCGTCGGGATGCCGAGCCAGTGCGTGGCCCTCTACCTTGGCCCTCGCAGCCGGCGACGTCGGCTGTGGCCTTCGTGGTCTGCTCGCAGCGGCCGATCGTGGCACACGGGACCGGCGACTGTTTACCCTCACGCCTCACCGAAGTAGCTCTCCTCCTCGCCGAGCAGCAGCGGCACGTCGTACACGGGATGTCCGGCCAAGCGCCTGGCGGTGCGTGGTATTCGTTACCTGCTGTATTCGCCAGCCCAACATGAGGGGGCTCTAGCATGCTCTCCTGAAGCCGGCGGCTGCTCATGACGCCTGGCTACCGGACCGCTCGGTCAGCGGCTACTTGAGGATGCGTTAGCCAGGAGCGCGGACCGACCAGCCTTGCGTCGTTGCGCTACTCGTGCTCGTCATCGACGATGGTGATGTGGTCGGCCCGGCCGACCGGCCGCAGGCTGCTTTGCTGGCGTCGCATTCTGCAACGTCTGCGCGTGGCGGAACGACGTGGAGATCAGGCTCAGTGCCTTTGACGCGAATGGGTCGTCGGGCAAGGCTGCAGCCGCGGCCTTGGCAACAGTCGCGGTTCGTCGAGCACGCCCTGCTACAGAGGGGCTCTGATCAGTCCGGACGTGTCGCCAAGCGGCGTGATGCGAATCGGTACCGAGAGTTGCGGGCGACACGATGGCGCAAGCGACCGTACACCGCTCAGTGGCAGGCGTGGATTGCCGTTGGGTGTGAACCCTTAGTTGGCCACCTGGATGTGCCGGCCGGTCTTCGCCGGAATGATCACAACGAAGTACATGCATGTCGCAGGTATCTGCCAACTGGGGAGCAGTGTGAACACGCGGAGAACAACGAAGGTCGCCATCCTGGCGACCGCGATAGTCATGTTGTGGGCAGGGGTGTCCGCAGCGGCGCCGACGCAATCGTCGGCCAAGTGGTCGACCCTGCGGGCGAAGTTCGAGGCCATGGCACAGGTCGACGTCGTTTCGGCGATCGCCGAACTACGCGAGGGCTCGTCGGTAGAGCGATTCAGCGCAGGCACCACCGAGTTGGGTGGCAAAGTCCCGGCACCGGCAGGCGGCCGCTACCGGGCGGGAAGCGTCACGAAAACGTTCGTGGCCACCGTGATCCTGCAATTGGTCGGTGAGGGCCGAATGGCGCTGAGCGACCCGGTCGAGCACTGGTTGCCGGGCGTGCTGCCCAACGGGCAGGCCGTCACGATACGCGACCTGCTCCGACACACCAGCGGGGTCTACGACTACACCTGGGACCTGCTGCCAAGCGACGACCAGGTGCTCGGCATCCGGTTCACCACGTTCACTGCCCGTCAGCTTGTCGACATCGCCAACGCGCATGGGTCGCAGTTCACGCCGGGCAGTCAGCAGCAGTACTCCAACACCGACTACATTCTGCTGGGCATGGTGATCGGCAAGGTGACCGGACGCCCGTACGGCGAGGAGATCCAGCGGCGGATCATTGGACCACTTGGCCTGAGCGGTACCTCGATGCCGGGAACTTTCCCGTCCATCATCGGCCCGCACGCGCACGTGTACGTCGGTGCCACCGGCGCCGTCGACGCTCCACCGGTAGACGTGACCATCATGAACCCGTCCATGGCCGGCGCCGCCGGCGAGGTCATCTCGACCACCTCGGACCTCAACCGGTTCTTCCACACCCTGACCACCGGCCGGCTGCTGCGCCCGACCGAGTTGCAGCAGATGACCGACCCCGCCGGGTTCGGGTTCGGCTTGGGCGTCGAAATTGCCACCCTTGACTGCGGCGTTCGGATCATCGGGCACGGCGGTGGCGGCCCCGGCTTCGTCGGCCTAGCGTTTACCGCCGCCGACGGTTCGCGTCAGCTCAGCCTCACCGCTGCCGTGTGGGGCGAGAACCGAGACACCCTCACCACACGGGTGATCGGTGCCCAGATGCAGGTACTGTACGCGGCGTTCTGCCCCGCAGCACACGCGTAGCGATCGTGGCCAGCCCTACATGGCTCATCCGATCGCTACCATGGGCGTCAATGGGCCTCGGGCTGGCCAACCGGTCTCCATTCTCATGTCATCGGCAAACTCGTGCCTTGCCGTCCATCTCGACGCGCGCACATCGGCACGTCCGGGCGCCGGTCGCGAAGACGACTGTGGCGCTGCGTAGTGCCCGCTCCGCGGCACATGAGTGAACCCGATCAACGGCGTTGTACGGCTGCAGTCGTTGCGACAGTGCCGGGCTTCTGGCCGTAGCCGCCCTGCGCAGCGTTCGCCTGGCCCGGGGCTGCACCGCCCTTTTGGCGGTGTACGGACCTCGTCGCTCGCGCTGCCGGCCGGCGCTAAAGTGTCGATCGTGTCGACGACGGGAGCGCTCGCCCTCGCCCAGGTGATGGCCCACTGCGGCGGCTCGCCCTCCGCAGCGACGAGCTTCATCGCGCGAGCGGTCGCCGTCGATCCGCGCGATCTGGAGCTGTACTCGGCGCTGGAGAACCTGCGGCGCGAGCTGCCCTCCGAGGTCACGGCCGTCGTCGCGGCGGCAAACACGATCGGACCGATGCTAGCCCGCGCCTACTTGTCCTTCGTGGGCGGTGACATGGACGAGGCCGCGATGTCGCTCGGCGCGGTCACCGGCTACCAGCCCGACGTCCCGTGGGCGTCCGCGCCGTGGTTCGGCGACGAGCGATTCCTCAGCGCGGTAACCCCGGCTGCCGTCGCTGAGGCCACGATGCGTATCCGCGATTACGACCGTGGCCTCGACACTGATGCTGTCCGCGAGTGCCTGGCCCCGTGGTTCCGGGCGATCGAGGCGGTCTGCGAGCGCCATGCGGACCCTGACGCGATGGCCCGCATGGCGATCTTGCTGCGCGTGTGCGGCCGCACCGACGCATCGTTCGCCCTGTGCGACCGGGCCGACGCCGTGCGGCGCGTGATGTTCACCGAGGTCGTCCGCGCCGGCACCTGGCGTCACGTCGGCAACCGTGCCGAGGCGGCCGCTGCCTTTCGGCGTGCCCTAGCGCTCGACCCGGCCAACTGGTCGCTGTACCTCGATCTGGCCGATCTAGCCGCCGAGGAAGGCGACTTCGCCGAGGCCGCCACGCAGGCCACTCGCGGTGAGGAACTCGAGCCGGACGACGTCACGATGCGGGCGGCCGCCGCCGCATACCGTGCCCGCTCGACGGGATCGGCCGCCGACCTGGACACGCTCACCGAACTGGCACCGCAGGTGCCCGAACCGTACCGCCGGGCGCTCATCGACTACGCCCACGCTCGCGGCACCTAGGACATCTCACCGTCTCGATGTTCGCGAGTCCGGCGCCACCTCAAACGCCACGCCTCTGGTTGCCTACCTCGCCCGTCCGTTTACCCACGGTGACGAGGCGTAGGAGACCAGCGCGCACGGTCGGCGGCAAATCCGTGCACGTAGCCTTGTTGGCGGTCCTAGCCGATTGAGTGGGCGTTCTGTCACGCCTGCCGGAGTCGGACACCGAATCGTCGAGACGCCGTCCGGAAGGCGGCGGGTTCGTGAATGGTGAAGTCCACGTCGAGGAAGGCCAGGTTCAACAGGAGCCACTGCCATGAGTCGGATCTGAGGACGGCGCGGGTTCGATGCGGTGCGATGGGCTCAAGTTCGACGTCCTGGTACTTCAGAGCGTCCGCCACCGCGGTCATGGGAGCGTCAACAGTCAGAACGACGCGGTGTTGGTGCTTGTTGAGTCCCTCGCGGAGGTACTGAATGCCGGTGTCGGCGGGCAGTGGGCGGGGGCTGAAGGCTCGGCCGGTGTTTCGCAGGTTGGTGATGCGGTCGGTACGGAAGACGCGCCAGTCGCGCTTGCGGGTGTCCCAGGCCAGCAGGTACCAGCGCAGGTGCTGGTGGATCTGGCGGTGCGGTTCGACTTTGCGTGCCGTGGTAGGTCTGGTCGCGCCGGCGTAGTCGAAGGTGACGAGGTGTTGGTGGTGAATTGCGTCGGCGAGGGCGCTCAACGTTCCGGCGCTGATGCTCGGAGCCAGGGCCTGTGTGGTTTCGAGGCTGGCGCGGAGGGCCACTGCTCGGGCGCGGAGACGCTTGGGTAGGTACTGGTCGACCTTGCCGTAGGCGCGCGTCGCCGCATCGTCGAGGCTTCCCTCGCTGGCGCTGCCGATCGAGGTGAGGGTGGCCAGTCCCAGGAGGGCCGCGATGGCTTCGTCGTCCTCTAGGAGAAGTGGGGGCATGGTGCTGCCGGCGGAGAGCCGGTAGTAGCCGCCTGGTCCCGGTTGGGTCTCGACGGGGTAGCCGTAGCCGCGGAGACGATCGACGTCCCGGCGTAGCGTGCGCGGGCTGACGTGGAGGCGGGCCGCGAGTTCTTCGCCGGTGAACGCCCGACCCGTCTGCAGCACCGCCAGCAGGGCGAGGACTCGTTGGGTGACGTCGGCCATGGGCACATTATCCGCCGGAATCGCGGACATTTCCTGACCGGATCTGCTCGTAGTGTTGTGCGCATGTCACAGCGCAAGATCGAAATCTGGGGAGCCCGGACCAACAACCTGAAGTCCCTCGACGTCGAAGTGGCACGCGGGCAGTTGGTGGTGTTCGTGGGGGTGTCCGGGTCGGGCAAGTCGTCGTTGGTGTTCGACACGATCGCCGCTGAGGCCGGCTACCAGCTCAATGAAACGTTTCCGCCATTCGTCCGCAACCGGCTGCCGAAGTGGGCGCGGCCCGAGGTCGAGCAGATCGACGGTCTCTCGCCGGTGGTGGTAATCGACCAGCGACGCATCGGCGGGAACGCACGATCCACGGTCGGTACGATCACCGATGCATGGACCTACCTCAGGCTTCTGTTCTCCCGCCTGAGCACGCCGCAGGTCGGTGAGTCCAACCACTTCTCTTTCAACGATCCCGCCGGCATGTGCACGACATGCTCCGGCCTCGGTGAAGTCGTCGTCAGTGCCGTTGACCGCTTTCTCGATCTGGACAAGTCGCTGAAAGACGGAGCCATCCTGCTGCCCGGCTTCGGCAACGGCGGCTACTGGTACTCCCAGTACGCCGACATCGGCACATTCGACGCTGACACACCCTTGCGCGACTGGGCCCAAACCGAACGCGACGCGCTGTTGTTCGGCGGCGAACACGCCGCACGCCTCGGCACCAAATTTCCGAAGGGCTACGAGGGTGTCGTCGAACGGTTCGAACGGATCTACCTGCAGACCTCTGACAATCTGTCTGACCGCAAGCGAGAAACCCTTGCCCGATTCACCCGCTCCACCGTATGCCCGGACTGCAACGGTGATCGGCTCAACGAGGCCAGCCGCACGGCCACCGTGCTCGGCTTCACCATTGGCGAGATGGCGCGCCTAGAGATCAACGAACTCGTCGAACTGGTGACGACGGTGACCGACGCGAACGTGGCGCCGGTCGTGGCCGCGCTGAAGGCAAGGCTGGACGCCCTGATCACCATCGGGCTGGGATACCTCCACCTCGGCCGCGCCACCACGACCCTGTCCGGCGGCGAGGCACAGCGCATCAAGACCGTCAAGCACCTGGGTAGCAGCCTGGTCGAGATGCTCTACATCTTCGACGAGCCCACCGTCGGCCTCCACCCGCACGATGTCGCGTCCATGACGAGACTGCTCCAGCAACTGCGGGACAAGGGCAACAGCGTCCTTGTCGTCGAGCACGACCCCGCAGTCATGGCCGATGCCGACCAGATCATCGAAATCGGGCCAGGAGCGGGCGACCAGGGCGGCACACTCGTCTTCCAGGGCACATTCGCGCAGCTGCGTCAAGCCGACACCCCGACTGCGGCCGAACTATCGCGGCATCGCCCCATCAAAGATCGTCCACGAACACCACGCGGGAGCATCACCGTCACCAACGCCACCCGCAACAACCTCAGGAACCTGACCGTGAACATCCCCACCGAGGTCATGACCGTGCTCACCGGCGTCGCGGGCTCGGGAAAATCCAGCCTCGCCACCGAACTCGCCGCCCGCCACCAAGCCATCATGATCGACCAGAAACCGGTCACCACTAACCGTCGCTCAACCCCGATCACGTACACCGGCATCGCCACACCCATCCGGAAGCTGTTCGCACGCCGCAACAACGTTCCAGCCAGCTTGTTCAGTGCCAACTCCGACGGCGCCTGTCCCGACTGTAATGGCCTCGGCGTCATCTACACCGACCTCGCCTTCATGGAGAGCCAGGAAACGGTCTGCGAAACCTGCCAGGGACGACGCTTCACTCCTGACGTTCTGCGGCACACGGTCGACGGACTGTCCATCGCCGATGTCGACGAACTCACTATCACTGATGCCATCCACCGGCTCCCCGATCCGGCAATCACGAAGGCCCTGCGCCACCTCGACGACGTCGGCCTTGGTTACCTGAGACTCGGCCAGCCTCTGACAACGCTCTCCGGCGGCGAATGTCAACGCGTCAAGATCGCCAAGGAGCTCGGCGACCCGACCAGCCCGACGCTCTACATCCTCGACGAACCCACCACCGGCCTCCACCTTCGCGACATCGACATCCTGCTGCGCGCGCTCGACAACCTCGTGGACCACGGCAACACCGTCGTCGTCATCGAGCACAATCTTGACGTCATACGACAAGCCGACTGGCTTATCGACCTCGGACCAGGAGCCGGCAGGCACGGCGGCCAGATCATCTACCAAGGCCATGTCGCAGGCATCACCAACACCGCCACCGCGCAAGCACTCAACGTCGCCACTCCAGCGTGAGTCGCACTCATCTCGGCATGACCGGACGCCAGCGACCGGCGCTGACATCCCCTCGGTGACGAGCGCTTCGCGGCATGAGCGGATACCAGGTGCCCTCGGCCGTGGTGCATGATTGTCATCGTGTCCGGGCCTTCCGCCGCAGTTCTGCTGCCCGTCGAGTGGACCGCTGACGACGTCAGGGCATTCCGGGTGTGGCTGTCGGAGTCGCTCAGCCCGGACAGAGATAACTGGTGGGCACTTCGGGAACCGCGCAACCTCGGCATGGCGAAGCCGTCGTCGAAGACCGGGCCGATGCTCATCGAACCCGATGCTTACGAATGCGACGACGCTGATGAGGCGGTCTGCTTGACGCGCGCGGCCGGCTTCCTCCCGATCACCGAGATCGTCCTGGCCGCAGCAGTCAACGGCAAGGATGACCACCGGTTTCTCGCCCAGCTCGCTGTGACGATAGCCCGCCAATACGGCGGCCTCATCGATCTCGATGGCCCGCTTCCGGTACCTCCACCGCCGGGCGTCTCCGCTCTATCGACTCTGCAGTCCGGCCCTGGTCGCCGACGATGGGAGGATCGTTCCCGGGCAACTATCGCCACGCTTTCCGGAAGGTGGCACGAGATTCCCTACCGGACGGCGTGGGATGAGGTTGCGGTCCGCCATGTCGTCGATGCCGATCTCCTCGCCTCCTGGCTGCAGCACCCGCTCTTCCAGATGGTGAAGTGACCAAGTCTTGCCGGACATCCGCTCATCGGCAGATCCGGTCGTCTCCGACGCGCTGTCGGCGACAGATCGCGCCTGCAACTGGTCGAAGCGGCCCGGGGATCACGTAGGCGGCCTCCGAGACGCCCCTTGAGACTCGATGGTGCAGACCTTGGCGTCGATAGTGCCGACTCCTGGGGGCCGACCACCTCCTCCTGTGGCCGGCCCGCGTGACCGGAGGCTACGCCGCGCCGTTGAGCGAGGCGGCCAGGGACTCTGCGAACCCGGTGTCGGCGGGCGCGCCGCTCACGCCGATGCGCCAGGTCCCGCCCGCGAGGTCGCCGACCAGCAGTGACCGCCCGCCCGGCTGCCACAGGGGCTGCCAGGCGATCGAGCCGCTCGGCCGGTTGAACCACCGGTTGTCCTCGCTCCAGGCCGACCCGTCCCGGTACGCGACCGCCAGCGTGGTCGTGTCGTCCGTGGCGAGCGCCCACCGGGTGAAGCCCGCCGCGTCCCCGTCGCGATCGGCGCCGGCCGGGTCCGCGAGCCGGGGCAGGGTCGAGTCGACGTTCCAGGCGGCTTCCCAGACCGGCGCGCTGGTCGGACCGGTCACATGCCAGGCGAGGTCGACGTCCATCGTGGTCCGTGCGAACCGGAAGCGCCAGTCGACGGTCACCGGCTCGTCGCCGAGCGGGATGCCGGCCAGAAGAACGTCCGTGCCGTCGGCCGACACCGTCACGTTCCGGGCGGCGCCCGCCGTGTCGGTGGGCCCGAAGGTCCCGACCGCGAGGTAGGGCGCTGTGGAACGGAACGACGAGTCCGTCACGGGCCGGTACGCGCCTCGGCCGGTCGGGTCGGCCTCGTAGGAGACTAGCCGGGACTCGGGCACGGTCTGCACGACCGCCCGGTAGTAGGGCGTGCTGACGAGCCGCCCCTTCGTCACCACCGGTGTACGCCAGTTCAGCGGCGCCAGCCAGAGCCCGCCCTGACCCCAGCCGGCGCCCGTGACGTACCACTGGCCGGTGCCGGAGTCGTCCTTGACCACCTCGGCGGCGTGCGCCTCAATCCGGCCGGCGAGCTGGTCGACGGTGAAGTGGAACGGGTCCTCGCTACGGTACACGCGGGTGTCCTGGTAGCCGCTCTCACAGCAGACGAAGAGATACCACGAACCGCCGCGGTGCACCACAAACGGCGACTCGGTCGGCCCGCCGAAGGTGCCGGTGGCCGGGTGCTCGAAGGCCGTCCGCCGGTCGCTCCAGTGCACGAGGTCGTGGCTCGTGCGGTAGGCGACAATGTGGTGGCCACCGGCCGGAGTGCTGTTGGCGGTGTAGTACATGACCCACTGGTCGCCGACCCAGGTCACCATTGGGTCCCGACCGTCGAAGCCGTCGGTGAAGAGCGGGTTGCCCGGGTGCCGCGTCCAGGTCGTCAGGTCCTTCGACGTGGCGAGGTGCATCCGGTACGCCTCGTGGTCGGCGGTGCCGCCCGCGTAGAACATGTAGTAGGTGCCGCCGTGAAACAGCACATACGGCGCCCAGATGTGCGTCTCCCCCGCGCTCGGGTCGGCCTCAAGGGCGAACGGATGCTTCGTCCAGGGGCCACGGGGCGACGGCGCCGTGGCATGGCCGAAGAACTTCTCGTCCAACGGGTTGGCCGGCTCGGCGTGGGTGATCGCGAAGACGTGCCACAGACCCGTTGCGCGGTCACGCACCATTGTGTGGTCGTTGTAGTACCAGCGCTCGTTCTCGCCGACGCTGGGGTCGTACACGTTAACGAACTCGCCGGCGGTGACCTGGACGGACTGGTTCTCGTACGGCTGGTTGCTCAGCTCGGCGGTATCGGCGGCATGGGCCGGCGCCGGGGCCACGATCAGTCCCAGGGCGAGGGCGAGCAGCGCGGACAGCCGGCCGACGCGGGACGGTGGGCGGGGCATGCGTTCCTCCAGAGCTCTACGGTGGCGTGGTGGTGACCCGGACGTGCGCGCGGCCGGCGCGGGTCCGCCGCATGCCTGCGGCGGCGGACCCGGGCCAAAGCTCTACTGCTTGCCGCCGAGCGTGGTGTAGGCCTCCGCGGCGTTCTCCTTGGTGATCTGCATGGTGCCGAGCGTGGTCGTCTTCGGGACGTCCTTGGCGCAGTCGACGAGGATCTTCTTGGCCATGTCGATTGCCTCACGGCCACCGGTCGGGTACTGGAACGTCGCCTGGAGGCGGCCCTGCTCGACGGCCTTGATGCCGCCCGATGGGACGGGCAGCGCGTCGATCCCGGTGAACTTGATCGCGGTCTCCTTGCCGGCCGCCTTCGCCGCCAGGTAGGCACCCTCGGCCATCGGGTCGTTGTGCGCGTACACCGCGTCGATGTCGGGATTCGCCTTGAGCATCGCATCCATGACGCTCTGGCCCTTCTCCCGCAACCACTCGGCGGTCTGGCTCGCCACGATCTCGATCCTCGGGTTGCTGGCGATGCCCTGCCGGAAGCCCTGGGCGCGCTCGGCCGCCGGTGTGGAGCCCGGCAGGCCGGAGATCTCCACGACCTTGCCGCCCTGCGGCAGCAGCGTCTTCGCGTAGTACTCCCCCGCCGCCCGGCCGATCGCGACGTTGTCGCCACCGATGAAGGCCGTGTACACGTCACCCTCGACCTTGCGGTCCAGAACGATGACCGGGATCCCCTGGTCGTACGCCTTCTTGACCACCGCGGTCAGCGGCTTCGCCTCGTTCGGGGAGATGATCAGCAGGTTGATGCTCTGAGAGAGGAAGTTCTCCACGTCGGCCACCTGCTTGCTGTTGTCCTGAGCCGCGTCCGAGACGACCACCTTGAAACCGGGCACGGACTTCGCGGCGTTGGTGACGTCGTCGTTCATGACCTGCCGGTACGGCTCGGCGTTGTTGGCCTGGGACATGCCGATCAGGAATTCTTTGCCGCTGCCGCACTTCGCCGAGGCGTCGGAGCTGCTGCCCGGGTCGTCCTCGACGCTGCACGCCGAGGTGGCGACGAGCGCGGCCAGTGCCAGGATCGTGGCGGCTCTTCGGGTGTAACGCATGGTTTCCTCCGTTTGGTGGTGGGTCAGGCGATGCGGGGACGCAGCTTCTGCAACGCGGCGGCAGCCACGATGACCAGGCCCTTGACGACCAGCTGCACGTTCGCGTCGATGTTGTTGAGAGCGAGGATGTTGTTGAGAATCCCGAGCAGCAGGGCGCCGGCGATGGTGCCGCCCATGGATCCACTGCCACCGGCGAGGCTCGTCCCGCCGATGACCACGGCCGCGATCGCGTCCAGCTCGTAGCCGGCGCCGTCGTTCGGGCTGCCCTGGTTGAGCTGCCCGGCGTGGATGATCCCGGCCAGCGCGGCGAGCAGGCCGGCGATCGCGAAGACGGTGATGCGGACGCGGCGCACCGGCACGCCGGAGAGCCGGGCGGCTTTCTCGTTGCCGCCGATGGCGTACACGTGGCGGGCGAAGGCCGTGGTGCGCAGCACCAACAGCGCGCCGACGCCGATGGCGAGGAACAGCAGCGCCGGCACCGGGAGGATCCCGTTGATCGACCCGCTCAGCATCGAGAACGCCTCCGGGGCCTCCTGCGGCCCGTCGCCGTAGGCGATGGGGATGCCCAGCCCGCCGGACCACATCCGGGCGATGCCCCGGGCCGCCTGGAGGCCGGCGAGGGTGACGATGAACGACTGGATGCCGAGCCGGGCGACGATCGCCCCCTGGGTTGCGCCGAACGCGGCGCCGATGAACAGCACGATCAGGACCGTCGGCAGGATGCCCATGCCGCTGTCGACCATCAGGGTGGCCGACCCGACCGCGGCGAGCCCGAGCACCGCCCCGACGGAGAGGTCGATCCCGCCGATCAGGATCACGAACGTCATCCCCACCGCGATGATGCCGATCTCCGAGACCGCCCGGACGATGTTGGCCAGGTTCCCGGAACTGAGGAAGACGTTCTCGCCGTTGCGAACGGGCGACACGGCGATCGCGATGACGAAGACGGCGACCAGGCCGAACAGGCTCTGGAACCGGAAGAAGCTGTCGAAGATCGCGTGCCGGTCCCGCGGCAGCCGGATCAGCCGGCGGCGGGGCGGTGTCTCGGGCGGCGCTTCGGCGACGGCGGTGGGGCTGGGCGGGTTCATCGGGCCTCCTTGGCATCGTCCCCGTTGGCCGCGGCGAGGATCGCTTGTTGGGTGGCGGACGCGCGGGGCAGCGCGGCCACGGTGCGACCGCGGTGCAGGACGACCACCCGGTCACAGAGGCTGAGCAGCTCCGGCAGCTCGGACGAGGCGAGCAGGATGGCCATGCCGGTGTCGGCGAGTTGGTGCAGCAGCCGGTAGATCTCGGCCTTGGCCCCGATGTCGACGCCTCTGGTCGGCTCGTCGAGCAGCAGCAACCGCGGTCGCGTCAGCAGTTGCTTGGCGAACACGACCTTCTGCTGGTTGCCGCCCGAGAGCGTGGCGGTGGCGACCGCGGGCGAGGACGCCTTAACCGCCAGGGCCCTGAGCTGTCCGTTTACCGTCCGCTTCACCGCCTGCCGGCGTACGAGGCCGAGCGTCGTCAGCGACGACAACGCGGAGAGCACGACGTTGTCGGTCACCGAGTGTTCGAGCATCAGTCCGGCGCCACGCCGGTCCTCGGGGACGAACGCCACCCCGCGCGCCAGGGCCGACCGTGGGTCGTGCGGGCGGTACGGGCGGCCGTCGATCGTCATCTGGCCGTCGCGGGGGCCGGAGGCGCCGGCGCCGAAAAGCGTCTCGAGCAGTTCGGTACGGCCCGCGCCCATCAGACCGGCGAGGCCGACGATCTCGCCGGAGCGGACCGTGAGGTCCACCCCGGCCGGCTCGGTCCGCCCGGGTATCGGCCGGCGTGGCGTCACGGCGAGTCCGCGGACGTCGAGCAGTACGTCCCCGGGCTCGTTGCGCCCCTCCCCGTAGAGCGCGTCGACCGACCGGCCGACCATCAGCTGGATGATGTCGTCGCGGGAGGCGGTCTTCGGGTCGACGCTGCCCGCGACGCTGCCGTTGCGCAGCACGGTGACCCGGTCCGCCACGACCTCGATCTCCGCCATCCGGTGCGAGATGTAGACGATGCCGACGCCGGCCCGGCGCAGCTCCGCGATCGTCGCGAAGAGGCGTTCGACCTCGGCGTCCGCCAGCGCGGCGGTCGGCTCGTCCATGATCAGCACCCGCGCGTCCAGCGACAGCGCCCGGCCGATCTCGACCAGTTGCTGCTCGCCGACGCGCAACGACCCGACGAGCCGCCGCGGGTCGAGGTCGGCGCCGAGCGTGCGCAGATAGTCCGTGGCCTGGCGGCGCATCCGCCGGATGTCGACGGTTCCCATCCGGGTGCGCGGCTCGCGGCCGAGAAACATGTTCTCCGCGATGGAGAGCCCGGCCACCAGGTCGAGCTCCTGGTGGATCGTGGCGATGCCGGCGCGTTGGGCGTCAGCCGGGCCGCCGAAGCGCACCCGCCGCCCCTCGACCTCGATGGCGCCGTCGTACTCGGTGATCACGCCGGAGAGAATGTTGATCAGGGTCGACTTGCCGGCGCCGTTCTCGCCGAGCAGCGCGTGCACCTCACCCGCTCGGACGGTGAGGTCGATGTCGCGGCAGGCGTGCACACCGCCGAACCGCTTGCCGATGCCGGTCATCCGGACCAGCGGGCTTTCTGTCATGCGGCACCTCGTGGGTCGTCTGCGGGTCTGCTGCGGGTGGGGCCGGAGCCGCCGGGTCCGATGTGAACCCGGCGGCTCCGGTCGGTCACGAGACGAGCCGCGCCTCGACGTAGTCGAGCCCGGCCAGGTAGCCGACCGACGCGGCGGCCTTGCCGGTCACGGTGAGCGTGAGCGTGTGCCGGCCCGCCGTCAGCTCCCGCTGGCCGTAGTCGAGCGGGTCGCTCACCACCACCTCCGGCGAGTGGTAGGCGTCGAAGGCCTGCCCGACCTGGGCACCGTCGATCGCCACCGTGTTGGTGCCGTAGTCCCGGGCGAGCGTCTGCACGAGGCGCAGGTCGTAGGTCCCGGTGGTGGGCACGGTGAAGTTGACGGTGACGCTCTGGTTCGGTCCATTCGCGTGGAACCACAGCTGCGCGCTCTGCGACCAGTGGATGCCGCAGCAGTCGCCCTGCACGTCCGCCGGCGCGTCGGCGCTGAGCGCGGGCAGGAGCGATTCGCCCTCGATCCGCATCGTGTCGCCGGTGCTGGCCGAGACGGCCGGCGAGTACGGCCCCGCGTTGCCGGCCGCGTCCACCGCGCGCACCCGGTAGTACCAGGTCTCGCGCAGCCCCAGACCCGCGTGCTCGAAGCTCGGGCGGGTCGTGGTGCCGACCCGGTTGCCCGGCCCGGGCGTGAAGCCCGCCTCACGGGAGGCGAACACCTCGTACCCGGGGGCATAGACGTCGTCGCGGGCCGGCTGCCAGGCCACCGTCACGGCGTTGGTCGTGCCGCTGGTCGCGGTGAGCCCGCTGACCGCCTCCGGCCGCTGCTGGTCGGTGAACGGGGTGACCAGGCTGAGCGCCGCGTACCGGGCCGCGGACCAGGCCGGGGCGCCGGCGGTCGGCGTCAGGGTGACGGTCACCGCGTCCCTGCCCCGGGTGAGCGCGGCCGGGAGCCGGTACTCGTCCTCCAGCCACCGGTGCGACGCGTTGGCCAGCGGCTGCGACCAGGTGCCGGCGTCGCGCCCGTCGACCTGGACCGCCACGGACTGGTACCCGGCCGACTGGTCGCCGACCCGGCGCAGGACCGCGCCAGTGTTGTCATCGTCGAGGGCCACCCGGAACCGGATCGGGTCGGCGGAGGCTCGGACGTCGTCGGTCACCGGTCGGGGTGCGCCGTCGTCGCCCTCGAAGGTCGCCGTGAGCACCGTCCGGTCACCGCCCGAGGCGTACTGGTGGGCCGCCTCGCTGGCGGTGTCGCCCACGTCGACCGTGTCCGTCCAGCGCTGCCCGACGGTGTCCTGGCCGTACCAGTACGCGGTGGAGCCGTACCGGGCCGGGTCCTGGTCGCCCGGGCCGTGCTCGATGCCGAACCGCAGTCCGGTCGAGAACGCCACCGACTCCGCGAGCATGAGCCGGTACGCCCCTGTGCAGTCGTACTGGCAGCCGTAGTCGGCGACCTCATGGGCAGGGTTGCCGTTCATCGGCGCGGAGAACGTGCCGTGGTTGAAGTACCAGCCGCTCTCGTAGAAGTCCTCAGTGCCGGTGCCGTGGATGCTCGGGCTCTGCGCGCCGTCCACGTAGACGCGCTCGTCACCCTCCAGGTAGTTCCGCTGGTTGCCGGCGCGGATGTGCCCCTCCATGGTGTGGGTGACCCCCACCAACTTCCCCCGCGCCGCGACGTCGAGGAAGAGGTGGTCCGCTCCGGGCGTGGTGTCGGCGCTGGTCGCGGTCGCCTGGAAGTAGCCGGTGTCGCCGGTCGGCCGCAGGGCCGCCGCCCAGCGGGCGGATGGCGCCGTGGTCACCGTGGCCACCGACGGCTTGATCGCCACGTCGGCCCCGTTGTGCAACTCGATCGTCCAGCGCGACAGGTAGGGCATCGGCCACCAGGCCGAGAGCGTCGCGGTCGCCGGGTCGACGCCGAACATCAGGGACCGGACGGAGTGCAGCCCGAGGCCGGTGCCGAAGAACTCGCCGAGCGGGGCGTCCACTGTGGTTCTTCCGTCGAACGAGATGCGCAGGCGGGTGTCACGCAGCACCGCGTCGGACGCGGCGACGGCCGCCTTGCGCTCGTCGTCGGCCGGGTAGGAGAAGGTGTTGCTGCCCTGCCAGGTCTGCGCGGTGATCCGGTAGCCGTGTGCTGCCTCGGCGTCGGTGTGCGCCGCGCCCAGGTCGACCGTGTCGGTGCGCTTCGCGGTGCCGGAGACGAGGCTGTCGACCCAGTACGTGAACTCGTTGACGTCGAGGTCGGATGAGACGAACTCGTTGCGGATGGTCAGCTTCGTCTTGCCGGCCGTGGCGCTCACTGGCAGCTCGACGGTTTGGTCTAGCCAGGTGCCGAACGGCACTGGGTCGTTGGCGGGCCACTCGGCGACCGGTACGCCGTCGACCAGGATGCGCGCTCGCTGGTGCCCGACGTGCGGGTCGAGCCGGCGAGTGAGCCGTACGCCGGTGTTGGCCGGGTCGACGGCGGCGGTAAATTCGCTGCCGCCGCCAACGCCGAAGGCGCGACCGTCGTCGGCGATCGGCGCGGGCGCGCCGACGAGCTGCGGGATGGTCAGCTGGAGTGCGGTGATCGCGCCGGGGCCCACGCCACTGGCGAGGGTCGCCCGATCGCCCGCAGGGACGGCGAAGGTGCGCTTGGCCGTCGTGGCGCCCGGCTGGGCGGGCTTGGGGTCGCGGGTGCCGGCGGCCTTGAGCTGCGCGATGACGTCCGCGGCCCGGTCGGTGGGGTCGAAGGTGCGGACGCCGTCCGGCGTGGTGAACTTCCGGTAGGTGACGTGGTAGAAGATCGGGTTCTTCTCGGTGGTGACCCGCATCGAGCTGCGGTACGTCATGGGCGCCTTGATGTAGACGCCACCGGAGCTCTGCGCCGCGTTGGCGACCACCGGGTAGACGAAGGGAGCACCGAGCTTGCCGTCCACGACATCCTGGAGCTTGGCCTCGAGCACGGTCTTTCCATCGAGGACGACCTTGATGGTGCCCGTGGCGGAGACGTTACCCTCGTCGCGTGTGAACCAGATGGAGTCGATCTCGCCGGCGCCGGTCGCCTCGGCGATGACGCAGCCTTCGGCGCTGATGCGCAGGCACGAGTACCGGCCGGAGAAGCCGTCGTCGTTGCCGCCGCTGCGGTCGAAGCTGGAGAACTGGTAGGCCCGGGATCCGTCGGCGAGTTCCGGGAGCCGGTCGAGTCGGCGGTAGACGTCCCAGCCGACGGGGCCGTTTGTGGTCGGGCCGGTGGAGGCCGAGGCCGATGCGGTGAGACCGACGACAGCCAAGCCGGCGATGAGGGTCGCCGCGACGGCGGCACCGAGCAGCCGCCTGGGCGAGGTACGTGGTGCACGAGTGGTGGGTGGTGTCATGAGTCGCCTTCCACATCGGTGGGTGGGCGGGCCTGCGGCAGACAAGGAATCGATTTCTCGCTGCAGTTGCGAACAGGTTAGGCAGCCGATGCGCGACGGTCAATCCTTCGGTGTGGACGAGGAGGTCGGCGGGGCTCCGCCGTTGACAGCCTCACCCGCCGCTTCTATGGTCCTCGATCAGAACCGAGCAAACGATTTCTCGTTCACGAGTGCGCACCGCGGCCCCCGCGGCACGCTGGGAGGGGGCAACCGTGCCCCGACTCGTTGTCCTCACCGGATTCCTCGGCGCCGGCAAGACCACCACCATGCTGGCCGCCGGACGGCTGCTCACCGCACGCGGCGGCCGGGTCGCGATCATCACCAACGATCAGGGCAGCGACCTGGTCGACACCCAACTGGCCCGGGACGCGGTGCCCGACGTCGGCGAGGTGACCGACGGCTGCTTCTGCTGCCGTTTCGAGTGCCTCGCCGACCTCCTGACGAACCTGCTCGACACCGGGCAGGCCGACACCATCCTGGCCGAGGCCGTCGGCAGCTGCACCGACCTGCAGGCAACGGTCGTCCGCCCCCTGCGGGCTCGCTACGGCGACCGCCTCACACTCGCTCCCCTCACCACGATCGTCGATCCGGCGCGCGTCGGCGTGCTCGACGGCGACCTCGGCTACCTGTTCGACCGCCAGCTCGCCGAGGCGAACCTCATCGCGGTCAACAAGTCCGACACCCTGCCCCGCGTCGAGTTCGACGCGCTCCTCGACCAGATCCGCCGCGTCCACCCCGACGCCGACGTCCTCGGCTACAGCGCGAGTCTCGGCGAGCACGTCGACGAGCTCGTCGCGCGGTGGATCAATGGGCCGCGGCGCGTCCCGGACGTGGACGTGGACGTCGACTACGACCGCTACGCCGCGGCGGAGGCGCGACTGAGCTGGCTCAACCAGGTATGGCAGGTCTCGGCCGACGGCGGGTTCTCCACGCGACGCTGGGCACACGTCGCCCTCGAATCGCTCTCCGCAGCCTGCGCCCGGCGGGGAGACGTCATCGGTCACGCCAAAATCGCGGTCGAGTCGCCCGCCGGGTTGATCCGCATGAGCGTCGTGGCCGCCGGTGAGCCGCCGCGGCAGGAGCCCACCGGGCGGGACGAGCCGCCGGTGGCCCGCGCCACCGTGCTGGTCAACGTCCGCGCCACCTGCCCACCGGAGGACCTCGAATCCCTTGTACGGGCCGCCGCCTACGACGCCGACCTCGCGGCCGGCGCCGCCGCCCGCCCCGGCCCGGCGAACGCCTTCGCGCCGTCCTACCCCCGCCCCGTGCACCGTCTCCCGGCCGCACCGGCCTGACCGTCAGGAGCACCCATGACAGACCAGTCGTACGACCAGTGCTGTCCCGGCAACGCCTGCCGCCCGAACCGCCGACAACTCCTCACTCTCTCCCTCGGGGTCGCCGCCGGCACCGTGCTCGCCGGCTCCCGGGCCGAAGCCGCCACCGCCCTGGGCGTACCCGAGGACCGGCTGATCGCCGTACCGGTCGACAAGGCGCTGCCATCCGACTGGACCACGGCGCTGCACGGCCGGGGCGAGCCGACCACCTACGAGGGCACCGACCTCCGCTGGCTCGGCATGCCGGTCGGCGGCGGCGCCACCGGCCAGCTGTACCTCGGCGGCGACGGGCGGCTGTGGAACTGGGACATCTTCAACCGGCCGGCGGCCGGCACCACGGACGTCGGGTACGCGAACCCGCGACAGCCCACCTCACCCGTCCGGCACGGCTTCGCGCTGCGGACCCGGTCGGCCGGACGGGTCCAGACCCGCGCCCTCGACGCGACCGGCTTCGACCAGGTGCGTTTCACGGGGCAGTACCCCATCGGCACGGTCCGGTACCGAGCCGCCGACACCCCGGTCGATGTGACCCTGGAGGCGTTCTCACCGTTCGTACCGCTGTCGGTCGCGGACTCGACGCTGCCGGCGACCGTGCTGGCGTACACGCTGCGCAACACGTCGCACCGAACGGTGGACGCCACCCTGCTCGGCTACGTCGAGAATCCCGCCTGCCTGGACACCAGGACGCAGCGCGGCATCACCCTGCGGTCGACGGCGTTCGGCGACCGGTCGCTGCGCGGTGTCCGGTTCTCGGCCGCGGAGCAGACCGAGACGCCCGACCGCCCCGACGTCGTCTTCGAGGACTGGGAGCGGGACACCTACGACGGCTGGACCGTCGAGGGCACCGCCTTCGGCACCGGCCCGGTGCTGGTCTCCGAGATCCCGGACTACATGAAGCGCGGCGGCCCGCTCAACGCGACCGGGCAACGGCTCGTGACGTCACACGACTTCCGTGGCGCCGCCGGCGACATCGGCCGAGCCGACGCGCCCACCGGCAGGCTCGTCAGCGACCCGTTCACCGTCACTCGCAAATCCATCCGGCTGTCCCTGGGTGGCGGCAACCACCCGGGACAGACCTGCGTCAACGTGGTGGTCGACGGGACGGTCGTCGCCACGGCCACCGGGCAGGACACCGAGGTGATGCGGCCCGTCTTCCTGGACGTGGCCGCGCACGAGGGGCGGTCCGCCGTCATCGAGATCGTCGACGACCACGGCGGGGCCTGGGGCCACCTCAACTGCGACCGGATCGTCTTCACCGACGCCGCGCCGCGGCCCGACATCGTGTTCGAGGACTGGGAGCGGGACACCTACGAGGGCTGGACCGTCGAGGGCACCGCGTTCGGCAGCGGCCCGGTGCTGGTCTCCGAGGTGCCGGACTACATGAAGCGGTTCGGCGATCTCGGCGCGTCGGGGCAGCGGTTCGCGACGTCGCACGACTTCCGCGGGTCCGGCGGGGACTCGGGCCGTGCCGATGCCGCCACCGGCAAGCTGACGAGCCGGCCGTTCACCGTCGAGCGGCGCTACGTCAACGTGGCCGTGGGCGGCGGGAGCCACCGCGGCAGCACCTGCGTGAACCTCCTGGTGGATGGCGCGTTGGAGGCCAGCGTCGCCGGCCGCGACGCGGAACCGGTCAGCGTGGCCACGATGAACGTGTCCGCGTACCAGGGCCGCACCGCGGTCATCGAGATCGTGGACTCGGACACCGGCGGGTGGGGGCACGTCAACGTCGACCGGATCGTGTTCAGCGACGTGACGACGGACGCGCGGCCGCTGGACCAGGTGCCCGACAACGGCACGCTCGTCCTCGCCGCGCTGGACGGCCGGGCGGTGGCGCGTCCGTCGCTGGCCTGGTGGGATACCCTCGACGACGTGTTCGTGGCGGAGGCCGGCCCCGCGGAGGTGGACGGCTCACTATCCGGGCAGACCGGGTCGGTTAGCGTCGCGGTCCGGCTCGCGCCCGGCCAGAGTCGCACGGTGCGATTCGTGCTCGGCTGGCACTTCCCCGTGCCGGACCGTGTCTCGCTCAGCTTCCTGCGCGGCTCGGACAGCCTGCGCCGGCACTACGCGACTCGGTTCGCCGATGCCCGGGCCGTGGTGGAACACGTCGCCCGGGACCTCGACCGGCTGGAGGCCGACACCCGCGCTTGGGTGAAAACCTGGTACGCCGACGCCACCCTGCCGCACTGGTTCCTGGAACGCACCCTGGCCCCCGCCTCGACCCTCGCCACCAACACCTGCTACCTGTTCGACGACGGACGGTTCTACGGGTGGGAGGGCGTGTACTGCTGCCCGGGCACCTGCGAACACGTGTGGAACTACGCCCAGTCGATCGCCCGGCTCTTCCCCCAACTGGAACGTGACACCCGCAGCAGGGTGGATCTCGGCATCGGCTTCCACCCGGACACGGGCCAGATCGGCAACCGCGCCGAGGCAGACATGGCCTGGGCCACCGACGGTCAGTGCGGGACGATCCTGCGCTGCTATCGGGAACACCTGACCGCGCCGGACGGCACCTACCTTCGGGCGAACTGGTCCCGGCTGCGGCGCGCGCTGGAATGGATCATGGAACACGACGCAGGCCCGGACGGCACGCTCGACGGTCCGCAGCCGAACACGCTCGACACCACCTGGTACGGCCACATCGCCTGGATCACGGGCATGTACGTCGCGGCCTTGCGAGCGGGCGCGGCGATGGCCGACGAGCTGGGCCAGGCCGAGTTCGCCGACCGGTGCCGGACCCTCGCCGATTCCGGCAGCCGGTACCTGTCCGCGGAACTCTTCAACGGCGAGTACTTCATCCAGGAGGTCGATCCGGCCCACGCCGACGTGATCAACAGCAATCGGGGGTGCCACATCGACCAACTCTTCGGGCAGAGCCTCGCCGGTCAGCTCGGGCTCCCCCGTGTCGTACCCGCGGAGCAAGCCGTCAGCGCCCTGAAGAGCCTCTACCGGTACAACTTCACCCCCGACCACGCCGCCTACCGGGATGGCAGCGTCATCCCGGGCGGCCGCTGGTTCGCGATGGACCACGAGTACGGCATGCTGATGACCACCTGGCCGCGCGGTGGCGCCGACAGCGCGGCCGGGACCCCGGCGAGTTGGGCCGCGATGTACTTCAACGAGGTGTGGACCGGCCAGGAGTACCAGGTCGCGGCGCACATGCTCCAGGAGGGCCTGGTCGAGGAAGGGCTTACGCTCACCCGGGCGTTGCACGAACGGTACGCCGCCGGCAAGCGCAACCCGTACAACGAGATCGAGTGCGGCGACCACTACGCCCGGGCCATGGCCAGCCACGGCGTCTACCTCGCGGCCTGCGGGTTCGAGTACCACGGCCCCCGCGGACACATCGGGTTCGCGCCCCGGATCAGCCCCGACAGGTTCGCCGCCGCGTTCACCGCGGCGGAAGGATGGGGCCTCTTCCGGCAGGAGCGCCACGGCGAGCACCTCACCGGTACGGTCGAGGTCCGGTACGGCCGCCTCCGGGTGTCCAGCGTCGCTCTGGCGGTGACGCGTTCCCCGGCACGGGTGACGGTACGCCTGCGCAATAGCACGCTGCCCGTGCGTGACTGGTCGTGCCGGGACGGGCGTTTCCTCGTTACCTTGGCCGCCGAGGTCGTGGTCGGTCGGGGCGACGCCCTCCAGGTGATGCTCAACGGCTGAACGTGTCGGCGCTCGTCACGGCGCGTGGTGAGCGCCGGCACGGAAAGCCCGTGACAATACCGTCATTTTTCGTCCGTAGGATGCCCAGTCCCCGCACCGGCGACGGTGCGGGAGCGCGCACTCGTTCTCGGGCTCGTCATCATAGGAATTCACCGGATGGAGGCGAATGGCGACGATCTACGACGTGGCACGGCAGGCTCAGGTCTCGCCCGCGACGGTCTCGCGGGTGCTGAATGGGCGTACCACCGTCGATCCAGCCATGGCCGCGCGCGTGCACCAGGCGATGCGGGACCTCGACTACCGTCCCAACGCCGTCGCCCGTAACCTGCGCCTGAGCCAAACCAGCCTCTGGGCGGTCATCATCTCCGACATCGGCAACCCCTTCTTCACCTCCATGGTGCGCGGGGTCGAGGACGTCGCGCAGAGCGCCGGCTACTCCGTGGTCCTGTGCAACACCGACGAGGATCCGGAGAAGGAGTCCCGGTACATCGCGGCGGCCCTCGGCGAGCGGATGGCCGGCGTCATCATCTCCACGTCGGGCCGCTCGACGGTGATCAACCGGCTCGTCGAGGCCCGTATCCCGGTCGTGGCGATCGACCGCCAGCTGCGCGGCGTCACCATCGACACGGTGCTCGTCGACAACGTGCACGGGGCGGAGCTGGCGACCACGCACCTGATCGACAACGGCTACAAGCGGGTCGCCTGCATCACCGGCCCCCGCCGAATCTCCACGGCGGCCCAGCGGCTCCGGGGCTACCAGCGCGCGCTGCGGGCGCGCGGGCGGGAGGTGACCGATGCCCTCGTGCGGTACGCGGACTTCCGCGAGGAGGGCGGCTACCGGGCGATGGCCTCGCTGCTCGACAGCGAGAACCCGCCCGACAGCGTCTTCGCCACGAACAACCTGATGACTGTGGGTGCCGTCGAATGTCTCGTCGACCGCGGCATCCGGGTGCCGCACGAGGTCGGGGTGGTCGGATTCGACGACATCCCGTGGGCACACCTGGTCCGGCCGTCGCTGAGCACCGTCTCCCAGCCGACGTACGATCTCGGACGCGCCGCCGCCGTGCTGCTCACCGAGCGGATCGCCAACCCGTCGCGGCCGCCGTCGACCGTCACGCTCAGCACCGGGCTTCAGATACGCGACAGTTCCACCCGCCGGAGCTGACCGTTAGCCGATACGCGGACGCGGGGAAACCGGGGAGCCTGCCCCAACCTCAGGCTCCCCCGACCCGTCATCACCACCCCGGCGCCTCGGCCGAAGGGTGGCCACACTCCGGCTCGGCGACCTGGCCGGGTCCCACGACCGGCCGGGTCGCCAAGCGGGTACTCAGAGGTTGACGTCGCCGCAGAGGTGCACCTGTACGCCGAGTTCGGCGAACATGGCGGCCTTCGCCCGCAGCGCCCGGTCAGCGGTCTCCGCGTCCGGCGCGTAGGCGACGTTGACGTGGTTGGCCTTGTGGCGGGCCATCAGCTGATCGCGGCCGACCCCGTGCAGCACGGCATGCATGATCGGCCACTGCGGGTTCGTGGCGTTCAGCCGGCGCCGGGTCTCCTCCTCCGGAAGTTCGACGACGGTCGCGCGGCCGAGGTCGACGTGCAGCCCGCCGTCCATGATGAACACCCGGGACCAGACGATCTCTCCCGGCTTGGAGACCCCGCTCAGCGTGCCGCCGCCGAGCGGGAAGTACATCGGCGGCTGCCGCATGCTGTACGACTTGTCGTACCCGCCGTTGTGGGACGCCGGCACCGAACCGGAGATCTCGAACACCCAGACGAAGTCGTCGCCGTACCGCTCCCCCCACCGGATGTCGTGCAGGGTGGTGGCCGGGTCGAGGCCCATGGCGGTCCAGATGCGGTTGGTGACGAGCGAGTCGACGGCGACGCCCTCGTCGACCTCGTTGAAGTGCGGCAGCGGCGCGCCCGCGTAGAGCTCCCGGCTGCCGTCGCGGCTGAGCACCGGTGGCCGCTGGACGTTGTTGAGCAGCCCTTCGGCGAGGTCGCTAGCCGGGACGGTGTCCTTCAGGCCCTGCTGGTACTGGATGCCGACGGCGTCCAGGCCGAAGTCGTCCGCGATGCGCAGGGCGGCGATGTACATCTTGAACTGGCTCGTCAGCTGGGCGTCGGTGAGTTCGGTCGCCTCGTCGGTGCCGGTGTGGAAGGTCATCCCGGCCTCGTCGAGCCACCGGCGGACCGCGTGGGCCTCCCCGTCGGGGACCCGTGACATCTCGGCGACCAGCGCGCTCTGCGACAACCGTTCCTTGTAGATGCCCAGCGGGTTGATCAGCTCGTCATCGAAGATCGCGTTGTACATCCCCATGCAACCCTCGTCGAACACTCCGATGATGGCCTTCTCCCGGACCAGCTGGGCAGCCAGGGCGCGGCCGAGCTCGACCTCGGGGTCGTCCGGCAGGGCGGGCAGATCGCGCACGTGGCTGGTGTCGTGGCGCAGCTCGCCGGTCTCCAGCCAGGTGCGCAGGCCGTGGGCCGCCCAGTCGTCGGTGAAGTCCCGGCTCCACAGCGCGGAGTGCCGCACGCCCGCCTTGGTGAGGCTCGCCGTGAGATTGAGCAGGCCGACCAGGCCCGGGAACTCGCCGCTCCAGTTGGCCACGATGAGGATCGGGCCTCGGTGGCTGCGCAGCCCGGCCAGGACGTGGTGGCTGTACTGCCAGACCGCCTCGACCACGATGAGCGGTGCGTTGACCGGGATGCGCTTGAAGACCTCGATGCCGGCCCGCTGGCTGTCGAGAAAACCGTGGCCCTTGTCCGGGTCGAACGCGTGGCCACGCTCGACCTTCCAGCCGAGCGCGTTGACCGCGGTCGTGAGGTCGGCCTCGAGCTGCTGCTGGGTGGGCCAGCATGTGATGTTCGCCCTGGGTCGGAGGTCGCCACTGGCCACGGTGTAGACGGTGCCGGGCGCCGCCGCGGGCGGGTCGGTCAGCACGGGCAGCGGGTAACTGGTCATGGGGCGACTCCTTCGGTGCGTGGGGTGGCGCTGGCCGCCAGCGGGCCGGCGGCCAGGAGACGGTCCTGACGTGCAGCGAGTGCGTGCGCGACCCGCTTGGAACTCGTGTACAGCTCCCGGTACAGCCCGTAGAGCTCGTCGTAGTCGGCGGCCAGCTCCGCCCGGGGCTGCCGGATCTCCTTGACGGGGTTCCACGCCTCAATCGAGACGGGCCACCCGGTCCGCGCGGCGAGGAACGCAGCTCCGTAGCTCGCGCCGATGGTCTGCGACGGGATGACCTGGGGACGTCCGGTGACGTCGGAGACGATCTGGGTCCACAGTCCGCCCTGGGTGCCGCCGCCGACCGCCACGACCCGCCGGATGGCACCACCGCTCTCCTCGATCGTCTCGATGTTGTGGCGTACGCCGAGAGCGGTCGCCTCGAGCGCGGCGCGGTACAGGTCACCGCGGGTGTGCGAGACGGTGAGGCCGGCGACGATGCCACGGGCCCGCGGATCCAGGATGGGGGTGCGCTCGCCCGCGAAGTACGGGAGCATGAGCAGCCCCTTCGCGCCCGGGCCGGAGACCTCGGCCAGCCGGAGCAGCTCGGGATAGCCGGTTGAGCCGAACAGCTCGCGCAGCCAGGCCGTGATCGCGCCCGAGGTGGCCAGGCCGCCGGCAAGGTTCCGCGTCCCGGGCAAGGCGCCAACCGTGCCCCACAGCGACGGGTTCGTGAGGCGGGCGGTGACCGTGTGGATGAGGAACATCGTGGTGCCGTACATCAGCATCAGGTCGCCAACACCCTGGGCACCCACGCTGATCGCCTCCGACCAGGCGTCGATGGTGCCCGTGACGACCTGGACGCCCGCCGGCAGGCCGGCCTCTGCCGCCGCGCGCGCCGTCACCGTCCCGGCCACCTCGCCGGGCCAGCGCAGCGGCGGCAGGACCAGATCGGGTGCGATCTCCGTGGCCCACGGCGTGTACCAGTCCTGGCCCTCTGTGTCGTAGAGCGGTGTGCACTGGCTCGCGGAGTGCTGATCGAGCACGTAGTGGTCGGTGAGCTTCCACGCGAGCCACGAACTGGGCATAAAGAGCCGCCGGGCTCGGGCGAAGAGCTCCGGTTCGTTGTCGGCCACCCAGGCCACCTTGGCGCCCGCCGCCTGGCTGGACAGTGCCGAGCCGCACCGCCGGAGGATCTCCGCTGCGCCATACCGCTCGGTCAGTCGCGCGATCTGCTGGGTCGAGCGGGTGTCGACGCCGTACAAGATGGCCGGGCGCAGCGGGGCGTTCGCGGCGTCCGTGAGCAGCACACACGGACCCATGCCGCTCACCCCCACCCCGACGACGTCGGCGTCGCCGGGTGCGAGGAGCTCACGGCTGAGCGCGACGAACTCCTGCCACCAGACGTCCGCGTCCATCTCCACCCAGCCCGGTCGCGGGCGGCTCACCTCGTGCGCGCGGGTCGCCGAGCGGAGAACCCGGCCGCCGGCGTCGACGAGGACACCCTTGCTGCTCGATGTGCCGATGTCTACGCCCAGGACGGCCGCAACCTTCATGGCGCCACTGTTCCAGCAATCGATTTCCGAATCAAGACCGATCCGTCGGCGTCTTTCCCTACCGGGCCCGAGCACGCGCGCTGGCATGTTGGCGTATCGCCTGATGAGTACGGGTGTCGGCCGCGCCAGAAGAAGTCGGCGCTCCCGGGAAATCGTTAACTCACTTCGGCTTCTGACGCGGCCGACCCGCCGATCCGTCGCGATGCCGGCCGGGATCTGATGTGTGCACCCGTGCGCCGACGGCCGCCGTACGGCCCTCAGCGGCGACCTCGGTCCCAAGCATCCAAGGTGATCTTGGATCCTCTTGAAGAGACCGTCGCATGCCCGGTCTCCATCGACGCGCATTCCGTGGCCTCACGGGCGCGGCCGGAGCAGATCGCGCGGCCGCCATCGCCGGCTCTCCTCGGCACCGGCCTGGGCCGACCCCCTTCGCGGACAACCCGTTCACCCAAGGCGTCGCCTCCGGCGACCCTGGGAGTTGCCCCCTGGTCCTGGACACTTGAACCTTGGATCGTGATGGTCCGGGGAGATCAGGAGTCCCTGACAGATGGTGATGAAGCACTACCCCGCCGAGTTCAAGGCCGACGCGGTCGCGTTGTACCGGTCTCGGCCTGGGGCGACGATCGCGCAGATCGCTGACGATCTCGGGGTCAATCGGGAGACGTTGCGCAGTTGGGTCCGCGCCGATGATCGGCGTCGGGGTGCGACGGCCGGGCCGGCGGCGCCGCCGGCGGCCGGCTCCGTGGAGGACGAGAACGCGGCGTTGCGGCGGCGGGTCCGGGAGTTGGAGGAGGAACGGGACATTCTGCGGAAGGCGGCCCGGTATTTCGCCGGGGAGACGCGCTGGTGAACCGCTTCCAGTTCGTCGCCGACCATCAGCAGCGCTTCGGCGTGAAGCGGTTGTGTCAGATCATCGGGGTGTCCCGCTCGAGCTTCTACTACTGGCGCTCGGCCGCGGAAGCGCGGACCGCCCGTGATGCCGCGGACGTGGCCCTGGTGGGCCGGATCCGGGCGGTGCACACCGCTCACGACGGCACGTACGGAGCGCCACGGATCACCGCCGAACTCCGCGATGCCGGGCAGTTGGTCAACCGTAAGCGGGTCGCGCGGGTGATGCGCCGCTTCGGCGTGCAGGGCCTGCGGCTACGCCGGCGAACTCGTACGACGGTGCCGGACCCGGCCGCGGCGAAGGCCCCGGACCTGATCGGCCGGGACTTCACCGCCGGCGCGCCGAACCAGCGCTACGTCGGCGACATCACCTACCTGCCCGTCGGTGACCGCGGGTTCCTCTACCTGACCACCGTCATCGACCTGCACTCCCGGCGCCTGGCCGGCTGGGCGATCGCCGACCACATGCGCACCGACCTGGTCATCGACGCCCTCCACGCGGCGCAGCGCACCCGGGGCAGCCTCGACGGGGCGATTATGGGTGCAACCCGAGGACCCTGCCGCACTGCCGAGGATGTGGACGCCTGCCGCATACGGCATCTGATCCGTAGTCAGATGATCTTGCAGAAAGTCACGAAGTCCGGCGGCGTCCGGCTTACACCTGCCCCGTCCGGCAGCATCCCCGCAGGTCCGGCGTTACATTCGCCTCTATGGATACCTAAAGACCATGCGTGAAGAGAGCGCAGTCCGGTCCTGTCCGCGCGCGTTCCCCGACGTCCGAGCAGCCACGGAGCAGCCAGACCGACCAGCCAGGCGACGCCCGGTCAGTATCGCAAGCGAGGATCCGGTCACAGCCGGCCCTCCTGCAATCGGGTGCGACGTTCGCCAGGAGCCGGGCCGGATCGCACGGTTCGAATGGACCCGCGCGAGAAGCTGGCCGGCGTAGCGGTGCCGCGAAGCGCCCTCACCGTCGCGGTACTTCTCGCCGACCCGGCCCGTGATGCGGTAGACCGCCAGAGCAGTTCCGGCCGTCCGCAACGACGCCGCCGCCTACCAGCGGTCCAGCGCCGGTAACGCCGGCGGCAACACCCGCCCGAGCGGCCAGACAACCAGGAAGTGTGGACCCGGGCGGAATCCGCTCGGCAGTGAGCTGGCTTGACCTGCTTCGACACGCCGGCCGCCACGTCCAGGAGCTGACCGCCGTTGACCGTCGTCATCCATCCGAACGGGCACGCAAGGGGCACGCGACTGTCAGCTTGGGAATTGCCGATGTCCACCTGCCTACGGGCTTGGCGGCCTGGTCCCGGGGGTCTCTCGTGGCCCCGACTGGCCCCGCCTGGCCCCGGTCAATGGCACGCTAATGGCATGGTGGGCTGCTTCCCTCCACCGATGCGCGCAGTCGAGGTGGTGGCCTAGAACCCGGTCTCGTGAATACCGACCGTGGCGCTCTCAACGGGTGGCCGAGGAGAGGAGCAGGCATGTCGACCGAACCAGAGCCGGGCCTCGCGCCCGAGCATGTCGGCCTGTACCTCGATCCGCCGGTCAAGGCGATGGTCCTGTGCGTGGATGAGAAGTCGCAGATGCAGGCACTCGAGCGGACCCGGCCGATGCT
>NZ_JBIDBG010000031.1:0-36125 GCF_043202855.1 Micromonospora sp. NPDC048063 | reverse complement strand
CCCCAAGCCGTTTGTCTGGACCAGGACCGCCGACGACATCCTCAACAGCCTCGCCACATACTGCCGGCGAATTAACGACTCAGAACACTAGTACTTCAGCCGCACTCGCCTGATCTGGAGTTTCGGCAGCTCGCCACGAGCCGTGGCCGTCGGTTGCTCAGCCCGATGCGACAACGATTGAGGTCCGGCGCGCGGTACTTGCCGGACACAGACTGCGCATCCACTACGCGGCTGTGGACCAGACCCCGAGGTGGCGCACCGTGGACCCGATCGGCCTGGTCACCGTACGGGACCAGGGCTACTTGCTGGCCACAAGATCAGACGCGGACCGCACCTACCGGCTGTCCCGGATCTCGGCTGCCAGGCAACTCGCCGAACCCCGCACAGCGACCAGCCTGCGTCCAGAACCGGCCGGCGCCACTCGCTGCGCTGGTGGTGTCAGCGCGGGCTCCGCGCCCATCGTCGCACCGTTGCGATCCTCGCCCGGCCGGGGACCGGGCGCAGCCCGAAGAGGCTCGGGCGGCACCTGCTGGTAGCTGGCCCGGTTGCGATCCTCGCCCGGTGCGGGGGCCGGGCGCAGCGCAGCCCCCGCCGCGCCCCCAGCGAGGTTGGTGGAAGAAGTCGATAGAGCACGCTCATGGGATCACGATGCTGGCATCGAGTGCTTCCACGATCAGGGGTTCGTCGTCGTTTGGTAATCCGACAGACCACACACGTGCTTTAGAGCCGATTGCGGGTATCTGGGTCTGGAGGAGAGTTGCGTCTGCGTTTTCCGGGTTGCTGCGGTACCAGCGTGCGCGGATGCGCGATGCCCCTTCGATGTCGACGGTGAGGGTAAAAGATGACACGCTCCCGTGCTCCATAAGGCTCACCGTGCGGTCGATGACGCGTCCCGCTGATGGTCGTGCGTGGTTCCGTGTCGCGTGCCACCGCTCGGCGAGCTGCGCCTCGCGGCGTGAGAGCTTTCTCGATTCCGTCAATGCCATTCCACACCCGGCCAAAAAGAAGGCCGGCAGGAGGGTGAAGATCAGATTGAACCACCACCCCGGCGAGTCGCTTATCCAGAGGAACACGACTAGGAGGCTTGTGCTGAGCGTGCCGGCGACCAGCAGGACCCAGAGAATGGCGAGAGCGGAAGGGCGCAGTCGTCTGCCGAACTGGATCTCCCTCGGTGCGGTCGCGTCGTCTCCAAAGGATCTGACCAGGTGCACGATGTGACTGATCGGTGTGTCGTCCGTCATTGCGCACCCGTCGGTGGCTTCCGAGGCGTTCCGAGGTTGTGGCGGGGCTTCACTTGCCTAGCTTGGCATATGTAGATGTGTCTGTCACGGAGCTGACTTCCGGTCGAGGGACTCCGGGTTGTCTCGATGCCGTCCCTATTTCCGCAGCGCGATGGCGAGCCCCGTGAGGAGGAGGCCACGCCGAGGATGGCGAGGCTGGTAGCCAGGATCGCGAGATCTGCCAGGCCGGATATGAAGAAGAGGAGCGCGGCGTTGAGACATGGTGGCCACGCCTTCGATCAGCCATTGAGCTGGCCTAGGAGTTGGCCGGTGCTTGGGACCCCGATGACGAGCAGTGGTTTGCTGACTGTCCAGTGGTGCTTGACTTCGCCGGGGAACACCTGGAAAGCAATCACCAGAAGCTCGACGACCTGTCGATCACGTGAAACTCGGTAGACCTGCCCTGGACGCCGACGTGGCCTACATCGGACGGATTCCGGCTGGTCTGGCGCGACGAGGTTCCCGCCGTGTTGGCGGCCCGGTGCGGGCAGCGGCTTGAGGCGGCGGAGCTTCTTGAATGGGCTGGCCGTCCGTCGAGACGGATCAACCTCAGTTCTGCTCTCTCGTCCCAGTTGTTCTGCTCGGTCGAGGGCCGTTTAGGCCCGCCCGTAGCTTCAGCGACAATCTTGCGGGTTGCGGTCGCAACAAGTGTGGTGGTCGGGGGCACAGGTCTTGCCTCGCCGGCAGGCGCGGAGGACCGGGTCCAGCCAGGTCAAGTTGTCACCTACGCGGATGCGGTTCCGGGTCTCGCGCCGTCTGATATCGGAGACCGCGCCCGGTACGTCGACGAGCAGGGCCGAGTGATCAATCCGGCGACGAACGGGCACCAGACGGCGGGATCGCGACGTCGGCGATCGGGTGTACGCCCATCAGCCTGCCTGATGATCCTCACTACTCAGCGCCGGATGTCTCTGGGCGCGGGCAGTGGGAAAAGGGTGACTGCACGGCGGACACGGCTCGTGTCCGTAACTGTCTCTACGAGCTTTCCACGGACGGCGCATGGCGCCGCAAGGCTTGATCGGCGACGGTTGCAACTCAAGCCCAAGTCGGTAAGCAACAACCGAACGACGGCGCGTCGACCCTGCGAATCGACAGGTCAACTGATCTCCTGGCGTAATCATGTCGACGTCGATGTCGACGGCCAGATTGATCCGTCGGACACTGCCTATCACCAGGCGAGTGTGCACTGCGTCGTCACCGCACCAGACCAGTAACGCACAGCTCATTCCCGCCTCGGACGGGCACCGGCGCGCCGGCAGAACCCACAGCAATGTCAGCTCGGCGAGCTGGCACCCCCAGTGATACCGGTTACTACTCCAACAGCAGCCTCACCTCCGGCAGCGGCCAGTACCACGACGACCACTACGGAGCATGAGTTCTGATTACCGCTAGTGACGGGTCCGGGGGATGGGCGCCCTCATCGTGGCTGGATGAGCGCACCTGATCTTGCCGGCTCCTG
This sequence comes from Micromonospora sp. NPDC048063, assembly GCF_043202855.1. Lineage (NCBI taxonomy): Bacteria > Bacillati > Actinomycetota > Actinomycetes > Micromonosporales > Micromonosporaceae > Micromonospora > Micromonospora sp. NPDC048063. The sequence goes on along the minus strand of NZ_JBIDBG010000031.1, from coordinate 33,386 downwards.
TGCCCATACCCCCGTCGCTGCCCGACCTGACCGCTCAACGTCGTGCACCGTCAGTTGCCGGCGTGGGGGCGCGGGGCTTGGCGCGTACGTGCATGCGCTCGCCTTGTCGGCCGAGGATGCTGAGGATCTCGACGGGGTGTTCCCCGGTGCTGCCGAACCAGTGCGGCAGCCGGGTGTCGAACTCGGCCGCCTCGCCGGCGCGGAGCACGAAGTCGTGCTCGGCCAGGACGAGGCGGAGCCGTCCGGAGAGCACATAGAGCCATTCGTAGCCCTCGTGGACGCGTAAGTCGGGCTCGGTCTGGTCTACGGGGATGATCACCTTCCAGGCCTGCAGCGAACCGGCTTGCCGGGTCAGCGGTAGCACCGTGCGGCCGTTCGCCCGGCGGGGGACCAGGCGCACCCGGGGGTCGCCGACCTCGGGTGCGCCGACGAATTCCTCCAGTGGCACCTGATGGGCATGGGCGATCGGCAGCAGGAGTTCCAGGCTGGGTCGGCGTTGGCCGCCCTCCAACCGGGACAGGGTGCTCTTGGAGATGCCGGTGGCCTCGGCCAGCGCGGTCAGGGTGACGCCGCGCTGGGTGCGCAGGCGTTTGAGGCGGGGGCCGACCTCGGTCAGGGCGGCGGCGATCGCGGGCGGGTGATTCATGGCCCCATTCCACCTCGCTCTTCCCGGAAATGGCAACAATAGTTGCCGCCTACGGACTCTCGGAGCAGCCTGGGCGCCATGAACGAGTATGACGTCGTGGTGGTGGGCGGCGGGCCCGCCGGATTGAACGCCGCCCTGGTGCTGGCCCGAGCCAGGCGCCGGGTCGCGGTCGTGGACGCCGGCCTGCCCCGCAACGCGCCTGCCACCCACCTGCACGGATTCCTGTCCCGCGACGGCATACCGCCGCACGATCTGCTTACCGCCGGTCGGGCCGAGGTCGCCGGGTACGGCGGTCGTTTCATCGACGACACCGTGGTCGGCATCGAACGCGGCTTCCGGGTCCACCTGGCCACCGCAGCAGCGCTGAGCGCCCGGCGCGTCCTCGTGGCCACCGGCCTGCGCGACGACCTGCCCGCGATCCCGGGCCTGGCCGAGCGGTGGGGCCGGGACGTGCTGCACTGCCCGTACTGCCATGGCTACGAGGTCCGTGACCGGCCGCTTGGTGTGCTGGGCGGCACGGTGGACGCGGTGCAGCACGCGCTGCTGGTGCGGCAGTGGTCGCCCGACGTCGCCTTCTTCGCGCACACCCACGACCTAAGCCCGGACGAGCGGAAGCGGCTGACCGCCCGCGGTATCCGCATCGTCGAAGGCACGGTGGCGCGGCTCGTGATCGACCGTGACCGGCTCGCCGGCGTCGAACTGGACCGGGGAAGCGTTGTCGCCCCGGCGGCGATCTTCGTCCGGCCCCGGTTCGTGCCGAGCAACGGCCTGCTAACCGGCCTGGGCTGCCAGGTGGACGGCAACGGCTGGGTGGTCGTCGACGAGAGGGGCCGCACCAGCGTGCCCGGTGTCTGGGCTGCGGGCAACGCCGTCGACCCGCGCGCCCAGGTCATCACCGCTGCCGGCGCCGGATCGGCCGCCGCCATCGCCCTGCACGCCGACCTGGTCGAGCAGGACGTCCAGCGCGCCATCGCGGACGCCCGCCCGTTCTCGGCCGCACTGGAACGGCAAGTCACCGAGGCCGTCCTCGCCGACCGCCGTCACGGTCTCTGAACCCACAACCATCAAATACTGGAGGAGCACTCACCATGTCTGAGGACCCGATCGCCCGCCCGCCGATGCGCGCCGGGCCGCCGCCCCGCCATCACATGGCCCTGATGATCTGGCTGGCCGTCTTCCCCACGCTCACCGTCCTGCAACTGCTACTCGGCGACCTGCTCCGGGACACACCGACGGTGCTGCGCACCCTCGTCCTGGCCACCCTCGCGGTGCCGATCGTCATCTACGGCCTCCTGCCGCCACTGCAACGCCTGCGCATGTACGTGATCGGCCGGCGAGCCTGATCGAGTGGCCGTCCCGTCGTCACGAGCCCGACGCAACGCTCGGATCGCTGCTTGGTTCACCTACTCGGTGAATTACTGATCCGGCGTTCCCTCTGCGACGATCCGTCGCGCCGGTTCAGAACCGGTCCGCCTCTTCTCGCCAGGCGCCCGCAGGCCCCACCTCCTTACCACCTGCACCTGGCGAACGGTTGCTCTCGCGACGATTGACCCGGCCAGCCGAGGCGGCCGCCAACGACCGTGCACGTTCGGCGGCCGCCAATGGGCAGGAGGTAAAGCACGTAGCCCTACTCAGCGGCCTCGGCGCGGCGCTGCTCAGGCCGCTGCACACCGGTAGCAACGCCGGGTGCCGATCAACCTGTGGGAAGCCCGCCGCGCGGAGCGCGGACCTGTGACCTGTCGACGACCCGGACCGGCGAATGCGTGGCAGTTCGCGGGCTGACCTTGCGACCTGCTCCATCGGGGAGGCCGTCACCACGTATCGCGGGCCGAGCCGGGATCGCGCTGCGGAACTCGACCACCTGATCGAACAGGCCTGACCGACCTTCGGGGAGTACGAGACCCGATTGGTGCGGTTCCACGCTGGACTGGGCATCGCCGGTTGACGAGGTCAGGCGAGGGCGGTGGGGCTGGTCTCTGCCCGCTCGACTTGACGGCGGAGCCGGTCGGCCTGCTCTTTACGGCCGGAGGCCGCTTCCGGTTAACCCGGCCCGCCAGGGCCGGGCGCTGCGGTGAGCGGGAGTGGGGTGATCGGTCGGGGTCGACCGCAGTCCTACGCCGAGGGCCAGCTGAGCAGATCAGGGGTGAGGTGGTGTGCTGCCCTGCTCGTCCAGGATGGCCCACAGCGCTTCGCGCCTCTACTTGCGGCGGTAGCGCCCCTTTGGGCCTGTTGACTGCTCATCGGCGCGCTCCAGCATCCGACTGGGTAGGGCGTTGGCGGTGCTGTAGCCGAGCACTCTGGCGGCTTCCGCTTTGCCCACCAGTTCGTCCGGGGCCCCGGAGCGGTCGACGCTGTCACGCGCGCTGCGCCTGGCCTGTTCGCGTGGCAGTTCGAATTTGGCGATGTCCTGGCGGCGCCATGTGCGGCCGTCGGCCGCGCGCTCGGGGAAGCCGTTGCTGTCGCGCTCGCGGTAGAGCCGGTCGAGGTGGCTGACGGAGATGCTGAGCATCGCGGCTGCTTCAAGCTCCTCGCCGCCAACGGTGCCTGTGGCGGGCGCGCCATCGGCTGGGGCAGCAGGCGACACGGCTATTGCCTGCTGGCCCGCGACGGCAGGTGTGACCGCCTTCGGTCGCAGATCCAGGTCGACTGCGGGAATCTGGCCCGCAGTCAGCCTGTCCCCCTCACCCGGGGATCGGAAGGTTGGGCGTTCGATTCGAGTCCCTTCGGGCGCGCAAGATCATGAAGGGTCTGACCTGCCGAAGTGCCGCCATCATCCGAATTGGACCGGATCGCGGGGCGGGCGGACGTCATCTAGGCTACGCACGTCCATCCCGGCTCTTCGAGGGAGTCGACCGTGACGCGTTCCGCCGGAAGCCGAACTGAGGAGGTCCCGCCCACCGGTGTGGACATCTCCGTACCGCATTCGGCCCGGGTCTACGACTGGTGGCTCGGTGGAAAGGACAATTTCGCTGTCGACCGGGCGGTGGGCGCCGCGTTGATCGAGGCGATCCCCACCCTGCGGATGATGGCCGCCGAGAACCGGCGGTTCGTCCACCGGGTGGCCCGCTACCTGGTGGCCGAGGCCGGAATCCGCCAGTTTCTCGACATCGGCACCGGCATCCCCACCCGGCCCAACCTGCATGAGGTCGCCCAGGCGCTGGCGCCCGAGACCCGGGTGGTGTACGTGGACAACGATCCCATCGTGCTGGCGCACGCCCGGGCGCTGATGATTAGCAGCGAGGAGGGGCGCAGTGAGTACATCCACGCCGACCTGCGCCGGCCGGAGACGATCCTCGCCGACCGCCTCACTGGCACGTTAGACCTGAGCCGGCCCGTGGCGCTTACGCTCATCGCGGTGCTCATGCTGTTGCGCGACGAGGACGAGCCGGGGGAGAGGCTGCGTACCATAATGCGGGCCTTGCCTTCTGGCAGCTACCTGGCCATCACCCATCCGACGCAGGACTTCAACCCCTCAGAGATGGGCGCGGCGGTGGCCGCCGCCAATCAGGGCCACATGACGCTGGTGCCGCGCACGCGCGCCGAGGTGGAGCGGTTCTTCGACGGGTGGGAGTTGATCGAGCCGGGCATCGTGCCCGTCATGGCGTGGCGGCCCGATGAGGCCAGCTCGGACGACCCGCGCGCGGCCTACTATTGGGCCGGCGTCGCCCGCAAGCCCTGACCCTCAGTGTCGGTGGACCCGTTCCGACCACCGTCCCTATCGGATCAGAAGGTTAGGGGTTCGAGTCCCTTCGGGCGCACAAGATCGTAAGGGGCCTGACCGACACCGTTGCGTTGTGGGATTGGCGGACGTATTGAACCCCGGTGTGGAGGTCTGCGGTCAGATCGCCCAAGCGAGTTCGGTGAATGCGGTAGCGACCCGCAGAGCGGGCGGGGCGTCGACGGCGAGTTCGTAGTGTCCGCGTCGGAGGTTCTGCATGAAGGCGTGGCCGGCGATGATGACCTGTGCTGTCTTGTCCGTTCGCAGCCCTCGCATCGGTCTCAACCGGTACCACCTGCCCGGTACTTCAGCAGGGCGATGAGCTCGGACTGCGTGAGGGCGTGGATCCTGCTCCACAGCCCGACATAGGCCCAGTTGGGCTCCTGTGCCTGCAGCGCAACCAGTCGCCCGATCACCTCCAGCGGGGTGCGATCGTTGCGCCCCAGCAGGAACTGGCGGTCTATCAGCGCCCTTCAGGGCCCGGAGGGAGAGTGTGGTCACGGCAGCCGCACCGAGACATTGCCCTGGTAGTAACCCTGCAGCAGGGAGAGGAACGCCTGCGGCACGTCCTCGATCCCGCCCTCGACGACTGTCTGCGGGTAGACGAAGCGGCCCTCGCCCAGCCAGCTGCTGAAGTGCTCGCGCCAGGCCGCGATCTGATCGGGCGTGTGGTAGCAGGAGAACGGCAGCAGCTCGACGCCCTTGGCCTCGGCCGCCGCGCGGTCGGGCTGCGGAAAGCGCTGCGCCGCGTCGCCGAGCTGGCTGGACAGTGAGCCGCAGAGGGCGAAGCGTGCTCCGGGCCGGGCCGCCTGGAGCGCGCCCTGGTACTGCTCGCCGCCCACGACGTCGAAGAAGACCGAGATGCCTTCGGGCGCGACTTCCTTGAGCCGGTCGGCCGTCGAGCCGTCGTGGTAGTCGAAGGCGGCGTCATAGCCAAGCTCGTTCACCAAGTAGTCGGCCTTCGCCGGGCTGCCGGCGCTGCCGATCACCCGCGCCGCGCCAAGGCACTTGGCGATCTGCCCGGCCAGCGAGCCGACCCCGCCCGCCGCGCCGGAGACGAAGACCACGTCGCCGTCGCCGACGGCCGCTACCTCGGCCATCCCGTAGTAGGCGGTCGGTCCCTGGCCGAGGTAGTAGCCGGGATCGGCGAAGAGCTCGCGGCTGAGCTTGAGGTACGAGCCGGCCGGGCCGGCCGAGTACTCGCTCCAGCCGGTCATCGACTGGACCAGGTCGCCGGCCTCGAGTTCGGGGCTGTCGGATCGGACCACGGTGCCGATGGCGGCCACCCCTACCCGCTGCCCCGGCTGCCAGGCCGGGACCGGAATGGTGCAGTCTGCCCGCATCAGCTCCAGGTAGGTCGCGGCGAGCCCGATCTGGTCGGTGCGTACCAGGACCTCGCCGTCCACCTCGGTCTTGGCGACGGTGAAATGTTCGAGCGTGGGGGTGCCGGTGATCTGGGCAGTCAGCTGGATCTCACGGGTGATCATCTTCTGTCCTTACCTCGGGTGTGACCGTCGAGATCGACTCTAGGGATAGTTCCGGCCAGTTTCTGACCGGAAGTCGAGGCAGGATGTCGCCATGGCGAACACCAGCTCACGGACCCTGAGACTGCTCTCGCTGCTGCAGACCCACCGGCACTGGTCCGGCCTGGAACTGGCCGACCGGCTCGGGGTCTCCGAGCGGACGCTGCGCCGCGATGTCGAGCGGCTGCGCGAGCTCGGCTACCCGGTCAGCGCGGCCCGCGGCACCGACGGTGGCTACCAGCTCGCGCCCGGCGCCGTCCTGCCGCCGCTGCTGCTGGACGACGAGGAGGCGGTGGCCCTCGCGGTGGGCATCGGCGACGCGGCGCAGAGCGGGATCGCGGGGATGGAGGAAGCATCTCTGCGCGCACTCACCAAGGTGGTGCGGGTCCTGCCGCCCCGGCTGCGGGCCAGGGTGGACGCCCTGCGGGCGATGACCCTCTCCGCTGTCGTGCCCGGGCCGGTCGTCGCGGCGGGGGTGCTCACCGCAGTCGCCCAGGCTTGCCGGGACGAGGAGCGGCTGCGGTTCGGCTACACGGCCAGGGGCTCCGCACCCACTGAGCGCGAGGTCGAGCCGCACCGCGTCGTCGCACTCGGCGGACGCTGGTACCTGGTGGCCTACGACCTGGGTCGGCACGACTGGCGCAGTTTCCGCCTCGACCGGCTGACCGAGCCGACGGCTACCGGCACGCGCTTCCGGCCGCGCCTGCTCCCGGCCGAGGACGCCGTGGCCCTCGTCCAGGCAGCGAGCGGGGCCCCGGCTCCGTACACGGTCGAGGTCCTTGTGCACGCGCCCTCCTCGCGGGTGCGGCAGGTGGTCGGCCGCTGGGGCACGATCGAGCCACTCGATCAGGACAGCTGCCAGCTCACCATGACCTCGACCTCCCTCGACTGGCCAACCCAGGCACTGGGCAACGTGGGCGCCGAGTTCAAGGTCCTGGGGCCGCCGGAGTTCGCCGCGCACGTCCAGGAGTGGGGCGCCCGCTTCATCCGGGCCACCCGCGCACCCGCATGACCTTCCTCGCCGTGGCGCCGCGACGGTAGCGCGACGTTCGTGGCAGCCGGCGAGGCAGTGGAAAGGCGTTCTGCCAGGCGTAGGAGGGCTTGAAAACCGGGTCCCACAGCGGTTCGGGCAGCCATGAAGTGCGGGCAGGGATAGACCTTCCCGAGCTCGAAATGACCGCCCGAACGCTGAATGGAATACCCTTCAGCGTAACTGTACACAATGCGCCCGGAAGCCATGTGACCTGTTGAGTTTGCGAGAACTGGAAGAAGCTCTCCCGGCGCTGTCGACTATCCGGACAGAGTTTTGCATCAGGTCCCTTCCCACACACAACGTTGCAGCCATCGGCATCGATATAGAGGGATGGTGATGCAGTGGTTCATGGGATTCGGCCACTCGCAACCTCTGTTACCTCAGCCGTGCGGGCGGGCTCGGCGGGTCGGGTGTTGCCGTTGCTGTATCTGCACGGGCTGTCGGCCGGCGACTTCGTACCCGTGCTGGAGTCGTTCCTGGGCTCGGCCGCCGGGCTGTCGTTGCCGGCAACTTGCTGTTCAGGAGTCGAAGGAGCGACGAGTGACCCAGCCGCGTTCAGACGCCTCCCAGCCGAGCTGCATGCGCGACGTCGACCCGGTGAAGTCCATGAGCGCCCTGAGGCGGCGCTGGACGCTACGGCCGCTCATCCCCAACTGCTTGCCGACCACTTCGTCGGTGAGACCACTGAGCATGAGCGAGAGGAGCGCGAGGTCGTCTGGGTCCGGGCCAGCAGCGGGGCCGTCCACGAGATCCTTCTCCGGGTCGAGGACTATGGGGATGCCTGCTGCCCAGACGGACTCGAACAGGGTCACCAGCGAGTGGACGAGGCTCGGGGCCCTGATGACCACGGCGGCCGCTGCGTAGCCCCGGACCGAGAGCGGGGCCATGGCCACGACCCCGTCGGTCACGAGCAACTTGGTGGGTACCTTGGGGACGGCGCGGATCAGGGCGTTCGCACCGAGTGCCTCCCGTGCCTCAGCAACCGTCGTGTCATCCTCGAAGGCCGCGCGTTCGATGACGACGCGAAACGTCACGCCGCGGTCGAGTGCCTGCGCTTCCGCCGTGTTCTCCTCGGGACTCACCGCGACAGGGCGGGCGTCGACGAAGGTGCAGACCTCCTCACGAGCGCTGAGCTCGAGCTGGAGGAACCGCCGACGGACCGCGTCAGCTCCCAGCACGACCTCGACCAGGTCGCCGACGTCGGCATGGTTGAGATCGCGGCGGAACATCTCGGTTAGCGCCACCACCGACGTCTCCGCCACCGACAAGGCGTGCCGACGCGAGTTGAGCAACCCCTGCAGCGCGACATCCGGGGCTGTCGGGAACCATCTGCGCACGTCGCCCTCGAATGTCGCCACCTCGACGAGCCCGAGGTCGCGCAGCGAGCCGAGGACCCCGAGCACCTCGTCGACGGGGCGTTGCCACCGTGCCGCGAGCATGTCCACGGTGCCACCCCCGTCGACGACGAGGGATTGGTACTCCCGCTCCTGTGCAGCTGTCAGGCCAAGAGCGCTGAGATCGAGCTCCAGGGTCACCGACCACTCCCTTCAGACCTCCGCTCGGGTGCGACCATCGCGCATGCCGGCTGTCGAGAACACGACATGTCGATTCTTCGCCTGCCCGCCCAGGTTCCCCGAGGCGGGCCTCGGTCGGCACTCTGCTCCTTGGCGCCGGCCCCACCACCACCCAGGGGTCGGCAGCGGCGTGGACGCCCTACCGGTGCTGCGTCGTCCCACATCCGGGTTTCGTGCCCGCCTCGTTCCCACGGAGGCCCCATGCGCCGCACTTGGCGTCGTCGTACCCTCGCTTCCGCTGGCGTTCTCGCCATCGCGGCCGCACTCTCCCCATCAGTCCCCGCAGCATCGGCCGCAGGCGAGCCCCGGCCCATCGTCGGGTCGGCCGAGCACGCTCAGGCCCAGCAGTCGGCGACGGTGACGCTCATCTCCGGCGACCGGGTCCGGCTCACCCGCGCGGCGGACGGCCAGCCGATCGCCCAGATGCTGCCCGGAGACGACGGTACGGTCCCCGACCACGAGACGCTCCGCGACGGTGACAACCTCTACGTCTTCCCCGGCACCGCGGCGCAGGCTCTCGCGGCAGACCTCGTCGACCGCGAGCTCTTCAACGTGACCGGCCTCGTCGACCAGGGCTTCGACGACGCCCACGCCGACGCGATCCGGGTCATCGCCGAGTACGACGACGGCAGCCGGACGGTCACCGACTCGACGCCCACGCCGACCGGGGCCAGCGACAGCAGCGCTCTGACCTCGGTCAACTCGCTGTCGTACGCCGTTGACAAGTCGAACGTCCAGGCGGCCTGGGCGGAGTTGACCGACGCGAGCTCGGGCGCTGGCAACGGTCTGGCCAAGCTCTGGCTCGACCGCGCGTTGCGTGCGACACTCGCCGACTCGACCGCGCAGGTCGGCGCGCCCGTCGCCTGGCAGGCCGGACTCGACGGTGCGGGCAGCACCGTGGCCGTCCTCGACACCGGGGTCGACGCGGGTCACTCCGACCTCATCGGCCGCATCAAGGCGAGCAAGGACTTCACCGGGTCCGCGACCGGCACCGACGACCGCGTCGGGCACGGCACGCATGTCGCGTCCACGATCGCCGGCACCGGAGCTGCGAGTGGTGGCAAGGAGCGTGGTGTCGCCCCGGGTGCGGACCTGCTCATCGGCAAGGTCCTCGACGACTCGGGCGCCGGCTTCGAGTCCCAGATCATCGCTGGCATGCAGTGGGCCGTGGCGCACAACGCCGACGTCGTCTCCATGAGCCTGGGCAGCGTCCAGCCGACCACGACCTGTGACGACCCCATTTCCCAGGCCGTCAACGAGCTCTCCGGCTCCAGCCGCAGCCTGTTCGTCATCGCGGCGGGCAACATCGGCTCGTCCCAGAACACGGTCTCGAGCCCGGGCTGCGCCACGTCCGCGCTCACCGTCGGCGCCGTGGACTCCACGAACGCGACCGCGCAGTTCTCCAGCCGCGGCCCGGTGGGTGGCACCCATGTCCTGAAGCCGGAGATCGCCGCGCCCGGCGTGGGGATCCTGGCAGCCGCCGCCGGCGGTCGCGGCCTGTACGCCTACCGGGCGATGTCCGGTACGTCGATGGCCGCGCCGCACGTCGCCGGCGCTGCCGCCATCGCGAAGGAGGCAAACCCCACCCTCACCGGTGCGCAGCTGAAGGACCTGCTCACCTCCTCGGCGGACCCGACCGTCGCCGGAGCCGCACAGGAGGTCGGCGCGGGTCGTCTCGACATCGCGCGGATGCTCTCCCAGAAGATCACCGGGCAGTCCAGCGTCTACGGAGGGGCCTTCGCCTACCCGCAGACCAAGGCCTACGAGGCGAAGAGCCTGACGTACACCAACCGTGGGAACGCTCCCGTCGACCTGCGCCTCTCCGTCGAGCGGGTCACCGGTAACGACGGCCGACCGGTCAACACGCCCCTGCTCAAGCTGCCGCAGCACGTCGCCGTCCCGGCCCGGGCGAGCGTCGTGGTCCCGGTGACCGTCCAGCTCGGGGCGAACATCCCCGACAGCTCGCTCGGCGACATCACCGCCCGCATCGTCGCGACCGACGGTAGCCAGCGGGTCTCGACCGCCTTCAACCTCTACGCCACCGCCCCGTCGGTGACGGTCACGGTGTCCGTCATCGACCGCAACGGCAACCTCGCCGCCAGCTTGTCGTCGGTCGACCTGGTCAACACCGACACGTCCAAGGGGGAGCGGCGCTTCACCAGCGGAAAGGCGCAGACCTACACCGTCCGCCCGGGCCGTTACTTCCTCACGTCGTTCGCGGTGACGCCTACCCCTGGGGCGGCGAACCCGTCGGCTCCAGCGTCGGTGGCGTACCTCGCCCGTCCGGAGGTGACGATCGACAAGGACACCTCGTTCGTCCTCGACGCCCGCCAGGCGCACCCGCTCACGGTCTCGACCGAGCAGCCCAGCGAGCTTCGCTCGACGACGCTCACCTTCGAGCGGCAGTGGCCGAACAACTGGCTGCACGCGGGGACGATGACCACGGGTCCCGGAACGCGCGAGATCTACGCTCAGATCACCGGCAAGGTGGCCAACGGTGACGGATCGTTCGAGTTCGGGCACTGGAGCCGGAGGATCACCCCGCTCGTCTCGTCCATGACGACGTCCGGCGGGCTGGCCCTGCACCCGCTCTCGCCGCGCAGTGGGGTCGGCAACCTCGACGGGCAGGGCACTGCGGAGGCCGTCTCGGTCGGAGCAGGCACCGCCGCCGACTTCGCGGCCGTGAGCGTCGCGGGCAAGGTGGCCGTGGCTCACATTCCGGGCGGCAGCGACTTCCCAATCCAGACGAGGGCTGCGGCTGCAGGCGCCAAGGCACTGCTCGTCTACCGCGACGACCCCGGCACGTGGCTCCCAACCGCCGGCTTCGGCGCTACGCCACTGCCTGTCTACAGCCTGTCCGCCAGCGAGGGCGCCGCGCTCGGCGCTGAGCTCGCGGCAGGTCCGGTGACCATCACATGGTCGGCGCAGGCGAAAAGCCGGTACGCCTACACGCTGGGCTTCTTCTCCGACGGCCAGCTCGTCACGGCCCAGAAGCACGTCGTGGCCGACTCCTCCCTCGGTCGGATCAACGCGACGTACTCGAGCATGGGTGCCACGACCGACTTCGGTGACCTGACGGTGGCCAGGCGTCCGAGCACTGTCGCCTTCGGCATCGGTGGAAGCGACCCCCTCGCCGTGCCGAACACCCGGACGGAGTACCTCACCGCCGATGGCACCCAGTGGTACAAGTCCGTCATCTCGAGCTTCCCGTTCGGCGAGGTCATGAGCGACCGTTTCCGGACCTTCAGGCCCGGCCAGGAGGTCACCGACTCGTGGCACGGCGGGATCCTCGCACCGGGTGTCCGGAACAACAACGACGGCGTGCCGCAGATGATCGGTGAGCGGCAGGGTGAGCTCATCGGTGTCGCTCCGACGATCTGGGCCGACAGCGCAGGGCACTGGGCCGACGCCGGCAGCTTCGGCGACCTGGGCAAGCTCGAGCTCAAGCGCAACGGTGTCACCGTGGGCAAGAGCATCTACCCCTACGACGTCTTCAAGGTCCCGTCAGAGGACTCGACCTACGAGCTGACGTTGACCACGGAGAAGATCGGGGCGCCGGCGAAGTTCTGGAAGCGCTCGACGTTGATCCAGACGTCGTGGACGTTCGACTCGCACGAGGAACCCGACGTCTACAGCCGCCCGCTGCCGATGCTCCTTCCGCGTCTCGACCTGCCCACCGACGGCCTCAAGACGGTCGCCGCTGGGTTGGTGACGATCCCGGCCAGGGTCCAGGCGAACCCGGGCTACCCGGCGAGTGCCATCGAGTCCGCCAGGGTGTGGACCTCGACGGACGGCGGCATCACCTGGGTCCAGGGCACGACGCGCCTGACGTCCTCCGGGGCGGACCTCGTTGTGGACCACTCCGGTGACTCCGGCAAGCAGGTCAGCCTGCGCGTCGAGCTCACCGATGCGAAGGGAGCCAAGGTCTCCCAGACCATCACGCGCGCGTACGACGTGCGCTGACACGTCGAGTGATCGGGAGCCGCTGACCACCACGAGTCCGTCAGCGGCCCCGATCACCCGCGAACGTGGCAGGCGGTCGTGGCTGACGCTGACGTCATGTCGGGGCGCTGGCGTGTGGCGGACGCCGAGGAGTTGTTGGAGGTGGTACCGAGGGCGTTCCGACGCGTCCACCGTCCCCGCAAGGGCGAGCGGCGCAGCTTCGCCGAGACCGACTACTCGCCCTGCTCGATGCCGCTCACCAGTACCTCAAGGCGCCGATCGTGCTGATCTGGGACAACCTCAACACCCACGTCAGCGCCGCGATGCGCGAACTGGCCGCGGCCCGGGACTGGCTCCACGCGATCCAGCTGCCTGCCTATGCCCCTGACCTCAACCCGACCGAAGACGTCTGGTCACACGTCAAACGCAGCCTCGCAACCTCGCCGTGACCGGCGTGGACCAGCTCGCCGCTGTGGTGCAGAACCGGCTCAAGCGCATCCAGTACCGCCCCGACCTCCTGACCAGCTTTCTCGCTCACACCGGCCTGCCCCTCGACCCCGAACCGCCGTAACCCTGATCTTTCAACCTTCTGTAGGGACTGTAAAACGAACGGTGTAACTCCTGATCAAGGAGCAGCACTTGATGACGGATGTCGTGATCACCGAGGTCGATACTGACCAGGTGGCGAAGCGTGGACCGGCGCGGCCGGTGGGAGACGGGGTCGACGATCAGCTCGTCGCCCAGGTGGTGGAACAGGCTCGTGCGGCGGGTCTGCAGCTCACCGGTGAGGGCGGGCTGCTGCAGCAGCTGACCAAGCGGGTTCTGGAAGCCGCTCTGGACGGTGAGATCACCGATCACGTGGGCTATGACAAGGGCGACCCGGCAGGGAAGAACGGTGGAAAACTCTCGCAACGGGGTGCGGGGCAAGACGGTGCTGACCGAGGTCGGCCCGGTGCAGATCGAGGTGCCCCGCGACCGCGACGGCACGTTCGAACCGCAGATCGTGCGGAAGCGTCAGCGCCGGTTGTCCGGGGTCGAGGACATGGTGATTGCCTTGTCGGCAAAGGGATTGACGACCGGGGAGATCCAGGCCCACCTGTCCGAGGTGTATGGCACGGACGTGTCCCGGCAGACGATCTCCACGATCACCGACAAGGTCGTCGACGGGATGACCGAGTGGCAGAACCGGCCCCTCGACCCGGTCTACCCGGTGATCTTCCTCGACGCGGTGCACGTCAAGATCCGCGACGGCAAGGTCGCGAACAGGCCGATCTATGTGGCCTTGGCCGTCACGGTCGACGGCAACCGGGACATCCTCGGACCGTGGGCCGGCGACGGCGGTGAGGGCGCGAAGTTCTGGCTCAGCGTGCTCACCGAGTTGAAGAACCGGGGTGTCACCGACGCGTGCATGGTGGTCTGCGACGGGCTCAAGGGTCTGCCGGACGCGATCGGGCAGACCTGGCCCGAGGCGGTCGTGCAGACCTGCATCATCCACCTGCTGCGGGCGTCGTTCCGCTATGCCGGCTGGCAGCACTGGGACGCCATCGCCAAGGCGTTGAAACCGGTCTACACGGCAGCGACCGAGGCCGCCGCCCGGGAACGCTTCGCCGAGTTCGCGCAGGCGTGGGGCACAAAGTACCCGGCGATCATTCGACTGTGGGAGCAGGCGTGGGCGGAGTTCGTCCCGTTCCTGGCCTTCGACGCCGAGATCCGCACCGTCATCTGCTCCACCAACGCCATCGAGTCCGTCAACGCCCGCATCCGCCGAGCCGTCCGGACCCGCGGCCACTTCCCGAACGAGGGCGCCGCCCTCAAATGCGTCTACCTCGCGGTGATGAGCCTCGACCCGACCGGGCAGGACCGCCGGCGGTGGACCATGCGCTGGAAACCCGCCCTGAACGCCTTCGAGATGACGTTCGAAGGCCGCCTGACCGCAGGCCGCAAGTAACTCTCAATAACCCGAGTTACACCGTTCGTTTGACAGACCCGGTTGCGTCACCCAAGGCGATGACCAGGCGGGTGTTCGCGTCGATCGCGACTTGCAGGTTGGTCGAGTATCGGTAGTTCTTGCTCTGTGCGGCCAGTCGGTGGTCGCGGGTCGGGATCAGGGTGCCGTCCACGATCGCGATCTGGTCTTTCGGCCGGCGGCGTACCGGTGCCAGCGCGAGCAAGGGTCCGGCCGTGTCGATGACCTGGTGGGCGGCGGAGTGCGAGACTCCGAACAATGGGCCGAGTTGACGCATGGTCAGGTTCGTGCGCCAGTGCACGGCGACCAGCAGAACCCGGTCTGGCAGCGGTCAGGGCCCAGGGGTGTACCGGGCGCCCGTCGGCTATCGCGTCCCCGCCACGGCGAGCGACCAGGCGCACCAGCCGGTGGATCTGCGCCGGGTGCAGCCCGGTTGAACGGATGAATCAACTCCGGGCGGGAAGCCGAGAACACCTGCATTCATCGATGATCCCGAAGTGCGGCTCAGGATGTCTCAGCAACGCCCGAGCCGGTGCCGGATTCTGGCGGCCACGTCAGCGCACAGGTCGCCGAGCCCGTAGACCTAGGGGTGTTGGTAAGGATCTTGCGACCAGGGGCCAAATAGTTGATCTTCGGTTGAGGGCTGTGTTGCAAGGTCGCTACCGCGATGATTGACCGTTGTGAGTCGATCTCCCCTCAACATCGGCGAGCTGGTTGAGCACTGGACGCTCGTGCCCGCCGAGCTGGATCTCGTGGTGGGCAAGCACGCCGAGACGCGCCTCGGGTTCGCGTTGCTGCTGCGGTTCTACGGCCGGTTCGGCAGGTTCCCGCGTGGCCGAGCTGACCTGCATCCGGAGGCGGTGGAGTTCGTTGCCCGCCAGATCAGGACGGAAGCGACTGACCTGGCGTTCTACGAGTGGGATGGCCGCACGATCAAGCGCCACCGCAGGCGTACCTGGAGCGAGAGAAGACCCGGTTCGAGCACCAGTGGGAGATCTGCGAGGTGTACGGGTTCACCGGCTACGCCGACTCGGAGGCGGCGTTACTGGAGTGGGTGGATCAGCAGGCGTGGACGACGGGTGATCAACCAAAGGTGTTGTTCTACGCGGCGGTGGCATGGCTGCGGACCCGGCGGGTGCTGCTGCCGGGTGTGACGACGCTGCGGGACCAGGTGGCCAGCGTGCGCCGGGCGGCGCGGATGCGTATGCACGCGATGCTGCACGCGGCGGTGGCCGGCGAGCAGGCGCATCTGCTGGACAAGATGCCCGTCTAACCCCCGGGAGGCCGCCCGGTTGGAGGGCTCGACCCTTCGCTCCACAATAGACTGTGCGCACGGCTGGCGCGGGCGTACCCTATGATCACCCGCGTGGCGACGCCCGCGACCTACGTGTTCACGTCCTTCGACGATGCCGATACACGCCTGGGCGGCGCGTTGTCCGCCGCGTTCGACGGCAACTACGGCGGCACGCTGTTCTTCGACGGCGACCTGACCCTCGACGGGGACTTCCTGGACGCCGTCCGCGAGATGTCCGCCGCGGACCGCGAGGACGCCGTCGAGCTGATCGTGGTCACCGGCGATCTGACGGTCACCGGGCGGATCGCGCTGTACGACGAGCACCCCGGGCTCTACGTCGCCGGTCGCACCGAGGCCGAGACCCTGGAGGGCGGCGGGTCGGAGATCTCCATCCACGACGGCGCCTTCACCCACTTCGTGTACGGCGAGCACAGCGAGGGTACTCTCCAGGCCGGTACCGTCGACACGCCGTGGGTGATCGAGCGTGACCACCCGGTCGTCGTGACCGCCCCGGGCGCGCGCCTGGTGGACAACTACGGCGACTCCGAGGACGCTGACTTCGCCGGGCAGGCCATCGTCGACGCCTTCGTGCCCGAGGTCGTGGACGCCGACGAGCAGGAGCTGATGCTCGACGTGTTCCTGGACCGGCTGCGGGCCGGGCTGCCGGTGCTGCGGCCCGGAGCCCGGATCGCGTCCGAACGGGCGCGCGACCACGTGTCCGGCGCGGTGGCCGACCGGGTCGAGCACCTCGACCTGACCGGGCGCGACCTGCGAAGGTTCCCCGCCGAGGTGCTGCGAATGCCGTGGCTGCGCACCCTGGTGCTGGACGGCAACCGGATCGGCGAACTGCCCGAGGCGATCGGCAAACTCATCCGGCTCGAGCACCTGTCGGTGTGCCACTGCGGGCTGACCGCCCTGCCCGACTCGATCGGCGACCTGGCTGCGCTCCGGGTGCTGCGGCTGGCCGGCAACAAGATCGGGGACGGGGACGCCCTCGCCCTGCCGGCGGCCGTCGGCCGGCTCGCCGGGCTGGAGGAGCTGGACATCTCCGCGATGTCGGGCGGCCCGGTGCGGTCGACCCCGTGGCGGAACGTGCCCGGGGTGGCGCCGCTGGTGCTGCCGGACTCCTTCGGTGGCCTGGTCGGGCTGCGGCGGCTGGTCGCCGACGGGACCAACCTCGTGTTCCCGGAGTCCGCGCACGGCCTGACCGGCATCGAGGAGGTGTCCATGGCGGCCGGCGGCGGCGGGTACCTGAAAATCTTCCCCGACGCCGTCACGACCTTCCCGAACCTGCGCCGCCTCGACCTGAGCCGCAACTACTTCGACGCGATCCCGGACAGGCTGCTCCGGCTGACCGGCCTCGAGGAGCTCGACCTCGGCGACAGCCTTGGCCTGGTCACGGTCCCGCTGCCGGACCTCGGCCAACTGCCCGCCCTGCGGGTGCTCGGCTTCAGCGGGCGGATCGGCCCGCACCCGGCGCAGCCGGCGCACTCCGTGCTGCGGCAGCTGTTCGGCATGACGCTGGGCGCGCTGAAGGAGCTGCGGATCGACCGGTGGGGCCCGGACAAGGACCGCGGCGAGCTGCGGGCCGAACACCTCGCCGGGATCGGGGCGTTCCGCCGGCTGCGCGTCGTGGACCTGTCCTTCAACAAGCTTGAGGACCTGCCAACGGAGTTCGACGAGCTGCCCGAGCTGGCGGCGGTCGACCTCGGATACAACCGGCTGCCCGAGGCGGTCCGGGACCGGATCACCGCCGCGCATCCGGCGGCCCGGTTCGACTTCCGCTCCTAGACCAGAGCCAACGCCGCCCTGATTCGGTCTCGCCTAGGACTTCTTGCGCAGGACACCCGTCGAGAGCCACTGCACCAGTAGCACGGCGAGGTGCACAGCGGCCTCCGCCTCGTCCTGGTTCTGCCGGCGCGACTTCGGCGCGCCGCCGTGCCGGGAGAGCTGGGCGTGCCACAGCGCCTCCATCATCGAGACGATTGGCCCAACCTCGCTCGGCTGGCCGTCCTTCCCTGGCAGCATCAGCTCCCACTTGTGCGGGGCGTTCTTGCCCAGCTCCCCGATGACCGTCCCGAGGGTGGCCGAGTTCGCCGCGGCCTTCTTCTGCTCGACGAACGGGCAGGCCACCTCCTCCACCGCCCGGATCGCCTCGTTGAAGACCTTGTCCGGGTCGGGGCTCAGGCCGTACGCCGCAGTCCACGCCGCACGTAGGTGATCTGCGGCAGAGGCGGAGGCGCTCTTGATCGCCGTGTCGACGGCAGCCTGCGTCGTGTCATCCACCCGGCGGACTAAGCAGTGCTGCTCGAAGTCGCATCGGTAGAGGGACCCGCCATCCTTCAGCAGAGGGTCCAGGGCAACGAGGGAGCCGACAACGTCCTCCCTCGTCATGCGGTGCTGGTCCCACAGCCGGTCTCCGTCCAACCCCCACGCCGGATGTAGCTGAAGCGCGGCGTCGATGATCGCCAGCAGGTCCTGGCTGGGATCCCTGATCAGCTGGTCCTTGTGCTTCTCGTAGTACCGGGAGTCCTGCCACAGATGAAGTCGGAGCATGACACGCTGCGCCATCGACTCGCTGATGCTTTGGTTCAACCATGCGCGGAGCGGCTGATCCAGCCAATCTGGCACTCCGTCGTGGAGGGTCGTGTCCAGAGGCTTCGGTCACGGGGCGAGGTTACTCCGTGGGGGCGACAGCCCGAACATGCGTTCGAGTGGCCCGTCTAGTAGTGCTTTGTTAGGTCGGTGTGTCGTTGGGGCGTCAGAGGGGTCCGGGTAGTTCGATGTTGCGGTGACTCCTGACGAGCTTTCGGTTGTGCGGCAGCGGCTTGAGGCGTTCGCGGCGGACGTGTTCACCCCGTTGGCTCGGTCGGATCAGCGGGCGAAGGGTGAGACGTATCTGCGGGGGCTGTTGCTGGATGGGCGGCGGAAGTCGATGCAGCCGAGAAGCGGACGTCGCGCTCGATGCCGTCGGCTCGCCGGGCCCGCGTGCCCTGCCGTCGTCGTGCACGACGGCGATCGGTACGACTAGCGCGCCTGCGGGATGTCGGAGCCGTAACGGGTCGGCCGCCGCCGACACGGCGGTCGATCCTTCAGGGCACCGAGCACCGTGACACACGACCGGGACACCGCAGGGCGCAACCTGTGTTGGAAGGGACAGCCGCCGGACGTCCGACGGTGCGCCCGAAGCCAGCGGCATGCCCACTCAACCCGCCCGAGGTGAGTTCCTCGCCTTATCCGGCCCCCCGGCGCTCCTGCTTCCGCGATTCGAGTATGCGGGCGCCGATCAGGTGCCGACGCGGCGTGTCTCGTAGGCCCACATGACGATCTCGACGCGGTTGCGGGCGTTGAGCTTGCGCATCAGGGCGGCGATGTGGGTCTTGACGGTGCTGAGGCTGATGGACAGCTCATCGCCGATCTCGCTGTTGGTCCGCCCGCGAGCGGCAGCCAGCAGGACCTGTTCCTCGCGAGCGGTCAGCGGCTCGACAGGCTCAGGCGGCACCGAGCGCGAGCGGCTGTTCGCGAAGGAGGACAGGAGCCTCGCGGTGATGTTCGGTGCGATCAGGGCGTCGCCGCGGGCGGCGGCATGGATGGCCTGGGTGAGCATCTCGGCGCCGGCGTCCTTGAGGAGGAAGCCTCGGGCGCCTGCCTTCAGCGCGCCGTAGACGTACTCGTCGAGGTCGAAAGTGGTGATGACGACGACGGCCAGAGGATCGGCGACGTCGGCCCCGGCGAGCTGGCGGGTGGCTTCGATCCCGTCGACCTCGGGCATGCGGATGTCCAGCAGGCACACGTCGGGACGCAGCGAACGGGCCATGGCGATCGCCCGGCGGCCGTCGGCGGCCTCGCCGACGACGGCGATGCCCGGTTGGGCGTCCAAGATCATGCAGAGCCCTGCCCTGACGATGTCCTGGTCGTCAGCGACCAGCACGCGGATGGTCATGACGCGCGCGCTGTCCGAGGCAGCGAGGCGTCGACGCTCCAGCCGCCGTCCGGGTCAGGTCCCGCTCGGAGGGTGCCGCCGAGCAGGCTCGCCCGCTCGGCCATGCCGCGCAGCCCGTAGCCGGCGTGCGGGGAGCTGGTCGTACTCGCCTCGCCGTCATCGCGCACTCGCAGGTGCACCTGGCTGCGGGATGCGGTGACGTCGACGGTGACGTGGGTGGCGCCGGAGGCGTGGCGGGTCGCGTTGGTGACCGCCTCGGCGGCGATCAGGTAGAGGGCGGTGCCGACTGCTGGCTCAACGGCCTCGACGTCACCGGAGACCTGCACGCGGACGCCCAGCACCTCTCCGCCGGGACGAGCGAGTCGTTCGACGTCCACCACCCCTCGCCGGGGGGCGAGATCGGCGTCTGTTCCGTCGCGCAGCACGCCCACGAGGGCTCGCATCTCCTTGAGCGTCCGGGACGCCTCTTCCTCGATGGTGACCAGGGTGGCCAGCGCGCGCTTCGGATCTGCGGCGGACAGCGCGCGACCTGCCTGTGCCTGGACGGCGATGGCCAAGACGCGGTGGCCGACCGTGTCGTGCAGCTCGCGGGCGAGTTCGTTGCGCTGGTGAAGCCGCACCTGCTCGATGTCGCGGTCGTGGCTTCTGGTGCGGTAGCGCACTGCCGCGCCGAGCGCGGCCGAGAACAGGAAGAAGCCGTAACCGGCGACCTTCTCCGCGGGTGAGGTCGGGTCCGCGATGAGGGTGACGGGTAGCCAGATGAGGATGATGCCGAGTCCGAGGGCAGCCTCGCGACCTGCTCCCCAGCGCAGCAGGGCGTAGGGCAACACAAGCAGCCCTGCGATGCCCAGCAGACCGGTGGCATCAATGACCGCGATCCTCGCGATGTCGAACGCGAGAACGGCTCCGAAGGCAACGGTGACTGCGGCCAGCGGCCGCGTGCGTCGCCACAGTAGGCACGCCGCGACCACGACGCTGACACCGACCAGCAGCGGCGCCCATGCCCTGTCGTCGCGCAGCAGTACCTCGACGAGCGAGATCGCGACAAGAGCCGAGGACAGCGCCCAGTCCCGCCAGACCCGCACCGGCGGGCGTGCGGGGCGAGGCTCAGCCCAGATCCCAGCAAGCATGCTTCCCCCTCCCGGACAACGTAAGGGGCCCGCCGCTTGGGCGGATCAGTCGAAAGTACTGCGGATGTCCCGTGCCTGCGGCCAGGACAGCTCGAGCCCGCAAGCGGAGGTGGTGCCCGTCAACGCTGGTCATGGTTAAGACATCGAGTGAGCCGACCTGGCTGACGCCAGCACACAGGAGACGTGATGACCAGAAACGACAGACCAGTCGGTGCGCTCCAGGAAGCGCACATCCCGGTCCAGGCGAAGCTCGCCGCGGCCTGGGCCAGCTTCATGTTCCTCTACATCTACGTCGACTACCTCGCCCTGTACAAGCCCGGCTTCATCGACGACATCCTGGTCGGCGTCGTTCATGAGTTCGACACCGGCCCTACCTTTGTCGCCCTTGCGCTCACGCTCGTGGCCATCCCGATCCTCATGATCTTGCTCTCCACGACACTCCCCGCCCGTGTCAACCGCGCCACCAACCTCGTCGTGGCAACGCTCTACGTCCCCGTCTCGGTGTACAACGCGGAGGGCGAGTCCTGGACCTACTTCTACTTCTACGGCCTCTCCGTCGGACTCGAGCTGCTGCTCCTGGCCTTCATCCTGCGCGCCGCATGGACCTGGCCCCGGACCATTCGAGCCACCGCCGGCCGCGACCTCGCCCAGGCCGGGGTGTGACGCTCGAGGCAGGCCCGGTGTGCGGGGTCGGTGACAGCGGCTCCGGCAACAGCGACCGCGAGCAGCAGCACGATCCAGAGCGGGACGGCGCCGACGTCGCGCAGCACCACTGAGTCGCCCGCCCCGTCGGTGAACAGCAGCGTGAGCACGAACAGCACGGCGCCGAGGACGGCCTCGGCCGCCCTCGGCCAGCGCGTGAACGGGCCTCGGTGCACTGGATCAACGTAGGCGCGTCCGGGGCTGCCGTCGCCGTCCCGCACGGGGACGTCGGTCCCCGTTACCTAATGAGCCTCGGACGGCCCGCCGTAGTCCATGGGATGCCTGCCCGTTACCTGGCCTCTGAAGGTCTCCAAAAAGATCGGCAGCGTGGGCTCGGCGAGCCGTTCAGGTGGTGGTCCGGCTCACCGAGGACATGCCTGCACACCTCTGGACCGCGGCAGGTCTCGTGCAAGACGGGCGGATCTCGGTGGTGCCGGACCACCTCGCGACCTTGGGCAAGATGTTGATCGTGGTTGCAGCCCGCCCGCACGGCGAACACCTCGCATACCGGGAGCCGACGAGCTCTGACTGCGAAGACCGGGACCGTGCGGGTCGCTGGGATCGCGAACGGCTCATCGGAGGGTAGGCCACAGAGCCTCGTCATTAGGGCGCCGCGCGTTTCCGCCAGGGTTGCGCACCTGTACTGACAGATGAGGAGGAGTTGGAGTTGGCGGTGTACTGCGGCATCGACTGGGCGGAACGGCATCACGACATCGCTCTGGTCGACGAGCACGGTCACCTGGTCGCCAAGGGCCGTATCGGCGATGACCTGGACGGATTCACCACGCTGGTGGAGATGCTGGCCGCCGCCGGTGACAGCGCCGACCATCCGATCCCGGTGGCGATCGAGACGCCGCGCGGGCTGCTGGTCGCGGCGCTACGCGCGAGCGGACGGCGGGTGTGCTCGATCAACCCGATGGCGGTGGCCCGCTACCGGGAGCGGTACTCGGTGTCACGCAAGAAATCCGACCACGCCGACGCGGTGGTGCTGGCCAACATCCTGCATACTGACGCCCATGCCCACCGGTCGCTGCCGCACGACAGCGAACTGGTCCAGGCCGTTGCCGTGCTGGCCCGGGCCCACCAGGACGCCGTCTGGCGGCGAACCCGGGCCTCGAACGAGCTGCGGTCGCTGCTGCGGGAGTACTTCCCCACGTTCCTTGCCGCGTTCAACGGCAGGAAGGGCAACCTGACCAGTGCGGACGCCCGGGCTGTGCTGGCCATCGCACCCACACCGGCAGCTGCTGCAAAGCTGTCCACGCCGCGGATCGCTGCCGCGCTGCGTCGCGGCGGCCGCCGACGCGGCGTCGAGGACCTGGCCGCCGAACTGCAGCAGGCGCTACGCCGTCCGCAACTGCGCCAGCCGGCCGTCGTGGAGGCAGCGATGGGCACCCAGACGCTGGCACTGCTGGCGACACTGAACGTCGAGTGCGCCAGTGTCGACCAGCTTGCCGAGGCCGCCAGCGAAGCGTTCCGCCAGCACCCAGACCACGCGATCGTGACCAGCTTTCCCGGCCTGGCCGACGTGACCGGCGCCCGCGTCCTGGCCGAGATCGGCGACGATCGCGCCCGGTTCGCCGATGCCCGCGCGTTGAAGGCCTACGCCGGCGCGGCCCCGGTCACCCGCGCGTCCGGGCGCAGCATCTCCATCACCCACCGCAAGGTCAAAAACGATCGGCTCGCCGCTGCCGGCTACCTGTGGGCCTTCGTCGCCGCCACCCACGCCGAACCCGCCAAGCAGCACTACCAACGCCGCCGCGACCATGGCGACCGGCACCCCGCGGCGCTACGAAACCTGTTCAACCGGCTCCTGGGCTGCCTCCACCACTGCCTGGCAACCGGTCAGCGATACGACCCTGCCAAGGCATTCGGGGCGCGGCAAGACACCGCTACCGCGTGAATCACGACCAGCTCTGTGCCTTTCGCCAGGTCACGTACTCATCGAAGATCTTAGCCAGACCGCCATGCTCTGTTCGTCGCTGCAGATACTCGTCAAGCAGCCGAAACAGCGCTTCGACAGCCACCCGGTTGAGCTCAGCCTCCGCCTCAAGCTGCTCGCGTTGCGGCGGCCCATCCGGGAACGCCTGGTGCAGCACCAGCGCCTCCCAGATCAGATTGTCTCCGCGCCCACAGCGGGCCACCAGCCACTCCCGGAAGCCTGCAAGCAGCTGCCAGTCGTTGCCGGCCTCGCAGCCTCGGATGAAGACCGTGAAGTCGTGAAACGAGCCGTCCAGCGTGAACATCCCCGGGCGTCGATGCACGTCCGCGAAGAGCTTTCGGTAGTCCATTCCGCCATCCAACCAACCCCGCCACTTGACCCTTGAGGAGATCGGAGGTCTTTTTGATCGTCCCCAGCCGGGGACTGCTCGGTTGCCCGGCCCGGTATGACTTACTTCCCCTGTCGTACGCATGATCCGGGGGGGTGTTGTCGCCGGGTCGGGTGGCGTCGACGGACCGCTGATAGGGACACGGCCACCTGCGGTGTTGGGGTAGGTCTCTTCGTAACGTGGCTGCCGGCAGTCCGACGCCTGGACCAGCGGCCCGGGGCCACGGACGATGCGTGGAGGCGGGTCTGGTGCGCGACGGATATGGCGTGTCGATGACCATTCCCGAATGGCGACCCGACCACGTCCCTGGCGACGAAGCTTGGGTCGAAGAGGTCCTGCGGCTGCTCTCCGGCGTGCCGGTCGGACTCGATGTCGCTGTCAAGCGGCTCAGCCCTGGCAGCGGTGTCTACGCCTGGTGGGCTGCTCCCTCTGTCTTTCCCGACCTCCCCGGGCCGCCGAATGAGAACGCCCCGTCGCTACGACTGCTGTACCTCGGACGAGCGACCAGCCTGCGCGGGCGTATCCTGCGCAACCATCTGAGGCGTTCGGGCAGCTCGACGCTGCGCCGTACCTTGGCCGGGCTTCTGCTCGCCGAGGGCTACCGGACAACCTGGACCGACCGTGTCGTCCTGGTTGCTGAGGATGAGGCACGGCTGACCGCGTGGATGCACACGCACCTGCGCTTGACCTGGGCGGAAGACGCGGAGCCGGCGACCGTCGAGGCCGAACTTGTCCGGCGTGTGCACCCGCCGCTCAACGTGCACGGTGTCGACCCCGAGCACCTTCAGCCGGCCGTGGTCGCCGCCAAGAACTCATACAACGCCAGCAGCCGTCCCGCCGAGCCCTCGCGAACGCCGTAACTGGTTACGCGGCATGCGTACACGTGCGTGCTTCGGCGAGCCCGAGAGCGTCAGCACCCAAGACCCCGCTTCGCAGGCCGGCAACGTCCGCTCATCCAGCGTAGGCAGCCGAATTGAGAGCGACAGCCCGGGCGCCTCAACCGAAGCCTGGCCGGGCCACGGTCGCAGGTCAATGAAACAAGTAGCCGAATTGCGAACGCCACCAAGGCGGTGTTGCCTGCTGATCCTCTGGCTTCGCTGCGGGCATCTTCATGGGACCGTCGATCATCTGGTGCCACTGATCCCTTGTTGCGGGTTCGTCGACCCTGCCGCAATGAGCGCGGCGAGCAAGGCAGCACCAGAGCCGAGGATCATGAGTACCGACGGCGACGTTGCGTCGACCACGACGCCGCCGAGGATCGCGCCGAATGCGATGGTGGCCTGGAACGACGATGTGAACAGTACGGACGCGGCCTCGGTCGCGCCCGCAGCCGTGAACCAGGACTGCGAGCAGATCGGCACGGCTCCGTAAGCGACGCCCCACAGAGCGAGCAGCATCATCGCGCCGATCGTTGTGGCGCCGAACTCGGGCAGCAGCGCAGTGGCCGAGGCGAGTGCGGCGGCGCCGGTGATCAGGGTGGCCCGCAGCCGTCGCCGCACGCTCGCGCCAGCCACGAAGTTGCCCACGACGCCGCCGAGGCCGTATATCAACAGAAACGGGGTCACCGAGCCGACGCCCGTGACCTGTTGCAGGAACGGGGTCAGATAGGTGTAGGTGCCGAAGTGCGCAGTCACGACGAGGACCGTCAGGATCACTGCGGTGCGGCCGGTGCGACCGGACACCAGGTCCAGCAGCGCGGTGAACCTGACCGGTAGCTCCGCTGGCAGCGGGGGCAGAACCGCCATCAACGCCACCAGCACGATCACACTCAACGCGCCGAGCACGACGAATGCGGTGCGCCAGCCACCGTACTGGGCGATGAAGGTCCCCGCCGGAAGGCCGAAGACCGATCCCACCGGCACGGCCGAAAAGATCACCGCAGTTGCCACACCCACCTGCTCGGGCCGCACCAGCCGTACGGCAAGACCGGCACTGATCGACCAGAAGCCACCGATCACGATTCCGACGAGCGCTCGGGACGTCACCATGACGGGATAGGAGGTCGCGGTGGCAGCCAGCAGGTTCGCGACAGCCAGCAGGAGCATCAGGCCGCACAGCAGAAGCCGCCGGTCGAGCCGGCCGACGGCGACGGCGACCGTGGGTGCCGACAGCGCCGCCAGCACGCCCGGCATGGTCATTGTTAGACCAGCCGTGCCGTCGGAGACACCGAACGTGGACCCGATCGAGGTCAACAGGCCGATCGGCAGAATCTCGGCGGTGACGATGGCGAAGATGCCGATCGCCACCCAGACGACGCCCAACCAGCCGAGCAGAGGCGGCCTGTGATCGGTACGACGCGCACTGGCGGTCGAAGATGTAGTGAAGATCGACATTCACCAAGTCAACGATGAGCGACGAGCGGTTGCTGGCGGCTTTCAGCCGCGACCGTCGACGGGTGACCTGCGTCGCCGTGACCGCATGGTCGCGGCGCGGGCCGGCGCCCTCATCTGATGCACGATGGAAGTCGCCGGTTCTGCCGCCGTCCGGCTGTCGCCCTGAGGCCTGTCGACGCCAAGCACGAGGGCAGGCCGCATCGATGTGTGGCTCTGGTTGTCGTCGTGGTGGCGGCGGTCTGGACCCCGCGAGCTGAGACCCGAATCCCACCCGGCAAACCTGTGAGCAGGGTTTCCTGAACGGTGACCTCTTCGGCGCGTCCGAAGGCGTCAGCATTGGTGACTCCTGCTTGTCAGCCGGGCGACGTCCGCACATGCCGATGAGCGCGACTCGCCGCAGTGTGGCGCGTCCTGGGAAGGCTGGTCGGGAACGCGAAAACTGTCACCGACTGTAAGATCATCGATGGCTAGAATGTGCCGTCCTGTACAGGCGGGCGGCGGGGGTGCTGTGGTCGAGATTCCTGATGCGGTATTGGCGGATTTGTCGGGTCCGGTCGCCGCTGCGTTGCCGTTCATCGTTGCCCGTGTTCCGACAGCACCGGCGGCCGAGCTCGGCCGGCTGCGGGCACTCGCTGACGGCGAAACCTGGCCGATCCGGGGATCGGCCGTCCGGCACCCGGCGGTGGCCCAGTTCCGCTCCGGCGTGGCCGGATCGGGCAGTTCGCCGGTGCGAGAAGCGCTCGGCTCGCTGCCTCCCTTGCTGATCGAACGCCTGCTCGGCGCACTGGAACTGACCGTGCGGGAACTGGACCTGGCCGGTGCCCCGGACCTGACCGGTCTCCTGGGCGAGCCGTGCACCGGCACGTTCGGCATCGCGAGCATGAGCGGGCAGAGCGAGGCGGTTACCGGCGTAGCCGTGCTGGAGCAAATCCGGCCCGGCGCGGTGCCACTGGTCGCCGCGCTGGCCCGCCGGCTGGCCTCTCACGCGCGAGTGGCCCCCCTGCTGGCGGTGGCGCCTGCAATCACCGACGAGCGGGGGATCGCCGCAGCGCACGGCGCGGCACAGCTCGCGCTGGCCGTGACTACCACCGTCGCCGTCCTGCACCGGGTGGGCATCCACCCCTGGGCCATCGAACCACCGGCGGTGCTCGGCGTCGCGATCGGCACCGCAGTCTTGCTGCTACGCGAAGCCCCGATGCCCGCCGGTTACGCCGCTGCGGTCCTCGACCGGGCCCGGGCGGAGTACCTGCTGCCCGCCAGACCAGCGGGTCGGCACCAGTGTTCGGGCACCGGTTCGCGCTGCTGGAGGACGCTGGCGTCCCAGAGGCCGACTTCGGCGGCAACGGGCTGGTCGCGGTCGTGCCGGGCGGTGCGGTGATCCGCACCGGCGTCGAGACCGGGCACGTCCGCATCGGGTTGCGGATCCTGGACGGGCCACCGCCGGACGTCGCGACCGGATGGGAGGAAATCGTCGAGGTCAGCTGGCGGGCGGCCGTCGGCGGCGCCTCGGTGGTCGGACCTCACACGAGCGACTCGCACCTGCGCCGGGTCACCCCACCCTGGCCGGGCGACTACCGGCTGCGCGTGCACGCCCGCGGTAGGGACGACACCGACGAACGCGACGCCGAGTACTACGAGCTGGTGGTGTGGCAGGCGCCCGCCGCGCCCGAGATCGTGTATTCCCGTAGAGACCGGCTCGGCCATCGGCTGCGCGGCGAGCCGGAGCCGGCGCGGCCCGACCAGCCCGAAACCGCCTACCGATGGCTGCGCCACAGCACCCTCGGGGAGGCCGCGACGGTCACGGTGGTGACCGGGACGAACGTCGCGGACGTACTGCGCGCCTTCGGCGCGGACCCGGCCCGACCGGAGTCGATGCGGGCCATCAACGATGACCTGATGCGCCGGCAGTCGATCGATCCGTGGGTAGCGATGCTGGACGTCGGCGACGCCGTGCTCGCCGTCGAGTACAACGGTTGGCAGGGTTCGACCGCGCCCGTGCTGACCCGCGTGTCCGCCGGCGGGCGGGCCGCCAGCATGTTCTGGAACATCAACGCCGTGACCCGGCTGTCGTTCGCCGAACGCGGCGAGGTGCTGCTGCGGGTGGAACCGTTCGGCGACGTCGACGCGCCACCACCGGTCACCGCGACGCTCGCCGACCTCGACTTCGCCGACCACTACCGCAACAAGCGGCTGATGGGCCTGGTCGCGGTACAGCGATTCACCGGCCACGGCATCACTGCCGAAGACCTGGCCCGGATCGAGGCCGCCGACATCGGTTTCCGGATCGTGCCGGACCTGCCCACGCTGTACCCGCGCCGGCCGAAACCCGGCGGCAAACGCCTCGGCCCCGCCTTGCCCGAGGTCACCGCGCCGGGGATTCCCGCCGAAGCGCTGACCGCCCTACCCGAACCCGAACTGCGGGACCTCACCTGGTGGATCGCCGCGGAGGCAGCCCGCTACGCAGGCCTCGGCGACGACCCGGACATCGCCGCCAGCATCGCCGCCCGCACCCTGACCCCGGACGCGCACCTACGCGCCCGCCGATCCCAACTCGACGACGGCGAACACCGGTGGGTCTGGCTCGCCCTCCACCGCGCGACCAACCCGGACCCCGTCGCGGCGGCCACGGACACCATGCACGCGGCCCGCTACGCCGCCGGCCCGCATGCGGCGAACCTGGTCGCCAACGCCCAGGCCTGGACCATCAGACCCACTGCACAATGACGGCCCAGCCGCCGCCCGGATCTGCCGCTCCGGACCAGCGGGCCCATCCTGCGCAACACCCTCGGCGTACGGATTGACAGACACGCCGCCACCCGCCGGCTCAAGCACCTTGCTCAGGCCGCAGGCATCGTCGGGGGCTTTCCGGCACGGTACGCATCGGCGCGTATCCGAGCGCTGTGCGTACCGTTTGCGCCTGCCCTGGTCGCGCTGGCCCGCGACCATCCCGGGCTCGACCTGGCGGTCACCGAACTGGACATCGCGGCGCTGCGCCACACCGGCCGCGACCACGGCGACGAACAGGCAGGTACGCCGGGCTGTGATCGATCGGCGAGCTCAGGCCGCAGGGCATCCGGATGCCGAGGATGCACCCTCACATGCTGCGCCACACGTTTGTGACGACGATGCTCGACGCCGGCGTCAGCCGGCGTGACGTGCGGATCGCCGCCCGCCACGCCGACCCGTGAACCACCATGCGCTCTGACCGAATCCGCAAGAACCTCGACCGGCACCTCAACTACATCCTGGCCGCGTACATGGCCTCCGGGACATAGCCAGCGCTCGCGGCTTTGTCGATGAGCGGACGTGCTGTTCGACTGGTACGTCAAGCCTCACCTCGACTCCCCGTCCTTCCCAAACCGCGACGAGGCATGGGCGGACCGGCTTGCGGCGAGCGTGGACTTCCCGCTCTACCTGCTCGACGACGACTCCGCGATCCGGGTCCGCGGCGACAAGGTGGACGTCGTCTCGACCGGGCGCTGGCGGCTGGTCGGGCGACGGTGCCGAGCCTGTCGCGCGAAAATCGGAGGACACCCGCGGTCGCCGACGGGAGGATGGCGGCATGACGATGCACGCCGACCAGCTCCACGTCGACGCGCAGACCGTCCGCCAGCTGGTCGAGGTGCAGTTCCCTCAGTGGCGCGGACTGCCGGTCACCGAGCTGCGCACGCCTGGGACCGTGAACGCGATCTTCCGGATCGGCGACGACCTGGCCGCCCGCTTCCCGCTGGTCGGTCACGACCCGGCGCAGGCCCGCGGGTCGCTGGCGGCCGAGGCCGAGGCCGCGCGTGAACTGGCCGACGCCGCCACCGTGCCCACCCCGGAGCCGGTGGCGCTCGGGGAGCCGGGCGCGGGCTATCCGCTGCCGTGGAGCGTCCAGACCTGGCTGTCCGGCCACGACGCGACGGTCGAGGACCCTGCAGGGTCGAACGCGTTCGCCCATGACCTGGCCGAGCTCATCGCCGGGATGCGCGCCGCCGACACCCGTGGGCGACGCTTCGACGGCGTCGGTCGCGGCGGGCACCTCCCGGACCACGACGAATGGCTCGAGACATGCTTCCGGCAGAGCGAGGACCTGCTCGACGTACCCCTCCTGCGGCGGATCTGGGCAGAGCTTCGGACGCTGCCCGAGGTCGACGAGGACACGATGTGCCACCGCGACCTCATCCCGCCCAACGTCCTCGTCGAAGACGGCCGTCTCGTCGGCGTCCTGGACGGCGGCGGCTTCGGCCCGGCGGACCCGGCGCTCGACCTCGTGGCGGCCTGGCACCTCCTCGACGAGCACCAGCGCGGCATCCTCCGCCGCGAGCTCGGATGCGGCGACGTCCAGTGGCGGCGCGGGATGGCTTGGGCGTTCCAGCAGGCGATGGGGCTGGTCTGGTACTACCTCGACTCCAACCCGACGATGAGCCGGTGGGGCAGGCGCACCCTGGACCGCATCGTCGATGCCTGGGCTGCCCGAGCGAGGACGATTCCCCTCCTAGAGTCTGACCGAGTGCGGTGAGCGTGAACGCACTCATCTGCCGCGAGGTGCGCGTTGGGCCGCTCGCCGATGTCGGCTAATCCTCGAAGTCGAACGCGAAGGTGCCCGCCTCGATGCGGTCGATGAGCTCGCCGACATCATCGGCTTGCCGGATGGCGTTGTCCCATCCGCTGCTGGTGATGTCGACCAGCAGTACCGGTGCGGGGTCGCTGCGCAGGTCGAGCACGAGTTGTTCGCGGGATCCGTCACCGCCGATGATCGCGATGCCGGGGTACGCGTCGGTGCTCTCGTCCCATACGTGGTGCAGTTCAAGCATCTCGCGTGGCGTGTTGAGCCAAACATAGGTTCCGCCTGTCATCCACCCTCGCCGGAACCACGACGCACCTTGCAGGTAGGCCCGCCACGCGGCCGGTAGTGCTCTGCCCAGCGCGTGGTGGGCGTCGGTGAACTCCTGGTCGCCCACGGGACCGCGGTAGTCGGCTTCCTCGATGATCGCCCCGACGATGTGGGCGTTGAGGTCGGCAAGCTCCTCTGCGGGGATCCAGTACTCCAGCACGTCGCGGCCACCGACCTGATGAACCTCGTAACGGTTCAGGTACGCACGCTGGACCTCGAACCGGGTCACGTAGCCGATGCCACCGGCAGGGACATTCCACTCGCGTGCGATCTTTGTGGCGTACCAGCGGTTGAGTACCGGATAGAAAATCGGCTGGTCCGGCAGGCGTGGTGGCCAAGCGCGCCATCCGGACGCCGCGACAAGGTCGAGTTCGGCCTGTCCGGTGGGCCGCCACAGGGTGATCGTGTCGGAGGCGTCGATGGGTCTGCTCCCTGCAACCATGGTTATCGCGTGACGTGGCGAGCCACGCCTGAAACTTTCTGATGCTGGCGGCCCCGGACGTTACCGCGGTCAGTTCGATCAGGTCGATGGCACATGGAACCCAGGTGCACGGATCTGCCGCGAGCGGGCGTCAGGGGGCCGCACCTGCGAGACCGACACCGTCAGGCGACCGCTCGTGCCGAGATCAGCGCAGCCGATCATTCCAATGTTCGTAGGCGTCCCGCTGAGAATCTTGTGCGCGGCATGGCCGACCACAGCCCACGCCGAGGCGATGATGTCGTACGTCTTTGCCGCCCAAACCGCGATGCGCAACTTCGCACGACGCCCAGCGTCGAGGTTAGGTGCGCCTGTTCATGGCGGCCTGGATCTTCAGCCATGAGGGGTCGCTGTCTGACGCGTCGGTGACCGTTTCCAGCTCGCCGGGCTGCCAGGTCCGGTTTCCGTCGGTGAGATCAAGTTGGTCCATGTCGATGACCGAAGCCTCAGAGGTGCCGGCAAGGAACTCGGCCACTGCGGCAGTTGACGCCTCGGTGGGGCCGGCCCGTTCCCCCGAAAGCACCAGAAGCGTGCCGTCGCGGCCGGCAACGATCAGTTCGCCTGGGGCGGTGGCCGCCAGGGCGGTCACCATCGAACCGGGCAGCACCTCATACTCGGCCACCTGTTTCCCGTCGATCTCGAACTCGATGACGGCACCGTCCGGCGTACCGATCCAGAGAACACCCGGAGATGGCCCGAACGCAACGTTGTGGCGCGACCAGGCACGCATTCTGTCCAGCCACTCCTGCGGGTACGGGTACCCCGGACTTGGGTCCCCGAGTGTCAGGCCGAGAACGCGGCGCAGCGAAGGAAACTCGAACACCTCCAGCGAGTTGTCGTAGGCGTTGCCCCGCACCGCGAAATGCCGCCCGTCCGGGCTAAAGATAGGTGTCTCGTAGCCGTCGCAGTCGAGGACCAACGCCCGGCGCATTGGCCGCAGCACCGGCTCGGTGTCTCGAGAGAAGAGCACCAGCGTGGCACCCTGATCGCTTTGCAGAGTGGCCAAGAGGCCACCGCCCGGATACGCCGCGACACCGGTGTCCCAACGAGGGCCGACTGCGGTTGTGCCGGAAGCGAGGTGGAGCGTGATGGAGGACTCCCAGCCTTCCTCTCCGCCGCCGGGCGACAACCAGAGCGTCTGACCGTCCGGACTGAACGCCACTTCCCGTTGGTACTCGGTCGGCGGAACACCATCGATCGCGGTGATGCCCGAAGGAGTCCAGCAGGCCGTGCTGTGGCCGTCCGCTATGACCAGCTGCGGCTCACCCGGATGCCAAGCGGCAGAGGGTGTCCGCTTGAACCGGTCATAGCCGATGGCGTCGTAGACGGCCGAATCCGTACCGACACCGCCAATCTCACGCAGCTGCCCGACCGCGTACTCCCAGATCCGGATCGCCGGGCGTTCGGTGTCCCAACCGGCTATCAACGGCAGCCTGGGGTGGCAGAGCAACCGCTCGAGCGTCGCTTCGGACCGCATCTGTGCCAAGGTTTCCACCGCCACACCGTATGAGAAGCGCCCACAGACGGGCATGCCGGGCTGGCGGCTATAACCTCGAACTCGCCGATCTGCCGCAGCTATCCGGATCTGCCGCGAAGCGCTCGTCACCGAGGGGGATGTCGGCGCCGGTCGCCGGCGTCCGGTCATGTCGATGATCGGATGCCATTCGCTCATCGGCATAGCGCACCGGCCGTCCACCGGCGACGTGCCGGTTCGGACGCGAGTGCAGCGGTTCACGCTGTCAGACACGTTGGTAGGCACCGACGCCGATATGACCTTCAGCGCCGACCCCCGCCCACCAGTTGCATCAAGCGTCCGGATGGTAGGCGAGGTTGACGGTGAGTGCGGCCAGAGCGAGTCCGAAGAAAAGTGCCCAGGCGCCGAGTCGGAAATTACCCGC
>NZ_JBIDBG010000030.1:0-36418 GCF_043202855.1 Micromonospora sp. NPDC048063 | reverse complement strand
CACCCGACGACAGGCCCACCACCACCTCGCCCTGACCGGTCCACCGCGCCAGAACCGCCACGAGCCCCGCCACCACCACCTCACCGGCCGCCCCGACAGGCAACGACGGGGACAGCGCCCGGAACACCGACGCCGCCCGAGCCGGCCACACCGCCGGCCGACGCAGGTCACCCACCAGCTCCAGGGCCTCGGCGTCCACCGCACCGGCCACGGCGTGAGCACGCTCGAACCCGACAGACATGAGCTTGAACCTCCGATTGAAAGGGGGGCGACCGGAAAGCACCTGGCCGGAGTGGCCGGTCAGCCGATGTGCCGTACGCCGGACGGCATGGTGTGACACGCAGGTGCGGGGCGGCGTGGGATGCCGGTACCGCTCACGGGGACGCCCCAGGCGCGTTCCCGTCGGCGCGCAACCCGCCGTACCGCAGGTGATTCGCGGCTCGTGGGGACGGTTCGGCGACCGTACCGGCTCTGCCGGTCGGTCGTGGCCTCGGTGCCGCCCGTCGGGCGGATCCCGACCGGCGCGACATCCGGGCCGGTTCGCGTGCCGGACGGCCGGAGGTGTGGCCGTGGCGTGGGAACAGCCGTGCGGTCAGCGCGTGACCACCGCCCGGATCCCGGACCGTGACCACGTCGCCGATCGGCGGGAGCAGGTCGGTGTCCGATCCGGTCACCCGCGCCTCCCGTCCGTCAGGGCGCCGCGCACCCACGATCGTCCCCATTCGTTGCGGTGAAAGGGAACGACGAACCAATGGGGCCCGACCCTACGAAGCCCCGTGGAGGGGAGTACACCCCTAGAGCTACGTCCCGTCGACCCCTAGTGCCTCGGCCGGAGATCGCGGCCGGGGTTGGCCGGGGCCCGTTCCGCGTGACGGCCGGCATCGGCACGGGTGCGGTCTCGGTGCCGTCGAGTCGGCCATTTGAGCTGGTCAGTGTGGACCAGTCGTGGTTTGTCGGCGGAATGGTCCGCCGCGGCGTCCGTCCACCGTGGATCGTCGACGCCGCCCGGAACGGTTGGTTGCGATCGTCCGGTTGCGACTGCTCATGATCCCGTGGTCCTTCCGAATGCAGCTATTCGGTCAGCCCTCGGACGAGGGTCCCGCTCGGAGCATCGGCGATTCCGGCGGCGAAAAGGGCAGTCCGTGCTCGGCTGACCGGCCCATCCCGGGGCAATGAGATCTGACTATGCTTTCTCGATCATGACCCAGTCGGTGACTGGCATTTCAGACACCGCCTGATGGTGTGCACCTCGCCAACGCAGCGCTGACCACAAGCCAGTCCGCTACCTGGCCGGTCCAGCCTGAGACCCGTCCGGCCGGTGCACGCGGCACGCCCGACTCTCGTGGCCGAGCGGCCTCACCCCGACCCGGGAGCCCACAACGTCCACGTCCTCCGCTGTTCGTGGTCGTGGCGCACCCGGACTTCGTGCCACCCCGAGGCCCCGCGTGGGCCGGCATGTCAGGAGATTCCATGGATGCGCCTATCCAGGTACAGGTGTTCGCTCCGGATGGAGTGGTGCTCGCCCGACCACCGGATCCGGTGGCGACCGCCGGCAGCCGCTATCTCGCCGGCGCGGGCTCCGCCCTGTACAACGGCCTGGACATGATCACCGGACTTCACCTGACGCTGCCGCAGCAGGCGGCGGTCATCTGCAGCGCCGGATCGAGTGCGGAGAAATCACTGCGCCTGCTCAGTCGGTGTGGTCTCAAGACGCCGACTGATCTGCGCGAATTCCGCTCCGGCGCGCAGGCGATGCAGCTCGCCCGGGAAGCCGCCGATCGGGGCGAAGTGCTGGAGTTCCAATTCCCTCCGCACGATCCACAGCTCCGGGAGGCGCGAGCCCGGGTGTCGCCGGATCTGCTGGCCCGCCTCAACAACAAGACCGTGCTGGAAACACTGATCGCACCGGAATATCTGCCCCGTCGCCAGGTCGCCACTCCCGCCGAGGTGCGACGGATCGTGCAGCAGGACCGTCGACCGGCCGTCGTGAAACCGGCCGGTGTCGAGGTGTACAGCGGAATCGCCATCTTCACCAGGCGGTTGCAGGACCGGTTGAACCGGTCACTGTTCAACCAACTGGAACAGGTGAGCGATCGGTGGATCGTCGAGGAGGAGGTGCCCTTCCGGACGATCTGGGGACTCCAGTTCGGCGTGACGGAAAGCGGATCGGTGCATTACTTCGGCGCGTCCGTACACCTGCCGCAGCCCACCTCGACGTGGGTCGGTTGTGTGATGGACGACGACCAGCCGCCGGCGGAACTCGTCGAAGCGCTTACGGTAGGGGTCCGGAAGGCCAGTGCGCTCGGATACCGGGGATACTGCGCGTTCGACGCCGGCATCAGCCGGGACGGCCAACTGCGGGTCATCGACCCGAACTTCCGGGTCAGCGGAGCCACCGCATCCGTGCTGCACCGCAGCTCGCTGCTGGGTCAACACCCCTGCGCCATGACCACGTTCTTCTCGCTCGCGCCCGGTGTCGACGCCGAGCCGATCCTCGCCCCGTTCATCGATCGCGGGGAACTGATCGTGTTCATGCACCACGACCCGGCGGAGACGGACAACGGCCCGCAGCCGGCGACCATCGTCGGCATGGTCGGCGCCTCGGACCGGTACGCCTGCGGAGTGCTGGTCGCGCAGATCCAGCGGGCGCTGGGCAGTTGACGCGTCACCCCCCGGGCCGTGCAGGCGGCCCGGGGGCACCGTCACCCACCCTGACCCGGTACGACCGGCCGTCCTGGTTCGGGGGCGATCCGCTGTCGGCGCTGGAACGAGCTGTCGCGACACGTCGGACCGACCCCGCGCTGACGGCTGTTGAAGCCGACCGCGTCGCCGACGCGGCAGCCCATGTCCTCGCGACGGTGGGTGGGCGGGCGTGGGGCAGCGGCCGGTAGGCCGTCACATGCCGGTGAGGGCGGCGCGGACGGCGGGCTCGGGGACGTCGGCGACCAGCTCGGGGCCGGCCGGGCCGTCGAGCACGAACGACAGGCCGGACGTGGCCTTCTTGTCCCGCCGCATCAGCGCGAGCAACTCGTCGTGGTCGACGCCGGCCGGCAGCGTCGTGTCCAGGCCGTAGTCCGCCACCACGTCCCGGTGCTCGGCCACCCGGGCGGGTGGGATGCGGCCGAGGACGCCGGCCAGCCGGCCCGCGAAGACCGTGCCGACGCCGACCGCCTCGCCGTGTCGCAGCCGGAAGTCGGTGGCCCGCTCCAGCGCGTGCCCCAGCGTGTGTCCGTAGTTGAGGATGTGCCGCAGCCCGGAGTCGCGTTCGTCGGCAGCCACTACCGACGCCTTGAGCGCGACGCAGGCGGCGATCTGCTCCGCCACGGGCCGGTCGCGCAGCTCGCCGGCGCCGATGAAGTGCGCCCGGGCGATCTCCCCGTACCCGTTGCGCCACTCCCGCTCCGGCAGCGTGCCCAGGTGCTCGGTGTCGCAGAGCACCGCCCGGGGCTGCCAGTACACCCCGACGAGGTTCTTGCCCTCCGGCAGGTTGACCGCCGTCTTCCCGCCGACGCTGGCGTCCACCTGGGCGAGCAGCGAGGTCGGCAGGTGGATCACCGCGACACCCCGGTGGTAGAGCCCGGCGGCCAGCCCGACCACGTCCGTGGTGGTGCCGCCACCGCAGGAGACCACCGCGTCGGCGCGGGTCAGCCCGAAGCCGGCGAACGCCCGGCAGAGCTGCTCCACCGTGGCCAGGTTCTTGTCGTGCTCGCCGTCGCGGGCCGGCACCACCCGGTGCGGCACCCCCGGGTCGGGGGTCCACTCCGGCGGTCGGGCCGAGACCACCACGACCCGCCGCGCGCCGACCCGCGCCACCTCCGCCGGCAGCCGGTGACGCACGCCGGGGCCGATCAGCACCGGGTACGCGCGCTCGCCGAGCGCCACCTCGATCCGGGCCGGGTCGGCGGGGCCGGGACGGTCAGGCGCGGACGCGTGCATGCGGTTGCTGTCTCCTCTGCTGCGGGATCGGGGCCGGTGCGGGGGCGGCGGGGCGGTCGCGGACCATCGACAGGCGCAGCGCCAGCGCCGCCAGCGAGTCGACGTCCGGCCCGATACCCCAGCGTTCGTGGGTGAGTTGCGCGTGGTGCGCCAGCAGGAAGCCGCGCGGCGCTGCCGGGTGCTCCCGGCCGACCACGTGGGCCACCCGGTCCAGGTAGAGCTGCCACGCGACGGCGATCTCCCCGCCCAGCGGCAGGTCCCCGGCCGCCAGGACGATCTTCTCCGCCTCGGCGTCCGCCTGCGCGGCCAGGTCCCGCCGTTGCGCCCCGGTGAGCCGCTGGCTGCGGTCCTGCCAGTGCAGGAAGAGGAACGCCAGCCGGTCGGCCGCCGGCACCAGCCCGGTCAGGTGTCGCAGGTGCGCCACGGCCAGCGGCAGCTCGACGCCGGCCAGCCAGGGAGCGTCCCCGCCGAGCAGGGCCAGGGCCAGGTCGCTGCCGGCGGACGCGAGCGGGCCGCCCCGGGCGGCGTCCCGCACCGCGTTCGGGGCCGGCGCGAAGGACACCCGCGGGTCGTACGTGAGCAGCCGCGCCCGGACCGCGTCGAGCGCGGCCGGGGCGGCGTGGAAGCCGAGGCTGAGCCACCGCCCGGTGGACGTGTCAAGCAGGTCGAAGAACCAGTCCGTGCCCGGGTCGGCGCGGCGGGTGGCGGTGACGAGGTCGGTGAGGACCGTGCCGACCAACTCGGGCACCCGCGCGTCCGGGCGTCCGTCGGCCGGCACGGCCAGGCGGGCGAACAACCAGCAGCGTTCCAACGACGGCACCTCGGCTGACGGGGCGGGTGGAGCACGGGGCTCGACGGCCTGCGGGGGTCGCCCCATCATCGGCCTGCGGCGCGTCCCGCCATCGGATCGGCGGCCGGATCTGGGGACGACTTAGGGGGTGACAGGGGTAGGTTGCCGGCCGGGCGCTGGGAAGACTTGGGCCGTTACGGCGAGCGAGTCCAGGCCGCGGACGAGGGAGTCTCGCCGACGGACGGAATGTGGTGACATGCTGCGGAGCGACCTGATCCAGCCGTTGCCCGACCTGCTCGCGGCCCACGCCGCCAGGTTCGGCGACAAGGTCGCGTTCCGCGACGACCGCAGGGCGGTCGGGTACGCCGACCTCCACGCGCGGACCCGCCGACTGGCCGGGCACCTCGCGGCGTCGGGCGTCGGGCGGGGCGACCGGGTGGCCTTCTGCCTCGGCAACCGCGTGGAGACGGTGGAGACCTGGCTGGCCGTCACGCGGGCGGCGGCAGTCGGCGTACCGCTGAACCCGCGCAGCACGGATGCGGAACTGGCCCACCTGCTGGACGACTCCGGCGCGGTGCTGGTGGTCACCGACCCGGAACACCTCGACCAGGTGCTGCGGTTGCGCGCCGAGCGGCCGGGTCTGCGGGTGGTGGTCACCGGGGACGGTCCGGTGCCCGCCGGGGTCACCGCCTGGAACGCGCTGGTCGACACCGAGCCCGGTGTGGCCGCCCGCGACGACCTGGGCCTCGACGAGGTCGCCTGGATGCTCTACACCTCCGGCACCACCGGCCGGCCCAAGGGCGTGCTCTCCACCCAGCGCACCTGCCTCTGGTCGGTCGCCTCCTGCTACGTGCCGATCCCCGGGCTCACCGCCGCCGACCGGGTGGTCTGGCCGCTCCCGCTGTTCCACAGCCTCTCCCACATCGGGTGCGTGCTCAGCGTGACCGCGGTCGGCGCCACGGCCCGGCTCGTCGACGGCTTCTCCGCCGACGACGTGCTGCGCGCGGTCGACGAGGACGAGGCCACCGTGCTGGCCGGCGTGCCGGCCATGTACCACCACCTGGTCACCGCCGCCCGGGAGACCGGCTTCCGCGCCCCGGCCCTGCGGGTCTGCCTGGTCGGCGGGGCGATCACCACCGGCGCGCTGCGGCGGGCGTTCGAGGAGGTCTTCGACGCGCCGCTGCTCGACGCGTACGGCAGCACGGAGACCTGCGGCTCGATCGCCGTCACCCGGCCGGATCGGCCCCGCGTCGAGGGCTCCTGCGGGCTCGCGGTGCCGGGCGTCGACGTGCGCCTGGTCAGCCCGCAGACCGGCCTGGACGTGCCGGCCGGCGCCGAGGGCGAGGTCTGGGTGCGCGGGCCGAGCCTCATGCTCGGCTACCACGGCCTGCCGGAACTCACCGCCGCCGCCTTGCGCGACGGCTGGTACCGCACCGGCGACCTGGCCCGGCGCGACGCCGACGGCAACATCTTCGTCACCGGGCGGCACCAGGAGTTGATCATCCGGGGCGGCGAGAAGATCCACCCCGCCGAGGTGGAGGAGGCGCTGCGCGCGGTGCCCGGCGTCGCCGACGTGGCGGTGACCGGCCGGCCGCACGACGTGCTCGGTGAGGTGCCGGTGGCGTTCGTGGTGCCCGGGCCGGAGGGTTTCGACCCGCGCGCCGGGTACGCGGCCTGCCGGGAGAAGCTCTCCTACCACAAGGTCCCCGAGGAGCTGTACGAGATCGCGCGGGTGCCCCGCACCGCCTCCGGCAAGGTCACCCGCCGGCTGCTGCTCGACCGGCCGGCCCGGCTGCGCGCCGTCAACGGCAGCCACCACGAGACGCTGAGCCGGCTCGCCTGGCAACCGCTGGACCTGACCGCCGTACCGCCGGTCGAGGCGCCCGTGCCGACGGCGGCCCTGACCGCCGCC
Organism: Micromonospora sp. NPDC048063; assembly: GCF_043202855.1. NCBI lineage: Bacteria > Bacillati > Actinomycetota > Actinomycetes > Micromonosporales > Micromonosporaceae > Micromonospora > Micromonospora sp. NPDC048063. Next base: position 29,780 of record NZ_JBIDBG010000030.1, on the reverse strand, counting down.
GCCCCGGCCCGCCGCTGGGCGGTCGTCGGGCCCACCGGCGCGGCACTGGTGGAGGCGCTGCGCGCGGCGTCGACGGGGGACAGGTTCCGGTCCCACCCGGACCTCGCCGCCCTGCGTGGGGCCCCGGACGTACCCGACGTGACGGTGCTGGCGGTCGACCCGGCCGACGCCGTCCCGGCGGACCTCGCCGACCGGCTGCGTGGCTGGCTCGACGACGACCGCTTCGCCGGCACCCGGCTGGTGCTGCTGACCGCCGGGCCCGGCGACGCCACCTCGGCGTCCGCCGAGACCGGCGAATCCGTCGACGCGGCCAGCACGACCGCCGGGACCGACCCGGCGGCGGGCGCGGTGCAGGCCCTCGGACGCTGCCTCCAGGCCGCGCACCCGGACCGGATCGTGCTGGTCGACCACGACGCCGACGCGGCCTCGATCGCCCTGCTGCCCGCCGCGGTGGACGCCGGCGCCGCGCAGGTCGCGCTCCGTGCCGGGACCGCCCGGCACGCGGTCCTCGCGCCCGCCCCCGCGACCATGCCGGCGCGGCCGGCCGTGGTGGTCGACCCGGCCCACCCGGCCGTGGTCACCGGCGCCGACGGGCCGACCGGCGCGGCGCTGGCCCGACACCTCGTCGCCGCGTACGGCGTCCGCCGGCTGCGGCTGCCGCACACGGGCGCCACGGCCGCGCCCGCGCTGGCCGACCTGGCCGCCGAGCTCACCGCCGCCGGCGCCGAGGCCGTCGCACTGCCCGCCGACCAGGCGGGCGACGAGCCGGCCGGGGCGGTCTTCCTCTGCCTGGCCGAGGGCGACCTGGCCGACGACGACGCCGTCGACCGGCTGCTCGGCCTCGCCGGGACGCTGGGCGACGCCGCCCGGCACCCGGCCGCCGCGTTCACCGTCCTGGCCCCGTCCGCGCTGCTGCTCGGCGCCGCCGACCGGGAGCGGGCGGCGTCGGCCGTCGGCGCCCTGCACGCCCTGGCCGCCCACCGCCGGGCCGCCGGCCTTCCGGCCCGGCTCGTCGGCACGACCGCGCGCGCCGACCGGGAGCCGGCCACGCCGGCCACGGCCGGGGAGACGACCGGCGACCTGCCGGCGGAGGTGCGCGCCGACCTCGCCGCGTTCGACGTGGCCCACGACGGCGACGAGCTGGTGCTGCTCGCCCGACCGGCGGGCCACGCCGACGCCGCGCACCCCGCCTGGCGTACGCCCGTCGGGGCCGACCGCGACGTCGCCGACGACCGGGAGGCGGCCGAGCTGCGCCGCCGGCTGGCCGGGCTGACGACCGCCGAGGGCGACCGGATCCTGCTCGACCTGGTCCGCGCCGCCACCGCCGAGGTGGCCAACCTGCCCGGGCCGGCCGCGGTCCGCCCGGGCCGGGCCTTCAAGGAACTCGGCTTCACGTCGGTTAGCGCGGTCGCCCTGCGCGACCGGCTGGCCCGGGCCACCGGGGTACGGCTCTCCGCGACGGCCGCGTTCGACCAGCCCAGCCCGGACGCCCTCGCCCGACACCTCGCCGCCCGGCTGCGCGGCGCCACCCCGGAGCCCGGCGCGGTGCCCGACCGGCCCGCGCCGGCGTCCACGGTGGACGACCCGGTGGTCGTCGTCGCCATGGCCTGCCGGCTCCCCGGCGGCGTCAGCTCCCCCGAGGAGCTGTGGGAGCTGGTCGACCAGGGCCGGGAGGGGCTCACGGAGTTCCCCGCCGACCGGGGCTGGGACCTGGCGCACCTGTTCTCCGACGACCCCGACCGCCCCGGCACCTCGTACGTCCGGGTGGGCGGTTTCCTCACCGACGCCGCCGACTTCGACGCCACCCTCTTCGCGATCAGCCCCCGCGAGGCGCTGGCCATGGATCCGCAGCAGCGGCTGCTGCTGGAGACGTCCTGGGAGCTGTTCGAGCGGGCCGGCATCGACCCGACCTCGCTGCGCGGCAGCGCCACCGGCGTCTTCACCGGCGTCATGCACCACGACTACGCCGCGAACCTGCGCCAGGCGCCGCCCGGCACCGAGGGCTACCTCGGCGTCGGCACCGCCGGCAGCGTCGTCTCCGGCCGGGTCGCGTACGCGCTGGGGCTGGAGGGGCCGGCGGTCACCGTCGACACGGCGTGCTCGTCGTCGCTGGTGGCGCTGCACCTGGCCGCCCAGGCGCTGCGCGCCGGGGACTGCTCCCTCGCGGTGGCCGGCGGCGTGGCCGTGATGGGCACCCCGCAGGCGTTCGTCGAGTTCAGCCGGCAGCGTGGGCTCGCCCCGGACGGCCGGTGCAAGGCGTTCGCCGAGGGCGCCGACGGTACCGGCTGGTCCGAGGGCGTCGCCGTGCTGCTGCTGGAACGGCTCTCCGACGCCCGCCGGCGTGGGCACCCCGTCCTCGCCGTGCTGCGCGGCTCGGCCGTCAACCAGGACGGCGCGTCCAACGGGCTCACCGCCCCCAACGGCCCCGCCCAGGAGCGGGTCATCCGGCGGGCGCTGGCCGTCGCCGGCCTCGCCGCCGCCGACGTGGACGTCGTCGAGGCGCACGGCACGGGCACCCGGCTCGGCGATCCGATCGAGGCGCAGGCGCTGCTCGCCACGTACGGCGCGGGCCGCGGCGACGCCGAGCCGCTGCGGCTGGGCTCGCTGAAGTCCAACCTCGGTCACACCCAGGCCGCCGCCGGCGCCGCCGGGGTGATCAAGATGGTGCTCGCCATGCGGCACGGGACGATGCCCCGCACCCTGCACGTGGACGCCCCGACGTCCGAGGTGGACTGGTCCGCCGGCGCGGTCGAGGTGCTCACCGAGGCCCGCCCGTGGCCCGACGTGCGGCGGCCCCGCCGGGCCGGCGTCTCGTCGTTCGGGATCAGCGGCACCAACGCCCACGTCATCGTCGAGGCCCCCACTGCCGACCCGGCGACCGACGGGCCGCAGCCGCGGACCGAGCCCACCGACGGCCGGCGGACGCCCGTGCCGTGGCTGCTCGCCGCCGCCTCCGGCGAGGCGCTGCGGGACCAGGCGGCCCGCCTGCTGACCTGGCTCGACGGGCCCGGGGCGGACGCCGACCCGGCCGATGTCGGGCACGCGCTCGCCACCACCCGTGCCGCCCTGGAGCACCGGGCGGTCGTGCTGGCCGGTGATCCGGCCGCCGCCCGCGCCGGGCTGACCGCGTTGACCCGGGGCGAGCCGGACCCGGACGTCCCGGCGCTGCTGACCGGCCGGGTCGTCGACGGCCAGCTCGGCCTGCTCTTCGGCGGGCAGGGCGGCCAGCGTCCCGGCATGGGCCGCGAGCTGCACGCGGCGTACCCCGTCTTCGCCGACGCGTTCGACGCCGCCTGCGCCGAACTCGACCGCTGCCTCGCCGGCCACGCCCCGCACCCCGTCGCGGACGTGGTGTTCGCCCCCGAGGGCAGCGACCTGGCCGAGCAGCTCGACCAGACCCTCTACACCCAGCCGGGGCTGTTCGCCTTCGAGGTGGCCCTCTACCGCCTGCTGGAGTCCTGGGGCGTACGCCCCGACGCGGTGCTCGGGCACTCCGTCGGCGAGCTGGCCGCCGCGCACGTGGCCGGGGTGTTCCCGCTCGCCGACGCGGCGGCGCTCGTCGCCGCCCGGGCCCGGCTCATGCAGCAGTTGCCCGCCGGGGGGGCGATGGTCGCCGTCGAGGCCGACGAGGCCGAGGTCGCCGCCCACCTGACCGACCGGGTCGGTCTCGCCGCCGTCAACGGCCCGACCAGCGTGGTCGTCTCCGGCGACACCGACGCCGTACTGGCCGTTGCGGCCACCCTGCGCGCCGCCGGGCGGCGGACCAGCCGGCTACGGGTGTCGCACGCGTTCCACTCGCCGCGCATGGAGCCGATGCTCGACGCGTTCCGCGAGGTGGCGGCCGGTCTCACGTACCGCACCCCGCACCTGCCGGTGGTGTCCAACCTGACCGGCCACCCCGTCGACCCGGCCCGGCTCTGCTCGCCCGACTACTGGGTGGCGCACGTGCGGGGCACCGTCCGCTTCCACGACGGCGTGCGGGCCCTGCACCTGCAGGGGGTCACCACCTTCCTGGAACTCGGCCCGGCCGGCGTGCTCACCGCGATGGCCCAGGACTGCCTCGCCGCCGAGTCCGACGAGCTGGCCTTCGTGCCCGCCGTGCGGGGCGGCGCCGACGAGCCGGCGGCGCTGCTCGCCGCCGTGGCGCGGCTGCACGTGCGGGGCGTCGCCGTGGACCGCGCCGCCCTCGCCGGACCCGGCCCGCACCGCCCGGTCGACCTGCCCACGTACGCCTTCCAGCGCCGGCACTACTGGCTGCCCGCCGGGGCAGCGGCCGGCGGCCCGGCCGGCATCGGGCTGGCCGACGCCGGGCACCCGCTGCTCGGCGCGGTGCTGCCGGTCGCCGGCACCGGGCAGGTGGTCTGCACCGGCCAGGTCTCCGCGGCCACCCAGCCGTGGCTGGCCGCCCCCGGCGACGGTGCGCCGGCGCTGCTGCCCGCCACCGCGCTGCTGGACATGCTCACCCATCTCGGCGAGCAGCTCGGCACCCCGGCCGTGGAGCGGCTGTGTGTCTCCGAGCCGGTGCCGCTGCCCGCCGAGCTGACCGTCGAGGTACAGGTCGTCGTCTCCGCGCCCGACGAGCACGGGCGCCGGACGGCGCGCTGCCACGTCCGGCCCGGCGACGGGCAGCCGTGGCGGGAGGTCGCCGAGGCGGTGCTCGCCCCGGTCGATTCCGATAGCGGGCACAGCGTCCACGCCCCGGCCTGGCCGCCCGCCGGGGCCCGGCCGGTGGACCTGACCACCCCGCAGCGCCGGGCGGTCGCAGGGGAGCTGGCCCGGGCCGCGTGGGTCGCCGCCGACCGGCTCTTCGTCGACGTACGCCTGCCCGAGGACGCGCGGGATCCGGACGCCGAGCGGTACGGCGTGCACCCGCTGGTGCTGGACGCGGCCCTGCGCCTGCTCCCGCTCGCCGACTTCGCGCTCGGCACCGACACCTCGCCCACCCCCGACGCCGCGCCCACCTCCGACCCCGCGCCCACCGATGACGCCGCGCCCACCGCCGACCCCGACGCCGCGCCCACCGTCCGGCTGGTGCCCGCCGACTGGACGGGCGTGCGCGTCCACGCCACCGGCGCGCACGCGCTGCGCGTCAGCCTGGCCCCCGCCGGGGCGGACGCGGTGACGCTGAGCGCCGTCGACGACGCGGGCGCGCCCGTGCTCGACGCGGACCGGGTCGTGCTGCGGTCCGTGGCGCTGCCGCCCGCCGACGCGCCGGCGCCCGCGCCCGCCCCCGCCGGGCTGTACGCCGTCGACTGGCTGCCGGCGGCGTTCCCGGCGACGCCGGCGCCCTCCTGGACGCTCGCCGACGACACGCCCCCGGACGGGCCGCTGCCGCCGCTGCTGGTGCTGCGCGTCGGCGACGGCGAGCCGGGCGGCCCGGTGCCCGACCGGGCGCACGCCGTCGGCCTCGCCGTCCTCGACGTGCTCCAGCGCTGGCTGGCCGACCCCCGCGCGGAGACCACCCGGCTGGCCGTGGCCGTCCGCGACGGCGACCCGGTGCACGCCCCGGTGGCCGGGCTGGTCCGGGTCGCCCAGGCCGAGCACCCGGACCGGTTCCTGCTGCTCAGCCTCGACGCCACCGACGACGCCACCGTCCGGGCGGCGCTGGCCGTCGCCGCCGACCAGCCCGAGGTCGCGGTCCGCGACGGCCGGGCGTTGCTGCCCCGGCTCCGCCCGGTCGAGCACCCGCCGGTCGGCACGCCGGCCCCGGCGCTGGCCGGCGGCACCGTGCTGGTGACCGGCGGCACGGGCGGGATCGGCCGGCACGTCGCCGCCCACCTCGCCACCGTGCACGGCGTCGCTGAGCTGGTCCTGCTCAGCCGCACGGGCCGGGCCGCCGACTGGACCACCGACCTGGCCGACGCCGGCGTCACCGTCCGGGTGGTCGCGGTCGACGTGGCGGACCGGGCGGCCCTCGCCGAGGTCGTCGCAGCGCTGGCCGACCGGCTGGTCGCCGTGGTGCACGCCGCCGGGGCCACCGACGACGCGCTGCTCACCGACCTCGACCCGGCCCGCTGGGAGCGGGCCCTGCGGTCCAAGGTGCACGGGGCGTGGCACCTGCACGAGCTGACCGCCGAGCTGGACCTGGCCGCGTTCGTGCTGTTCTCCTCGGCCGCGGCCGTCTTCGGCAGCCCCGGCCAGGGCAACTACGCGGCCGGCAACGCGTTCCTCGACGCGCTCGCCGCGCACCGCCGCGCGCACGGCCTGCCGGCGACCGCCCTCGCGTGGGGGCTGTGGGCCACCGAGGACGGGATGGCCGGCCGGCTCACCCCGGCCGACCTGGCCCGGCTCGCCCGGGGCGGCACCCGCCCCCTGGACACGGCCGCCGGCCTGGCGCTGCTCGACGCCGCGCTGCACGCCGACCGGCCGGCGCTGGTGCCGATCGGGCTGGACCTGGCCGCCGTCCGGGCCTCCGGCGAGGTGCCCGCCCTGCTGCGGGCGCTGCTGCCCCCGCCGCCCCGCCGGGCCGTCAACGCCGCCGCCGCGCCGGCCGCCACCGGTGGCTTCGCCGACCGGTTGGCCGAGCTGGCCGAGCCCGACCGCGCCGCCCTGCTGCTGGACCTGGTGCGCACCCGCTGCGCCACCGTGGTCGGGCACACCGGCCCCGAACAGGTCGAACCGCGCCGCCCCTTCAAGGAACTCGGCTTCGACTCGCTGATGGCGGTGGAACTGAGCAACCGGCTCACCGCCGTCACCGGCGTCCGGCTCGCCCCGCACGCCGTGTTCAATCATCCCACCCCGGAGCTGCTCGCCGCGCACCTGCACGCCCGGCTGCTCGGCACCGCCGCCGCCGAGGTCACCGACGCCACCACCGTCGCCCTGGACGAGCCGGTCGCCGTCGTCGCCATGGCCTGCCGGTTCCCCGGCGGCATCGGCTCCCCCGAGGAGCTGTGGCGGCTGCTCGACGCCGGCGCGGACGTCATCGGCGACCTGCCCGGCGACCGGGGCTGGCCGCTGGCCGACCTCTACGACCCGGTGCCCGGCACGCCCGGCCGGACGTACGTGCGGGCCGGCGGGTTCCTCACCGGCGTCGCCGACTTCGACGCCGAGTTCTTCGGCATCAGCCCCCGCGAGGCCCTCGCCATGGACCCGCAGCACCGGCTGCTGCTGGAGACCTCGTGGGAGGCGCTGGAACGCGCCGGCATCGACCCGGTCACCCTGCGCGGCAGCCGCACCGGCGTCTTCGCCGGCACGCACGGCCAGGACTACGCCAACCAGGTCGCCCCGGGTGTCGCCTCCGACGACGGTGAGGTCACCGCCGACGAGGGGCACCTGCTCACCGGCACGGCCGGCAGCGTCCTGTCCGGACGGGTCGCGTACGCGCTCGGGCTGGAGGGGCCGGCGGTCACCGTGGACACCGCCTGCTCGGCGTCGCTGGTCGCGCTGCACCTGGCCGTCCAGGCGCTGCGCCAGGGCGACTGCGACCTGGCCCTGGCCGGCGGCGTGTCCGTGATGTCCACCCCGGCCGGGCTGACCGGGTTCAGCCGTCAGCGTGGCCTCGCCGCCGACGGGCGGTGCAAGGCGTTCGCCGAGGACGCCGACGGCTTCGGCATGTCCGAGGGCGTCGGGATGCTGGTCGTGGAACGCCTCTCCGAGGCCCGCCGCCGGGGCCACCCGGTGCTCGCCGTGGTCCGTGGCTCGGCGGTCAACCAGGACGGCGCGTCCAACGGGCTGACCGCCCCGAACGGGCCGTCCCAGGAGCGGGTCATCCGGGCCGCGCTGGGCGCCGCCGGGCTGACCCCCGCCGACGTGGACGTGGTGGAGGCGCACGGCACCGGCACCTCGCTGGGCGACCCCATCGAGGCGGAGGCGATCCTTGCCACGTACGGGCAGCGCCCGGCCGACGCCGCGCCGGTGCTGTTGGGCTCGGTCAAGTCCAACCTCGGGCACACCCAGGCCGCGGCCGGCGTGGCCGGGGTGCTGAAGATGGTCCTCGCCATGCGGCACGGCCGGCTGCCCCGCACGCTGCACGCCGAGCGCCGCAGCTCGCGGGTCGACTGGGACGCCGGGTCGGTGGAACTGCTCACCGAGCCCCGCCCGTGGCCCCGGGCGGACCGGCCGGCCCGCGCCGGCGTCTCGTCGTTCGGCATCAGCGGCACCAACGCCCACGTGATCGTCGAGGCCGTCGCCGACCCGGCGCCGGCCGGGGAGGCCGCCGGGTCCGCCCCGCAGCCGCCCGTCGGGCCGACCCCGGAGGCGGTGGCCGGGACGACGCCGGAGCCCGCCGTCGGGACGCCCCGCGCGCTGCCGTGGCTGCTCTCGGCGCGTACCCCGGAGGCGCTGGCCGGGCAGGCCCGCCGGCTGCGGGCCCACCTCGCCGAGCGACCCGACCAGCGCCCCCTCGACGTGGCCTGGTCGCTGGCCACCGGCCGGAGCGCCTTCGACGCCCGCGCGGTGCTCGTCGGCGCCGACCCGGACCGGATCGCCGCCGCCCTCGACGCGCTCGCCGAGGGCCGGCCCGACCCGGCCGTGGTACGCGGCGACGTCGGGCCCGTCGGCAGGTGCGTCTTCGTCTTCCCCGGCCAGGGCTCCCAGTGGCTCGGCATGGGGCTGGACCTGCTCGACCAGTCCCCGGTGTTCGCCGAGCGGATGGCGGCCTGCGAGGCGGCCCTGCGGCCGTACCTGGACTGGTCGCTGCTGGACGTGCTGCGTCGGGCGCCCGGCGCGCCCGGCCTCGACGAGGTCGACGTGGTGCAGCCCGCCCTGTTCGCGATGATGGTGTCGCTCGCCGAGCTGTGGCGCTCGTACGGCGTCCAGCCCGCCGCCGTGGTCGGCCACTCGCAGGGCGAGATCGCCGCCGCCTGCGTCGCCGGGGTGCTCTCCCTGCCCGACGCCGCCCGGGTCGTGGCGCTGCGCAGCCGCGCCATCCGGGCGTTGGCCGGGCACGGGGCGATGGCCTCCGTCGCGCTGCCCGCCGACACGGTCCGCGAGCGGATCGCCCGGTTCGGCGACCGGATCGCGGTGGCCGCTGTGAACGGCCCGGCCGCCGTGGTGGTCTCCGGCGAGCCGGCCGCGGTGGAGGAACTCCTCGCCGAACTGGGCGCCGAGCAGGCCCGGGTGCGGCGGATCGCGGTGGACTACGCCTCCCACTCGGCGCACGTGGAACGCATCCGCGACGATCTGGCCGAGGTGCTGGCGGGCATCACCCCCGGCCCGGCGGCCGTGCCGCTGTTCTCCACCACCGACCTGCGCTGGCTCGACGGCGAGGAGATGGGCCCCGACTACTGGTACCGCAACCTGCGGCAGCCGGTCGAGCTGGAGCGGGCCGTCCGGTCGCTGGCCGACCAGGGCCATGACACGTACGTCGAGTGCAGCCCCCACCCGGTGCTCACCGTCGGCATCGAGGAGACCCTCGCCGACCACGACGGCGGGACCGTGGTGGTCGGCTCGGTGCAACGCGACCAGGGCGGCCACGACCGGTTCCTGCTCTCCCTGGCCCAGCTGCACGTGGCCGGGGTCCCCGTCGACTGGCGGCCCGCGCTGGCCGGCGGCCGGCGGGTCGACCTGCCCACGTACGCGTTCGCCCACCGCCGCTACTGGCCCCGGCCCGTCGCCGGCCCCGGCGACGTCGGCGCCGCCGGCCTGGACGCCGCCGGGCATCCGCTGCTCGGGGCGTCGGTGGCGCTGGCCGAGGCGAGGGGACACCTGTTCACCGGGCGGCTGTCGACCGACGTCCAGCCGTGGCTCGCCGACCACCGGGTCACCGACAGCGTGCTGGTGCCCGGCACCGGCCTGGTGGAACTCTGCCTGCGCGTCGGCGACGAGATCGGCCACCCCGTCCTCGACGAGCTGGTCATCGAGGCCCCGCTGACCCTGCCCGCCAACGGCGCCAGCCAGATCCAGGTGGCGGTCGGGGCGGCCGGCGACGACGGGCGCCGCTCGGTGACCCTGCACTCCCGGCCCGCCGACGGCCCGGCCGGGAGCCCGTGGACCCGGCACGCCAGCGCGACCCTTTCCGCCGTCCAGCCCACCCCACCGCCGCAGCTCACCGACTGGCCGCCGCGCGACGCCCGCCCCGTCGACCTGACCGGGTTCTACGCCACCCTCGCCGCCGACGGCTACGCGTACGGGCCGGCGTTCCAGGGGCTGCGGGCGGTGTGGACCAGCGGCGACGAGGTCTACGCCGAGGTGGAGCTGCCGGCGGTCCAGCGGGTCGACGCCGACCGCTACGGCCTGCACCCGGCCCTGCTCGACGCCGCCCTGCACGCCGCCCACTTCGGCGGCCTCGCCGACGCGGGGGCCGGCCGGCTGCTGCTGCCGTTCGCCTGGAACGGCGTCACCCTGTACGCCACCGGCGCGACCGCGCTGCGGGTCCGGCTCACCCAGGTCGGGCCGTACGCCATCGCGGTGACCGCCGCCGACCCGACCGGCGCCCCGGTCGCCGACGTGACCGCCCTGACGATGCGGCCGATCTCGGCCGCGGAGCTGGCCGTCACCGACGACAGGGCCACCCGCGACGCCCTGTTCCGCCTCGACTGGACGCCCCTGCCGCCGGCCGACGGGGTCGCGCCGGTCGCGGCCGTGGCGGTCGCCCCCGGCCTCGACGGGTTCCCGCTCCACCCGGGGCTGGACGGGCTCGCCGCCGCCGTCGACGCGGGACTGGACCTGCCCGGGGCCGTGCTCGTGCCGCTCGACGCGGAGCCGGCGCAGCCGGCCCCCCAGGCGGCCCGCCGCGCCGCCGTCGCGGCCCTCGACATGGTCCGGCGCTGGCTCACCGAACCCCGCTGGGCGGCCTCGCGGCTGCTGCTGGTGACCCGCGGCGCGGTGGCCGTGCACGGCGCCGGCGAGGTCACCGACCCGGCCGCCGCGGCGGCGTGGGGACTGGTCCGCTCCGCCCAGTCGGAGAACCCGGACCAGGTGGTCGTCGTCGACGTCGACGCCGACGGGATCGACCCCGACCAGGTCGCCGCGCTGCTGGCCGCCGCCGAGCCGCAGGCCGCCGTCCGCGGCGGCGTCGCGTACGTGCCGCGGCTGGCGCGGGCCGGCTCGGCGGGCGAACTCGCCGCGCCGCCCGCCACCGCGTGGCGGCTGGACGCGCCGGTGCGCGGCAGCCTGGAGAACCTCACGCTCAGCCCGACCGACGCCGCCGACGCCGTCCTCGGCCCCCGCGAGGTCCGCGTCCGCGTCCACGCCGCCGGCCTGAACTTCCGCGACGTGCTCAACGCGCTCGGCCTCTACCCGGGCGACGCGGGGCCGCTCGGCGGCGAGGGTGCCGGGGAGGTCGTCGAGGTGGGCGCCGAGGTGACCGACCTGCGCCCCGGCGACCGGGTGTTCGGGGTGTTCGTGGGCTGCTTCGGGCCCGTCGCGGTCACCGACCGCCGGCTGCTGGCCCCGATGCCGGCCGGCTGGTCGTACGTGGCGGCCGCTTCCGTGCCGGTGGTCTTCCTGACCGCGTACCACGGCCTGGTCAACCTGGCCGGGCTCGGCCGGGGCGAGTCGGTGCTGGTGCACGCGGCGGCCGGCGGCGTCGGCATGGCCGCCGTGCAGCTCGCCCGGCATCTGGGCGCCGAGGTGTACGCCACCGCCAGCCCCGCCAAGTGGGACGCCCTGCGGGCGATGGGCATCGACGAGGACCACCTGGCCTCGTCCCGGACCCTGGACTTCGAGACCCGGTTCGCCGACGCCACCGGCGGCCGGGGCGTCGACGTGGTGCTGGACTCCCTGGCCCGCGAGTTCGTCGACGCCTCGCTGCGGCTGCTGCCGCGCGGCGGACGGTTCGTCGAGATGGGCAAGACGGACATCCGGGACGCCGCCCGGGTCGCCGCCGACCACCCGGGCGTCGACTACACCGCCTTCGACCTGACCCTCGAGGACCCCGACGAGGTGCAGCGCATGCTCGTCGTGCTGCTGGGGCTCTTCGAACGCGGCGCGCTCACCCCGCTGCCCACGCAGGTGTGGGACGTGCGCCAGGCGCCGGAGGCGTTCCGCTACGTCAGCCAGGCCCGGCATGTCGGCAAGGTGGTGCTCACCATGCCCCGGGCGTGGGACCCCGACGGCACCGTGCTGCTCACCGGCGGCACCGGGACCCTGGGCCAACTGGTCGCCCGGCGACTGGTCGAGACCCACGGCGTACGACGGCTGCTGCTGGTCAGCCGCCGGGGCGAGCAGGCCCCGGGCGCGGCCGAGACGGTCGCCGAGCTGCGAGCCCTGGGCGCCGAGGCCACGGTGGTGGCGGCCGACGTCTCCGACCGGGACAGCCTGGCCGGGGTGCTGGACGCGGTGCCGGCGCGGCACCCGCTGACCGCGGTCGTGCACCTCGCCGGGGTGCTCGACGACGGGGTGGTCACCGCCCTGACGCCGCAGCGCCTCGACACGGTCTTCGCGCCGAAGCTCGACGCCGCGTGGCACCTGCACGAGCTGACCCGGCACCTCGACCTGGCCGGCTTCGTGCTGTTCTCCTCCGGCGCCGGCGTCTTCGGCGTGCCCGGCCAGGCGAACTACGCGGCGGCCAACGCGTTCCTCGACGCGCTCGCGCTGGCGCGCCGCGCCGAGGGGCTGCCGGGCCGGTCGCTGGCCTGGGGCCTGTGGGAGCAGGCCAGCGAGATGACCGCCAAGCTGGACCGCACCGACCCCCGGATCACCGCCCGGGACGGGCAGCTCGCGATCCCGTCCGACCTGGGCATGGCCCTGTTCGACGCGGGCCTGCGGACGGCCGAGCCGGTGCTGGTGCCGACCAGGATCGACGTCGCCGCCCTCGGCGCGGTCGACCGGCCCCCGGCCCTGCTACGCGGACTGACCCGGCGGGAACGGCCCAGCGCCCGGTCGGCCGCCCCGGCCACCGGCGGCCGCACCCTCGCCGACGAACTGGCGGCCCTGGCCGGTCCCGACCGGCACACCCTGCTGGTCGACCTGGTCCGCGAGCAGGCGGCGAGCGTGCTCGGGCACGGCAGCCGCGCGGCGGTCGCCCCCGGCCGGGCGTTCAGCCAGATCGGCTTCGACTCGCTGACCGCCGTCGAGCTGCGCAACCGGCTCACCACGGCGACCGGAATGCGCCTGCCGGCCACGCTGATCTTCGACTACCCGGACCCGAACGCGCTGGCCGAGTTCCTGCTCGCCCAGCTCGCGCCGGACACCGGCCCCGACGTTCCGCCGGTCCTCGCGGACCTGGAGAACCTGGAACGCTCGCTGACCGAAGCCAGCGTCGAGCCGGAGCTGCACGCCCAGATCGGCTCCCGGCTGGAGGTGCTCATCGCCAAGTGGCGGACGATGCGCGCCGGCTCGGACGGCAGCCCCGACCTCGACATCGACCTCGACCGGGCCAGCGACGACGAGATCTTCGACCTCATCGACGCCGAACTCGGCCTCTGACCGCCGTCCGGCCGCCCCGGACGGCGCAAACCGTCCCCACGACACCGTGTCCGACCGACCCCGCGAGGAACCGATACCGATGCTGATGACCGACGTGCTGATCGTGGGCTACGGCCCGGTCGGTGAGATGCTCACGATCCTGCTGGCGCAGCGAGGGCTCACCGTCACGGCGGTCGAGCGGTGGGCCACCCCGTACGACTTCCCCCGCGCCGTGTCGTACGACGGCGAGGCGAGCCGCATCCTGGCCGCCGCCGGGGTCGCCGACCGGCTCGGCCCGGTGGTGGAGTCGTCGGGCGAGTACACCTTCAAGAACGGCTTCGGGCGGACCCTGCTGCACGTCAAGGTGACCGGCGACGGCCCGATGGGCTGGCCCGACTCGGTCTCCTTCTACCAGCCCGGCCTGGAGGCGCTGCTCGCCGAGCGGGGAGCGGAACTGCCGGGCGTCACGGTGCTGCGCCCGTACCAGGTGACCGGCCTGGTCGAGCACGACGACCGGGTCGAGGTCACCATCGCCGGGCCGGACGGCGAGGAGGTCCGCGCGGCCCGTTGGGTGGTCGGGTGCGACGGGGCCAACAGCTTCGTCCGGGAGCACCTGGGCAGCGGCGTCACCGACCTCGGCTTCACGTACGACTGGCTGGTCTGCGACGTGGTGCCGCACGAGGCCCGCGAGTTCAAGCCGAACAACCTCCAGGTCTGCGACCCGGCGCGGCCCCGCACCGCAGTGTCGGCCGGCCCCGGGCACCGCCGGTGGGAGTTCATGCGGGTGCCGGGGGAGAGCCGGGAGGAGTTCGAGAGCGTCGAGAGCGTCTGGCGGCTGCTCGGCCTCTTCGACATCACTCCCGACAACGCGACCCTGGAGCGGTACGGCGTCTACACCACCCAGGCGTGCTCGGCCGACCGCTGGCGCTCCGGCCGGATCCTGATCGCGGGCGACGCGGCGCACGTGATGCCGCCGTTCATGGGGCAGGGAATGAGTTCCGGTTTCCGGGACGCCATCAACCTCACCTGGAAGCTCGACCTGGTGCACCGCGGGCTCGCCGACGAGACCCTGCTGGACACCTACCAGGAGGAGCGCTGCGCCCACGTGCAGCACGCCATCCGGATGTCCATGGACTCGGGCACGGTGATCTGCGAGACCGACCGGACCGCAGCGGCCGGCCGGGACTCCGTCATGCTCGCCGAACTGCGCCGGCGCACGGCCCGCCCGCGCACCCGTTCCCTGCTGGAGCCGCTGGCCGGCGGCGTCCTGCACGGCCGGGGCGACGACGCCGCCGGCGCCGGCGTGCCGATGCCGCAGGGGCGCGTCGAGGTCGACGGCCGGGCCGGGCTCTTCGACGAGGTGGTCGGCACCGGCTTCGCCCTGCTCTGCGCCGAGGACCCCGACGGCCTGCTCGACGCGGACGCCCGGGCCGTCCTGGACTCCTTCGACGTTCGGGTCGTCCGGATGCTCCCCGCCGGTGCCCCCGCCCCGGAACCGGGCACCGGGCCGACCGCGTACGACCTCGACGACGTGTACCTGCCTCTCCTCAAGCGGTACGACGCCGTGGCGGTGCTCGTCCGGCCCGACTTCTACGTCTTCGGCACGGCCGCCGACCCGGCCGGTGTGCCCGCGCTCATCGAGGACCTGCGTCGGCAGGTCCGGCGCGGCTGATCAAGAGACCACCCACGGAAGGAACACCACATGTTCGAGAACCTGAAGATCGCCGGTCGGGCGATCCGCACGGTCTTCACGGCCGACCCCATCACCCGGGTCCGGCGCTTCTACGAGATCCAGTCGCCCGACGTGGAGTTCGCGGCGCGCCGCACCCACTACATGAACGTCGGCTACTGGTCCGACGGGGTCACCGACCTCGACACGGCGGCCGAGGCGCTGGCCGACAAGCTGGCCGACGCCGCCGGGATCAAGCCCGACGACACCATCCTCGACGTCGGCTTCGGCTACGCCGACCAGGACTTAAAGTGGCTGCGCGAGCGCCAGGTAGCCAAGATCTACGGCCTCAACATCACCCCGCACCACGTCGAGGCCGCGCAGCGCCGGGCACAGGAGGAGGGCTTCGCGGACCGGACCGACTTCCGCCTCGGCAGCGCCACCGAACTGCCCTTCGAGGACAACACCTTCGACCGCGTCGTGGCCCTCGAATCCGCCTTCCACTTCTACCCGCGCAGCGCGTTCTTCGCCGAGGCGCTGCGGGTGCTGCGCCCGGGTGGCGTGCTGGCCACGGCCGACATCATCCCGGTCAGCGCCGACGTCGTCCGGGCGGCCATCCAGTCGGGCCCGCTGAGCTTCGTCAAGTTCAGCATCCCGAAGGAGAACTGGCACGACCGGGACACGTACCGGCAGGAGCTCGTCGAGGCCGGCTTCGCCACCCCGGAGGTGACTTCGATCAAGGACCAGACCTGGGAGGGCTGGCGGGCGTACATGGCCGACCGGACCAACGACCCCGAGTTCCGCGCCGTCGTCAAGCCGGCCGTGCGCAAGAGCATGGCCGCGCACTGGAAGAACCAGGACCTGATGAAGCGGGAGCTGGCGCAGCTCGACTACGTGATCGCGGTGGGCCACAAGCGGTGACACCCCGCACGGACGAGGGGCCCGCCGACCGGTCGTGACAACCGGTGGACGGGCCCCTCGTCCGATGAGGATCAGATGGCCGGCGCCGCGGTCAGGGCGGTCGAGATGGCCCGCAGGACCGCCGCCTGGTGCTCGGCCAGGAAGAAGTGCCCGCCCGGGTAGACCTGCAGGTCGAACTGCCCCGTGGTGTGGGTCGACCAGGCGCGGGCCTCCTCGACCGTCGTCTTCGGGTCGTCGTCGCCCGTGAAGACGGTGATCGGGCAGCTCAGCGGCGGACCCGGCCGGTAGGTGTAGGTCTCCGCGGCCCGGTAGTCGCTGCGGATCGCCGGCAGGGCGGCCCGCAGCATCTCCTGGTCGCCGAGCACGGCCGGGTTGGTGCCGCTCAGCTTCCGGACGTCGGCCAGCAGGCCCTCGTCGTCGAGCAGGTGCACGGTCTCGTGCCGCGCCTGCGACGGCGCGCGGCGGCCGGAGGCGAACAGGTGCGCGGCCGAGCCGCCGTCCTGCTCGATCAGCCGGGCCAGCTCGAAACCGACGCTGGCGCCCATGCTGTGCCCGAAGATGGCCACCGGCTCGTCCAGCCAGGGCCGCAGCACGGTGAAGACCTCCCGCGCGAGCTGGTGGATGTCGCCGATGCACGGCTCGTGGCGCCGGTCCTGCCGGCCCGGGTACTGGATCGCCAGCACCTCGACGCCCGGGGAGAGGCTGCGGGAGACGGGGAAGTAGAAGCTGGCGGAGCCGCCGGCGTGGGGCAGGCACACCAGCCGCCTGGCGCGGCCCGGTGCCGGGTGGAAACGTCGCACCCACAGGCCGTTGTCGGTATCTGGCGTGGTCATCCTCGGCGGTCCTTCCCGGCGGCTGGAGTTCCCGACCGGGCCGAACGCAGACCCGGTCGAGGCGACGCTAGTGCGACCGGTCGGCACCCGGACACCCCTAGCTGGCCGGACGCCTGGTTAGGGGTTGTCCGCGCTCGCGCACACCCAATAACTTCTCCCCGCAGATGGGGATCCTCGTGGCTCTCGGCCGAGCGAGCCGAACGACAGATACAGGTGTCGCCTGAGACTTCTGCGCATTCGTACCGTCGCTTACGTCGAGTCTCCGCCGTGCATCGCGATGGGCTGGGTTGATGGACACCGAAGACAAGCTCCGGGAGTACCTGAAGAGAGTCACCGCCGACCTGCGGCGGACCCGGCAACGGCTCCGCGACGTCGAGGCCGACGCGCAGCAGCCGGTCGCGATCGTCGGCGTCGGCTGCCGCTTCCCCGGCGGGGTGCGGACGGCCGATGAGCTGTGGGACCTCGTCGCGGCCGGCGGGGACGCCATCGCCTCCTTCCCCACCGACCGTGGCTGGGACCTGGACACGCTCTACGACCCCGGGCGGTCCCGGCCGGGCACCTCCTCCGTGCGGGAGGGCGGCTTCCTGCCCGACGCCGGCGCGTTCGACCCCCGGCTGTTCGGGGTCTCGCCGCGTGAGGCCCTCGCCATGGACCCGCAGCAGCGGCTGCTGCTGGAGACGTCCTGGGAGGCGGTCGAGTCCGCGGGCATCGACCCCACCAGCCTGAAGGGTGCCCGCGTCGGCGTCTTCGCCGGCATGACCCACAACGGGTACGCCCACCCGCCGGAGACGCCGCCGGCGGGGGTGGAGGACTACCTGGGCCTCGGGAACGCGGGCAGCATCGCCTCCGGTCGGGTGGCGTACTCGTTCGGTTTCGAGGGGCCGGCGGTGACGGTGGACACGGCGTGTTCGTCGTCGTTGGTGGCGTTGCACCTGGCCGTGCAGGCGCTGCGGTCCGGGGAGTGCGACCTGGCGCTGGCCGGCGGCGTGACGGTGATGCCCACCCCGGCGGTGTTCGTCGACTTCACCCGGCAGGGGAACCTCTCCCCGGTGGCCCGCTGCCGGGCGTTCGCCGACGCGGCGGACGGCACCGCGCTCGCCGAGGGCGTGGGCGTGCTGCTGGTGCAGCGGCTGTCGGACGCGCGGCGGGACGGTCGGCGGGTCCTGGCCGTGGTGCGGGGTACGGCGGTGAACCAGGACGGTGCGTCGAACGGTTTGACGGCGCCGAACGGTCCGTCGCAGCAGCGGGTGATCCGGCAGGCCCTCGCGTCGGCGGGGTTGTCGGCCGGTGACGTGGACGTGGTCGAGGCGCACGGCACGGGTACGACGTTGGGTGATCCGATCGAGGCGCAGGCGTTGCTGGCGACGTACGGGCAGGGTCGGGACGAGCCGCTGTTGTTGGGTTCGGTGAAGTCGAACATCGGTCACACGCAGGCCGCCGCCGGAGTCGCCGGCGTGATCAAGATGATCTCCGCGATGCGGGCGGGCGTGGTCCCGGCGACCCTGCACGTCGACGCGCCGTCGTCCCACGTGGACTGGGCGTCGGGTGCGGTCGAGCTGGTGACCGAGTCCCGGGCATGGCCCAACGTGGAGCGTCCACGGCGCGCGGGCGTGTCCTCGTTCGGCATTTCGGGCACGAACGCGCACGTGATCCTGGAGCAGCCGGAGCCGGAGCCGGAACCCGAGGGCGGTGCGGAGCCGGTGGCGGCGGGACCCGTCGGGTTGCCGGTGCCGTGGGTGGTGTCGGCGCGGTCGGAGCGGGGCCTGTCGGGTCAGGCGGCGCGGTTGGTGTCGTTCGTGCGGGACCGGTCCGACCTCGCGGTGGCCGACGTGTCGTGGTCGTTGGCTACCTCCCGGGCGGCGTTGGAGCACCGCGCGGTGGTGTGGGGCTCGGACCGCGAGGAGTTGGTGGCCGGCCTGGCGGCGGTGGCCGAGGGTCGGTCGTCGGTGGTGTCGGGTGTGGTGTCGGCGGGTCGTCGGGCGGTGTTGTTCACGGGTCAGGGTTCGCAGCGCGCCGGTATGGGTCGCGAGTTGCACGAGGCGTTCCCGGTCTTCGCCTCAGCCCTCGACGAGGTGTGCACCCATCTCGATCCGTTGTTGCCGCGCCCGTTGCGTGAGGTGGTGTTCGCCGAGCCGGGCAGCTCCGAGGCCGGTCTGGTGGATCAGACGGTGTTCGCGCAGGCGGGGTTGTTCGCGGTCGAGGTGGCGTTGTGGGAGTTGTTGTCGTCGTGGGGTGTGCGGGCGGACTTCCTGGCGGGTCACTCGATCGGTGAGGTGACGGCCGCGTACGTGGCGGGGATGCTGTCCCTGTCGGACGCGTGTGCGCTGGTGGCGGCGCGGGGCCGGTTGATGCAGGCGTTGCCGGCTGGTGGGGTGATGGCGGCCGTCGGCGCGTCGGAGGACCTCGTTGCCGAGGTGATCGAGGCTACGGGCGCTGCGGTGGACGTCGCGGCGGTGAATGGTCCGGCGTCGGTGGTGGTGTCGGGTGCCGCGGGCGAGGTGGCGTCGGTGGTGGCGACCTCACGTGAGCGGGGTTGGCGGGTCAAGGAGCTGTCGGTCAGTCACGCGTTCCACTCGCGGTTGATGGATCCGATGCTGGACGAGTTCGCGTCGGTGGTGGCGGGGCTGGGCTGGCAGTCGCCGAGGATTCCGATCGTGTCGAACGTGACCGGGGCCGTGGCGGACACGGCGGAGATCACCGACCCGGGCTACTGGGTGCGGCACGTGCGGCAGCCGGTGCGGTTCGCCGACGCGGTGCGGACCCTTCACCAGCAGGACGTGACACAGTTCCTGGAGGTGGGCCCCGACGCCGTACTGACCGCGATGGCGCAGGACTGCGTCGAGGCGACCGACGACGTCCGGTTCACCGCCACGCTGCGCGCCGGCCACTCCGAGGCCGGCACGCTGCGCACCGCCCTGGCCGAGCGGTACGTCACCGGCGGCCACGTCGACTGGGCCGGGTACCTCGCCGGCACCGGGGCCCGCCCCCGCGCGGTCGACCTGCCCACGTACGCCTTCGACCACCAGCGCTACTGGCTCAACGCCACCATCACCAGCGACGTGGGGGCGCCCGGCCTCGGCGTCCGCGCCGTCGACCACGCGCTGCTCGACGCCGCCGTCCGCGTGGCCGACGACGACGTACGGGTCTTCGGCACCGAGCTGTCCGCGCGGACCCACCCGTGGCTCGCCGAACACGTCGTCTGGGACTCGGTGGTGGTGCCGGGCGCCGCCCTGGTCGAGATGGTCCTGCACGCGGGCGCGCAGGTCGGCTGCGACGCGCTGGACGAGCTGACCCTGGAGGCGCCGCTGACGCTCGCCGAGCAGGGCGCCCGGGCGGTGCAGGTGAAGCTGGGGAGGGCGGACGACGAGGGACGCCGGCCGGTCACCATCCACTCCCGACCCGCAGCCGACCCGGAGGGGAAGTGGGACCGCCACGCGACGGGCGTCCTCGCACCCACCGCGGCGCAGCCCGACGCGTCCGATCCGTCGCCCTGGCCGCCCACGGCCGCGGTCGGCGTCGCGGTCGACGCCGTCTACACCGAGCTGTCCCGCCTCGGCGTCGAGTACGGCCCGCTCTTCCGCGGCCTGCGCGCGGCGTGGCGTACCGACGACGAGGTGTGCGCCGAGGTGGCGGTGCCCGACGGCACCGAGGTCACCGGCTTTGGCATCCACCCCGCCCTGCTCGACGCGGCGCTGCACGTCGTCGGCCTGCTCGACGAGGACGGGGAGGCGTCCGGCGTACGCCTGCCCTTCGCCTGGACCGGCGTCACCCTCGCGGCGGTCGGCGCGACCGCGCTGCGCGTGCGCGCCCGGCGCAGCGGCGGCGGGGTCACCCTGACCCTGACCGACCCGGCCGGCTCCCCCGTCGCCCGGATCGGCTCGCTGGTCTCCCGCCCGGTGACCGCCGACCAGGTACGCGGCGCCGGTGCCGGCCTCGATTCGCTGTTCGACGTCGCCTGGCAGGCGGTGCCGATCGGCGGCCCGGCGGCCGCCCGCGCGGTGCTCCTCGGCGACGCTCCGTCCGGCCCGGCCGGCCTCACCACGGTCGGGCTCGCCGAGCTGGCCGAGGCGGTCGACTCCGGCCGGCTCGACCCGGACCTGGTGCTGCTTCCGGCGTACGCCGACGACGAGCGCGACCCCGTCCCCGCCACTACCCGGACCCGGCTCGCCGCCGTGCTGACCGCCGTGCAGGGCTGGCTCGCCGACGACCGGCTGGCGGAGCGGCGGCTGGTCGTGCTGACCCGGGGAGCCGTCCCCGCCGGCGACACCGGCCGGGCGACGGACCTGCCCGGCGCCGCGGTCTGGGGCCTGCTGCGCTCGGCCCAGGCGGAGCACCCCGACCGCTTCGTGCTCGTCGACCTCGACGAGGCGGGGCGACCGGAGCCCGGCGGCGTTGCCGGCACGGTCGACCTGGTGGCCCGCGCGGTCGCCACCGGCGAACCCCAGCTCGCGGTCCGGGGCGACCGGGTGCTGGCGCCCCGGCTCACGCCCGCCGTCCTCGACCCGGCGCTGGGCACCGAACCCGACCCCGACGGGACGGTCCTGGTCACCGGCGCCACCGGCGCCCTCGGCGGCCTGCTGGCCCGACACCTGGTCGCCGCGCACAAGGTGCGCCACCTGCTGCTGGTCAGCCGCCGGGGACCGGACGCCCCCGGCGCGGCCGAGCTGCTGGCCGGGCTGGCCGCCCTGGGCGCGCAGGCCCGGCTGGTGGCCGGCGACGTGGCCGACCGGGACACCGTTGCCGCCCTGCTGGCCGACATCCCCGCCGAGCACCCGCTCACCGGGGTGGTCCACGCCGCCGGCGTCCTCGACGACGCGGTGGTGTCGGCGCTGACCCCGGATCGCGTGTCCGCCGTGCTGGCCGCGAAGGCCGACGCCGCCTGGCACCTGCACGAGCTGACCCGGGGGCGGAACCTGCCGATGTTCGTCCTCTTCTCGTCGGTCGCCGGCGTTCTCGGCGGCCCCGGGCAGGGCAACTACGCCGCCGCGAACGCGTTCCTGGACGGCCTCGCCCACCACCGGCGCGCCGCGGGCCTCGCCGCCACCGCCCTGGCCTGGGGCCTCTGGGCCGCGGACAGCGGGATGACCGGCGCCCTCGACGCCGCCCAGCGGCAACGGATGAGCCGTAACGGCCTCAGCCCGCTCGACACCGATCAGGGGCTGCACCTGTTCGACGCCGCCCTGCGCGGCGGCGGCCCCCACCTGGTGCCGGCGCTGCTCGACCTCGCCGCGCTGCGCCGCCAGTCCGATACCGGCCAGTTGCCGGCGCCGCTGCGCGGCCTGGTCCGGGCCAGGCGGCGCGTCGTCGACGGCGGCGGCGACGGCGGGCCGTCCTTCGCGCAACGCCTCGCCGGAACGCCCGAGGCCGAGCGCGGCCGGCTGGTGGAGGAACTGGTCAAGGCGCAGGTCATCGAGGTGCTCGGCTACCCGCCGGCCACCGTCATCCCGTCCGGCCAGACGTTCACCGGCCTCGGCTTCGACTCGCTGACCGCGGTGGAGCTGCGCAACCGGCTGACCGCCGTCACCGGGATCCGGCTGCCGGCGAGCCTGATCTTCGACTGCCCCACGCCCGCCGCGCTCGCCGACTTCCTGCTGGCCGACGCCGCGCCGCCCGCGCCCGCGTCGAGCCTGCTGGCCGAGCTGGACCGGCTGGAGGCCGCGTTCGCCGCGACCGGGCCGGACGAGCTGGAACGACTGGCCGGCGACGACGAGACGCGGACCGCCGTCGCGGTTCGCCTCCGGGCGCTGGTCACCCGGTGGAGCGACGCCACCGACCGGCCCGCCGACGTCAGCCAGGCCATCGACGATGCCTCGGACGACGAGCTGTTCGACTTCATCGACCAGAAGTTCGGCCGATCCTGACCACGAGTCCGCCGCTTGCCCCTTAGCGACAGGTGATCACCCCGATGGCGAACGAAGCCAAGCTCCGCGAGTACCTCAAGCGCGTCACCGCTGACCTGCACGAGACCAGCGAACGCCTGAGGGCCGTCGACGAGCAGAACCACGAGCCCATCGCGATCGTGGGGATGAGCTGCCGCTACCCGGGCGGGGTGCGGACCCCCGAGGCGCTGTGGCGGCTGGTCGAGTCCGGCACCGACGCCGTCACGGAGTTCCCGGCCGACCGGGGCTGGGACGTGGCGAACCTCTACGACCCCGACCCGGACGCGCACGGCAAGTCGTACACCCGGGAGGGTGGCTTCCTGCACGACGCCGGCGAGTTCGACGGCGGCTTCTTCGGCATCTCCCCCCGGGAGGCGCTGGCGATGGACCCGCAGCAGCGCCTGCTGCTGGAGGTCGCCTGGGAGGCGGTCGAACGGGCCGGCATCGCCGCCGACTCGCTCAAGGGCAGCCGCACCGGCGTCTTCACCGGCGTCATGTACCACGACTACGTGTCCCGCCTGAACGGCGTGCCGGAGGAGGTCGAGGCCTTCGTCGGCACCGGCAACCACGGCAGCGTCGTCTCCGGCCGGATCGCCTACACGTTCGGGTTCGAAGGCCCGGCGGTCACCGTCGACACCGCATGCTCGTCCTCCCTGGTGGCGATGCACCTCGCCGTGCAGGCGCTGCGCTCCGGCGAGTGCACGCTCGCGCTGGCCGGCGGCGTCACCGTCATGTCCAGCCCCGACACGTTCATCGGCTTCAGCCGCCAGCGCGGCCTGTCCCCGGACGGGCGGTGCAAGTCCTTCGCTGCCGCCGCCGACGGCACCGGCTGGAGCGAGGGCGCCGGGCTGCTGCTGCTGGAACGGCTCTCCGACGCCCACCGCAACGGGCACCCCGTGCTCGCCGTGGTGCGCGGCACCGCGGTCAACCAGGACGGCGCCTCGAACGGCCTCACCGCGCCCCACGGCCCGTCCCAGCAGCGGGTGATCCGCCAGGCCCTGGCCAACGCGCGGCTCTCCCCGGCCGACGTGGACGCGGTGGAGGCCCACGGCACCGGCACCCGCCTCGGCGACCCCATCGAGGCGCAGGCGCTGCTCGCCACCTACGGCCGGGACCGGGCCGACGACCAGCCGCTGTGGCTCGGCTCGATCAAGTCCAACCTCGGGCACACGCAGGCCGCGGCCGGCGTCGCCGGCGTGATCAAGATGGTCATGGCGATGCGGCACGGGGTGCTGCCGAGGACCCTGCACGTCGACGAGCCGTCCCCGCACGTCGACTGGTCGGCCGGCGCGGTGAGCCTGCTCCGCGAGCCGCGCCCGTGGCCGCACGGGTCCCGCCCGATGCGGGCCGGCATCTCATCCTTCGGCGTCAGCGGCACCAACGCCCACGTCATCGTCGAGGCCGCCCCGCCCACGCCGCAGCCGGCCGCCGATGCCGTCGCCGGGCCCGACCCGCTGCCGTGGGTCGTCTCCGCCCGCAGCGCCGCCGCGCTCACCGCCCAGGCCGACCGGCTGCGCACCTGGCTCGCCGACCACCCCGACGCCGCGCCGGCCACGGTGGGCCGGGCCCTGGCCGTCGGACGGTCCGCCCTGGAACACCGGGCCGTGGTGCTCGGGGCCGACCGGGACGAGCTGATCGCCGGGCTCGCCGCGCTGGCCGACGGCGTCCCGGCCGCGTCCGTGCGGCGCGGCGTCGCCGGCCCCACCCGCGTCGCGGTGCTCTGCACCGGGCAGGGCGCCCAGCGGGTCGGGATGGGCCGGCAGCTGTCCGCCGCCTTCCCGGTCTTCGCCGCGGCCTTCGACGCCGCCTGCGCGGAACTGGACCGGCACCTCGACCGGCCCCTGCGCGAGGTCCTCGACGGTCCCGCCGACGTGCTCGACCGCACCGGTTACGCCCAGGCGGCGCTGTTCGCCGTCGAGGTGGCCGCCTACCGGCTCGTCGAGTCCTGGGGCGTCGTGCCCGACTTCGTGGCCGGGCACTCGGTCGGCGAGGTGGCCGCCGCGCACGTCGCCGGCGTGCTGTCGCTGCCGGACGCCGCCCGCCTGGTCGCCGCCCGGGGCACCCTGATGCAGGCGCTGCCCACCGGCGGCGCGATGGTGTCGGTCCGCGCCACCGAGGCCGAGGTGCGCCAGCACCTGGACACCACCGTCGAGGCGGCCGGCGCGGGGCTGGCCGCCGTCAACGGCCCGGAGTCCGTCGTCGTCTCCGGCGACGAGGACGCGGTGCTGGCGGTCGCCGACCACTTCGCGGCCCTCGGCCGGCAGACCAAACGGCTGCGGGTCAGCCACGCGTTCCACTCCGCCCGGATGGACCCGATGCTCGACGCGTTCGCCGACGTGCTCGGGCAGTTGACCTTCGCCGCCCCCCGGATTCCCGTGGTCTCCACCGTGACCGGCGTCGTGCTCACCCCCGACGAGGTGCGCTCGCCGGCGTACTGGCTGCGCAACGTCCGGGAGACGGTCCGCTTCGACGCGGCCGTGACCGCCCTGCGCGAGCTGGGCGTGGGCGCGTACGTCGAGGTGGGCCCCGGCGGGGTCCTCTCCGCGCTGACCCAGGAGATCGTCGGGTCGGACCAGGTGGTCTGCGCCCCGGTGCTGCGCGCCGACTCCGACGAGCCGGCGACCGCGCTGGCCGCCGCCGCCACCGTCTGGGCCCGCGGCGTGCCGGTGGACTGGGCCGCCCTGTTCGACGGCCCACCCGCGCCGCTCGACCTGCCGACGTACGCGTTCCAGCGCCAGCGCTACTGGCTGCTGCCCCTGCCGCAGGCCGCCGACGTGACCGCTGCCGGGCTGACCCCGACCGGGCACCCGCTGCTCGGCGCGGTGTTCCGCTCCGCCGACGGCGACGAGGTGACGCTCACCGGCCGGCTGTCGGTGGAGAGCCAGTCCTGGCTGGCCGAGCACGCCGTCCGCGGCGTGGTGCTCCTCCCCGGCACCGGGTTCGTGGAGCTGGCGTTGCGGGCCGGCGCGGAGGTCGGCGCGGACCGGCTCGCCGAGCTGACCCTGGAGGCGCCGCTGGTGCTGCCGGAGACCGGCGGCGTCGACGTGCAGGTCGCCGCCGAACGCGGCAGCGCCGACACGTGGCAGCTCACAGTCCACGCCCGCCGGTCCGGCACCGACGACCTGTGGGTCCGGCACGCCACCGGCCTGCTCACCCCCGAACCGGGAGAGGACGGGACCCCGCTGACGGCCTGGCCGCCGGCCGGCGCCACCGCCCTCGACGTGTCCGAGCTGACCGGGCGGGCGGCGGAGGCCGGATTCGCGTACGGCCCGACCTTCTCCGGGCTGCGCGCCGCCTGGCGGCTCGGCGCCGACGTCTACGCCGAAGTCGCGCTGCCCGAGCCGGCGGCCGGCGAGGCCGGCGGGTACGGGCTGCACCCGGCGCTGCTCGACGCCGCCGTGCAGGCGGTCGGGTTGGGCATCGTCGACCCCGGCCAGGCCCGGATGCCGTTCTCCTGGTCCGCCGTCACGCTGTCCGCCCACGGCGCCGACACGCTGCGGGTACGGCTCACCCCCACCGGCCCGGACACCGTGGCCATGCTGGTCGCGGACGCGGCCGGCGAGCCCGTCGCCCGGGTCGGGTCCCTGGTGCTGCGGCCCCTGCCGGCCGGGGAACCGGCCTCCGGCGCGTCCTCCTGGCGTCGCTCGCTGTTCCGCCTCGACTGGCCCCGGCACGGTGGCGGCGCCGGCGCGCCCGACGACACGACCTGGGCCGTGCTCGGCGACCACCCCGCGCCGCTGCCGTCCGGCGTGACCGCCGCCCGGCACGCCGACCTCGACGCGCTGGTCGACGCCGGAGTGCCCGACGTCGTCCTGTTCCCGGTGGCCGGTGCCACCGCGACCGGCCCCGGCCCGGTCCACGGCCTGCTCGCCGAGGTCCTCGGCGTGCTCCAGGGCTGGCTCGCCGCCGAGCGGCACACCGGCGGATCCCGGCTGGTGGTGCTCACCCGCGGCGCCGTCGCCGTGGACGACGACGCCGAGGTGGCAGACCTGGCCGGCGCGGCCGTCTGGGGTCTGCTCCGCTCCGCGCAGGCCGAGCACCCCGGCCGGTTCCTGCTCGTCGACGTCGACGACCCGGACCGCTCCGCCGCCGCCCTCGCCGGCCTGCTGTCCGCCGACGAGCCGCAGGCGGCGGTGCGCGACGGCGTGGTCCGGGTGCCCCGGCTCGTCGCCGCCACCGAATCCGACGCCCCGGCCCCGTCGCTGGACCCGGACGGCACGGTGCTGGTCACCGGCGGCACCGGCGCCCTGGGCGCACTGACCGCCCGCCACCTCGTCACCCGGCACGGGGTCCGCCACCTGGTGCTGACCAGCCGGCGCGGGGCCGACGCGGACGGCGTCGCCGACCTGCTCGCCGAGCTGGCCGACCTGGGCGCGACCGCGACCGTCGAGGCGTGCGACGCCGCCGACCGGAACGCCCTGGCGGCGCTGCTGGACCGGATCGACCCCGCCCACCCGCTGACCGGCGTGGTGCACTCCGCCGGCGTGCTCGCCGACCGCACGCTGACCTCGCTCACCGCCGAATCCCTCGCCGAGGTGCTGCGGCCCAAGGTGGACGCCGCCGCGCACCTGCACGAGCTGACCGCAGGCCTGGACCTCGGCCTCTTCGTCACGTACTCGTCGGCGGCGGGCGTGACGGGCAGCCCCGGCCAGGCCAACTACGCCGCCGCCAACGCCTTCCTCGACGCGCTCGCCCACCGACGGCGGGCCGCGGGCCGCCCGGCGCTCTCCCTGGCCTGGGGGCCGTGGGCCGAATCGGGCGGCGGCATGACCGCCGCCCTCGACCGGGCCGACACCGACCGGCTGGCCCGCGCGGGCGTCCGGCCCCTCCCGCAGGCGGACGGCCTCGCCCTCTTCGACGCCGCCCTGCTGACCGGCCGGTCGGTGGCGGTGCCGATGACGGTGGACGGCCCGGCGCTGCGCGCCCAGGCCGAGGCGGGCACCCTGCCGTCCGTGCTGCGCGGGCTGGTCCGGACGCCCCGCCGCCGCGCCGCACGGACCGGTCCGGCCAGGACCGCCGCCCTCACCGACCAGCTGGCCGGGCTCGACCGCGAGGAGCGCGCCGCGGCCCTGCTGCGGCTCGTCCTCGACCAGGTCGCGGCGGTGCTGGGGTACGCCGACGCCGCCGCCGTCGAGGCCGCGCGTCCGTTCACCGACCTGGGCTTCGACTCGCTGACCGCCGTCGAGCTGCGTAACCGGCTGGGTGCGGTCACCGGCCTGCGGCTGCCGGCGACCCTGGTGTTCGACCACCCGACGCCGCTCGCCCTGGCCGACCACCTCGACGCCGAGACCGGCACGGACACCGGCCCGCTGCCGGCGCCGGTCGCCAGCGCCGCGGCGCTAGACGAACCGATCGCGATCGTCGGGATGAGCTGCCGCTACCCTGGCGGCGTACGCTCCCCGGAGCAGCTGTGGGACCTCCTCGTCGCCGGCGGCGACGGCATCACGGACTTCCCCGCCGACCGCGGGTGGGACCTCGAGGAGCTGTACGACCCGTCCGGCACGCGCCGGGGCACCAGCTACGCCCGCGAGGGCGGCTTCCTGGCCGACGCCGGTGACTTCGACGCCGACCTGTTCAAGATCTCGCCGCACGAGGCCCTCGCCATGGACCCGCAGCAGCGGCTGCTGCTGGAGACCTCGTGGGAGGCGATCGAGGACGCCCGGATCGACCCGCTCGCACTCCGGGGCCGCCCGGTCGGCGTGTTCGCCGGCATGATGTACCACAACCACGCCGCCGGGCTGGCCGACGTGCCGGAGACCCTGGACGGCTACCTCGGCGTCGGCACGGCGAGCAGCGTGCTGTCGGGCCGGGTGGCGTACTCGTTCGGTTTCGAGGGGCCGGCGGTGACGGTGGACACGGCGTGTTCGTCGTCGTTGGTGGCGTTGCACCTGGCCGTGCAGGCGCTGCGGTCGGGCGAGTGCGACCTGGCCCTCGCGGGCGGCGTCACCGTCATGGCGACCCCCGAGACGTTCATCGACTTCTCCCGCCAGCGGGGCATGTCCCCCGACGGCCGGTGCAAGTCGTTCTCCGATGACGCGGACGGCACCGGCTGGTCCGAGGGCGTGGGCGTGCTGCTGGTGCAGCGGTTGTCGGACGCGCGGCGGGACGGTCGGCGGGTCCTGGCGGTGGTGCGCGGCAGTGCCGTGAACCAGGACGGCGCGTCGAACGGGTTGACGGCGCCGAACGGTCCGTCGCAGCAGCGGGTGATCCGCCAGGCTCTCGCGAACGCCCGGCTGGGCGTCGCGGACGTCGACGTCGTCGAGGCGCACGGCACGGGCACGACGCTCGGCGACCCGATCGAGGCACAGGCGCTGCTCGCCACGTACGGGCAGGAGCGAGGCGACCACGACGCACTGCTGCTGGGTTCGGTGAAGTCGAACATCGGTCATACGCAGGCGGCTGCCGGGGTGGCGGGGATCATCAAGGTGATCTTGGCGATGCGGGCCGGGGTGGTGCCGGCGTCGTTGCACGTGGGCGAGCCGTCGTCGCATGTGGACTGGTCGTCGGGTGCGGTGGAGTTGGTGACGCAGGCGCGGGAGTGGCCAGCGGTGGGGCGCCCGCGTCGGGCGGGGGTGTCGTCGTTCGGCATTTCCGGCACGAACGCGCACGTGATCATCGAGCAGGGAGAGCCGGAGTCCGCTTCGGCGTCCGTCGCGCCGGTTGGGTTGCCGGTGCCGTGGGTGGTGTCGGCGCGGTCGGAGCGGGGTCTGTCGGGTCAGGCTGCGCGGTTGGTGTCGTTCGTGGGGGACCGGTCTGACCTGTCTGTGTCGGATGTGTCGTGGTCGTTGGCTTCGTCCCGGGCGGCGTTGGAGCACCGGGCGGTGGTGTGGGGTGGCTCGGTCGAGGAGTTGACGGCGGAGCTGTTGGCTGTGGTCGAGGGCCGTCCGGCGGTGGTGTCGGGTGTGGTGTCGGCGGGTCGTCGGGCGGTGTTGTTCACGGGTCAGGGTTCGCAGCGGGCCGGTATGGGTCGTGAGTTGTATGACGTGTTCCCGGTGTTCGCGGCGTCCTTCGATCGGGTGTGTGGGCAGTTCGACGGGCTGTTGCCGCGTGCGTTGCGGGAGATCGTGTTCGCCGAGCCGGGTACCCCCGATGCCGGTCTGGTGGATCAGACGGTGTTCGCGCAGGCGGGGTTGTTCGCGGTTGAGGTGGCGTTGTGGGAGTTGTTGTCGTCGTGGGGTGTGCGGGCGGATT
>NZ_JBIDBG010000029.1:0-41087 GCF_043202855.1 Micromonospora sp. NPDC048063 | reverse complement strand
GCCGACCGGCGTTTCCGCTGGTCGGCGCTTCAGTAGCCCGGCGAAAGGCTATGTGGCCAGGGGCGGGGTCGAACCGCCGACCTTCCGATTTTCAGTCGGACGCTCGTACCAACTGAGCTACCTGGCCGTGTTGCTCGGTTCATGCTACCCGCACGGCGGGCTGTCCGCCGGGAGGGTCACACGCTCCGATACGCAGAACGCCGCGCGTGGTGGGCGCGGCGTCAGCGCTGGCGGTCCTGACGGGACTTGAACCCGCGACCTCCGCCTTGACAGGGCGGCGAGCACTCCAACTGCTCCACAGGACCTAGCTTTGTTGCCTCCGACCGAAGCCGGACCGTGCCCCCAACGGGATTCGAACCCGTGCTACCGCCTTGAAAGGGCGGCGTCCTGGGCCGCTAGACGATGAGGGCGGCCCCGCCATCATTGCACACTCGCAACTTCAAGCGGACTTGCTCCCATCCGGCCCCGCCGGAGGCTTGGATAGCTTACGTGATGGTCGGCCGCTCGACCAAACCGGTATGGCCCTGGCCACAACGAGCCACAAAACCGCAGGTCAGGGCCGGTCTAGCGGAGCCGGGCGATGCCGAAGCGCCGCTTCAGGTCGGTGATCAGGTGCGGGCAGGCGGCCAGTGTCGCGGCCCGATCGCCGCCCCCGTCGTGCAGCAGCACGACCGATCCGGGCCGGGCCGCCGCGCGTACCCGCTTGGTGATCGTCGCGGCGGTGGGCTTGCCCCAGTCCTGCGGGTCGACGTTCCAGTGCAGCGACCGCATGCCCAGCTGCTTGGCGACCGACACCACCTCGGGCGTCCACCGGCCGCCCGGCTGCCGGTAGAACGGCACCTTGGCGCCGGGCACCGCGGCCCGGATCGCCGCGTTGGTGCGGGCCAGGTCGCTGCGGATCTCGGCGACCGGTCGCCGGGCGAGGTCCAGGTCGTGGCGCCAGCTGTGGTTGCAGAGCTGGTGCCCCTCCCGCACGATCCGCCGCACCAGGTCGGGGTGGCGGCGGGCCTGGGTGCCCACCACGCAGAACGTGGCGGTGACCCGCGCCGCGCGGAGGTGGTCGAGGATCTTCGGTGTCCAGACCGGGTTGGGTCCGTCGTCGAAGGTCAGCGCCACGGCCCGTACGCCGGTGCTGCGCTGCAGGCCCGGCGGCAGTTTGCTGGGCAGCGGCCGGACCGGGCGTTTGGGCGGCGGGGTGCTGCGGGTCGGGCGCGGGCTGGCCGTCGGGGTCGGCCCCGGCGGCAGCGGCGCGGAGGCGACGGGGCTGGGGCCGGCCGCCTCCGGCGGGGACGCGGAGGTGTCACCGCAGCCGCCGAGGAGGAGGGCAAGGGCCAGACCGGATGCCAGTACGGCGCGTGGGCGCATCGTTCGCTCCCGAAGGGGGTCGGGGTCGGCGGACCCCCCGACGCTAGTGGACGGCTTTCCGTCCCGGCACCCCGGTCAGCCGGTGGTGGACTGGCCCAGCGAGTCGTGTACGGCCAGCGCGAGCGAGACCGCCTCGGTGAGGTCGAGCGGCCGCACCACCCCGGCGGGCAGCGAGTCCGCCGGCCAGCCGGGCCCGGCGGCGAGCACCAGCAGCGGCCGGCGGGGCGCGGCGAGCAGGGCGGTGAGCTGGGCGGGGTCGGCGGTGGCCGGGGCGTGCGACCAGACGACCACGGCGGCCGGCCCGGTCCGGTTGACCGCCTCGACCAGCGCCGCCGCCGGCACCCGGGCACCGAGCATCCGGTAGCCCACCCCGGCCTCGGCGAGCGCGGCGGCGAGCGCCTCCAGCGGCAGGCTGTGCTGCTCCTCGTCGGCGCAGGAGAGCAGGACGCGCGGCGGCCCGGTGGGCGCGCCGGCCCGGGCGACCGCCGCGAACGCCTCCGACACGCACCGGGACACCAGGTGTTCGACCTCGATCAGGCCGGCGGTGGCCGCGTGCCGCTCCCCGATGCCGACGAGCACCGGGCGCAGCAGCCCGTCCCAGGTGGCGACCACCCCGTCCGCCTCGACGGCGTGCGCGATCGCCTCGCTGATGGCCACCGAGTCCAGCCGCATGGCGGCACGGGCCAGCCCCCGGGCGGCCGGCCCGGCCCGGCCGACCGGGATCGTCGGGCCGCCGCCGTCCCGCGCGCCGGGGGTACGCGCGGGCGGGCGGGCACCGGCGCCGGCGGCGGGTGCGGTCTCCGGCGTCCGACGGGCCCAGCGGGCCGCTTCGGCGGGGGTGACCCCCTGGGCGGTGAGCCGCCGCATGATCTCCAGGCGCGCGAGGTCGGCCGGCGTGTAGCGCCGGTGGTGTCCCGGTACGTGCTCGCTCGGGCCGAGCCCGTAGCGCTGGTGCCAGGTGCGCAGGGTGGTGACGGCGACCCCCAGCTGCCTGGCCACCGCCCCCGCGCTCAGCGCCTCATCGGCCACCCGACCGCTCCGACGCGTCGTCCGCCGGCAGCGCGGAGGGGTTCGTGGCCGCGTTCGGCGGGCCGACGGTCGGCCGCAGCAGCCGGTTCACCACCCCGCCCAGCCAGGGCGCGTACGCGCGGGGATCGGCGTCGAGGTCGGCGGCCAGCTCGACGGGGTCGACCCAGCGCAGTTCGGCCACCTCGTCGGGGTCGGGCAGCAGCGGCGTGCCCGGCCGGAACCCGCCTCGCAGGACGTGGTCGTACTCGAACTCGACCCGGCCGGTGGCCGGGTCCTCGGCGTAGTAGACGTACACCCCGACCTCGGTCAGCTCGACCGGGTCGGCGCCGAGCTCCTCGCGCAGCCGGCGGTTGGCGGCCTCGACCAGCGACTCGCCGGGCACGGGGTGGCCGCAGCACGAGTTGGCCCAGCGCAGCGGGAAGCGGGTCTTCACCCCGGCCCGGCGCTGGAGCAGCACCCGGCCGTCGGGGTCGACGAGCAGCACCGAGAAGGCGCGGTGCAGCTGGCCCGGGGGCTGGTGCGCGGCGGACACGGTGGTCTCGCCCTGTGCGCGCCCGGCGTCGTCGACGAGCTCGACGAGGTGCTTCTCGCGGGTGGTCACGGCAGGTGCCTTTCGGGTGTGCGGGCGAGGGTCATCAGGATTCCCCGGTGATGCGGCCGGCGGCGAGCTTGCCGGAGATGAGCACCATCGGCACGCCGACGCCGGGCTGGGTGCCCGAGCCGACGAAGACCACGTTCGGCAGCGTCCGGTGCAGGTTCGACGGGCGGAACGGGCCGGTCTGGAAGAAGGTGTGCGCGGCGGCGAACGGGGTGCCGGCGGCCATCCCCTGCTCGGCCCACTCGGCCGGGGTGACGGCCCGCAGCACCTCGACGCCCGCGCCGAAGCCGACGTAGCCGCGCTCCTCCAGGGTCCCGACGAGCTGGTCGGCGTAGCGGTCGGTGAGGTCGCCCCGCCAGTCGAACGGCGCCCGGTGGAGGTTGGGCACCGGCGCGAGCACGTAGTAGGTGTGCCGGCCGGCGGGCGCGACCGACGGGTCCGTCCGGCTCGGGTTGGTCACCAGCAGGGACGGGTCGCTCATCAGCTCGCCGCGCCGGATGACCTCATCGAAGGTGCCCTTCCAGGACCGTCCGAAGTGGATGTTGTGGTGGGCGATCCTCCCATATCCCTGCCGGGATCCCACGTGCAGGACCACGCAGGACGGCGAGTAGGTGAGCCTGCGGGGGCGGGTCGGCGGCAGCAGGTCGCGGTAGGCGACCGGCAGGTCGGGGTTGAGCACCACCACGTCGGCCGGGATCAGCTCCCCGTCGGCGGTCAGCACGCCCGTGGCCCGGCCGTTCGCGGTCTCCACCCGGGTCACCGTGGTGTCGTACCGGATCTGCACGCCGTGTTTCTCGGCGGCGCCGGCCATGCCCCGGGAGACCGCGTGGATCCCGCCGCGCGGGAAGTAGACCCCGGCCACCGAGTCGAGATACGCGATGACCGCGTAGATGGCCAGGGCGTCGTGCGGGGCGAGGCCGGCGTACATCGCCTGGAAGGAGAAGATCCGCTGGGTGCGCGGGTCGCGGAAGAACTGGTTGATCTTCGTCTGGAGCCGGCGGAAGGCGCCGCCCGCCAGCAGCCGCAGGAGGTTGCCGGTGAGCAGGTCGGTGGGCGCGTCCAGGTTGCGCTCGATGAAGTCGGCGCGCTCCCACTGCCAGAGCTTCCGGGCGTAGTCGACGAAGCGCAGGTAGCCGTCGGCCTCGCGGGGGCCGCAGACCCGGGCGATCTCGGCGGCCATCCGGGTGGTGTCGGTGATGACGCCCAGCGTCGACCCGTCGGGGTAGTGGGCCCGGTAGGCCGGGTCGAGCGGGGTCAGGTCGAGCCAGTCGTCCAGTTCCTCGCCCACCGCGCCGAGCGCCTCGGCGATCAGGTCCGGCATGGTGAGCACGGTGGGGCCGGTGTCGAACTCGTAGCCGTCGACGCCGAGCCGGCCGGCCCGGCCGCCCGGCACCGGCTCGCGCTCCAGCACGGTCACCTGTCGGCCACTGCCCGCCAGGTGCAGCGCGCAGGCCAGCCCACCCAGGCCGGCGCCGACCACCACCACCCGGTCCGTACGCCCGTGCACGGTGCGCACGCGACCACCCCCCTGTGCGAAGTTGCCCATCAAGCCCGCCGGTTGGTGGCGGCGGTCGCGAGACCGGTCAGCGCGGTGCGGGCCGTCTCGTCGATCGACGCGGCGTCGAGCGCGGCGAGCGCCTCGGCGACCCGGTCGGAGATCATGCGCTCGACCCGGTCCACCGCGCCGGTGTCGGCGACGACGCCGGCGAGCCGGGCGATCTCCGCGTCCGTCACCCCGTCGCCGACCCGGTCCAGCGCGCGCCGCTGGGCCGGCGTGGCGAGCTGCCGGGCGAGCATGAGCAGCGCGGTCGGCTTGCCGGTGCGCAGGTCGTCGCCGGCCGGCTTGCCGGTGGCCGACGGGTCGCCGTAGACGCCGAGCAGGTCGTCGCAGAGCTGGAACGCCTCGCCGACCGCGAGCCCGTAGCGGGTGTACGCGGCGATCAGCGGGGCGTCGGTGTCGACGCCGGCCAGGCAGGCGCCGAAGAGCAGCGGCCGCCGCACCGTGTAGCTCGCGGTCTTGTAGCGGGCGACCCGCAGCGCGCGGTCGACGGACCAGTTCGCCGCGTCGCTCTCGCCGAGCACGTCGAGGTACTGCCCGGCGATCGTCTCCACCCGCATCTGGTCGTAGCAGCGGCGGACGTGGAGCAGCCGGGCCGGCGGCAGGGCGGCGTGCGCGAGGAGCCGGTCGGCCCACACCACGCAGAGGTCGCCGACCAGCACCGCGACCGCCTCGCCGAACCGGCGCGGGTCGCCCCGGTGCCCGGCGGCGGCGTGCCGGGCGGCCTGCGCCACCTGCACGGTCGGCCGGCCGCGTCGAGTGGCGGAGGCGTCCATCACGTCGTCGTGCACGAGGGCGAAGGTGTGCAGCAACTCCAGGGCGGCGAACGCCGGCAGCACGGCCGGCAGGGGCTCCGCGCTCCCCGCGCCGCGCCAGCCCCAGTAGGCGAACGTCGGCCGGACCCGCTTGCCGCCGGCCAGCACGCTGTCGCGCGCCGTCGCGGCGAAGCGGCCCATCGCCGCGTCGATCTCGGCCAGCGAGGCGACCTCGGCGGCCAGGAAGGCGGCCAGGGTGCGGTCCACCGCCGCGACCAGATCCCTCGTGTACGCGGCCAGGACCGCGCCGACGGGGTCGTCCCCGTCTCCCGGGCCTGCCGGCGTGACACGGAGGGTGTTGCCGGCAACTGCGTCGTTGGCCATGCGGCCGAGCGTACCCTAGGGTTACGTCTTGCGTCGATTGGTGCGTCGATACTTGAGGAGGGCCGGTGGACACGGATCTCACCGCTGCCTATGACCGTTGTCGTGAGGTGCACAGACGCCACGGCCGCACCTACTATCTCGCGACCCGGCTGCTGCCCGCCTGGAAACGGCGGCACGTGCACGCCCTCTACGGGTTCACCCGCTACACGGACGAGATCGTCGACCGGACCGAGGAGTTGTCCCCGACCGAGCGCGCGGCGCGGCTCGACGACTGGGCCGGCCGCTTCGTCGCCGGGCTGCACGGCCAGCCGATCGACGACCCGCTGCTCCCGGCCGTGCTGCACACCATCGCCGTCTTCGATCTCGACCGGGACGACTTCGTGTCGTTCCTCAAGAGCATGGCGATGGACCTGACGGTCACCTCGTACCGCACCTACGACCACCTGCTCGACTACATGGAGGGCTCGGCGGCCGTCATCGGCACGATGATGCTGCCGATCCTGGGCAGCTCCGACCCGGCCGCGGCCCGCGAGCCGGCGCGCCAGCTCGGCTTCGCCTTCCAGCTCACCAACTTCATCCGGGACATCGGCGAGGATCTCGAGCGCGGGCGGACGTACCTGCCCGACGACGACCTCGCCCTGTTCGGCGTCACCCGAGAGGAGCTGACCGAGGCCCGCGCCCGGGGGCGCGCCACGCCCCGGATCCGGGAGCTGATCGCGTACGAGGTGGGCCGCGCCCAGGCGCACTACGCCGCCGCGGCACCCGGTATCACGCTGCTCGCGCCCGCCTCGCAGGCGTGCATGCGCACCGCGTACGCGCTCTACGGCGGCATCCTCGACGAGGTGGCCGCGCAGGGCTACGACGTCTTCGCCGGCCGGGCACTGGTGTCGCGACGCCGCCGGCTGGCGGTGGCCGCCCGCGCCCTGCTCACCCCGACCGGCACGCCCGTGGTGATCCCCGGGCCCGCCCGGGCGCCCGCCCCGGTCCCCGTGCCGAGCCCGTGACCGTTTGCCGTCCGGCTCCGGCGGTCGCACCCCGGGCCGGCGGCGCGCCCGACCCGGGTGCCCGTGGCGCCGGACGCCCGCTGGCCGCACCCGCCCGAGGCGGTCGGAGCGGGTCAGAGGCAGGAGTGCAGGGCGTCCACCAGAGCGTCGACCCGGTCGTGGTCGGCCAGGTGGGACGTGGCGTAGGCGAAGGTGTAGCCGCGCGCGGGGTCGGCCCAGGCGGAACTGCCGCCGATCCCGCCCATGCCCCAGCTCCCGTCCTCCTCCCACTGCATGCCCAGCGTCCACCGGGTGCGCCGGCCCAGCAGCAGGTCGTCGCCGTCGTACTGGACCCGCGTCGCCTCGGCCACCAACTCCGGGCCGAACAGGCGTACGCCGTCGAGGACGCCGCCGGCGAGCAGGCCCGCGTAGAGCCGGGCCAGGGCACCCGCCGTCGAGTGCAGGTTGACCGCCGGCACCTCCGCGCCCCGCCAGAGCGGGCCGTTCACCACCGCCAGGTCCCGTCCGCCGGGCGGGTTGTCCAGCGCCCGCGCCCGGAGGGAGCCCGGCGCACCGGCCACCCGGTCCGGCCACCCCGGGTCGCCGTACCGCAGCTCGGCGCAGCGCCGCCGGTCCGCCTCGCCGAGGCCGAAGCCGAGGTCCAGCCGCCACGGCCCGGCGATCTCCTCGGCCAGGAAGCGGCCCACCGACCGCCCGTCGACCTGCCGCACCAGCTCGCCCACCAGATGCCCGTACGTCCAGGCGTGCTCGCCCGCGACGGAACCCGGCGGCCACTCCGGCCCGGCGGCGGCGAGGTCGGCGCAGAGCAGATCCCAGTCGGCGATCGCGGCGGCGGGCCGGGCCACCGGGAAGGCCGGCAGCCCGGCGGTGTGCGTGAGCACCTGCCGGACGGTGGCCGGGGTGCGGAAGCCGGGCCAGTGCGCGGAGACCGGGTCGTCCAGGTCGAGCCGGCCCCGGTCGACCAGCATCAGCAGGCAGAGCGCGGCGACCGGCTTGCCGACCGAGTAGACGTTCACCAGCGTCTCCGGCAGCCACGGCCGCCCCGGCGACCGTTCCCCGCCGACGATGTCGACGACCGGCTCCCCGTCGTACCAGACCGCCAGGCCGGCCCCGGTCTCCCGGCCGGTGGCGAGCAGGTCGGCGAAGCAGTCGTGGACGGCGGAGAAGCGGGCGCGCATCCGGCCACCGTAGGCGGCCGACGACCACCCGGGCAGCGAATATCGCGCCGGCCGGGTGGTCGGAGACCGGGTGGTGCGGAATGCTGGCGGGATGGCGGAGCCGGAACTGGTGGACGTGGTCGTGGTCGGGCTCGGGGTCGGCGGCGAGGAGGTGGCCGGGCGGCTCGCCGAGGCCGGGCTGACCGTCGTCGGCGTCGAGCGTGACCTGGTCGGCGGGGAGTGCCCGTACTGGGGGTGCATCCCGAGCAAGATGATGATCAGGGCTGCCAACGCGATCGCCGAGGCGCGCCGGGTCGACGGGCTCGCCGGCACCGCCCAGGTCCGGCCCGACTGGGCGCCCGTGGCGAAGCGGATCCGCGAGGAGGCCACCGACACCTGGGACGACACGGTCGCCGTGGAACGCTTCACCGGCAAGGGCGGCCGGTTCGTCCGGGGCAGCGCCCGCCTCGACGGCCCCGGCCGGGTCCGGGTCGGCGAGCGGGTCTTCCAGGCCCGGCACGGGATCGTGCTCGGCACCGGCACCAAGCCGTCCGTGCCGCCCGTCGACGGGCTGGCCGACACGCCGTACTGGACCAACCGCCAGGCGATCGAGGTCGAGGAGTTGCCGGAGTCGCTGCTGGTGCTGGGCGGCGGCGCGATCGGCCTGGAGCTGGCCCAGGTGTTCGCCAGGTTCGGCGTCCGGGTCACCGTCGTCGAGGCGGCGGACCGGGTGCTCGCGGTCGAGGAGCCGGAGGCGTCCGAGGTGGCCGCCGCCGCGCTGCGCGCCGACGGGGTGGAGATCCACACCGGCGTACGGGCGGAGCGGGTCCGCCACGACGGGCGCGGCTTCACGCTGCACGGGGCCGACGGGGCGGAGTTCACCGGGCAGCGGCTGCTGGTGGTGACCGGCCGCCGCGCCCACCTCG
The DNA here is from genome assembly GCF_043202855.1 of Micromonospora sp. NPDC048063. Lineage (NCBI taxonomy): Bacteria > Bacillati > Actinomycetota > Actinomycetes > Micromonosporales > Micromonosporaceae > Micromonospora > Micromonospora sp. NPDC048063. The sequence goes on along the minus strand of NZ_JBIDBG010000029.1, from coordinate 32,311 downwards.
ACGAGTTGGGCCTGGACACCGTCGGGGTGGACGCCGGCCAGCGGTACCTGGCCGTCGACGACCGGCTGCGCGTCACCGACGGGATATGGGCGGTCGGCGACGTCACCGGGGAGGGCGCGTTCACCCACGTCGCCATGTACCAGGCGGGGATCGTCGTCGCCGACGTGCTCGACCACGCCCGGCGCGCCGACGGCGGGCCGGACGCCAGCGGCACCGCCCGCGTGACGGGCGGCGCGGCCGGCGCGGTCAGCGCGTCCGGCACCACCGGGTCGGGCGCCTCCGCCGGCGCGGTGCCGCGCGCCGACTACCGCGCGCTGCCCCGGGTCACCTTCACCGACCCCGAGATCGGCGCGGTCGGCCTCACCGAACGGCAGGCCCGCGAGCGCGGGATCAACGTGCAGGTCGGCCTCGCCGAGCTGCCGTCGTCGGCGCGCGGCTGGATCCACCGGAGCGGCAACGAGGGCTTCGTCAAGCTGGTCGCCGACGCCGACCAGGGCGTGCTGATCGGCGCGACGTCGGTCGGGCCGGCCGGCGGCGAGGTGCTCTCCGGGCTGGTGGTGGCGGTGCACGCGGCTGTGCCGCTGGCCCGGCTCCGGCACATGATCTACGCCTACCCGACGTTCCACCGGGCCATCGAGGACGCGCTGCGGCACCTGCGCTAGACGGTCGCGCCGCCGCGCCCGCGCTAGACGGCCGCGCCGTGCCGCCCGGCGCCGGCGGCGAACCGGGCCGCCCCGGCCGCCGCGTCGGCGGCGAGCGAGCCCATCCCGTACGCCAGCTCGGTCGCCAGCGCCGCCGGCTCCGGCTGGCCGGTGCCGGCCAGCACGGCGGCCCGGTCGTTGCGCAGGCAGGTCTGCGGGTGCCGGGCGATCTCGGCCGCCAGCCGCTCGGCCGCCGCCCGCGCCTCACCCGGGGCGACCAGCCGGTTCACCAGCCCCATCGCGTACGCCTCCTCGGCCGGCACCGGCCGGCCGGTGAGGATCAGGTCCATCGCCCGGCTCTCGCCGATCAGCCGGGGCAGCCGGACCGTCCCCCCGTCGATCAGCGGCACCCCCCAGCGCCGGCAGAACACCCCGAGGACCGCGTCGGACTCGGCGACCCGCAGGTCGCACCAGAGCGCCAGCTCCAACCCGCCGGCCACGGCGTGACCGGAGATCGCGGCGATCACCGGCTTGCCGAGCGTCATCCGGGTCGGGCCCATCGGGCCGTCCCCCTCCGGCTCGACCCGGTTGCCGCTCGGGGTGCCGATCGCCTTCAGGTCGGCCCCCGCGCAGAACGTGCCGCCGGCGCCCCAGAGCACGGCCACCGCCGCGTCGGGGTCGGCCTCGAAGGCGCGGAACGCGTCGGCCAGGGCCCGGGCCGTCGGCCCGTCGACCGCGTTGCGGGCCGCCGGGCGGTCCAGGATCACCGTGGTCACCGGCCCGTCGTGCTCGACGCGTACGCCCATCGGCACAGCATGCCCCGGTGGTGCCGACGGCGCCAGGGGGCGTCAGCGCGCCTTCGCGGCGCCGGGCCGGACCAGGGTCGCGCCCAGCGCGGCGCCGACCACGCACGCCACCCCGGCCGCCTGCGGCCAGGCCAGCAGCTCGCCCAGCAGGACCAGCCCGACCAGCGCGCCGATCGCCGGCTCCAGGCTGAGCAGGATCGCGAAGACCCGGGCCGGCATCCGGCGCAGCGCGGCCAGTTCGGCCGAGTACGGCAGCACCGACGACAGCAGTGCCACCACGACGCCCAGCGCGAGGGTCCACGGGTCGAGCAGCGCCGTGCCGCTGCCGGCGACCCCGAACGGCAGTACGGCGAGCGCGGCGACGGCCATTCCCAGCGCTAGGCCCCGGCTGCCCGGCACGCGGGCGCTGACCGCCTTGCCGAGCAGCACGTACCCGGCCCAGCCGACCGCGATGGCGACGCACAACAGCAGCCCCACCCGGTCCACCCCGGTCCCGCCGAGCCCGCTGATCAGCAGCACCCCGCCGCCCGCCAGGACCGCCCACGCCACGTCGGCGGGCCGGCGGCTGCCGGCGAGCGACACCAGCAGCGGCCCCGCGAACCCGATGGTGACCGCCACGCCGAGCGGCACCCGGTGCAGCGCCGCGTAGAAGGCGAGGTTCATCAGCGCCAGGGTGAGCCCGAACGCCCCGACCAGGCCGGCGGCGCGCCAGCCCAGCCGCAGCCCGGGCCGGGCCACGAGCAGCAGGATCAGCGCGGCGAAGCCGAGCCGCAGCGTGGTCGTACCGCCGGCGCTGGTGCTGCCGAAGAGTTGCTTGGCGACGGCCGCACCGACCTGGGTGGAGAGCATGCCCAGCAGCATCAGCAGCGGTGGCGGCACGGCCCGGGGTCGGCCGAGGGCGACGGTCAGTCGGGCCGCCGGGTGGCCGGCCGGCAGCGGGCGGGAGGCGAGTGCGTACACCCGGACCACACTGGTCGCGGACGGCGCGGCCCGCGACCGGATTTCCCCGCCCGGCCGGCGGATCCGGGCGGCGGTCCGATCCCCGGCGGGTCCGGCCCCTGGCGGGTTCGGCCCTGGCGGGTCCGGCCGGGTGGCGGATCCGGGTGGCGGTCCGGTCCCTGGCGGGTCCGGTCCCTCACGGGTCCGGCCCTCACGGGTCCGGTCGGGCGGCGGCGGGGCGGCGGACGCAGGCGTCCGACTGGCCCAGCAGCGCCGGTCCGGTTGGCGCGGCGCTAGCATGCCGGGCGGCACGATCATGTGAGGTGCCCCGCGCGAGCGGGGAGAATCGGGAAGCCGGTGCGAATCCGGCACGGGCCCGCCGCGGTGACCGGGGAGCCACCGTCCACGCGCGAGAGCGCAGCCACTGGCCCGCACGGGCCGGGAAGGCGGACGGCCAGGCGTCGATCCGGGAGTCCGAAGACCGGCCTCGCGGTCAGGTGCCCACGCCCCGAGCGTGGGCCGAGCGCAGCGGGAGCCTGCCTTGGATCTCTACGACGTCATTCATCGCCGCCGGGACGTCCGCGGCCAGTTCACCGGGGCACCGGTGCCCGACGAGACGCTGCACCGCGTCCTGACCGCGGCGCACGCCGCGCCGAGCGTTGGCTACTCCCAGCCCTGGGACTTCGTACTCGTCCGCGACCCCGAGTTGCGGCGCCGGTTCCACGAGCACGTCCAGGCCGAGCGGGACACCTTCGCCGCCACCCTGGACGGGGAGGCGGCCGAGCGGTTCGCCCGCATCAAGATCGACGGGGTGCTGGAGTCCACCCTGTCCGTGGTGGTCACCTACGACCCGGCCCGCGGTGGCGCCGCCGTGCTCGGGCGGCACGCCATCGCCGACACCGGGCTCTACTCGGCCTGCCTCGCCATCCAGAACCTCTGGCTGGCCGCCACCGCCGAGGGGCTCGGCGTCGGGTGGGTGTCGTTCTACCGGGAGCCCTGGCTGGCTGAGCTGCTCGGCATCCCCGACGGCGTACGGCCGGTGGCGTGGCTCTGCCTCGGGCCGGTCACCCACTTCGAGGCCGTGCCCGACCTGGCCCGGCACGGCTGGCGGCAGAAGCGCCCGCTGGCCGAGGCGATCCACCACGACCGCTGGACGTCGCCGGACCGCTGACCTCACCACCGCGGAAGGGCTGGGCCCATCCGGCCGGGCGCGCCTGGTTCCGGGCCGGCAGAAACCTCGTCACGCACCGCTGCGGATCCGTCACCGGATACCGGTTTGCGGTCGCTCCTGCCGGGAAGTCGGTACGGGTGCGAGCACTCATGACGAAGATCGAGCAGGCCTCCGCGCTGGACCGGATCGGCGACCGGTTGCAGCGGGCCGTCCAGGCCACCCTCCGCCCAAGGCGCGTTCGCGACCTGCTGCACGGTGTCTGGCTGGGGCACCCGCTGCACCCGGCGATGGTGCAGGTGCCGGTCGGCGCGTGGCTCAGCACGGCCGTGCTGGACCTTATGCAGGGGCAGCGCCGCGCCGCCACCACGCTGTGCGCGGTGGGCACCATCAGCGCCCTGCCGGCTGCGGTCGCCGGGCTCAACGACTGGGCAGCCCTCGCCCGAGACCAGCGCCGGATCGGCCTGGTGCACGCCGCCTCCAACAGCATCGGCCTGGCGTTCTACGCCGGCTCCGTGGCCGCCCGGATGACCGGCCGGCACAACCTCGGCCGTACGCTCGGCTTCCTCGGGCTCAGTGCCGCGAGCACGGGGGCGTACATCGGCGGGCACCTGGCGTACAAGCAGGGCGCGCAGGTCAACCAGAGCATCTCCGAGCTGCACCGGATGAGCGACGGCTGGCACTCGATCGCGGACATGTCCGCCCTGCCGCAGCGAAAGCTGATCACCCGGGAGATCGACGACGTCTCGGTGATCCTCTACCGGCACGGCGACGAGGTCACCGTGATGCTGGAGCGCTGCCCGCACCAGAGCGGCCCGCTCGGCAAGGGCGAGGTGCAGGAAATCGACGGGCACGCGTGCGTGGTCTGCCCGTGGCACGGCAGCACGTTCCGGCTCAACGGCGGCGAGGTCGTGCACGGGCCGTCCGGCAACGACCAGCAGGTCCTGCCCACCCGCATCGTCAACGGCATGCTGGAGACCCGCCTCCCCTGACCCACCCCACCCCACCCCCTCCCTCACACCGCCCCACCCCTCACGCCGGTTGATCTCTCACGCCGGTTGATCTCTCACGCCGGTTGATCATGAAGTTGTTGCCGTCCTGATCGGCGTTTCGCTGCAACAACTTCATGATCAACGAGGGCGTCCGGGGGTGGGTTAGGGGCGGCGGTGGCGGCCGATTAGGGGGTCGCGGGTGGTGTCCGCGTGGGCGCCGGCCAGCGGGCGGGGGGTGGTGGGCGCGTCGCTGTGGCCGCCCGGGGTGGTGCTGTCGCGGGGGATCGCGGTCGTCCCGGTGTGGGTGGCTGCGCCGGCGCCCCGGGGCGCCGCGTCCCGTCCGGTTCCGTCGTGTGCCGTCCGGCCCCGTCCGGTTGCCTTGCGTCCGGTCGCGCGTCCGCTTCCGCTGCGGCTGCCTCCGTCCCGCCCGGCACCCCCGGTGCCTCGACGGCATGTGGTGGCGGTGCGGGCCGCGCCTGCCGGTACGCGGGCGGGGCGGCCGCGCAGGCCAAGGACCGCGCCGAATTGCGCGCCGACGATGCTCGCCACCGCGAGGACGGCGGAGACCGCGAGTGGTCGGTTCACGCGGTCGGGCTCGCCGGCCCGGGCCGCTCCGACCGTCAGTGTCGGGGCCTCGTCGCCGGTCGCGTCGGCCGGCGGCGGCGCCGGGGCCTGCGCCGGGGGCGGGGGTGTCGCCCGCTCCGGGGTGACCTGTTCAGGGGTGGGCTGCGGGGCCGGCCGGGCCGGCAGGGGTGCGGTGGGCCGGGCGACGAGGCGGCCGGTGGCGTGCCGGCGGGCACCCCGGTCCTCGGCCTCCTGCGGGAGCTTCAGCAACTGGCCCGGGTGGATCCGGTCCGGGTCGTCGATACGGTTCAGCGCGGCCAGTTCACGGTAGTCGTCGAAGTCGTCGAGGTAGCGCTCGGCGACCCTGCCCAGGTGGTCGCCCCGGGCCACCCGGTAGACCACCGCCCCGTCGGCCGAGGCCGCCGGAGCAGGCTGCGCCGCCGAGGCCGGCCAGGTGGCCTGTGGCGGAACAGCCATCGGCGCGTTTGCGATCGGCGCTGCCGGCAGGGCGTACGGGCCGGCGATCGCCGTCGCCGCGCTCGCCGCCGGGCTGGCCGCGATGATCAGCGCGACCGACCCGACCAGGGCGGCGGCGGCCCGCTGCTGGCGGCTCATGCCCGGCAGCCGGGGTGCCGGCCGGCGCAGCGCCTGCGCGCAGAGTTCCACCAGCACGGAGAAGGCGAACGTCGCCCACCCGAACCACCCGGCCAGCGCCAGCGCGCGCAGGAAGAGGCGCCCGTCGTCGCGGCTGGTCAGCGTCGCGCCGATCTCCCCGACGGTGGGCAGGTGGTCGGGCAGCGGGTTGCCGGCGAGAGCGAGCAGCGCCACCGGCGCGCCGACCAGCACCGCGCAGAGCACGACGAGCGCGCCGAACCCGGTCAGGATCCGTCCGGTCCGCCGTACGACGGAACGACCCGAAGCGGCCATGGCTGCCTTCCTTCCTACGGTGCTCCGGTGAGCGGCCGCGCGCTCGCCTCGCCGGAGACGGTGACGGTCTCGTCGAAGCCGAACAGGCCGAGCATGGCTCTGTGGTGGGTGACGGTGACGCGTACGCGGACCCGGGTCTCCCCGTCGACGACCGGGAAGCTGACGGTGTGGTCGGCGGCGCCGGCGGCGGCGAGGTAGTCGGCGACGGCCCGGCGGGCCTGCGGCCGGTTGATCCGGGTGGGCCCGCCCTCGATGGCGGTGGCCCGGTCGATGGCCTGACCGCCGGCCCGGGCGGCCTCGGCCGCGAGGTTGTCGGCCCGCTGCAACGTGCGCAGTTGGCCGGCGCCGTCGAAGGCCATGCCGATGACGGCGAGGATCCCGACCATCGCCACCGCGAGGAAGACGCTCACCCGCCCCTCGTCGCCGGGGGTGGCGGGAGCCGGCCAGACCCGACCGGCGGTCATCGCCGGCTCCGGTAGCGGTCCAGCGGCGAGGTGAAGCTCGCCGACACCCGCGTGCCGGCGGGCATCCCCGGCAGGACGGACAGGTGCAGGTCCCGGTAGGAGACGGTGCAGGCGATCCGCACGGTGACCGAGGCGTCCTGCCCGGCGGGGCTGCGGAACGCCGCGTCGAGGGTGGTGGGCCTGCCGCGTACCGCGCCGCTGAAGGTCACCTCCGGGCTGCCCGCGCAGTCCAGGCCCCGCCAGTCGAGCTGCCGGCGGGCCGCGTCCCGCGCCTCCGCACGGGCGGTGCGGGCGTCCCGGGAGATCGACGCGGCGCGGGCGGCGTCGTGGGCGGCGGCCTCGATCGCCTCGGCCGCCACGGCGGTACGCCCCGTGACCCCGGCCAGCACGATCAGCGCGATGAAGGCCGGGGCGAGCACCGCCACCTCGATCGAGACCGAGCCACGCTCGGCGGTACGGCTCACGGCGTGGTCCACCGTTCCACCGTCCCGTGGGCGGTCTGCCGCACCGGGAAGTCGACCCCGGGGACGACCGACAGGGAGCGACCGCGCACCGTGCAGGTCACCTCGGTCCTGGTGCTCTCGCAGCTCGGGGCGGGCTTGTCCCAGTCGACGAGCCAGCCGCCGGCGGCCCGCAGGAACCGGGTGGCCCGGGCCTCGCCGGCCCCGGGCGGCGCCTGGTGCAGCCGTTGCGCGTTGACGGCGCTCTGCGCGGCGTTCAGCGCGGTGGACCGGGCGACGAACCAGGCGGCGGTCTGGATCGAGGCGAAGAGCAGCAGCAGGATCGCCGGCATCGCCACCGCCAGCTCGACCGGGTTGGCCCCCCGGTCGGTCCCGCCGGCTGCCAAACGCCGGGCGACGGCCAGGCCGGGGCGCCGAGCGGCGGCTGGACCGGGGCGGCGGGCGGCGGCTGGTGCGGGCGGCCGGGCGGCGGCCAGGGCAGGGCACCGGGCGGCGGTGACCGCCCGGCGCCCCGGCGAGGAGTCTGCGCGGCTCACGGATCAGGGCTACTTCGGGTCCTGGTGCTTCGGGATGTTGTCCATCCAGTCGTTGGCCGCGCCGAGGGCGGCGGCGGTGACCGCCATCGCGACGGCGACCAGGCCGAAGATGATCACGGCGGTGGGTACGGGGCTGTCCCCCCGTTCGCCGTCGCGGCGCAGCTCGGCCAGCCGCGCCGCCAGCGCGACGTGCAGGTAGGTGATGACGGACATGACGAGCTCCTTCTCTCGGGGTCGGATCAGAGGCGGGCGATGAACGGGTAGACGGCGAAGCCGAGCAGGACGAAGACGAGCAGCGCCCCGGGGATGTCGAGGCGGCTGGTCACCCCCTCGGCCCGGGCCAGGTTGTCGGTGCGGATCTGGTCGCGTAGTGAGTCCGCGCGGCTGCGCAGGGTCTCGTGCACCTGCGCGCCCTCGCTGCCGGAGGAGCGCATGATCGCCCCAACGTCGCCCAGCTCCGGGATGCCGATGCGCTCGGCGAGGTCGCGCAGTTCGTCCCAGGGCGAGTGCATCTGCATCTGGGCGATCCGCAGCGCCTCGGAGATGCGGTCGAAGACCCAGCCGTCGCAGACCGCCGCCGCCCGTTCCAGCGACTGCACCGGCCCGTGGGCGGCGGCGAGCTGCAACGCGACCAGGTCCAGGTAGGTGCAGACAGCCTGGCGGAACTCGTCGCGGGCCCTGTCCGCCCGGTCCAGCACCGCCCGGTGCGCGACCAAGGCGCAGAGCAGCGCCAGCCCGAGGCTGCCGAGCACGGGCACGACCACCGGCAGCCGTACGCCGACGGCGAGGAGGGTGCCCCCGAGCAGCGTCGGGGCGGCGAGCCCGATCAGCGCGGAGAGCAGCATCGACAGGGCGTACTGCTCGGGGGTCCGGTCGATCAGGGCGAGCTGCCGGTGCGGTGGCCGTAGCCAGCGGCTCAGCCCGGTCAGCCACTCCAGCCGCCGGTCGGCGGGGGCGGTGAGCTGCCCGCCGCCGGGCGGCTGGTGCAGCCGGCGCAGCGCGGGCCCGAGCGCCGGGGTGGCCGGCACCAGTTCGCGGACCACCAGGAAGGCGCCCAGCCCGACGGCTGCCCCGCCGCACACGGCGAGCGCGAGCTGCCAGTTGAGGACCACCAGGCTCAAGCGAGCACCTCCTGCGGGTCGGGGGCGGGCAGGAAGCGCGCCGGCCGGCGCGGCTGGCTCATCGATCGCACCCAGGCCAGCAGGCCGACGAAGGCCGCGCCGAGGGCCGCCATCACGAGCTGCCCGAAGGGCGTGCCGTACGGGCTGACGTACTCGGTGTTGAGCAGCCCGTACGCGACGGTGGCGAGGGTCATCCCGGTGAGGAAGCGGACCGCGAACCGGGGCTGGGTGCGCTTCGCCTCGATCTCCCGGCGGGTGGCCACCTCGGCCGCCGCCGCGTGCGCGATCGAGCCGAGCACGTCGCCGAGGCGTTCGCCCCGGTCGGTCACGTGCAGGATCAGCGCCGCCACCACCTGGTCGCAGACCGGGTCGCCGATCTCGTCGGCGAAGGCGAGCAGCGCGGAGCGGGCCAGCCAGCCGGCCTGGAGGCGGGCGGCGAGCAGCCGTACCTCCTCCTGGATCTCCTCGGGCGCGGTGGCGACCGTGCCGATGATCGTCTGCTGGAGTCCCTGGCCGGTGGCCGAGACGTCCTTGAGCCGGCGGGTCCACTCACCGACCGCCTCGATCCGGGCGATGGCCCGCTGCTCGGCCTTGCCGACCGAGAACAGCCACGGGATGCCGGGGACCGCCACCACGACCAGCAGGCCGACCACCGGCAGGCCGGTGACCAGGAAGGCCAGCGCGCCGGCGACCAGCGCGCCGACCAGTAGGGCCTGGTGCGCCCGCTGCTCGCGCGGGGTGGCGCCGGAGCCCTTCCACAGGCGCTCCAGCCCCCGGCCCGCGCCGGGCCCGCCGGGCGGCCGGCGGGTGCCGACGAGCGCGACGACCGCCAGCAGCAGCCCGGCGACGCAGGCGGCCCCGGAGACCACCGCGACGAGTTCGACGTTGTCCAGCACCGCGGGTCACCGCCGCCCGAGCCGGGTCTGCCGGGGCCGCCGCCAGGCGCCCGTGCCGGCCTCGATCCACCGGCCGAGCAGCCGGGCGTCGTAGCCGACCCGGAGGAGCTGGGCGCGGATCCGCTCGGGCAGGTGCCGGGGCACCGCCCGCCCGTCCGGCCCGGGACCGAACACCTGTGTGGTGGTGATCCGGTTGCCGTCGCCCACGCCGATGACCTCCTCGACGTGCGAGACGAAGCGGTGCTTGCGCCCGCCGATCGCGGTCTCGTCCTCGACGGTGACGTAGACGATCAGGTCGAGCGCGTTGCCGGCCATCCGGCGGGCCTGGTCGACGGTCATCTCCCGGCCGTGCGCCAGCGCCAGCTCGATGATCCGCTCGCTCACCCCGGCGGGCGTACGCGCGTGGATGGTGCACATCGAGCCGCGGCTGGTCGTCATGGCCTGGAGCATCGGGACGATCTCCCGGGACCGGACCTCGCCGACGATGATCCGCAGCACGCCCATCCGCAGCGAGACGGGGATCAGGTCGGCGATGCTCACCTCGCCGGCGGGGCGGCCGTCCGGCCCGCGCTCGCCGTGCCCCTCCCGGGCCTCGAAGCTCATCACCGCCCGGTGCTTGAGCCGGCGGCGGGCCGGCAGCAGCTCCCGGCTCTCCTCCAGCAGCACGTACGGCTCGTCGGCCGGGATCTCGTCCATCAGCGCCCGGATGACCGTGGTCTTCCCGGCCCCGGCCAGGCCGGCCACCATGATGTTCAGCCCGGCCCGCATGGAGGCGCGCAGGAAGTCGCGCACCAGCGGGTCGATCATCTCGTCCAGGTCGCCCCGGCCGCCGGCGAGGTCGTCGAGGCTCACGTCCAGCGTGTTGTGCTTGCGGATCACCGCGTACGGGCGGTGGCTGACCAGGAACACCGCGGCCAGCCGGCTGCCGTCGGGCAGTTGCAGGTCGAGGGTGGGCTTGGAGGTCGACAGCGACCGCTCGGTGGCCCCGGCGCGGCGGGCCGCCGCCTGGAGGATCTCCACCAGTTCGTCGTCGCTGTCGGCGATCGGCTCGGCCCAGTCCACCCCGCCGCCGTGCCGGGTGACGCGCACCTGGTCGCAGCCGAGGATGTGCACCTCCTCGATGGTGTCGTCGACCAGCAGCGTCTGGAGGCGGCCGAGCCCGGCCAGCTCGGCGGTCACCTGGTCGAGCAGGAGCCGCTCCTCGCTGGCCGCCATCGGGGTGCCCGCGCGGCGCACCGCGTCGGCGTACTCGGCCACCACCGCGACCGCGAGCCGGGCGCGCTCGGTGTCCTCCTCGTCGACGGTGAACTCCCGGCCGCGCTGCCACCGGGTGAGCCGTTCGCTGAGTTCCCGGCGCAGCTCGCGGACCACGTGGAAGTCGGTCCGGGCCCGGGGCGGCGGCTCCGGCGGTGGCCCGGCCAGCGGCACCGGAAGTGGCGCCGGCTGGTGGTGCCGCCCGTTGGGCGGGGGCAGCGGCGGCGTGGTGGAGGTGACGCCGGGTGGTGCGGTGGCAGTGGCACCGGGCGGGGTGGCGGTGCCGGGCGGCTGTCGGCGCGGATCGGCGGAGACCGGTTCAAACCGCATCCGGCACCCCCTGCGACACGGGCCAGGCCAGCCGGGCGCGCCGCCGCTCCAACAGCGCCCCGACCGGCACCTCCAGGGCCCCGGCCGCGCGCATCAGCGGCCGACCGGCCCGCACGGTGCCGCCCAGGCTGAGCACCTCGGCCGTACGCGGGTCGTCCGGCAGCCGGGCGACCACCGGCAGCCGCAGCGCCTTGCTCACCTCGCCGCTGCCGTGGCCGTCGCCGACCAGCAGCAGCCGCAGACTGCCCGGCGGCACCCGGTGCTCGGCGAAGTCCCGCTCGATCGCCCTGACCATCGCGCGGGTGCCGGACAGGTCGGGCAGCCGGGCGCGGCTGACCAGCAGCACCACCGAGGCCGCGCGCAGGATCGGCCAGGGCGGACCGACGACGTGCAGCCGCCCGCAGTCGACGAGCAGGTCGTACGGCGGGTCGCCGCGTTCCAGGCTGGCGAAGAAGTCGGCGAACCGCTGCCAGAGCGGGGTGACGCTGCCGGCCTGTGCGGGGTCGACGACGCCGGGCATCAGCAGCCGTTCCCGCTTCGGCGCGTCCAGGTCGACCAGTTGCGACCAGAACGCGGTCTCCAGGTTGCCGTCGCGCAGCTCGCCGACCGCCAGCTCGCCGATGCCCCGGGGGCCGTCGAGCGCACCGCCCAGGTAGCCGGCGAGGATGGACCCGCCGGCCGGGTCGCACTCGGCGAGCACCAGCCGCCGATGCCAGGTCAGGGCGCAGGCCAGGGCGGAGGTGGTGACGCCCGGGGAGCCCTTCGCCGAGACCAGCGCGATGATCGCCATGCTCAGGCCGCCTCGGTCAGCACGACGGCGATCCGTTCCTGCGCGGAGAGCGCCACCACGGCCGGCACGTCCCGCACGGCGAGCGCCAGGTAGACCACCACCTCGTCGTCATCGTCGGATGTCGCGGTGTCGATGACCGTCGCCTCGAACCGGGTGGCGGCGCCCACCGGGCGGTCGTCGTTGCCGTCCGGCGTGCTGACCAGCAGGACCTTGTCGCCGGGGTGCAGCTCGCGGGCGGGCACCTCGGCGGGCCCGAGACCCAGCGCGAGCTGCTGCTGCCCGGGGCCGAGCAGCGGGTCGTCGGTGAGCTGGGCCATGGTCAGCAGCGTCCCGGGGGTCAGCGACACGGCGGCCCGCTTGCCGAGCACCTCGTCGAGCCGGCCGGCCGGGACCGGGGACAGGCCCTGGCCGCCGGCCACCTGCACCGGCATCAGGTCGTCGGCGCCGATCTGCCGGCCGACCTCGACCGGTCGGGCCACGGCGAGGTAGCTGCCGGTGGCGCGTACGGAGGTGACCGCGAACGCCGCCCCCAGGCCGCCGAGGGCGATCAGCAGCACGGCCAGGCCGAGCAGCCCGGGTCGCATCCGGCGCTGCCGCACCACCTTCGGCGGGGCGATCGGCGCGTCCACCGGTCCGGTTCCGTTCCGGGTAGCCACACTCATTCCGACACCACCTGTAGTTCGTTGATCCGGACCGGGACCGTCCCCGTGGTCCGGTTGACCGGGATGACGCCGCTCTGACCGCCGCCTTCCCAGGTCACCGTCCAGTACGTGGTGGCCCGCACCCGGTAGTCGCCGGCCTTCGGGTAGCCGCTGTCGTAGCCGCAGTCGGGGGACCGGCGGCCGGCGTGCGGGCCGTCGGCCCGGTACGGGGTGCCGGCGCCGGTGCAGGTGACCGTGCGGCCGTTGCCCATGTCCCAGACGATCCGGTCGAACGTCGCCGTGATGCTGACGGTCAGGCCCCGCTCGGTCTCCGACGCCTGCTGGGTAGGCCCGAAGTACTTCCGGTCGTGGCTGCTGCCCCACATCCAGACCGGCAGCCCGACCAGGCCGGGGCCCTTGCTGCGGCGGGGGGCGACCGCGATCCGGGGCGCCGCGATGGTGATCTTGGCCAGCGCCCGCCGGGCGAGTTCCTCCGGGTCGGGCGGCGCGCCGAAGCCGGGCGGCGGGGCGTCGCGCAGGACCGTGGTCTGGGCGCCGAGGTCGCCGCCGTTGCAGGTGCGCACGTACCACTGTTTGCCCTCGGGGGCATCGAGCTGGGGCTGGGCGAGCTTGTAGTAGCAGCCGTCGCCGTTGTTGAACCAGCCGAGCACGTCGTCGTAGCACTTCACCGTGCGGCCGTTCCACTGGCACTTCCCGCCGCCGCCACCGCCGCCCGAGTCGCCGCCCCCGCCGGTGTCCCCGCCGCCGCCCGGGCCGCCTGGGGTGCCGGGGTCGTCGTCCCAGACGCTGCAGTCGCTCTGCCCGGGCGGGCACTCCGCGCCGGGGTCCGCGCGCCCCGCGGCGGGTGCGGACACGGCCGCCCCGAGCGCCAGCAGCAGCGCCAGGCCGGCGCCGGCCAGCGCCCGGCGGGTCGCTCCGGCCCCGGTCCCGGCGGTGCGCGTGCGGGTCGCCCCGGCCCCGCTCGGCGCGACGGCCGGGGCGCCCCCTCCTTCCCAGGTCAGCACGGCAGGTCCTCGTGGGCGGCGCCGGCGCTGATCAGCCAGCGGCCGTCCGGGTACCGGGTGGCGGTCGCGGTGGCCAGGTGCCGGGTCCCCCCGGTGCCGGGGACGACCCGCTTGTCCCTGGCGTAGACCAGGCGGTAGCCGGTCGCGTCCAGGCAGTCCTGGATCTCCACGGTGGGCGGGCTCGAATCCAGGCTCACCGACGTCACGGTGGGGTCGGAGACCAACGTGCCGGTACGCATCGCGCCGTGCTCCTTCGTCTCGCGGATGGACAGCCGGACCCGGGTCAGCAGCGGGTCGGCGAGGAACCGCGACAGGTCCGGGTGGTGGGGGTCGCTGCGCCCGCTCGCCGTGCGGGACGCGGCGAGGTACCCGGCGTACGCGGCCAGGGCCGCCTTCCTGGCTGCCTGCTCGTCGACGTCCCGATGGGTCGGGGTTGGGGCGCCACCGGCGGGAGCCGCCCGGGTGGTCGTCGCCGGGGCGGCGCCGCAGGCCGTGACCGCCGCGACCGCCGCGATGGCGAGCAGGCGGGCCGTCAACCGGCCGAGCTGCCGTCCGCGCACGTCGTGCCTCCTCGGTGGCCGTCCGGAGGCCGGCGCACCGGCTCCGGGCATGCGGTGGCGCGGCCGAATGGGGCCATCCGGACCTGTCGGAAAGCGTCGCCGCATTCGCCATTACGGATATCTACAAATGCAGGCCCTGGTTTGTCCCTGTCGTTTCGTCGCGGGGTTGCACCGCACCCAAGGGGCGAGCATAGGCTGACGTCCGCCGATGCAACAGAGGCAATTCAGATGGATACCGTGAGTGATGACAGGTGGTGGCGCCGGGTGGCTGCGGGCGGTGCGGTCGAGTCGGGTCGCGGTCTTCCGCGGTGCGGTTGGGAAAGTCGACGCGGTGGGAGTCCGTCCAGTGGGCGAGTGGGCGTCGTGGTCGTCGGGGGCTGTCCCGGACGCGGCGACTGGTCCGATCCGTCCCCCGTCCCGACGTATCGACATTCCATTCGTATGGGATTCCCGCTCATGTGGTCGCGCCATTTCCGCGTGCATTTCCGCGATTCCGGCGGGAGGGGCGCAGGCCGTCGCGCCCGTTACCGGCCGGCCGGGCCGTCACTACCCTCCGTGTCGTGCCCCGGCGTCCGGCGGGAGGACCCCTCATGGCGCTGACCGAACCGTCGGTGCTGGCGGAGCCCGCCGGGCCGCCGCCGGTCGCCTCCCGTGTCGCGCGGGCGCTGGCCGTCCTCGCCCTCGGCCCGGTGCTCCGCCTCGCCGCGATCCGGTACGCCGTACCGCCGGGGGTGGCCACCAGGACCGGGTGCGACGCCTGCGGCGCTCCGATCGGGCTGGCCCGGCCGTGGCCGGCGCTGGGTCCGGCGGCCCGGTGCGGGCGGTGCCGGGCGCGCGTCGGCCCGCCGCCCGGCGCGGTCGAGCTCGCCGTGGCGGGGGCGCTCGGGGTGCTGCTGCTGGTCGGTCCGCCCGCTGCGGTGCTGGCCGCCACCGCCTGGTGGCTGGGCTGGGCGATTCCCCTCGTCTTCGTCGACGCGGCCGTGCACCGGCTGCCGGACCGGCTCACCTGGCCCGCCGCGGCCGGCACCTGGCTGCTGCTCGGCGTGGCCGCGCTCGCCGGGGCGGGGCCGGAGCCCTGGCTGCGGGCCACCGTGGCCGGGGCGGGGCTGGCGCTGTTCTTCGCCACCACCACGCTGCTGCTCGGCCGGCGCGGGTTCGGCCTCGGCGACGCCAAACTGGCGCTCGGCGTCGGCGCCCTGCTGGGCTGGTACGGCTGGGCCCTCCCGGTGGCCGGGCTCGTGCTCGCCCTGCTGCTCTCCGGGCTGGTCGGTGTCGCGCTCCTGGCCACCCGCCGCGTCGGCTGGCGCAGCCACCTCCCCTTCGGCCCCTTCCTGGCCTGCGGCGCGGTCGCCGCCCTCCTCCTCCCCTAACCCCGCCCCCGCGCTCTCGCCCCGCGATCTTGCACTTGTGGCCCGCGATGTGGGCGGATTTGTGTGCTCTGCCCGGGCGGGAAGTGCAAGATCGCGGGGAGGGGTGAGGGTGGGGGTTAGCGGCGGGCGGACGTGGCCCGGTTCGGGATGGGACGCTCGGCGTGGCGGGCGCGGCGTTGGAGCAGGCCGGCGGTGGGGCGGGCGAGCAGCGGCGTGAGCAGCGCGGTGACGAGGGCGCCGAGCAGGACGCCGACGACCACGTCGTGCGGGTAGTGCACGCCGACGAAGGTGCGGGAGAACGCGGCCAGTGCCGCCACCGGCAGCGCGATCAGCCCGACCCGGCGGGACAGCAGCAGCGTCGCCACCGCCAGCCCCCCCGCGATCGTGGAGTGGTTGCTGGGGAAGGACCAGTCGCCCGTCGGCGGGCAGTGCCCCGCGATGATGGCCAGGTCGGTCGCCACCGCCCGGCAGGGGCGCTCCTGGTCCACCACCACCTTCAACGCCTCGCTGCACCCGTACGCGAGCACCACCGCCACCGGCGTCACCAGGGCGTATGCGCGGCCGCGCGGGCCACCCCCGAGGCGTGACACGGCCGCCACCAGCCACAGTGCCCCGAGCAGCAGGATCGCGGCCTCGGTGAAGTGCCCGGCGAACCACTGCACCGGTTGCGGGGTGTCGGCGGCGAAGTCGACGATGTCCCGGTACCACTCGGCGCTGATCTCCGGCACATCCGTCGTGCCCGCATCAGTCATGACTCACCTCACCAATAGTTCATACCGTGTTTACCTCACGGACAACCCTGGAACATCTGGAAGTCGGACACAGTGTGCGTTGGTCGGGCCGAGACCCTGACTTTCGTCTCAGTGATCTCTCAGCCCGGTCTGCCACGGTCGACCCGGTACGTCGGACTCCCTGGAGGCGCTGTGCACGACACCCCGACCGCCGATCGGCCGCCGACCGCGCCCGGGACCGGGGACGACGAGGCCTGGCGGATCCGGCGTACGGAGGCGGACCTCGGCCGGCTCGCCGAGACGGAGTCGATCTTCGCGCTGGGCAACGGCTGGGTCGGCTGGCGCGGCAACCTGGACGAGGGCGCCCCGTACGGCATGCCCGGCAGCTACCTGAACGGTTTCCACGAGCGGCGCGAGCTGACCTACCCCGAGGACGGGTACGCCTTTCCGCAGCTCAGCGACACGGTGATCAGCGCGCCGAACGCCGCCCTGATCCGCCTCTGGGTCGACGGCGAGCCGCTGGACGTGCGCACCGGCACCCTGCGCACCCACGAGCGGGTGCTCGACCTGCGCGCCGGGGTGGTCGAGCGGCACACCGAGTGGGTCTCCCCGGCCGGGCACGGCGTACGCGTCCGCAGCACCCGGCTGGTCTCGCTGCCCCGCCGCCCGGTGGCCGCCGTCCGGTGGAGCGTCGAGCCGCTGGGCGGGACGGTCGACGTGCGGGTCTGCGCCGACCTGCTCGCCAACGAGCGGGTGCCGGAGCGCTCCGACGACCCCCGCGCCGCCTCGGTGATCCATGACCCGCTGACCGCCGAGTACCGCCACTCGAACGGGCACGACGGCGTCCTCGTGCACCGCACCGAGCGCAGCGGGCAGCGGGTCGCCGTCGCCGTCGCGCACGAGGTGCGGGCCCCGGACGGCTTCGCCCCTGGCGTCGACTGCGCGCCGGACCGGCTGCGCCTCACCCTGAGCGGGACGCTGCGCGCCGGCGAGCGGCTGGAGCTGACGAAGTTCGCCGCGTACGAGTGCGCCACGGTGGACGCGACGCCGCCGCAGGGGCTGGCCCGCCTGGTCGTCGAGGAGGCCGGGGCGGCCCGCGCGGCGGGCTTCGACGCGCTGCTCGCCGCCCAGCGCGCGGCCCTGGACGCCGCCTGGCAGACGGCCGACGTGCTGCTCGACGGCGACGCCGAACTCCAGCAGGCCATCCGGTTCGCCGTGTTCCACCTCATTCAGGCGGGCCGGCCGGACGGCGACCGGACCATCCCGGCCAAGGGCCTGACCGGCAACGGCTACGACGGGCACGTGCTCTGGGACACCGAGGGCTACGTGCTGCCGGTGTTGACGTACCTCGCCCCGGAGGTGGCCCGGTCGGCGCTGCGCTGGCGGCACGCCCACCTGCCCGAGGCCCGCGAACGCGCGGCAGAGTTGCGGCTGGCCGGGGCGACCTTTCCGTGGCGCACCATCGGCGGCCGGGAGTGCTCCGGCTACTGGCCGGCCGGCACCGCCGGGCTGCACGTCAACGCCGACATCGCCGACGCGGTGCTGCGCTACGTCGCCGCCACGGGCGACGACGAATTCCTCGCCGGGGCCGGGCTGGAGTTGCTGGTCGAGACGGCCCGGCTGTGGCACGGCTTCGGCCACTGGTCCGACGTGGGCACCTTCCACCTGCGGGGGGTGACCGGCCCGGACGAGTACTCCGCCCTGGTCGACGACAACCTCTTCACCAACCTGATGGCCCGCCGCAACCTGCGCGGCGCCGCCGACGCCGCCGAGCGGCACCCCGAGGCGGCGGCCCGGCTCGGCGTCGACCCGGCCGAGGTGGCCGGCTGGCGGGCCGCCGCCGACGCGGTCTTCGTCGCGTACGACGGCGAGCGCGGGGTGCACCAGCAGGCGGCCGGCTTCACCGCGCAGCCCGAGTGGGACTTCGCGAACGCCTCCGACGACGACTACCCGCTGCTGCTGCACTTCCCGTACCTGGAGCTGTACCGCAGGCAGGTGGTCAAGCAGGCCGACCTCGTGCTCGCCATGCAGCGGTGCCCGGGGGAGTTCACGGCCGACGAGAAGGCGCGCAACGTCGCCTACTACGAGGCGCGGACCGTCCGGGACTCGTCGCTGTCGGCGTCCCCGCAGGCGGTGCTCGCCGCCGAGGTCGGGCACCTCGACCTGGCGTACGACCTGTTCGCCGAGTCGGTGCTCCAGGACCTGGCGGACCTGGGCGACAAGACCGGCGACGGGCTGCACCTGGCGTCGCTGGCCGGGGCGTGGCTGGCGCTGGTGCAGGGCTTCGGCGGGCTGCGCGACGACCGGGGGGTGCTCTCCTTCGACCCCCGGCTGCCGGCGCGGATCGACCGGCTCGGCTTCTGTCTGCGCTGGCACGGCCACCGGCTGCGGGTCACCCTGACCGGGGACGAGGCCCGCTACGAGCTGCCCGACGCCGACCCGGCGACCGGCATCGAGGTGTGGCACCACGGTGAGCCG
The DNA here is from genome assembly GCF_043202855.1 of Micromonospora sp. NPDC048063. Classification (NCBI taxonomy): domain Bacteria; kingdom Bacillati; phylum Actinomycetota; class Actinomycetes; order Micromonosporales; family Micromonosporaceae; genus Micromonospora; species Micromonospora sp. NPDC048063. Next base: position 13,617 of record NZ_JBIDBG010000029.1, on the reverse strand, counting down.
CTCCGGGTCACCGGCGCCGGGCCGGTGGTCCGGCCGATGCCTGTCGTCCCCGACCCCGGCCCCGAGCCGCCCTCCCCGCCCGGCCGCCGGCCCACCCGCCGCTCCGCCGGCGACCGCTGATGTGTAAGGAAGGGCACCTTCCTATCGTTTTTTGTAGAGGAAGGGTCCCTTCCTTACATCTGGGTAGGGTGGTGCGGTGCCAGAACTTCAGCGGCTCGCCACTCACCACGCCGCCGCGCTGCTGCGCTTCGAACGCGACAACCGGGAGTGGTTCGCCCGGTCGGTGCCGGACCGGGGCGACGCGTACTTCGCCGACTTCGACGCGCGGCACGCGGGGCTGCTCGCCGAGCAGGAGGCCGGCGCGTGCCACTTCCACGTCCTGGTCGACGCCGACGGGGCGGTGCTGGGCCGGTTCAACCTGGTCGACGTCGTCGACGGCGAGGCCGAGCTGGGCTACCGGGTGGCCGAGCGGGCCGCCGGGCGCGGGGTGGCGACCGACGGCGTCCGCCGTGTGGCCGCGCTGGCCCGTGCGGCGTACGGGCTGTGCCGGCTGACCGCCAGGACGACCCTGGACAACGCCGGTTCGCGCGCGGTGCTGCGGCGCACCAGCTTCACGCCGGTCGGCGAGGTGTCACTCGACGGGCGCCCCGGCCTGCGGTTCGTCCGCCAGCTGACGGCCGACGACTGACGCGCCGGTCATCCGCTCCCGGACGGCCTCCAGCGCCTCGAAGGCGTACGCCCAGTTGTGGCACTTGAAGCTGCGCAGCCCCTCGATCGGGGTGCGGCAGTCGGCGCAGCGCACCCCGGCGATCGCGTCCGGGACCTCGGTGTTGACGTACCTGCGGTCGCCGAGGATGACCGTCGCGATCATCATCCGGTCGTGCACGCCGGAGAGGGCGGAGGAGACGATGTCGTACCAGGTGACCCGCCGCTGGCACTTGGGGCAGTCCGGTTCGTCGCCGCTGACCCACAGCGGGGCGCCGATGCTGCGCAGCGGCATGCCGAGCAGCTTCTCGATGCGCCGCACGTCCGACTCCGGGGTCGTCCACCGGTGCGCGCCGGGCAGCGACGCGGGCGAGTCGTAGACGGCACGGAACAGGACCGGGTCGACCTCCACGGTCTCGCGCTGACGGGTCATCGGCGTGCCTCCTCACGGTTGGTGCCCCCACCGTCGTCGCAGGTGGGGGCAGGCTCAACCGGATCAACGACACGGCGGGCCGCCGGATCGCCGTCGCAGCCCGACGACATCCGCCGGCCGGCTCAGCTCTCCGGCGGCGGCGGCAGTTCGGCGTGCCGCACCTGGTAGCCGCCTTCGGTCACCGGGGCGAAGGGAGCGGGCGCCATGCAGGTGCCCACGCTGCCCTCCCGCCACTGCCCGTCCGGGCCCTGGTCGGCGTTGACCACAGCCCAGGAGAAGCCGACGCGGTCGCGGCCCGGCCCGTCGTACACACTGAAGCCCAGCCGCCGCCCGACGAGGTCCGCCACCGGCGCGTCGGCCTCGGTGACCACGGCGGTGAGGGTCGCGGTCCGCGCGGCCGCGACCAGGCAGTCGACCCGGGCCGCGAAGCGGACGGTGGAGCCGTCCGCCGCGACCCGGTGGGCGACGTGGACGGTCCCGGTCGCGTCGGTGGGCAGGCCCTGGGGTGCTCCCGGCAGGGGTCGGGCGTACGGCGTGGCGCGCGCGTCGAAGCTGAAGCTGCGCACGTCCTGGTCCGGCGCGAACGTCAGCCGGACCTCGCCGCTGCCGGTCACGCGCGCGGTCCCGGCGGGCTCCCGGTCTGCCGTCGCCGAGGCGGTGGCGCCCGAAGCGCCGGCCAGGGCCACGCCGACCACGATGGCCGCTGCGCCCAGCCCACGGAGTGTCGTCCTCATCGGTCCTCCTGAAAACGGTGGCGACCCTCGTCGCCCTCGCGTTCCAGGCTTCCGGCCGGCCGCCCGCCACACCTCCCGCGACGGCGTGAGCCCCCTCCTCCCCACGGGGGACGCCCCGCCGCCGGCCGTGTCGGTCGTGCCGCGCGGGTGGTCGGCGTCGTTGCCACGGTGACGCGGCGACGACCGGCGCGTCGACCGGGGAGCGGGTGGAGGATGGCCGAGGCGGGGGCGGGGCGGGGCCCACGGTCCGCGTCCCCGGGCGGCCCCGCCGCTAGTGGTCGTTCAGCATGAGCAGCACCGTCTCCTGCTCGACGTCGAGGTACGCCACCCGCCAACGCGTGGTGGGCGGCGCCTCGTCGTACGACCGGCTGTGCAGCCAGCGGGGAGCGGCCGGGACGTGCGATCGCAGGTCGGGCCACACGTCGGCGGGCGTCTTGCCCTGGTCGTGCTGGGCCGGGTCGTCGGCCGCGATCGGCGCGAAGTCGTACTGCTCCGCCAGCTCTCGCGCGTTCTGCGGATGGAGCCTGACGACAGCCTGGTACGCCCAGTCCGTCGGGCCCGGGGCCCGGGAACACGGGTCGCCCAACGCGCGAGCCTGCCAGTGGATCTCGGGATAGTCGCCGAGGCCCGGCAGTTCCTCCGGCGGGTCCCAGCGGTCCACCCGGACCTTGGCCTCCGCCTCGCGTATCGACTCCTCGCACCCCTGCGCCTCACGTGCCGCCGTGCCACCGCAGCCGGCGACCAGCCCGATCGCCGTGACGATGGTGGCGGCTCGTGTCAGCGTCCCCGTCCTCATGGCGAGGACAGTAGACGGTCGCCGCTCACCCCTGACCGGGCCGCCGCCGGCCGCTCGTCGGGGCTCACGTCGGCTCAGGTGTCAGAGGCGGTGCCGGCCCGGCCGGTCAGAGCCTTCCAGGCGGTGTCGACGAGTTCGCGGACGTCGGTGTCCGTCAGGGTGCCGTCGACCAGCCATCGGTAGACGAGCGGGCCGGCGAGGAGATCGCGCGCGGTGGCCGGCGAGGTGTCGGACGGGAGGTCGCCACGGGCGATGCCGCGCTCGACGACGTCGGTGATGGTGTCGAGGCGGGGGCGCAGGTACCGATCCCGCAGCGGTGCGGCGAGGTCGTCGCGCCCGATGCTGTCGGCGAGTACGCCGAGGACGACCGGCGCCAGGCCGGCGAGCCGGTCCACGAGGCCGCGTGCCAGGTGGTGCAGGTCGGTGCGGGTGTCGCCGGTGTCCGGGGCGGGCGCGACGGGCACCGCCTCGGCCAGGGCGTCGACGACCAGACTGGCCTTGTCGGGCCAGCGGCGGTAGACGGTCGGCCTGGTCACGCCCGCCCGGGTGGCCACCTTCTCGATGGAGAGGGCGCGGTAGCCGCCGTCGCGGAGCAGGTCCAGGGTCGCGTGCAGGATCGCCGTGTCGGTCTCCGGCCGCCGGGGCCGGCCTCGCTCGTTGGCCACGTCACATCCTCTATAATTTACGATACGGCTCGTAAATTATAGGGCTCATGACTTCGCAGAGGGACGGAGCCCTCCCCGCGGCGGCCACCTGGGGGCTGCTGGCGGCCTGGGCGATCCACGACGCCGAGGAACTCGCCACGATGGGCGGCTGGCTCGACCGCGCCCGGCCACGGCTGCGGGCCCGCTTCCCGCAGGTGCCCGAGCGGGTGTGGGACCAGCTCCGGGTTACCCCGGCGCAGGCACGCGTCGCCATCGGCGTGATGGGCGTCGTGATGGCCGCCGCGGCGGCCCGGGGCGCTCGCACCGGCGGGCGCAGCGGCTTCTACCAGTCCGCCCTGGTCGGCTTCGGCCTGCACGCGGGCGGGCACGTCGCCCAGGCCGTGGTCACCCGCGGATACACCCCCGGCGTGGTGACCGCGCCGCTGGTCGTCGCCCCGTTCTCGCTGTGGGCCTGGCGGCGCCTGCGGGCGGCCGGCGTACCCCAGGTCGGCGGCGGTGCCGCGGCGAGCGCGGCCCTGCTGCTGCCGCTCGTCGCCGGCGCCTGTCACGCCGTGGCCCGCATCCTGGCACCGGAGCGGCCACGCTGACGGGCGTGCCGAACGAAGGTGAGGACCCCGCGAAGCCGCCACCACCGGTCTTCGTCGGGGCGGCCACGGCGCGGGTGCTCCGCAGTGGAGGAACCGAGGAACCGGTAGTGCGGGTGACCGGCGGGAACGCGCTCGGCCAGCCGCTTCCGGCCAGGACCTCGGGATCATTCGACGCCTCGCGCCCACCTACGATCTGACCCATGCGTCGCGTCGCGCCGGTATTGGCCCTCTTGCTCCTGGCCGCTTTGTCCGCTTGCACCTCCGAGCCGAAGGAAGCCGGGCACACGACATTGACCGTCCTGCTGGACCGCGATGTGACGGCAGCGCAGAAGAGTGTGGTGGAGCAGCGGCTACGCGCGATGCCGAGCGTAACGGGCGTCGCCTTCGAGACCCGCGAGCAGGCCTACGAGAAACTGCGGAAAGACTCGCCCGACCTGGTGGCGGACCTGGATCCGGAGAACCTGCCGGAGTCCCTTCACGCGACTGTCACGGACGCCTCGGTCGCCGAGGCAGTCGATCTGGTGATGGGTACGGTCGACGGCGTCGAGTGGGTTGGGCTCAAGATCGCCGATGTTGATCCCGTGCCGTCGCGGATCGGGGCGATCGTCCGGCTGGAACCGACGGCTACGGAAAGGCAGCGAGCCGTCGTAGCGGAGGCCGTCCGGGCGCTGCCCCACGCGGAGTCGGTCGAGTTCGAGGAGCGCGACGCCGCCTACGAGCGGCTACGCAAGCAGTGCCAAGGCAAGGGCGACCTTGCCACGCAACTCGACTCGCAGGTGGCGCGCGCTTCGCTGCGGCTCCAGCTTCCCTTGAACGGGAAGGGTGGAACCGGGCTGCCCGAGATCGAACGCCTTGATGGTGTCGAGGCGATTCGACTGGTGCCGGTGGCGATGCTCTGAGTGGCGCCGCCGGAGCGGCGGCCCACGGAGGAGCGGCGCCGCCCGGTCCGCGGCGCATTCCGGCGGGTGAGCGAGTCGGTTCGCCGTCGCCCCTACGTCGTCCTCCTCCGCAGCTCGCAGCGACCGTCGGTGCAGGAGCGCTTCAGGCGCCCCAACGACAGCGTCTGCGCGAGGCCGACCGCCCAGCACATCGGACATCCGCGGAGCGCGAGCAGGCCAACGGGGAACAGCAGCAGGCTCACCGGGCCGACGACCGGCAGAAGTGCGATCGAGCCGATCAGCCCGCCGAACCCGACCACGCCACGGGCGAGGTGCCGCGCCAGCGATTGGCTGGCAAACGAGGGACCGTCAACCATCGACCAACCCTTCCTGCAGGGTGCGGTGCACCGAGGCGCGGGCGCGGTGCAGCCGGGACTTCATCGCGGCCGTGCTGAGGCCGAGCGCGTCGGCGACGGCGCGGCCCGGGAAGCCTTGGATGTCCCGCATGATCAGCACATGACGCTGGTCGGCGGGCAACGCGGCGATCGCCTCGGCGACGCGGCCGGCTTCGAGACGTTGCAGCACCTCGTCCTCGGCCGACGCCGTGGCGATGTCGGCCACTGGCGCAGGGCGATGGCCGACGAGCCGCAGCTGACGCAGGCATTCGTTGCGTACGATCCGAAACATCCACGAGGCCAGCGCGGCGGAGGCACGCAGCGTGCCGATCTTGCGGTAGAGGACGATCAACGCCTCCTGCGCCGCATCCTCGGCATCTTCGGGTGTGGCGCACAGCGTGTGCGCGAACCGCCGTACGCCCGGGTACGAGCCGGAGACCAGCGCGGTGAGCGATGCGATGTCCCCGCGCTGGGCGGCGAGCACCAACTGCTCGCTCGGCCATGCCGTCTCAGCCACGGGAACGTCCCTTCCGCCGCAGCAGGAATACGGTGCACATGCAGACCACGAGGGCTCCGACGGCGATGGCAACCCACCATACGAGCTCCATGTCATCCTCCACTTCTCCGCCGGCGCGTCTCGCCGGCACAGGTAAGAGGCGACGAGCCCGCCAGAGGATTCGGGTCCTGACCGACCAGTTGCAACGGCGCCCGCACTCGACGAGAACCCGGCCCGGTGCGGTGCCCGCCCGGTCCCTCGTCGGTCCACACAGGCGTCCATGATTGACGGTGGCTGCCTTCGTTACCGCACCACGTCAGGTCCCGCGCTTCAATTTCCCCTGTCGGACAAGGATGTCTCAGTGAGTAACACACCACATCTCGGTCCAGTGCCCCAGCGCATTGCCGTCGACGCGGAACAGGTGCGTCGGCTCATCGCCGACCAGTTCCCTCAGTGGGCCGACCTCCCGGTCCAGCCCGTAGCCGACGGTGGCTGGGACAACTGGACCTTCCACCTCGGTTCCCGGAGGTTGGTGCGTCTGCCCAGCGCATCCGAGTACGCATTGGCCGTCGACAAGGAACACAGGTGGCTTCCGGCGCTCGCTCCCCGACTCCCGCTGCCCATCCCCGCCCCGCTGGCGAAAGGCAAACCCGGCGCGGGCTATCCCTACTCGTGGTCGATATACCAATGGCTCGACGGCGAACCGGTGAGCGCGGACCGCATCGCCGACCCCGTCCGATTCGCGGTCGACCTGGCCGAGTTCCTGGCGGTCTTACAGAGCATCGATACCACAGACGGCCCCCGCCCGGGACAGCACAACTGGTTCAGGGGCGGCACGCTGCGCACCTACGACGGGGAAGCCCAGCGCGCGCTCACGGCACTGGACGGCCACGTCGACACCGACCTGGCTCGCGAGATCTGGAAGAGCGCACTGAACGCACGCTGGGACGGTGTCGACAGCTGGTTCCACGGTGACATCGCTTCGGGAAATCTCCTGCTCAACGACGGGAGGTTGGCAGCCGTCATCGACTTCGGGACATGCGGCGTCGGCGATCCGGCCTGCGACCTGGCAATCGCATGGACATTGCTGACCGCCGACGGCCGGCAGGCGTTCCGGGAGCGACTGTCCGTCGGTGAGGCGACATGGGCGCGCGGGCGCGGCTGGGCCCTCTGGAAGACGCTCGTCACTTGCGCCAATGCCTTGGGCGATGCCGACGAGTCGGCCGCGAGCGCACTGCGTGTCCTCGCCGAGATCTTCTCTGAATACACGGCCGGCGCCGTCACCAAGCCCAAGCCATGAACAGCCACCACGCCCGGCAAGCCCTCACCGAGCCATGGCCGCAATCTCCGGCTGGAGTACGAGGCGTATGTCGGCAGCACCTCTGCACTGACCGCTGCCTCAGGCACGCTACGGGCACGACTGACTTGAGGCCCTGCGATCGTGCCCTTGGAGAATCTCGGAATGTCGCCCCTGCGTGAGATAAGGGAGATGGCCACACAGTGGCGGTGATGCAGAAGACCAGACCCCATCTAGTACGTCGTTGACTTACCGGAGGTCAGACAGCCATGCAGATCTACTACCTCGAGATCGTGACCAAGGAGGTCGACGTGGTGTGTGCCACCTACGCGGCAGCGAACGGGGTGCAGTTTGGCGAGCCGGACTCCGGGCTTGGCAACGCACGGACGGCCGAAATGCCGGGAGGCGGGCTGGTGGGGGTGCGGGCGCCGTTGCGCGAGACCGAAGAGCCGGTGGTGCGGCCCTACTGGCTGGTAGAAGACATCGAAGCGGCCGTCGCAGCGGTAGTGGAGGCCGGCGGCGAGATAGCCGTGGAGCCGCTGGAGATCCCCGGGCACGGCACCTTCGCCATCTACGTCCAAGGCGGCAACGACCACGGCTTCTGGCAGCGGTAGACCATCAGCCAGACACGCCTCAGGATCACCTGAGACGCGGCACAGGCCATAGGGACATCGCGGCGTCGGTCCTGGTCGCCGGAGAGTCGGCCGGTGCGGATCAGCGCGCCATCGAGGATTGCGTACGCCAGCCGACCGGTGCGTTCCATCGCCTCGGCGAGGGTGGGCACCTGGGCGTGCCAGCCGTACAAGACGGGGCAGGCCTGGTCGGCGAGGCTGCCGCGAGGCATCATGACCATCATGGCCATAAAGCGCGTAATGCCCGACCTCGCAACCAAAGACATCGCGACGGCCACCGCCTTCTACGTCGAGGTACTTGGCTTCGAGGTCGTGATGGACATGGGCTGGATCGTGACCCTGAGCGATCGTGCCAACCCGAAAGCCCAGCTGAGTCTCATGACCCACGACGCCACCGCACCGGTCGTCCCCGACGTGTCCGTGGAGGTCGATGATGTCGATGCCGCGTATCAGGCCGCCCGAAACGTCGGCGCTGAGATCGTGCACCCACTCACCGACGAACCATGGGGAGTCCGACGCTTCTTCATGCGCGACCCCAACGGCAGGGTCATCAACGTCCTCACCCACCGGAGCTGACGACCCGTGAGCGACGCCTGTTCACCGACCTCCGGAGTCGGTCGAGGTCGTGTGACCGGCGTGCCGTTGACGTGCCGTGTGGCGAGGACGGCAGGGGCCGGTAGGGCCACGACCCGGTGGCTTGCCGGCGGTGCGGAGTCGAGGTAGCTGGTTAGGCTCGGACCATGCCCCTTACCGCGGACGACGTCGACCGGTTCGTGGCTTTCAGGCCGCGCCTGGAGGCCATCGCCTACCGCCTCCTCGGATCTGCGGGGGAGGCCGAGGACGCCGTGCAGGAGGCGTTCCTGCGCTGGCAGGCCGCCGACGTCGACCGCATCGAGGTGCCCGAGGCGTGGCTGACGAAGGTCCTCACCAACCTGTGCCTCAACCAGCTCACCTCCGCACGGGCGCGCCGCGAGACCTATGTGGGCCAGTGGCTCCCCGAGCCCCTGCTCGCCGGGGACCCCATGCTCGGCCCGGCCGACACCGCCGAGCAGCGCGAATCGGTCTCGTACGCGGTCCTCACTCTTCTGGAGCGCCTCTTGCCGAAGGAGCGGGCGGTGTACGTGCTGCGGGAAGCCTTCGACTACCCGCACCGAGAGATCGCGGAGATCCTCGACATCACCGAGGCCACCAGCCAGCAGATCTTCCACCGCGCCAAGAAGCACGTCGCGGACGGCAAGGCGCGCACCGAGATCGACGAGGCCGCCGCCCGGCGGATCGTCGAGCAGTTCCTGGCCGCCGCCACCAGCGGCCAGACCGAGCCGCTCGTGCGCCTGCTCACCGAGGACGCCATCGCGATCGGCGACGGCGGCGGGAAGGTCCCGGCCCGCGCCAGGGCGTTCGAGGGCGCCGTCGCGGTCGCGAAGTTCCTGCGGGGCCTGTTCAGACCCGGCGAGGTCAAGCGTGCCCTGGTCGGCGGCGCGCCCGAGGTCTACGCCTGGACCGCCAACGGTGACCCCGCCGTCGTGGCGGTCGTGGCCGGCCGGGTCATCGGCGTCATCTGCCTGGAGGTCACCGCCGAGGGCATCGCCGCGTTCCGCACCCAGGTCAACCCCGACAAGCTCGACCGCGCGACCGCGCACTGGGCGGCCGCCAACCACGGGGAGCCCCTGTTCCACGCCTTCTGACCGTCGTGTGAGGTGCTTCACATCGCGCTCCTGTCAGGAAACGGCGGGCCGTCCGGTTCAAGTGGCGAACCCGCGAAAGACAGGAGCAGGGAAATGCAGCATCGCATCACCGTTCTCGGAGCCGGGTACACCGGAGCCATCGCCGCCGGCCGGCTCGCCAAGCGGCTTCGCCACGAGGACGTCGCCATCACCCTTGTCAATGCCGAGCCCGACTTCGTCGAACGCGTCCGGATGCACCAGTTGGCGGTGGGCCAGGACCTCAAGCCCCGGCCATTCAGCGAGATGTTCGCGGGCACCGGCGTCGAACTGAGGCTCGCGAGGGTCACCGGCGTCGACGTCGACCGCAAGACCGTCGCCGTCACCGACGCGAACGGCTCCGAAGAACTCCCCTATGACACGCTCGTCTACGCCCTCGGAAGCGGCTGGAACGCCCAGGGCGTCCCCGGGGCTGCCGAGCACACCTATGAGATCGCCAGCCGGCCCGGAGCACTCCGACTGCGCGAGCGCCTGGCCCGCCTCGACGCCGGGCAGACCGTGGTCGTCGTCGGCGGCGGCCTCACCGGCCTGGAGGCCGCGACCGAGATCGCCGAGGCCCGCCCGGACCTCGACGTCGCCCTCGCCGTCCGCGGCGGTCTCGGCGACTGGCTCTCGCCAAAGGGCCGCGCGCACCTGCGAAAGGTCTTCGGCAAGCTCGGGATCACCGTGTACGAGCACGCCGCCGTCACCGGTGTCGAAGCCGACCACGTCGCCACGGCCGACGGCAAGACCATCCCGGCCGCAGTCACCGTCTGGACCACCGGCTTCGTGGTGCATCCGATCGCGAAGGCGACCGCCCTGGAAGTCACCGGCACCGGCCAGATCGTGGTCGACGGAACCATGCGCTCGGTCTCGCACCCCGACGTGTACGCCGTCGGCGACGCGGCCTACGCGATGGGCTCGGGCGACAAGCCGTTGCGGATGTCGTGCGCCTCGGGCGTCCCCATGGCGTGGCAGGCCGCCGACGCGATCGCGGCGCGCCTGACCGGCGGGAAGCTCCCGGACACGCCGCTGCGCTACTTCAACCAGTGCATCTCGCTGGGCCGGAAGGACGGCTTGATCCAGTACGTCACCGCCGACGACCGCGCCGTGCAGGCGGTCCTGACCGGACGACTCGCCGCCCTCTACAAGGAACTGGTCTGCAAGGGCGCCGCCTGGGGGGTCGCCAACCCGGTGCTCGGGCTGCCGACCCGGCGCCGCGTCCCGCGGGAGCGGGCCGCGGCGGGCCCGGCCGTCGAGGCGCTGGGGTAGGGCCCGACGCAGTGCGGGCGGGCTTCCGGAGTGCGCTTGGCTGTTGTGGCGGCGCCGCCGTACGGATCTCCGCCGGGCGGGCCGGCACCAGCGCGACACGGCATCCATTCGCACAGGTCAACGAAGACGAGATCGCCGAGGGCCGGCTTCGTTGATGTCAGCTTGACGCCCGACCGCGCCGCCCGAACATTGACCGACACCGCCTCCGCCGACCTCGACGTGCATCCCCGGGTGGCAGTGCAGATCCTCCGGCACGCGCAGTTCGCCATCACCATGGCGATCTACACGTGGCCCCGTGGGTGGCCACCCGTGACGCGCTCAAGCGGCTCGGCAAGGCGCCCGACCGATGAACGGCCTACTGCTGTAGCGGCCCTGATCGCGGCGTGGGAAAGCCCGGTCAGGGCCGCTGCTCAAGGCCGAAGGGCTGATCGGCGGCCGGCAGGGCAAGGGCGTCTACGTCGCCAACCCGCTTCCCCGGTAAACCAGGGCCACCCCCAGAGGCGCGACGCCTCGCTCACAAGCTCTGTGCACGGCGTGTGGCAGCGCCCGGCTGTGTCGCTTACCTCGGGCTGTCGTCCGTCTATAGGCCCGCCGGCTCTCCCGATACGGGCCCGTTGCTGTCTGCCACCATTGCTGTCGGAGCCACCCCTGGGCGCGTGCATCGGGCACGGAGCGGGCAGGAGCAAAGTCCTTCCGAGGATCACTTCCCGTCTCGAGTTGCGGCACGGGTCAGTCGCCTACCGCTCAGGTCCCGGGTGGTCCCGGGTACCCCAGATGGCTGCCGGCCCAGCCGATGCTCCCGGGCGGTGGCTTCCACTCGTTGGCGCGCCCCTTCGAGATCGACAGGTTGGGCCAACGCTTGCGCGCCGCTTGCCGGCTGGCGCCTACCGCTGCCCCAAGCTCGGGATAGCCGGCCCCACACATCGCCGCTTCCTCTGCGCTGGCGGATACGAGGTCGGCGAGAAGCCGGCGCATCTGCTCCCCTGCCGCCATGCGCGCCAGGTGGGCCCGCATCCCGTCCAGGTGGCTCCGCTCGTCGTCTGCTCCGCGCTGGGCATCCATGTCAGACGTGTTCAGCCGCTGCGCCCAATTGGTGGCGACAGCGCTCAGTTCCCGCCGTAGCTCCTGCCGCTCGTTCGACGTCAGTTCCCGCATCATGGGCTCCTTCGTCAATGGCCTCTTACCCAGAATCAGCGCGACAACCAGGGTTGTCAACCCTTGAGTGGGCGGTCTCTTGACCTGCCTGCCCGTTCGGCTGACCGTGGGCTGGACGCCTCGCTTACAAGCTCTGTGCGTCGCGTCCGCACCCGTCCGGCAACGGCTACACGCTCGGAGCTTCGGCCGTGCTGGCACCTGTCAACGTGCCGCCGTCCCGCGGCGTTGCTGTCAGCGTTGCTGTCGACAGCCGTTCCACCGGCGACCCAGGCCGGCCGCCGCTGTGGGAGTCGTCGTGGTCCGGTCCCCACGCACGCAGGTCGTCGCACAGGTGAGCCGAACGCGGGTGTGCAACGATCATCGGCATGTCGACTCCACGAAAGGGCAATGCCGCGTAGGCGCCCCGCACAACTGCGTGCCGACTCCATCTACCGGCGACCGCTTGACGGGTCAACCTCTGTCATCCCCGGGCTTTCGGCCCAGGGCTTCAAAGCCATCGCCTACCTCGAACGCACCCGCCTCTGGAACCACGCCGTGTCTGATGCAGTGCGGACCTGGTCATGGTTCGTGCGCCACCCCTGGCATCGCTTGTGGGACCCGACCGCCGGCTGTGGGGTGATGGAGTGCTGTCCGGATCCGCCCGAGCTGCGCTGGATCCTGGACGTCGCCATTGCGGTCCTGCCGCCGAAGGATGCCCGGACCCTCCGCAAGCAGATCGCAGCCCTCGATGAGCAGTGGTGACACGCCGCAAGGGCATCTCGTCGGCTCGGGCGCCTCCGACCCCGTCGTTCATGACCCCCGCCGGGAGGATGCGGACGCAATCTATCGACGGGTGCCGGAGCATGCCGCGCTGCGCGGATACGCAGTTGCCCGGCTCGTCCGCTGGCAAGCGGGAACGAGGATGATCGAGGGTTCTACTGCCTTCTTGCTGCCCGACGTCTCGCTTACAGAGCTGCGTCGCGCAGCCGTCCTCGTCTGGAGCGGTCGTCAGGTCAAAGAACAGCGCACCGCTGGCCCCTCCTCAGCCCGTCCCTGTTCAGCGCGGCTGACTGTCAGCGTTGCTGCCGGCAGAGGCCACCACAATGCGCCCTGCCGATCCGGGAGGCCGCCGTGGAACCCCATACATTCTGCCTCCTCCGTGGCCACCGACCGGTCCGCCGCAGTCAGTTCCTGCCAGCGAAGCCGCGCCCACAACGAACATTCGTAATGCCTTCTACCGCCTACTGAGCAGAGAGCCCGTGCTCTTCATCCTGAGCATTCACGAAGGGGCCCGACGGCTCGGCACCAATGATCAGTCTGTGCGGGTCGTCCTCGGATACCTCAATTGTCATGAAGTCGCCCACGTGATCGTTGACCCTGAGATAAGCGCCTAGGTACTCATTCCAATGAAGCCAGGTGGGCACATTATTCTGACCCGCGATGCGATAGTCCGCGTAGTCTATTTTAATGTCCTGCATGCCGTGCAAGCAGCACCAACGGTTGGAAGTTTTGGCGGGTTGCATCGAACGATGCGGACTCCCCGGCATGCGCAGTTCGCCATCACCATGGAGATCTACACGTTGGTGTCGGCGGTCATCCGCGACGCGCTCAAGCGGCTCGGCCAGGCGTTGGGCCAATAACAGGCGATCACATTGCTCAGTCGGGCTCGCGCGACCAGGATCGGGGCCAGGCTTCCATGCGCGTAACTATTCGTTGGAGGCTTGCCTCAAAAGCAGCGTCGTCAAGATCGTTCTCTCGGCGACGGGACCACAACTCATTCAGGTCGTCTTCAATGGCACCTAAGGGACGTCTCGTAACCGGGTGAAGGCGTTGCCTGGGACGGGGTCGGCGGTCAGCCGGCGAGGATGATGTTGTGGAGGTTGGCGATGCCGG
>NZ_JBIDBG010000028.1:0-43758 GCF_043202855.1 Micromonospora sp. NPDC048063 | reverse complement strand
CTGTCCGAGCGGATCCTGTTCAACGAACTGACCCCCGGCCAGATCGTCGTCGTCGACTGCGAAGGCGACCCCAGCAACATCGACAAGTCCAAGCTGGTGTTCCGGGGCGGCGACAAGCCGGCGACAGGGCCGGTCCCCGACGCCGGGGCGGTGACGGCATGACCGGCGTACGCGAGCAGGAGCGCGTCACCGACACGCCCACCGGGACGGACACCCTCCGCTTCCTGGGACCCGTCGACGGCGGGCTGCCCGACGAACCGGCGCCCGGCTGCATCGGGACCGGACAGATCCTCCGGCTGCTCACCCGGCAGCTGTTCGCGTACCCCACCGGCACGGACCCGGCCGTCCGGCCGGTGGCGGACGCTGCCGTGGAACTGCCCACGGTCGACAACGGAGGAATCAGCGCGGACGGGCGCACCTGGCGCATCCGGCTCCGGGACGGCATCCGCTGGGACGCCCAGGCCGCCCGGGAGCTGACCGCCGGCGACGTCGTCCGGGGCCTCAAGCGCACCGCCCACCCCCTTGCCCGCGCGATGCGCCCGTACCTCGGCGAGATCATCGAGGGCATGGCGGACTACTACCGGGCGTACGACGAGGCGCTCGGGCACTGGGAGGCGCACGCCCCCGCCTTCGCCCAGTTCCAGCAGTTCACCCGGATCCCGGGGCTGCGCGCCGAGGGGGACACCGTCGTCCTGCGGCTCACCGCGCCGGCCAACGACCTCGTCGACCTGCTCGCCACGGGATTCACCGCGGCCGCCCCCCGGGAGTACGACTACTACGTGCCCGAGAGCCCCGAGCTGTACCGGTGCACGCCGTCGGCCGGGCCGTACCGCATCGCCAAGCGGCTGTCCCCGGGCGGCGACCTCGTCCTGGAGCCCAACCCCCGGTGGGATCCGGGCACCGACCCGGTACGCCGGCGCACCGCGCGGCGCATCGAGGTCGTCGCGGCGGCGGACGGCCAGCCGGTCGACCCGGCGTCGGGCTTCGGGGTGCTGTCCTGGTCGGCGCCGTCGCCGGCGGCCCGGTTCGCCGGCACGGGGTGCAGCTACTACCTCGCCGCGGGCACCAACGGGGCGGCCGAGCCCCACGCCGTACGGCATGCCCTGTCCTGGGCGCTCGACCGCGCGGCCCTCGCCGAGGCGGCCTGCGCGGCCGGCGCCGACGGCGCCGCCACCCAGCACGGCGTCCTGCAACCCGGGCACCCGGCGGCGGAACGCGGCGCCGACGACGCACCCGACGCCGGTGATCCGGAGCGGGCGAGGCGTCTGCTCGACGCCGCCGGGCTGGGGGAGGGGACCCGGCTGACCCTGGGCGTTCCCGCCGGCTCGCGGCTGGGCGCCGTGGCCGCCGCGCTGGTCGCGGTGTTGGCCCGGTACGGCATCACCCTCGTGCCGGTCCCGCTGGCCCCCTCCGGGGGGCCGGGCGTCGACGTCGTGTTGCACGAGTGGGTGCCGGCCTGGGCCGGCGACGCCGGTCGCGACCTGGTGCACCGGATGTGGCCGTCCGACGGCCGCGCCGGCGACCCGGCCGAGGTGGCCCGGGAGGCGCTGCGGGCCACGGACCCGGGCGAGGCGGCGACGCTGTGGCGTCGCTTCGACCGGCTGGCCACTGCCGACCTGCGGCTCGTGCCCCTGCTCGTGGCCGACTGGCCGCGGGCCCGGGCCGACGGTGTGGCCGCCGGGGCGGCCCGGTGGTAGGGGCCGTCGGGCCGGGCTGACCACGCCGGCAACGTCGCGGGCCGGTCGCGGATGCGACCGGCCCGCGGCACGTCCGGCACCGGTGAGGCGGGCGAGCCCTCGGCCCGGTCCGACGTCGGCGGGGTGGCCGGACCGGGCCGAGGCTGCTTCGACGGGTGGGCGGTCGGGTGATGTGGCCCTGTCGAGCTGCCCCGCCTGTGGGACCGCCTGTCGTCAGCGGATGCCGAACAGCGCCCGGTTGAGCACCGGCTTCGCGGTCTCCTGGAAGTCGATGTCGGGGTCGAGCGACCGCACCGTGCCCTCCACGACGAGCAGCGACAGCAGCGGGAAGACCAGCTCGGGCGACGCGGCCACCCCGTACCGGCGTTGCAGGTCGAACAGCTCGCCGGCGAAGGCGATCAGGCTGAACTCCTTGGCCGACAGGCGGTAGCTGCGGGCCACCAGGTCCTTCACGCCCTCGGTGAAGGCCGGCACGTCCGCGTCGTCGGCGACGCCGATCGCGCTCTCCAGCACGATCGCGGCGCAGCGGTCGCCACGCCCGATCGACATGTTGAGGAAGAAGTCCGCGAAGAGCCCGCGCATCTTGTCCGACAGTTGGACGCTGAAGCCCGCGTCCAGCACCACCACCTGCCCGCTGCGGGTGAAGTAGAGGTTGCCGGGATGCAGGTCGCAGTGGACGAAGCCGTTGATGAACAGCATCTGGTAGACCACGGTCAGCGTCGACGCCGCGAACGTCCGGCGCATCGCGCGGGGGCACCGGGCGCCGGTGTCGACGGCCAGGTCGGGGATGAAGTCCATCACGATGGCCGCCGGCCGGCTCGCCGCGGCGTGCACCCGGGGCACGCGTACCCGCGGGACCCCGCCCAGGTCCTCCCGCAGCCGGTCGAGGTCGCGTCCCTCGCGGCCGAGGTCGAGCTGTCCCAGCACCGACTCGCAGAGGCTGTCCACCACCTCGCGGACCGGCACGCCGCGGAACATCGGCAGCCGGGCGACCACCGAGGCGCCCCGGCGCAGCAGGCCGAGGTCGGCGGCCATCCGGGGACCGATCCCAGGGCGGCGCAGCTTCACCGCGACGGTGGCCCCGTCCGGCAGCGTCGCCCGGTAGACACAGGCGATGCTGCCGCTGGCCACCGGCGTCTCCTCGACCGAGGCGAAGACGCTGTCCAGCCGGTCCCCGTACACCTCGCGCAGCGCGGCCCGGCTCTGCGCGGCGTCCATCGGCGGCACGTCGTCCTGCAACATGGACAGCTCCTCGCAGAGCAGCGCCGGTACGACGTCACGGCGGGTGCCCAGCACCTGCGCCGCCTTGATGAACGTCGGGCCCAGCCGGGCGACCGTCCGCGCGACCTCCCGGGCGAAGCGGCGGCGGCCGGCCGGCCGGCCGTGCCGGAGCGCCGTGCCGGCGGCTGCGGCGAGCCCCGCCGCGAGTGACGCGGTCGCCACCGAACCGATGACGACCGCGCGTGCGCCCAACCCCGCCCCACCGGGTGCGAGCGGTGGACGGCGCGATCCGGAGGGTGGGGCGGCGCGCAGGGCCGCCGAACCGAGGGGGGAGAGGCCGAAGATGAACTTGGACGGAACCATCGTGCGCCTTTCTGCCGAGGGGTCAGCAGGCCGGGTCAGGCGGTCGTCGCGGACAGCCCCGGCACGTCCAGCGCCCGCAGGCGCAGGTTGGCGGCGTCGCCGTACCACAGGCGCAGGCCGTCCCAGGTCAGGCTGGTGGGCCGGCCGTCGACGTGGATCTGCAGCACGTTCCGCCCGGCGCGCAGGTCGAAGACGGTGATCGCCTCGCCGAGCCGGTCGGTGTGGGCGACGTACCGGTCCGTCACCGTCACCCCGGTGACGCCGAGCGGGGCGGGCACGGTGGCCAGGAGCCGCAGGTCCGAGGAGTGCCGGAGCTCCAGCGCGTCGGACCAGCCCAGCCAGATGCCGTCCTTGCCCGCCTCCATCCCGCAGATTGGCACGCCCGGCCGTGGGCTCGGCACGTCCCGCAGGATGTCGCCGGTCTGCGTGTCGCAGAGCCGCAGCGCCCCGTCGGTGGCGTAGAGCAGGGCCCCGCCGAGCGAGGTGAGCCCGGCCACCAGGCCCGGGCAGGACAGCGTGTGCCCGGGGGCGCCGGTGCGTGGGTCGAGGCAGGTGGCCTGCCCGCGGCCCTGGTCGGCGTACCAGAGGGCGTGGCCGGACCAGGTGAGGCCGGCGAGCTGTTCGACGTCGATGGAGAGGTCGTGCACCGACGCCGCGGTGTAGATGATCATCGCTTGTCCGCCCGGTCGAGGTGACAGTCGAGGCGCCACCGGGTCACGTCCCGAGCGGCGGGACCCTCCGGACGTCGGGGGCGCACGTGCACGGTGTCGCCCGCGGCGACCCGCGTGTGCCGGAGCGGCCAGACGAAGACCGCCCAGTTGCAGCCGAGGTAGGAGGGCATGTTGGACAGTTCGATGCCCGGCGCCAGCGTGGCGGTGAAGTACCCGAGCACCGCGTGCAGCGTGCCGTCGCGCTCGAGCGGCAGGGCCAGCGGCCGGGCGGCGCGCAGGCCGGTGTCGCCGCGGCCGGTGTCCACGAGGACGGCCGGCTCGCCCAGCAGGACCGGCTCGCGGCTGAGGAAGTGCAGGTGCGCCGACGGCTCGACCAGCTCCTGGACCACGTCCAGCCGCATGCCGAGGAAGTCGTCGCTCCAGATGCCCCAGCCCTCGTCGTCGAACTGCACGGCGGCGAGCCGGGTGACCACCCGCTCGGGCACGACGACGCCGCCGGGCCGCAGGTTGCGGCGGTTGAACGTGCGCAGGATGCGGGCCATGTCCTCCTCGGGCCCGAGGTTGCCCATCAGCTCGCAGACGGTCACGTCGACCTGGCGCGGCAGCCGGGCGAGGCGCGCGTCCCCGACGACCAGGGTCACCCGGTCGTCCCAGTCGTTGGCCTTGATGATCCGGTCGGCGACGGCGGCGACCTGGGGATCGGCCTCGACGGCGTAGACGTGGGCGGCGCCGTGCCGCAGGGCCAGCGCGGTGAGCGCCAGGGTGCCGGCGCCGACGTCGGCCACCACCGTGTCCTCGTCGACCGCCGCGGCCAGCGCCCGGTCGTACGCCTCGACGCGGCGTCGGTCACCGAGCATCGCCTGGTGCATGAGCAGGTGGCGCTGGTCCATGTGCGATCTCCCGCCCCGTCGACCGGCTGATCTACTGGAGAATCATATAGTAGAAATTGACGCTTGTCCCCTGCCTCAGCGACCCGTGTGGCAGCCGCAGGTGCAGCCGACGGCGGGGGGTTCACCGTCCACGCCGTGCTCGTGCAGGAGCTGCCGGGCCAGGGCGTGCACCGTGCCCAGCATCCGGTAACGCCGGCCCGACGAGCTGTGCCGGACCTCCAGGACCGACTTGTCCACCAGCCGCTCCAGCAGCATCTGCACCGTACGCGGCTCGCCGGCGATCGCCTTGTCGGCGACGGCCGCCGCCTCCAGGCAGAACGCGGCCGGCATCGCGCCGAGCGCGGTGAAGCAGCGTTGCTCGGCCGGATCCAGCAGCTCGATGCTGCGGTGCACCGCGGCGTGCAGCGAGCGGTGGTGACTGGGCACGCCGCGGCGGGGCGGCTGGATCCGGCGCAGCGGGTCGTCGAGCCCGTCGACCAGCGTCTCCAGGCGCTCCGTCCGCAGGCAGGCGGCGGCGAGCTCGATGGCCAGCGGCAGCCCGTCGAGGGCCCGGCACACCGACGCCACCGCCTCGACGTTGGACTCGGTGAGCCGGAAGCCCGGCCGCACCTGCGCCGCCCGCCGGGCGAACAACTGCAGGGCGGGCTGCGCGGCCAGATGGCCCGGCTCCGCGTCCACGCCCAACGGCCGCACCGGGTACACCGCCTCGTAGGGCAGCCCGAGCAGCTCCCGCGAGGTCAGCAGGATGGTGATCTGCGGGCAGTTCCGCAGCACGTCGTCCGCCAGGTCGGCGGCCTCGTCGGTGACCAGCTCGGCGTTGTCGAGCACGAGCAGCAGCTTCCGGTCGTGCAGCCGGTGCACCAGCGGGTCGCAGCGGCCGGCGCCCCGGGCAGGTGGCTCGTCGACGGCGACCTCGACCGCCCGGGTCAGGTCCGGGCCGGTGCGGACGTTCGCCAGGTCGGCCACCGCCACGCCGTCGGCGAACCGCTCGCGCAGCTCCTCCGCCGCCGCCAGGCCGAGCGCCGTCTTGCCGACGCCGGCCGCCCCGGTCAGGCTCACCAGGCGGTACTCGCGCAGCAGGTCGCAGACCGCCGAGAGGTCCGCCGCCCGCCCGATCAGCTCGTCCACCACCGGTGCCGGCCCCCGCCACGGTGGTTGGTGGACGCCGGGCCGGGCGTCCAGCACCTCCCGGTACGCCGCCGTGAGCTCGGGGCCCGGGTCCACGCCCAGGTCGAGCTTGAGTCTCGTGCGCACGTCGGCGTACCGCTCGATGGCCCACGCGCGCTGGCCGATGTGGGTGAGCGCCTGGAGCACCCGGGCCTGCACCCGCTCGTTGAGCGGCTCCGCCTGGGCCAGCCGCTCGGCCAGCGGCAGGACCGCATCCGGCCGGCGCAGCTCGAGGCCGAGCGCGACGTAGTCGAGGGCGGCGGCCAGGAACTCCTGCCGCAGCGGGCCGATGTCGTCCTGCTCGGCCAGCAGCACGGACAGGTCGCCGATCTGGGGATCCTGCCACTGGTCGACGCTCTCGCCGTACCGGGCGAACGCGCTCTCCAGCTCGCCGCTGTCCCGCAGCGCCGCCGCCCGCCGGACGCCGGCGCGGAACACCTGCAGGTCGAGCTGGTCGTCGGCGACGGTCAGCCGGTACCCGCCGGGCACCGACACGATGGCGTTGGTCCGCTGTCGTCGAGGCGTGTCGGGCTCGACCGCGTGGCGCAACCGCGCGACGTAGGTGTGGACCAGGTTGGCGGCCCTCGTCGGTGGCTGTCCCGCCCAGAGTGCGGCGATCAGGTCGTCCAGCGGCACATGTCGTCCGGCCCGCAGGGCCAGCAGGGCGAGGACCGCCCGCTGCTTCGGGGGGCCGAGGTCGACCTCCCTGCCGCGAATCGTCGCTCGGACGGGACCGAGGATCTGAATTCGGAGTCCGATCTCGGTCCGGTTCACACGTCCCCCAGCTGTCGTGGCGCTGTGCTCAGTGCTCCTCCACTTTAAGTGAAGAACTTCCATACTTAAAGAGGCGGAGCTGTCGCACTGGGTAGCCGGGCCGGCGTCATCCCGGCGTCAAGTGGCCGTCAAGAACGGTGCCGGAAACTTGGCTGCGGCAGCCGGCGGCACCCGATCGAATCGTGTCCGGCCCAGGCCGGGCAGCTCTCGACCACGACCCGGAGCGGAGAGATGCGGACGATCGCACCCCACGGTTCGTACCCCCACCTCGCGACGCGGCCCCGCCCATGATCGTCGGCATCATCGGGCGCGGTCGGATGGGATCGGCCCTGGCCAGGGCGCTTGCGGCGCACGGGGGGCCGGTGCTGATCGCCGGTCGCGGCGACCCGGTACGGCCGCCCGACCCCTTCGCCCCGTACCCCGGAATCCGGTCCGTCCCGACGGGCGCCGTCGTCGCCGGGGCTGACCTGGTCGTCCTGATGCTGCCGTTCGCCGCCGCCGTGGAGCTGGCCCTGGCCGGCCGGCTCGACGACGGACGAGGGCGTACGGTCATCGATGCGACGAACCCGCCGCAGGCTGGTGTCGCCCCGCCCGCTCCGGCCGGATCCGGGGGACGGTTGCTAGCGGAACTGTTACCGCAGTGGCGCGTCGTCAAGGCGCTCAACACCGTGCCGGCCGGCATGCTCGACGAGCCCGTCCTCGACGGACGCCCGGTCACCGTGCCCCTGGCCGGCGACCACCCGCCGGCCAAGGCGCAGGTGAGCGCGTTGCTGCGCCGGCTCGGGTTCGCCCCGGTGGACGTCGGCGGCATCGACCGGGCGCCGGCGCTGGAGTCCCTGGCCGACCTGTTGATGGCGATTAGCAGCCGGCACGCCCTCCGGGGCCGGCTCGGTTTCCAGGTCGCCCTCGCGGAGCCACCGGCCGCGGTGGACGGTGGGCTGTCCGGGCCCGCGCACGTCGAGCTGAGCCACCGCGCGCCGGCCGCCGGTGGCGAGCGTCAGCGCCGGCCGGCGCCCGCCGCGGAGAGCGCCCGCTCGCCGGCCGGCCGGCCGCCGAGGCCGAGCAGGTAGAGGCAGCGGGGGAGTGCCGCCGGCGGGCCGGTGACGGAGACCGCCCCGCTGACCACGGCCTCGACCGGCTCGATCGCGCCGCTGCCGAGATCGAAGAAGGTCCGGGCGTCGGTGGCGACCCGCAGCGTGGCGTCCGCGCCGGCCGTCCCCTGCACCGTGCGGGCCTCGCCGTCGGCGATGCGGACGTGGAACACCTCGCCCTCGATGTCGAACTCGTAGACCTCGTCGGCGAGGGCCCGGGCCGGGTCGACCATGGACTCGATGGCCAGCACGGCCCAGGAGGCCCGGGTGACCGAGGCGCCCGTGCGGACGGGCTGCTCGGCGAGCAGCGTCAGCCCGAACCGGGCCAGCACCAGGACCGGCTCCCGCAGCTTCTCGCCCAGCTCGGTGAGCGCGTAGCCCGCGGTGCGCCGTTCGGCGTCCAGCGGCTCGATGATGCCGGCCTCGGTCAGGAAGGCCAGTCGGTCGGCGAGCAGGTTGGTGCCGATGCCCGGCAGGGCGTCCAGCAGGTCGCGGTAGCGGCGAGGCCGGACCAGCAGCTCGCGGATGATGAGCAGCGTCCAGCGTTCACCCACCACATCCAGTGCGAAGGCCAGCCCGCATTGCTGGCCGTACGTCCGACGGTCCCGTTGCTCTTTCACGGCGCTCCTCGATGCCGCAGCGCGGACTCGGCCGCGCTTCTTTACTTAGACATAGTACATGACTGCCTCTTCCAGATTGCCCTCCTGCCTGCGGAAATTCCCGTGCCGCCGATACGCCCCATTTTGTCCATCCGCGACCTGCCTAGAATCGGCCCGGTGACGACCGCCGTACCGGCCGGGCAGGACCTCACCGACGTCCTTGCCCGCCTGCCCAAGGTCGAGTTGCACGTGCACCTCGAAGGGTCGGTGCGGCCCCGCACCCTGCTCCGGATCGCCCGCCGGCACGGCCTCGACCTCGGTCGGCTCGACGAGGCGGCGGTGGTGGAACTCTTCCGCTTCCGCGACTTCCGCCACTTCACAGATCTGTACGAACAGTGCTGCGCGGCGCTGCGCGACCCGGCCGACCTCGAGCTGATCACCGAGGAGCTCGCCGACGAGGCGCACCGGCAGAACGTCCGCCACCTGGAGGTGACGTTCAGCCCCGGCACGCACCGGCGGGGGGCGGGCATCCCGTTCGACGAGCAGCTCGACGCCGTGGCCCGGGGCGCCGAACAGGCCCGCCGCCGCACCGGCGTCACGATGCGCTTCGTCGTCGACCACGTCCGGGGCGGGCCGCCGGAGGAGTGCCAGCAGGTCGCCGAGTGGGCGGTGGCCGGCGCCGGCCGGGGAGTGGTGGCGCTCGGCCTCGGCGGTTTCGAGCCGCGGCGCCCGGCGTCGCTGTTCGGGGAGGCCGTCCGGTGGGCGGCGGCGCGGGGGATGCCGTTCGTGCCGCACGCGGGCGAGGCGGTGGGGCCCGAGGGCGTCTGGGACTGCCTGCCGTTCCGCCCGCCGCGCATCGGGCACGGCATCCGGGCGGTCGAGGACCCGCGGCTGGTGGCGGCGCTGCGGGACCGGGGCGTGGTCCTCGAGGTCTGCCCCACCAGCAACCTGCGTACGGGTGTGGTCTCCGAGCCGGGGGCGCACCCGCTGCGCCGGTTGTGGGACGCCGGGGTGCGGCTCACCCTCAACACCGACGATCCCAGCATGTTCCACACCGACCTGCTCGCCGAGCACCGGCTCGCCGTCGAGTGGCACGGTTTCACCGTGGCCGAACTCGCCGCCATGACGCTGATCGGGGTCGACGCCGCGCTGCTGCCCGCGGCGGAGCGCGCGGCGCTGCGCGAGCGGGTGACGACCGAGCTGGCGGAGCTGGGCGTGACCGCCGCCGGCCTGCCCGCCTGAGCCCGCACGGTCAGCCCGGGCGCGGCGCCAGGCGGGACCGCAGCGCGGCGATGTGCGCCGGGGTGGTGCCGCAGCAACCGCCGACGACGCCCAGCCCGACCGGGCGCCAGGCCGTCCAGAGGTCGGCGAAGGCGTCGGGCGTCAGGCGGGGCGGGAGATAGCGGTCCACCGGGGTGGCCGGCGGCACCCCGCTGCGGTCCTCCACGTTCGGGTACGCGCCGAGCAGGCCCGGCCCCGCAGCGCGGAGCCGTCGCAACGCCCGGTCGGTGCCCGCCGGGTCGGTGCAGTTGACCAGGACCGCCGCCGCGCCGGCCGCCCGTACCGCGTCGGCCGCCGCGGCGACGTCCTCACCGGACAGCAGGCGGGCGTCGCCGGTGCAGACGAAACTCACCCAGGCCGGCAGGCCGTGCTCGCGTACCGCCCGGGTGGCGGCGACCGCCTCCCGGACGGTGTTCATGGTCTCGACCAGCGCCAGGTCGACGCCGGCGCGGGCGAGTCGGTCGGCCAGCCAGCCGTGCTCCCGCCGCAGCACCGCGGCGCCGGGCACCAGGTCCGGCCGGTAGCAGTCCTCGACCGGAGCGACGGAGGCGGCGACGAGCACCCGCCGGCCGGCCACCGCCGGGTCGGCCGCCTGGCGGGCCAGCGCCACGGCGGTACGGACCAGACCGGCGGCCGTGGCCTCGTCCGTCCCGGCCCGGTACGCCGTCCGCAGGGTGGTGCGGAACGTGTCCGCGGTGAGCACGTCCGCTCCCGCCGCCACGTACGCGCCGTGGATGCGGGAGACGAGGCGCCGGCCCTCGGCGTCCAGCAGGCAGCGCGCCGTCCACCACGGGGCGGACACGGAGCGGCCGTGCCGTTGCAACTCGGTGCCCAGCCCGCCGTCGAGGACCAGCGGCCCGGACGTCGACGCCCCCGGTACGTCCACCGGCGCCTCCCCGCCCCCGCCGGCCCCGCTCGCCGTGGCCGGCTGCCCGATCGTGGCACGGTCGGCCCGGCCGGCACGACGTCCGCGCGCCGCCGGAGGGGAACTCCGCAAGCTGTGAGACAGGCGCGGCCGGGCCCCGCCGGCCACGCCGGTGCCGTACCCGGCCGGCGGGGTCAGGCCCGGGGGGAGGCGATCGCCGCGACGCCCCCGAGCAGCGCCCGCACGTCGTCCCGCGTCGTGTAGCGCGCCACCCCCGCGCGCAGGGACTCGGGCGCGTCGGGCGACACGGCCCGCAGCGCCGGCTCCGCGCTGAAGGTGCCGTGCCCCACGGTGATCCCCTCGGCGGCGAGGACCGCCGCCACCTCGGCCGCGGACCGGCCGACGACCTGGAAGGACACGATCGGTATCGGGGACCTGCCGTCCGGACGGCCGAGGACGCGCACCCCGTCGATCATCCGCAGGCCGCGGGCCAGCAGGTTGGCGAGGCGTTCGCCGTGCCGGAACACGGCCGAGCGGTCCCAGCGGAGCAGCACCTCGGCCGCCACTCCCGCGGCGAGGACCGCCTCGATGCCCGGCCCGCGCGCCACCCCCGGCCGGTCGCTGGTCCGGGCGACCACCGACCGGGGCCGCCCGTCGCGGTTCCACAGCACCCCGCACCGGGGGCCGTACCACTTGTCGGCGGAGGTGACGAAGGCGTCGCAGCCCCACGCGGCGACGTCCACGAACCGGTGCGCCGGCGCCTGCACCCCGTCCACGAAGATCCGCGCGCCGGTGGACCGCGCGGCCGCACAGATCGCCGGGATGTCCGGCGCGCTGCCGAGGACGTTGGAGCCGGCGGTGACCGCGACCCACCGGGTACGCGGGCTGAGCTGCTCGGTGACCGCGTCGACGGTCAGCTCGCCGCTCGGCGACAGGTCCGCCACCCGGACGACGGCACCCTGCCGCCGGGCGGACTCGCGCCACGGGTCCACGTTGGCCGCGTGGTCGAGAGCCGTGCACATCACCTCGTCGCCGGGGCGGAGTGCGGGTGCCACGGACCGGACGAACTTCTCGGTCAGGCTCGTCATGTCGGCGCCGAACGACACGATGCCGCCCGGTGCCCCGATCAGCGTACGGAACCGGCCGGCCGCCCAGTCGAGCACCGTGCGGGACCGCGGGTGCGCGACGTCCGCGCCGGCCCGCGCGGGATACCGGGTCATCACGTCGCGGACCGCGTGGTGCACCAGGGTGCCGGCGGGAGCGTCGAACCGGGCGGCGCCCGGCCGCAGGTCGGGGAACTGCTCCGTGACGGGCCGTGTCACCAGGGCGGTGAGGGGCAGCGCGTCCAGCTCGCCGAAGGTCATCTCAACGAGGGGGATCAGATCGGCGCGGCGGTCGTACGGACGCGCGCGGTGGTGCCGGTCGGCAACGGGGAACCAGGCAGAGCACGGTCCCGACAGGGCACCGGCACGGTGTCTCCTCGATGGGCGCATGTGGACATCGCGTTCGTCGCAGCTGCGTGCTATCCCAGAGTCGTACTGACGGGCCGCAGGGGACGGCTCCTCTCAGTTCGGCGAAAAGTATCACATCCGGCGCGTACGGGCGAGCCCGTGACGACGGTGAGTGAGTTTCGCCCGTGGTCGTGGCCGACCACGTGCTCGTACCCGGCGCGATCCCGCCCGGCTACGGCATGAGCCCGGGCCCACCCGGTCCGACGTCGGTCGCCGCCGGGTCGGCGTCCGCGTCGGCACCGTGGGGGTCGCCCCACCACCGCCAGAAGTCCGCGCCGGTGGCCGGCGCCCGTCCGGCGGGTGCGCGACGCCGCGGGCCCGTCCGCGCGTCCGGATCGGCTGCGGTCCACCAGGACAGATGCCGCGGGTCGACCTCGGGCACCTCGGCGCTCCCGTCGGCTCCGGCGACCCGGGGACCCTCCGGCGGGGCTCCACCGTGACAGGCGACGGACACCATCGCGGACCTCCCGTCCGGTGTCGATCGAGGACAGTCAGGCTAACCCGCCGTCCGTCCCGGGCGGTCTCCCAGCTTGCGCAACACCGGGCGGCGCCGGAGCGGCTCCCACCAGGCGCGGTTCGCGCGGTACCAGGCGACCGTCTCGCCGAGCCCGTCGTCGAGGTCCTTGCGCGGCGCGTACCCGAGCTCACATCTGATCTTGCTCCAGTCGACCGCGTAGCGCCGGTCGTGCCCCTTGCGGTCCTCGACGTAGCGGATCCGGTCGGGGCCGGCGCCGCAGGCCGCCAGCAGGCGATCGGCCATCTCCCGATTGGTCAACTGGGTGCCCCCGCCGACGTTGTAGACCTCCCCGGCCCGGCCCCGCGTCCGCACCAGCTCCAGCGCCCGGACGTGGTCGTCGACGTGCAGCCAGTCGCGCACGTGCAGCCCGTCGCCGTAGAGCGGGACGTCCCCGCCGTCGAGCAGGTTCGTGATCGCCAGCGGCACCAGCTTCTCCGGGTGCTGGTGCGGGCCGTAGTTGTTGGCGCAGCGCGTCACCCGCACGTCGAGCCCGTGCGTCCGGACGAAGGCCAGGGCGAGCAGGTCGCTGGCGGCCTTCGCGGCGGCGTACGGCGAACTCGGCAGGACCGGGTCCGTCTCCGGCCACGTGCCGTGCTCGATCGACCCGTATACCTCGTCGGTGGAGACGTGCACGAAGACCGCGCGGTCGCCGTGCCGCCGCCGGACCGCCTCCAGCAGCGTGTAGGTGCCGAGCGTGTTGGTGCGGACGAAGTCACCGCCGTCGGCGATGGACCGGTCCACGTGGGACTCGGCAGCGAAGTGGACGACCTGGTCGTGCTCCGCCACCAGCCGGTCCACCAGGTGGCTGTCGCAGATGTCGCCGCGGACGAAACGGTAGGCCGGGTGGCCGGCGACGGGGCGCAGGTTGGCGAGGTTGCCCGCGTACGTCAACTTGTCCAGCACCGTGATCCGGACGCCGCGCGGTCCCGCCGGCCGCAGCAGGGTGCGGACGTAGTGCGACCCGATGAAGCCGGCGCCGCCGGTGACGAGGATCCTCGTCGCGTTCATGCCGACCTCCGTCGCGTGCGGTCTCCGCCGGCCGGCTCGGCCCGGCCCCGCTCCTCGGCCACGGCCGCCTCGATCATCCGTCGCCACGGCGGCAGCGGGCCGAGGCCGGCCCGCGCCCACCCGTCGTGCCCGAGGACGGAGATCCGTGGCCGCCGGGCGGGCCGGGCGGCGAGCGTCCCGCTGCCCGTCGGGCGCACGCGGTCCGGGTCGAGCCCGTGCAGCGCGAAGACCGTCCGGGCGAAGCCGTACCAGGTGGTCCGGCCGGCCGCCGTGCCGTGGTAGATCCCGGCCGGCGCCCGCCCGGCGGCGGCCAGCCCGGCCAGCGTGACCAGCCGGCCGGCGAGCGCGCGCGCCCAGGTGGGCTGGCCGTGCTGGTCGTCCACGACGTCCACGAACTCCGTCTCGGCGGCCCGGCGCAGCACCGCGCGGACGAAGTTGGGGCCGTGGCGGCCGTACAGCCAGCCGGTGCGGACCACGTAGCCCCCGGCGGGCAGCAGGCCGCGCACGGCCCGCTCGCCGGCGTGCTTGCTGCGGCCGTACGCGTTCAGCGGGGCCGGCGGAGCGTCCTCCGGCCACGGCACGGTGGTCTCGCCGGAGAAGACGTAGTCGCTGGACAGGTGGATCAGGAGCGCCCCGCTGCGCGCACACGCCCGGGCCAGGTTGGCCGGGCCGGCGCCGTTCACCGCGGTCGCGCCGGCCTCGTCCGACTCGGCCCCGTCCACGTCGGTCCAGGCGGCGGCGTTGACGACGACGTCGTGGCCGGGCACCGCGTGCCGGACCGCGGCGGCGTCGGTGATGTCGAGCATGGCCCGGTCGAGGATGGTGTGCCGGCCGCCGGCGAGGACCTCGCCCAACTCGCGGCCCA
Source organism: Micromonospora sp. NPDC048063 (assembly GCF_043202855.1). Lineage (NCBI taxonomy): Bacteria > Bacillati > Actinomycetota > Actinomycetes > Micromonosporales > Micromonosporaceae > Micromonospora > Micromonospora sp. NPDC048063. The sequence goes on along the minus strand of NZ_JBIDBG010000028.1, from coordinate 29,238 downwards.
GCAACCCACCCGCGCCGGTCACGAGCAGTCGTGGCGTCGGCGCGCTCATCGCCGCCTCCGGTGCGTCATCGCCACGCCCACGCCGTCGGCCTTATCGTCCACAATGGATCGATGGTGTCCCGGCGTGGCCGGTGGACGCCGAGTCGGTTTTCCGATTCGCTGGCTCGACGGCCGGCCGTGACCGGCCCGCGAGTTCCGCGACGGGTGAGGAGGACAGTGGTGGACATCCGGGCGCTGACGATCGAGGGTTCGTGGCTGGTCACCCCGGAGCAGCACCACGACGACCGGGGCCTGTTCCTGGAGTGGTACCAGGCGGGCCGCTTCACCGAGGCGGTCGGACGGCCGTTCAGGGTGGCGCAGTCCAACGTCTCCGTCTCGGGACGGGGGGTGATCCGAGGCATCCACCTGGTGGACGTGCCACCCGGCCAGGACAAGTACATCACCTGCGTCTCCGGGGCGGTGCTCGACGTCGTGGTGGACCTGCGGGTGGGCTCGCCGACCTTCGGCCGGTGGGAGGGGGTGCGCCTGGACGACGTCGACCGCCGCGCCGTCCACCTCGACGCCGGGCTCGGTCACGCGTTCTGCGCGCTGACCGAGCCGGCCACCGTCGTCTACCTCTGCTCGTCGCCGTACGACCCGGCGGCCGAACGCACCGTCAACCCCCTCGACGCGGAGCTCGGGATCGCCTGGCCGGAGGGGCCGCGTCGGCTGTCGCCCCGCGACGCCGCCGCCCAGACCGTGGCGCAGGCGCTGGCCGGCGGAGTGCTGCCGGCCTACGTGCCGCGCGGGTAGCGCGGCGCGGCGCCGGCCGGGCGTCACCCGCCGCACCCGGGCGGCGTGCCGGCGGCCGGGTGCAGCGCGTCGGCGGCCGGCCCGGGTCGGGGTCGGGCCGGCGCGGGGACACCGACGGCGGTGCCGCCGGCCGTGGCCGGCGGCACCGTTGCGCGGGCGGCGTGGTCGCGGCGACCGGCCGCCGCCGCGGGTCCGGCGCCGGCCGGCCCGCCCGGCATCGCTCACCTGCTGTTGTACGGCATGGTCGGGAACCATCCGTAGTCGAACATCGCCGGTAGCCGGACGTCCCAGTAGACGACCATGAACACGCCCAGCGCGATCAGCATCCCGCCGGTCAGCGCGGCGGTCCGGGACGGGCTCGCCGCCAGCCAGCTCACGAAGCGGCCACGGGTGAGCACCACGATCAGGGCGAACAGCGCCGTCACGACGGCCACGTTGCCAATGGACTGCAGGACGAACGCGCCGGCGCCGTAGAGCGGGTTGCCGGAATCGACGGCCCAGTGGAAGAGCTTGTTGAACAGGGGGTACGGCCGGCCGATCAGGAAACCGCCGACGAGGGCGCCGAGCACCACGACCCGGGCCGCCGGCCGGTGCGCGAACGGGTCCCGCAGCACCCCGAGCGCGGCCAGGCCCAGGTAGACGAAGGTCAGCCCGATCAGCCCGAACACGACCATGGACTGGACCAGCCGTACCGGGAGACCGCCGACCGTGGCCGTGGAGAGCTGCGGCAGACCGTCGCCGACCAGTACGCCGACGAAGCCGTAGACCGCGGCGACGGCGACCATGCCGGCCGTGAGCCAGCCCACCGGCCGTACCAGGCTGCGCAGCCCGGCCCTCGTCGCCCCGCCCGCACCGGCCTGGCTCATCGGGCCGATGGACGCCGCCATGGCGATGTTGCAGGCGGTGAACGTGCCGGCCAGACCGGAGACGAAGGCGAAGACGAGACCGGCCAGGGTGCCCCCGATCGCGGTCGCCTTGGCGTCGCGGCCGAGCATCGCGTTGGCCACCGAGTCGCCGATGACGTGGTCGACGAATTCGTAGGACCACAGCACCGACAGCAGCACGCCGGCGGCCGTGGCGCCCAGCACGATCCGTCCCCGCCCGGCCGGTGTCGCCCGGGGGGCGACGGCGGCGGCTCCTTGCTCAGTGACAGTCATGACTGGATTTTGGGCGACCGGCCGCCGGTCGGTGTTCTCGCAGGTTGCCCGATGCCCCGCGGGCCCGACTGCGCCCGGTGACCCGCCGGTCGGCCAATGGTCCGCGTCACGTCGGGGATAATTTCTTGCACAAAGTGCAAGATCGCTTGTAGCGTTCCCGCGTGCACACCGCCGAGACCGAACCCGGCCCCGGCCGGCGCGACCGCAGGAAGCGCCGGACCCGGGCCGCGCTGACCGAGGCGGCGCTCCGCCTGGTGGCCGAGCGCGGCCTGGCCCAGGTGACGGTGGAGGAGATCAGCGAGGCGGCCGGCGTCTCCCCGCGCACCTTCTTCAACTACTTCGCCTGCAAGGACGACGCGCTGGTCGGCGACCACGCGGGCGACGCGGCGCGGCTGGTCGCGCGCCTGGCGGCCGTGCCGCCGGAGGTGCCGGTGCTGGCCGCGCTGCGGGCCGCGCTCGCCGACGTGGTCGACGAGGTGCGCACCGAGCGCGAGCTGTGGTGCCTGCGGATGGAGGTGGTGACGCGCAACCCGTCGTTGCTGCCCCGCCTGGTCGCCGGCAACGTCGAGACCGAGCGGGCCATCGCCGAGGTCGTCGCGGCGCGGGTCGGGGTCGACCCCGACCACGGCTACCCGGCACTCGTCACCGCCGTGGCCGGCGCGGCGGTGCGAACCGCGATGACCCGGTGGGCCGCACACCCCGACGGACCGGACCTGGCCGACCTCGTCGACGAGGCGTTCGCCGCGCTCGCCGCGGGCCTGCCGCGGCCCGACCCGTCCTGACCCTGCAAGCCTCCTTCCGGGGAACGGTCCCCGGACGGCCCGTGAACCCGCACCCGTGAGGAAGCGTCAATGACCGCCACCGTGCCCGCCGAGACCCCCGAGGTCAGCGCCGGCCGCATGTCCCGCCGAGAGGTGCTCCAGGCACTCTCCGGCCTGATGGTCGGCATGTTCGTGTCGATCCTCGCCTCCACGGTCGTGGCGAACGCGTTGCCGCGCATCATCGCCGACCTGGACGGCTCCCAGACCGTCTACACGTGGATCGTCACCACCGAGCTGCTGGCCATGACGGCGACCGTGCCGCTGTGGGGCAAGATGGCCGACCTCTACAGCAAGAAGCTGCTCATCCAGCTCTCCCTCGGCCTCTTCGTGGTCGGCTCGCTGATCGCCGGGCTGACGCCGAACGTCGAGGTGCTGCTGATCAGCCGCATCGTGCAGGGGGTCGGCGCGGGTGGCATGACCGCCCTGGCCACCATCGTGATGGCGGCGATGATCCCGCCCCGCGAACTGGGTCGCTACGCCGGCATCTTCGGCGCCGTGTTCGGCGTCGGCACCATCGCCGGCCCGCTCATCGGCGGCGTGCTGGTCGACACCTCCTGGCTCGGCTGGCGGTGGTGCTTCCTGATCGGGGTGCCGTTCACCCTGCTCTCGATCTTCCTCCTCCAGCGCACCCTGCACCTGCCGGTGACCCGCCGCAAGGTGCGGATCGACTGGCTCGGGGCGCTGCTCATCACCTCCGGGGTCTCCACCCTGCTGATCTGGTCGTCCCTGGCCGGAAACTCCTTCGCCTGGGCGTCCGGCTGGACCGCCCTGATGGTCGGCGGCGGGATCGCCCTGCTGGCGCTGGCCGTCGCGGTGGAGGCCCGCGCGGAGGAGCCGATCGTGCCGCTGGGCATCTTCCGTAACCGGACGGTCTCGTTGACCACCATCGCCAGCGTGCTGGTCGGCGTGGCGATGTTCGGCGGCACGGTGTTCCTGTCCCAGTACTTCCAGATCTCGCTGGGCAAGTCGCCGACGGTGGCGGGGCTGATGAGTCTGCCGATGATCTTCGGCCTGCTGGTCTCGTCGACGATCGCCGGCCAACTGATCACCAAGACCGGCCGGTGGAAGCGCTACCTGGTCGCCGGCGCGGTGGTGATGTCGGTCGGCATGCTGCTGCTGGCCACCATCGACGCGCACACCAGCGGGCTGCTGCTCGGCGTCTACATGGCGGTACTCGGCGTCGGGGTCGGCATGCTGATGCAGAACCTGGTGCTCGCCGCGCAGAACGACGTGCCCGCGCAGGAACTGGGCGCCGCCACCTCCGTGCTGACCTTCTTCCGCAGCATGGGCGGCGCGATCGGGGTCAGCGCGCTCGGCGCGGTCATGGCCAACCGGGTCGCCTCGCTGACCGCCGAGAAGCTCGGCCCGCTGGCCGGCGGCGCCGCGGGGGAGGGCTCCGCCGAGGTGCCCGACCTCTCCACCCTGCCGCCGCCGGTGCTGCGGATCGTCCAGGACGTGTACGGGACCGCCACCGCCGAGCTGTTCCTGATCGGCGCCCCGTTCGCGCTGCTCGCCGTGGTGGTCGTGCTGTTCATCCGGGAGAAGCCGCTGCACACCCTCAGCGGTGAGGAGCGGCGCGCCCAAGAGGAGGCGGCGGCCGCCATGCCCGGCGCGCACTGAGGTTCGCCCGATCGACGGAGGGGGCGGCCCGGCCTGCGCCGGTCGCCCCCTCGCCGGGTGGCGACGGCCCGGCCCGCGCCGGTCGCCCCCTCGCCGGGTGGCAAGGGCCCGCCCGCCCGGGCCGGCGCGTCGCTCAGGACGGGCGGAGCCGGGGCGGGGCGACCGGCACCGGCGGGCGCGCCGACGGCCAGGCCGCCGGGATGCGTTCCAGCAGCCCACCGGCGAAGACGTCCCGCAGGCCGAGCGGCTTGAGGTGCACGTACCCGATGTGGCAGTCGCAGGTCGCGTTGGCGCACGGGCGGGGCCGCAGGGCCGGCCGCCACGAGCCGTCGTACAGGTTGCCGATCGGTTCGGCGATGAAGTGACACCGGCGCACCGTGCCGTCTCCGAGCACGGAGACGGCGGTCTCGCCCGCGTGGCAGGGCCGGTCGAGCGACACGTGCGGGCGGACGCTGAAGCCGAAGAGCGGATCCAGCTCCGTCCAGACCGCCTCCTCGGCGGCGTCGTAGCGCCGGCCCTCGGCGGCGTTCACCCACAGGTAGACCTCGGCGGGCAGGGCGGCCCGCAGCGCCCGTGCCTCGCCGAGGTGCTCCGGCAGGCCGACCACGCCGACCGAGTATCGGATGCCCAGCTCGGACAGTCGCAGGCAGCGGCGCAGGAAGCGGTCCCGGTCGACCTGGCCGGGGTGGTAGGTGGTCCACAGGGCGGCGGCGCGGGGGTCGGCGTCGGCCAGCCAGTCCACCCGGGCGGCGAGGTTGGTCTGGATGACGACCCGGTCGACGTGCGGCAGGTGCGACAGCGACACCATCGCGTCCCGGTACCAGCTGCGGGTCAGCCCCTCGCCCCACGGGGTGAACAGCACCGACAGCCGCACGTCGGTGGTGGCCGCGACCCAGCCGGCGAAGCGGTCCAGGGCGGCCCGGTCGGCGCGCAGCAGCTCCGGCGGGTCGTGCCGCTTGGCGAAGGGGCAGTACGGGCAGTCGTAGTTGCAGCTCGCCAGCGGGCCCCGGTAGAGGATCGCCAGGTTCACCTCGGCACGTACCCGGTCATCGCGTCGCGGACCCGGGCCGAGGTCAGCCACGGGCCGACGGCGTCGGAGCGGGCCAGCCCGGCCGGGGTCAGCCGCAGCCCGCCGTGGGTGGCCCAGCCCCGGTCGACCAGGCGGCCCAGCTCCGGGAAGTCGTCGCCGGGCGGGCGGCCGAACCGGGCCCGGTAGGCGGCCGGGTCGACGCCGTCGACGCGCAGCAACGACTTGAGCAGCCACCGGCGGCGCTGCTCGGCGCCGTCGAGGGTGAACCCGAACTCGGCGTGCCGGAAGTCGTCGGCCGGGCGGGTCACGTAGTCGTCGAGCACCGCCCGCACCTGCGACACGCCGACCGCGTAGTCGAACGAGTAGTGCAGGCTCGTGGTGTAGGAGCGGGCGCCGCAGCCCAGCCCGACCATGCCGTCGTCCTGGCAGCAGTAGTCCGGCCCGTCCGGCGCCGGCACGTCGGTGCGGCGGAACTGCCGCATCGACTCCTGGCGGTACCCGGCCGCGCCCAGCGTCGCCACCGCCTGCTCGTAGAGGGCGAGCCGCTGGGCGTCCCAGTCCGCCCGGTCGTGCGCCCGCCGCCCGAGCCCGGTCAGCGGCCGCACGTACAGCGGGTAGAGGTAGAGCTCCTCGGGGCGCCACGCCAGCGCCGCGTCGAGGCTTTCCCGCCAGGTGTCGGCGGTCTGTCCGTCGATGCCGTAGATCAGGTCGATGTTGAGCACCGGGATCCGGGCGTCGCGGATCGCGGCCAGGGCCGCCTCCACCTCGGTGCGGCGCTGCGGCCGGCCGGCGGCGCGGGCCTCGGCGTCGAGGAAGCTCTGCACGCCGATGCTCACCCGGGTGGTGCCGTGCGCGGCGAGCACCGCGAGCCGGTCCGGCGTCGCGGTGGCCGGCGAGGTCTCCACCGACAGCGGTACGCCGGGCAGCCGTGCCCCCGTCGTGGTGGTGGCGACGTCGAACAGCTCGGCCAGCTCGTCGGCGTTCAGGTAGGTGGGGGTGCCGCCGCCGAACGCCGCGCGGGCGTATCCGGCGTCGGCGCCGAGCGCGTCGGTGACCCGTTCGGCTTGCCGGCGCAGCTGCCGAAGGTAGCCGGTCACCTGCTCGGCGGGGGCGTTGGCGCGGGTGAACAGGTTGCAGAACCCGCAGCGCATCTCGCAGAACGGCACGTGCACGTAGAGGAAGAGCGCGTCGCGCGCCTCGGCCCGCCACACGTCCGCCAGCAACGGCCGGGGCCGCAACGGCCGGTACGAGGTCTTGTGCGGGTACGCGTACAGGTACTGCTGGTACGGCGAGCCGTCGAGGCCCGTGTCGGTGCTGGTCACCATTCTCCCGGGTGCAGGGTGAAGTGGGCGTACGGGACGGTCCACACCACGTCGTGGCCGATCCGGTGGCCGGTGTGGCCGTCCTCCCCGTACGCGGTGCCGTGGTCGGCGCAGACGATCGCGAACACCGGCCGGCCCCGGCTGGTGAGCAGGGCGAACAGCCGGTCGATCCGGCCGTCGACGTACTCCAGGGCGGCGGCGTGGCTGGCGAGGTCGTCGGCCCGCGCGCCGGGCAGGTGGTGCCGGTTGGGCTGGTGCAGCGCCGCGACGTTGAGGAACGTGAACAGCGGCTGCCCCGCCGGCACCCGCGGCAGCACCTCGGTCAGCCGGTCGAGCTGGGCGTCCAGGCAGGTGGGGGAGGTGACCCCGAACTCCGGCTCCCAGTGCGCCTCGGCGAACAGGCCGGGCAGCACCGCGCCGAGCGGGCTGCGCCGGTTGAAGAACCCGACCCCGCCCAGACAGAGCGTGTGGTAGCCGACGCCGGCCAGTGCGGTCGGCAGGTCCGGCGCGTCGAACACCCACGTGTCGCTGCCCGCGGTCTCGCTGCCGGGGAAGGCCGCCGCGTACAGCCGCTCGTGCCGGCCGGGAGCGACCGGGGTCGGCAGGAAGCCGGCGAAGAACGCGTGGTGCGCGGCGTAGGTGAAGCTGGCGGGGGAGTGCCGGCGCTCCCACCGACCGCCGGGCAACGCCCGGGCGAGGTGCGGCGTCCGCCCCCGCTCCGCCAGCTCGGCGGCGACGTCGTAGCGGAGCGTGTCGAGGGTGAGCAGGAGCAGGTCGTGGCTGCCGATCAGACTCCGCACGGCAGCACCTCCGCCCCGGCGGGGGCGCGACCGGCCGCCGCCGACCGCCAGCGCTGCCACCGGCCGTCGGTCAGGGCGTGCACCTGCTCGGCGTAGGTGTCCCGGCCGTCGGCCAGCACCCCCGGCAGCAGGTCGCCGAACGCGTTGACCTCCGCCACTGCGTGCCGCCGCCAGCCGACGAGGAACATCAGGTCGATCCCCACCTGGAGCGTGCGGGGAAAACACCCGGCGACCCGCTCGCAGGTCTCCATCGCCGCCGCCCACGCCGCCGGCCCGGCGGCCGCCCGCAGCGCGGCGAGGTCGCCGCGGGCGTTGCCCAGGTGCAGGTTGGTCAGCGGACCCCGGGCGGCCCGCACCACGGCGTGGGTGGGTCGCCCGGCGACCACCACCACCCGCAGGTCGACCACCCGGTCGCCGAGCCCCGCCTTGGGCAGCCACCGCTCCACGTGCAGGCCCTCGGGCGCGATCCGGTCGACGATCGCGGCGACCTGCGCCTCGTCGGTGTAGCGGCGGGGCCGCAGCGAGTTGAACAGCCCGTCGGGGGTCGTCTCGACGGTGGTGACCGCCTGCACCCGGCGCCCGGCGACCGCCAGCGCGAGCACCCCGGCGGCGGACGAGCCGTGCGCGGGCTTGACGAACACCCGGCCCCAGCCGGCCGCCGCCATCGCCGCCCGCAGCTGCGCCCAGCCGTGCACCGGGGGCAGCGCGGCGGGCACCGGCACCCCGGCGGCGGACAGCCGCGCGTGGCAGCGCCGCTTGTCGCACATGACCGCGACGTCCGCCGGGTCGTTGAGCAGCTCCGCGCCGCCGGCGGCGACCCGGCCCAGGCCCCTGAGCAGCCCGGCGTACGTGTCGGCCAGGCCGACCAGCTCGCCGTGCCGGGCCGGGACGGCGGCCCGGCGCAGCAGCCGGTCCACCTCGGCGTCCTCCCCGGGCGAGTCGACCCGCACCAGTGCGCCCGGCGCCGGCGGGGCCGCCCCGGTCAGCACGTCGGCCCAGGGCAGCACCGCGGGCCGGGGCAGGCCGGCATCGAGGACCGCCCGGGTGAACAGGCCGACCCGACGGTTGTCGGGGTTGCCGACGACGGTCAGGCGCATGTCACTCCGACACCGCCGTGTAGCGGTAGCTCTCGCCGTCGTACTCGTCGGCCTCCTGCGGGTCGGACACGTCGACCCGGACGCCTGGCAGCGCGGCGACCACCGAGGCGGCCATCTCCTCCGAGAGGTAGTGGTGGTGCAGGTCCAGCTCCGCCAGGTGGCTCAGCGGCTGCCCAGTGGCCAGCCCCGCCGCGCCCCGGTCGCCGAGCGTGCCCAGCGACAGGTCCAGGCGTTCCAGACGCGGCACCACCGCCGCCCTCGCCAGGGCCTCGGCGAGGTCGTCGGCGATCTCCGCGTTGCGCAGCCCGAGCCGGCGCAGCGCGCCGAACCGCTCCCCGGCCAGCAGCGGGGCCAGGTTGGACACCTGCGCGTCGCCGCCGTAGTCGGAGGTGCCGAGCCACAGCTCCAGGTCGGTCAGGGCGGGCAGGTCGGAGTCGAGCACCGCGCCGACGAACGCCCGCGACAGCCCGCCGGTCTCCACCGCCAGCTCCCGCAGCCGCGCGTGCCGCACGGGAGAGAACGCGAGGTCCTCGCCGCCGCGGACGCGCAGCACCTCCAGCTCCGGGTACGCCGTGAGCAGCGGGCTGACGTCGCCCACCCTCATCCAGGAGACCTCGCACTCCTCGCTGGTCATGTCACCGAGGAAGAGGGCCCGCAGGGCGGGCAGCCGGGGCGCCGCCGCGCAGAGCTGCGCGATCGGGGCGGGGTTGAACGCCGCGTACCCCCACGCGCCGACGACCAGGGACTCCACGGACGGCCCGGCCTGCGCGACGAACCGGTCGAACGCCACCCGGAACTCGTCCGAGAGCTTGTAGTCGGCGGTCTCGTCGAAGTGCCACAGGGAGAACCGCCACGAGACCGGACCGTCCACCGTGGGCAGCGGCCCGTCGACCGGGACGTCGACGACCGGTCGACCGGCGAAGGTCCGCGCGTGGGAACCGAAGGCCACGGCCGGTCACTCCCCGACGGCGGTGTAGCGGTAGCGGGTGCCGTCGTACTCGTCGGCGGTCTGCGGGTCCGACACGTCGACGCGTACGCCCGGCAGCGCGGCGACCACCGCCGCGGCCATCTCCTCGGAGAGGTAGTGGTGGTGCAGGTCGAGCCGCGTCAGGTGGGTCAGCGGCTGGCCGGCCAGCAGCGCCTTCGCGCCCTCGTCGGTGAGCGTGCCCATCGACAGGTCGAGGACCTCCAGCCGCGGGACGACCGGCGCCGCGGCGACGGCCGCCGCCACCACGTCGGCGATCTCGGCGTTGCACGGTGCCAGGTGCCGCAGCGCGGGCAGGCCGGCGCCGGCCAGCACGCCGGCCAGGTCGTCGACGGTCGCGTCGCCGCCGTAGTCGGACCGGCCGAGCCACAGGTCCAGCCGGTGCAGGGCCGGCAGCTCGCAGGCGCCGACGGCCCGCACCACCCCGGCCGGCAGCCCGCCGGACTCGAACCGCAGTTCGCGCAGCGCGTCGTGCCGGACCGGCTCCAGCCGCAGGTCCTGCGCGCCGCGCACCCACAGCACCTCCAGCGACGGGTACGCCGCGAGCAGCGGGGTGATGTCGCCGTGCCTGAGCCAGGAGATCTCGCACTGCTCGTAGGTCAGGTCGGCGAGGAAGACCGCCCGCAGCGCGGTCCACTCGCCGGCCGCCGCCACCAACGCCTCCACCGGCAGCGGCCGCTCGTACGCCTCGCCCCACTCGCCGATCACCAGGGCGCGCACCGCGTCGGCCGGCACCTGCTCGCGCAGCGCCTGCACGAGGCCGGCGAACTCCTCGGGCTCCGCGTCGAAGTCCTCGACCTCCAGCCGCCAGGCGACCGCCGACGGGTCGTCGGGGAGGGGCATTCCCGGTGTGAACGGCAGCACCGGCAACCCGGCGAACGACGACACGTGCGAACTGATCACGCCTACCTCCGGTCGACTGGTGCAGCGGCGGCGAGACCGTAACAGGTGTGCCCGACAAGATGATCAGCGGCGGCCGGTGGCAGGCGCGCGCGGTCCGCTGCCGCCGGCGGCGGTGCGCCACGGTGGCGGGGGCGGACGACGACGGCGAGACGCCCACCTCCCTTTTCTACCTATTGAGGCTTTCGTCCATCAGCCGTTCGGTTGATGTGGCTACAGCCTTTGGTCTAGGGTGGGCTGCACTGCGGTCGACGCCCCCGGGTGCCGCCGCGCCGTGCGGGACAGGAAGGCCAACATGATCACCACGACCACCGCGCCGACGACCACCACCGACGCCAGCACCACGGCGGCCGGGGACGAGTCCCGCGCGAGCGAGCTGATCGCCGCCCTCGCCGCACTGCCCGAGGGGCACCCCGACCGGCCGGCGGTGCGGGAGCGGGCGATCGAGGCGTGGCTGCCGCTGGCCCACCACCTCGCCTACCGCTACAGCGGGCGCGGCGAGCCCACCGGCGACCTGGCCCAGACCGCCGCCCTCGGGCTGATCAAGGCGGTGGACCGGTTCGACGCCTCCCGGGGCGTCGACTTCGCCGGCTTCGCCATCCCGACGATCCTCGGCGAGATCAAGCGCCACTTCCGCGACCGCACCTGGAACATCCGCGTCCCCCGACGGCTGCAGGAGCTGCGGCTGCGCATCTCCGAGGCCAACGGCACCCTCACGCAGACGCTCAACCGGGCCCCGACGGTCGCCGACATCGCCGCTTACCTCGACATCACCGAGGAAGAGGTCCTGGAGGGCCTCGAGGGCGCCCGGGCCTACAACGCCGTCTCCCTGTCCACCCCCATCGGTGACGGCGACAGCGCCACCGAGCTGGCCGACACGCTGGGCGCCGAGGACGGCGAGTTCGAGCTGGCGGAGCTGCGGGTGGCCCTCGGCCCGGCGCTCGCCACCCTCGACGAGCGGGAGCAGAAGATCCTCACCCTGCGCTTCTACGGCAACCTCACCCAGAGCGAGATCGCCGCCCGGGTCGGCGTCTCCCAGATGCACGTCTCCCGGCTGCTCGCCCGCGCCCTCGGCAAGCTGCGGGGGCAGCTCGCCGACTGCTGAGTCGGGCTTTCCGCCGCACCGGCCTCCATACGTCAGCGAGGGGCCCTTCCGTACGCCTCCGACAGAGGAAGGGCTCCTCGCTGACGCTGCGCACCGGCGGCCCGCCACCGGGCCCGGGCCGCTTCGGGGCACCGGGCACGCCTGCGACGGCCACCCTCCGCGGCGACGCTGCTGGCATACGGCGCAACGGCCGGCCGTCCGTTCCACCGGGCGGCCGGGCACACTCGTCCGGGTGAACCACCCACGCGGGCCCGCCGACGGCGGGTCGCGTCGCATGGACTGGCCGGACGTCGCCGACGGACCCTCCGGTGCCACCTCGGAGGCCCGCCGGGCGAAGGTAGGAGAGATCAATGAGCACGATTCTCGTGACGGGCGCGGCGGGCTTCATCGGCTCCAACTTCGTCCGCCACTGGCACCGCGCCCACCCGCGCGACCGGGTGGTCGCCTTCGACCTGCTGACGTACTCCGGCACGCTGGCCAACCTCGCGGACCTCGGTGACGCGGTCACCTTCGTCCAGGGCGACATCCGGGACGAGCCGGCCGTGGCGCGGGCGCTGCGCGAGCACGGGGTCGACGTCGTGGTCAACTTCGCCGCCGAGTCGCACAACTCCCGCGCGGTGCTGGGCCCGACGGCCTTCTTCGAGACGAACGTGCTCGGCCCGGTCGCCCTGATGGAGGCCGTCCGGCGGATCGGCCGCGACGGCATCCGCTTCCACCAGATCTCCACCTGCGAGGTGTACGGGGACATGGCGCTGGACGACCCCGGCGCTTTCACGGAGGACTCGCCCTACCTGCCGCGTACCCCGTACAACGCGGCGAAGGCCGGGGGCGACCACGCCGTGCGGGCCTTCGGGCACACCTACGGGATCCCCTTCACGATCACCACCTGCTCCAACAACTACGGCCCGTACCAGTTCCCGGAGAAGGTGATCCCCCTGTTCGTCACGCACGCGTTGCGGGGCATGCCGCTGCCGGTCTACGCCTCCAGCCGCAACCGCCGCGAGTGGCTGCACGTGGCCGACCACTGCCGCGCGGTCGAGGCGGTGCTGCTGCACGGCCGGCTGGGGGAGACGTACAACGTGGGCAGCGGCGTCGAGGTCGACGTCGAGACGCTCGCCGACGCCGTGCTGCGGGAGCTGGGTCTCGGCGCGGAGCTGAAGCGACGGGTGCCCGACCGGCCCTCGCACGACCGGCGCTACCTGCTCGACTCCGGCAAGCTGCGCCGTGAACTGGCCTGGGAGCCGAGGATCGGGTTCGGCGACGGGCTGAAGGCGACGATCGCCTGGTACCGGGAGCACGAGAGCTGGTGGCGGCCGCTGCTCGACCGCGTACAGGTGGCGGAGGAGACCGCGTGGCGGTGAGCCGGCGCTGAACCCGTCCGCCGGGCGGCGCGCGGCCCGGCCTCCCGCCGATCGCGGTGATCCCCGGCCCGGCGACCCCCGGTTCTCCTACAGTGGTTCGTGCGTCCGGTCGCACGCGGGCCGCCCGCCCCGGCGCCCGAACGCGGTGGCGGCGGCCGGTGGGCCCGGGCCCGGTGTGGCCGCGGGAACGGGGGTTCGGGTTGTTCGCACGGGCGTTCCGCCCGCACCGTGACGCGGCCCGTTCGCCGGGCGGCCACGGCCAGGGCCACGACCGAGCCGCGCACGGCGGGCCCGACGACCACGGCGGGCCCGGCCGGCACGGCGGATCCGGCGAGCAGGCGGGGCACGGCGGGCACGACAAGCACGCCGGTCACGACCCGGAGCAGTTCCGCCGCAAGTTCTGGCTGTGCCTCGCCCTCACCGTGCCGATCGTGCTGACCAGTCACCTGGTGCTGGACTGGTTCGGCTACGCCCTGGACTTCCCCGGCAGGAGCTGGGTGGGCCCGGTCCTCGGCTCGGTGGTCTTCCTCTACGGCGGCTGGCCGTTCCTGGTGGGCGCCGTACGGGAGGTCCGCGACCGCGCCCCGGGGATGATGCTGCTGGTCTCGATGGCGATCACGGTCGCGTACGCCGCGTCGCTGGCGACCAGCCTCGGCGCGTTCGACCTGGACTTCTGGTGGGAGCTGGCGGCGCTGGTGACCATCATGTTGTTGGGGCACTGGCAGGAGATGAAGGCGATCGGCCAGGCGCAGGGCGCCCTCGCCGCGCTGGCGGCGTTGCTCCCGGATGACGCCGAACGGCTCGACGACGGCACCCCGCACCGCGTGCCGCTGGCCGAGCTGCGGGTGGGTGACGTGGTGCTGGTCCGCTCCGGTGGCCGGGTGCCGGCGGACGGCTCGATCGTCGACGGGTCCGCCGAGTTGGACGAGTCGATGATCACGGGGGAGTCGCGGCCGGTGCCGCGCGGCGTGGGGGACCGGGTGGTGGCCGGCACGGTGGCCACCGACTCCGCGTTGCGGGTCCGGGTCGACGCGGTCGGCGAGGACACGGCGCTGGCTGGCATCGGCCGGCTCGTCGCCCAGGCTCAGGCGTCCAGTGGCCGGGCGCAGGTCCTGGCTGACCGGTTCGCCGCGATGCTGTTCTACGTCGCGACCGCCGCCGCGTTGGTCACCTTCGCCGCCTGGTGGGCGCTGGACGACCCGGTCCAGTCCGTGGTCCGGTCGGTGACGGTGTTGGTGATCGCCTGCCCGCACGCCCTCGGGCTGGCCATTCCGCTGGTGATCGCGTTGTCCACCGCGGTGTCGGCCAAGGCCGGCATCCTGGTCAAGGACCGCCTCGCGTTGGAGCGGATGCGCACCGTCGACGCGGTGCTGTTCGACAAGACCGGCACCCTGACCAAGGGCGCCCACACCGTCACCGCCACGGCCGCCGCCAGCGGCACCACCGAGGACGAGGTGCTGCGGATCGCCGGCGCGGTCGAGGCTGACAGCGAACACCCCCTGGCCAAGGCTCTGGTCAAGGTCGCGCAGGACCGGGGGCTGCGGGCGACCGCCCGGGACTTCCGGTCCCTGCCCGGCCGGGGGGTCCGGGCCGTCGTCGACGGCACCACCTGGGCGGTCGGCGGCCCCGCCCTGGTGCGCGAGGTCGGGGCGGCCGTGCCGGACGACCTCGCCACCGTGACCCGGGGCTGGTCGTCACGCGGTGCGGCGGTGCTGCACCTCGTCCGGCTGCCCGCCGACGGGCGACCCGAGGCGGTGGGCGCCTTCGCCCTGGAGGACGAGGTCCGCCCGGAGGCCCGCGCGGCCATCGCCGAACTACGCGAGCACGGCGTACGGACGATCGCGATGATCACCGGCGACGCCCGGCCGGTCGCCGAGGCGGTCGCCGCAGACCTGGGCTTCCGGCCGGGCGTCGACGAGGTCTTCGCCGAGGTGCTACCCGCCGACAAGGACCGGGCCGTCGCCGACCTGCAGGCCCGCGGGCTGACCGTCGCGATGGTCGGCGACGGGGTCAACGACGCCCCGGCCCTGGCCCGCGCCGACGTCGGCCTGGCCATCGGCGCCGGCACCGACGTCGCCATCGAGTCCGCGGGGGTCATCCTGGCCTCCTCCGACCCGCGCGGCGTCATCGGCGTGCTCCGGCTGTCCCGCGCGTCGTACCGGAAGATGATCCAGAACCTGGCCTGGGCCGCCGGCTACAACGTGGTGGCGATCCCGCTGGCCGCCGGCGTCCTGGCCTGGGCCGGGGTCGCGCTCAGCCCGGCCGTCGCGGCGGTGCTGATGTCCGCCTCCACCGTCGTGGTGGCGGTCAACGCGCAACTGCTGCGCCGGGTGCGGCTCACCCCCGGACAACCGGCCGGCGGGAGGGCGGCACGGCCGGGGCGGTGACCGCCTGTGCGCGGTCGCCGGCGCCGCGCGTGCGGCCGGTCGCCTCGGCCCATCCGGCGGTGATGAGCAGCAGGGCCGCGATGTAGGTGGTCATCACGGCCAGGCTGTGGCCGGGCAGCGTGGTGCCCGCGGCGTCCAGCCCGATCAGCAGGTCGGAGACGAGGAACAACGCCCCGCCCACGGCCACCCGGCGGGAGACGCCGGTCGCGGCGGCGGCCATCAGGCTGAGCGCGAGGCTGTAGCCGAGGACCGGCAGCCGCAGCGGGCCGAGGGCGTTCCACAGCGCGACGTTGGCCGCCGCCCAGCAGACGAGGTAGCCGACGACCGCCGCGACGGGCGGCCGCCGGTGCCGCAGGAAGGCAGTCAGGAAGCCGACCTGGGCGCCGAGGAAGCACCCCATGCCGACGAGGAACGCGGTGCGGCCGGAGAGCAGCAGCGCGACGTCCCCGGCGGTGGCGAAGACCAGCCCGACGGCGACCCCGTCGACGCGCCGGCGCGCCCGCAGCAGGTACGCCAGCAGCACCGGCGCGAGCAGGGGCTTGGCCAGCCACTGCAGGGCGGTCACGTCGGCCGCGACGCCGATCAGTTCGACGGCGGCCACCACGCCGAACGGCCAGAGCCGCCTCATCGGACGGCGACCGGCTGCGCGTGCGGGACGGGCTGCCAGCCGGGCCGGCCGAGCACGTAGCCGAGCCGGTGCCGCCAGGACGAGGCGGCCCGCGCGTCGGCCCAGATGGCCCGGTACTCGTGGGTCGCCACCCGCAGCGGGTTGTACGTGTCGATGTTCTTCGTCAGGCCGTACCGGACGGGGGCGCGCTCCGGCTCGAAGGTGCCGAACAGCCGGTCCCAGACGATCAGGATGCCGCCGTAGTTGCGGTCCAGGTACTCGGCGTTGGCGCCGTGGTGGACCCGGTGGTGCGACGGCGTGTTGAAGATCCACTCGACGGGGCGAGGCAGCACGGTGATCCGCTCGGTGTGCAGGAAGAACTGGTACAGCAGGCTGACCGACTGCTGGAGGAAGATCATCCACGGCGGGATGCCGAGCAGCGCCAGCCCGAGCCAGAACGGGATCGACGTTATCGGCGTCCAGCTCTGCCGCAGCGCGGTCGAGAGGTTGAAGAAGACGCTGGAGTGGTGCACCACGTGCCCGGCCCAGAGCAGCCGCACCTCGTGGTGGGACCGGTGGAACCAGTAGTAGGCCAGGTCGTCGGCGAAGAACAGCAGGACCCAGGTCCAGACGCTGGTGGGGGAGAGCTGGATCGGCGCGACCGTGTACGCGGCGGCGTAGAGGCCGATCGTCAGCAGCTTCCACGGCACGCCGATGACCTGGCTGCCGGCGCCCATGGTCAGGCTGGTGGCGGTGTCGCGCAGTTCGTACCCGCGTTCGTCGTCGTCGGGCGCGAAGCGGTAGGAGAGCGCCTCGACGGCGATGAGGAGCAGGAACGCCGGTACGGCGTAGAGCACGGCGGGGATCATGCCCGGGCTTCCCTTCTCGGCGGTGCGGCGGGGGTGGCGAGGGGGGCGGTGAGCAGGGCGCGTGCCTCGCGGGCGGCGTCGGAGGCCCGGCCGGCGACGATGGCGTCGGCGAGCCGGCGGTGGCCCGCGACGTCGAGCAGTTCCGCGGCGCGCCGCTCCGGTGGCACCTCGCCGACGGCGAGCGCGCCGGCCACCAGGCTGTTGAAGGCCAGCAGGTAGGCGGTGTTGCCGGAGCCGGCGACGATGTGCCGCCAGAGCACGATGGTCGCCTCGCCCATTCCGGCCAGGTCCGGCGCGAGCCCCGCGTACTCCTCGACGGCCCGCGGGATCGCGGCCCGGGCCGCCGGGTCGCCGCGCTCGGCGCAGAGCCGGGCCGCGTCGACCCCGACGCAGGCCCGCATCTCCAGCATGTCCCGGACGAGGGTGTCGACCGGGAGGGTGTCGTGGAAGCGGGTGAGGGAGAGCGCGAGGTCGAGCCCGGCGTGCACCCGCCAGTCCAGCACCCGGGTCGCGCCGCCCTGGCTGACCCGGACCAGCCCGAGCTGCTGCAACCGGCGCAGCGCCTCGCGGACGGCGTGCCGGTTGACCCCGAAGGTGGCGGCCAGCTCCCGCTCCCCGGGCAGGGCGTCGTCGGGGCGGTAGGAGCCGCTGACGATCGCGTCGCGGATCTGGCCGAAGACGTGGTCGGAGACGGAGGAGCGGGGGACGGGGGCGAAGTCCATGCCGAGGAGTGTGGCGCAGCGCACATCAACCCGTCAACTGGTTGGACCAGATCGGCTTGCGGCCGTGCCGGCGCGCGGGACCGGGCCGGGTCAGTCGTCGATCGTGACGCTGGTGATCCAGGACGGCGGCAGCGGCGCGCCCGCCCCGACCAGCCCCGCGACGACCCGGGTGGCCTCGAGCGGCGCCGCCGGCCACGGCGTCAACCCGTCGGTCAGCACCACCACGATGTGCGGTCGGTCGCGCAGCGCGGCCTCGATCCCGACCCGCATGTCGGTGCCGCCGCCCCCGGCCAGCCGCACCTCGCCCACGGTGTGCACCCGCCGTACGACGTGCACGGCCGCGTCGCAGGAGAGCACGGTGACCCGGTTACCGCCGACGCCGACCGCCCGGAGCACCCCGGCGACCTCGGCGAGCGCCGCGGCGAGCTGCGGCTCGCCCATCGACCCCGACGTGTCCACCACGACCGCCACCCGGGGCACCGGTCGGCGCAGGCTGGGCAGCACCACCCCGCGGGTCGCCGCGGCGCGCCGGGAGGGCCGGTGGTAGGTGTAGTCGACCGCGCCGCCGGCCCAGGCGGCCGCCTCGCGTACCGCGCCGGTGAGCGCCCGCCGCCAGTCCACCCGGGGTTCGAGCACCTGGGCGGCCCAGCGTTCCCACCCGGCCGGGACGGTGCCCCGGGAGCGGACGTGCGCGCGGACCGCGTGGGCCGTCTCCCGGCGGATCGCCCCCGCCTCCACCGCGCTGACGCCGCCCACGCCGTCGCGCTCCCACGGCCGGTCGACGCCGTGCGCCCCGGATCCGCAGTCGTGCGCCCCGGCCTCGCACACCTGCGGCGGCAGCATCGGCAGGTACGCCTCGAACAGCAGGCCCGCCGGCAGCCCGAAGGTCTTCGGCTCGATCCGGTCCGGCGGCAGCGGCAGCCGGTCGGCCACCAGGTCGTCGTTGATCTCGCAGTCCTGCGCGACGTTGATCCGGTGGTGGTCGCGCCGCTGCCCGACGGGGAGCCGGTCGGCCCGGCCGTGGTGGTCGCGGAGCAGGTGGGCCACCTCGTGGATCCACACCGCCGCGAGCTGGGCCACGGGCAGCCGGTCGACGAACCCCGGCGAGACGTAGCAGCGCCAGTGCCGGTCGACGCCCATGGTCGGCACGTCCGGCGACTCCACCACCGTGACGCTGTAGAGCGCGGTGGCCAGGTAGGGACGGTCCTGCGCCGCCCGGAACCGGGCGGCGAGCAGCTTCGTGCGGTCCAGCCGGCCGCCGCCGGCACTCATCCGGCCAGGCGTCCCGACAACCGCAGCACGTCCGCGAAGGCGTGGATGGCCGGCGGCACCGGCCACGAGGTGTCGCGCAGCGCCGCCAGGTCCATCGCGGCGCGCGCCGCGACGTCCGGCACGCCCGCCTCGACCGCCTTGCCCAGCACCACCCAGCCGGCCTCCCAGCGGGACCGGTCGACCTTCGCCTGCACCGCGGAGATCACAGCGGTGAGGAACGCCAACTGCCGGTCGCCCCGCTCCGGCAGCCGGAACGCCGCCGGGTCGGCGAGCACCCGCTCCGGGTCGGGCAGGTCCAGGTTCTCCAGGTAGGTGACGAACTCCAACCCCGCGCCGTCGCCCACGGCGCCGATCACCGCCAGCGCCAGCGCCTCCGCCCCGGTCCCCGCCGCGTGATGGACGGTGAGCAGCCGCAGCACCATCTCCCAGGTGCGCGGCGACGGCCACGCGCCGCCGCGGGCCTCGGCGTCGGCGGGCAGGTGGTGGGTCAGCCCCGGCCGGGCGGTGAGGAAACCCGCGATCGCGCCGCGCGCCCTGGCCAGCGCCGTAGCGGTGCGCCCGGGCCGGACCTCCGGCACGGTCACCGCCGGCCACGTGCCGGCCAGCCCCCGCGCGACCGTGCGCGCGTCGTGCGTCCAGTGCAGGTGCACGAACCGGTTCGCCAGCGGCGGGGCGAGGTGCCAGCCGTCCGCCGCGCTGGTCGGCGGGTTCGCGGCCGCCACGATCCGCACCGACGCCGGCAGCGCGAGGCTGCCGACCCGACGCTCCAGCACCACCCGCAACAGCGCCGCCTGCACCGCCGGCGGCGCGGAGGAGAGCTCGTCGAAGAAGAGCAACCCCGATCCGGTACGCGCCAGCCGGACCGCCCAGTCCGGCGGAGCCATCGGCACCCCGTCGGTGGCCGGGGAGTCCCCGACGATCGGCAACCCGGCGAAGTCCGACGGCTCGTGCACGCTGGCGATGACCGTCTCCAGCGGCAGGCCCAACCCGTCGGCGAGCTGCTGGAGGGTGGCGGACTTGCCGATGCCCGGCTCGCCCCACAGCAGCACCGGCAGGTTCGCCGACACCGCCAGGGCCAGCGCCTCGACCTTCGGGTCGGCGGCCGGCTCCGTCCGCCACGCGCGGGTGGCGGCGACGAGATCGTCGGCGGCGGCCAGCGCCGGCACGGCCGCCGTCATCCGTCGACCCATTCCGCCAGCACGTCCCGGATCCGGAACACCGGCTGCACGTCCTCGCCGTCGTCGTCGTACATGCTCGCCTTCCCCTCCGCCAGGTCGCGGGGGCTGTAGTCGTCCTCGTCGGGGGCGTGCGGGTCGGCGCCGGCGGCCAGCAGCGCGCGGACCAGCTCCGGGCTGCCGCCGTCGCCGACGGCAACGTGCAGCGCCGTACGGCCCCGACGGTCCCCGGCCCCGATCGGCACGCCGGCGTCGAGCAGCCGCCGGACCAGCGAGACGTCCTCCACCGCGCGCAGGTGGTGCAGCAGAGTGCCGCCCCGGCCGTCGCCCATCCTCGGGTCGAGCCCCGCGTCCAGCAGCGCGGCCAACGTCGCCGCGCCGCCGTGCTGGATCCGCAGCAGCACGTCGCGCCGCAGCTCGCGCAGGGGCCGGGGCAGCCGGCCGGTCCCGCCGCGCCACGCCTGCACGGCGGCGAAGCAGCCCGCCGACTGCCCGCCGAGGGCGCGCAGCAGCTCCTCCCCGGCGACCTCCTCGGCGGTGTGCGACACCGGGTCGAGCCGGCCGTCGCCGTGGACGAGGAGGTGCCACCCGCCCCCGCACCGCACCGGCACCTCCACCCGCAGACCGGCCACCCCCGGCCGCGCCGTTCCGGCCCGCGCCGTGATGTCCACGCCCGCGCCGAGCCGGTCCACCGTTGTCTGCGGCTGTTCGGCGTGCGCCGTCTCGCCCTGCGCGGTCTCCGAGGTGGCCGTCCCCGGCCGCGCCGTCCCGCCCTGCGCCGCGCGCAGGAGTACCGCCGGCGCCGGTGGGCTGTCTACCGGTGACGGGGCGCCATCCGGCGTGGACGGTGCCGACGGGAACAGGGCCCGGCGCACGAGGGGGTGCAGCTCGGCGGGGCGGAGCAGGCCGTGCCGCAGCAGGTCCAGGTCGGCGGGTCGCTCGTGGACCACGCCGGCGAAGCGGGGACGGGTGAAGTGCTCCCGCTCGTACCCGACGAACGCGGCGGCCGGCGTGCCGTCGCCCCGCCGGTGCACCTCGGCCACCGGCCGCCCCCCGGACCAGATCATGACCCGGTCGACGCCGTAGCGGTCCTCCAGCCGGGCCAGCTCGGCGTCCAGCCCGAGCGGGACCAGGCAGCCGCGGGCGGCGCTCGCGACCTCGCGGTTGAGGTAGTAGGTCTCCGGGGCCTCCGGGTCGAGGTCGACACCGGCCGCCGCCCACGCTTCGACCAGCTCGCCGCCGGCGACCAGCCGGTCGAAGACCTCGGCCCGGCTCGGTGGGGCGCCCGGGTCGACCACCGTCGCGTACGACCCGAACGGCCGGACCGTGCCGTCGGCCGCCAGGCCGGGCAGCCGGCCCGGCGAGCCGCCGTACGCGCCGGCGAGTCCGTCGACGTGCGCGGCGCTCCAGTACACCGGCGGCAGGTCCTGCCGGGGGTAGCCCTCGCACAGTGTGGGGCGGACGGTCAGCCGCAGCCGCTGCGACCCGTCGACCGTCTTCGGCGTGTCCACCGTCAGCGCGACGTCGCGGTCGTCGAACCGCCCGTCCCCGGCGGACAGCACGAACCGTTGGTGGGTGGCGACGCTGGTGCGGCCGCCGAGCACGCGCGGCAGGTGCCAGCGCAGCAGGTCCGGGGCGAGCACGCCGAGGTCCGCCTCGATCCGGTCGGCACGGGCCCGGCCGTGCTCCCGGGCCACCTCGGCCAGGTCGAACGCCACGTCCACGCGTCCGGCCGCGCAGGCGGCCCGCCAGTCACCTGCCTCCCGGGCCGCGGCGCACGCCTCGACCATCGCGGCCGGCACGGCGTACCGCCGGACGCGCTGCCAGGTGCGGATCTCGTCGACGACGGGCGGGCTCACCGGTAGACGCTCGCGATCGCCCGGATGTCCTCGTGCGGCGCGGTGACCGGCCGCTCGGCGAGCAGGGCCGAGGCCCGGCGACGCTGCCGGCGCGGCACGCCCCCGTTGATGCCCAGGTACTCCAGCGTCGGGTGGCCCTCGACGGCCTCGACGAGCCGCTTCGCGCCCCGCCCCCCGACCTCCGTACGCCGCAGGTCCAGCCGGCGCAGCCGGGCGGCGGGCAGCGCGTCGGCGAGCGCCGCCGCACCCTCGTCGCCGACCACGTTGCCGCGCGCCCCGAGAGCCCGCTCCGAAGGCGGCCGGGCCAGGTCCAGCGCCCGCCAGGCGCCCAGGTGCCGGGCCAGCGCGGTCACCCCGGCCGGGGTGATCCCGTTGCCGCCCAGACCGAGCGTCACCTCCACCCCGTCGGCCAGCTCGGCGAGGGCGGCGGCGCCGGCGTTCCCGAGGTGGTTCGCCGCCAGGTAGAGCTCCCGGACCCCGGCGGCGTGGACCAGCGCGCCGAGCACCGGCACCGCGTCCGGGCCGAAGCCGTTGCCGCCGAGGAAGAGCCGCTGCACCGGCCGCTCCCGGTCGGCCAGCGCCTCGGCCAGGGCGGCCAGCCCGCGTACGCTCATCCCGACGTTGACCAGGTCCAGCGTGCGGATGGTGGAGTTCACCGCGAGCGCGGCGGCGAGCCGCCGGACGCCCTCGTCGCCGACCGGGTTGCGCTTGAGCCACAGCGCCCGCACCGTGTGGTCGCCGGCCAGCCGGGCGGCGAGCGCGTCGACCCCGGCCGGGTCGATCCGGTTGCAGCCCAGGTAGAGCGTCTCGAGGTGGTGCCCCGGGCGCAGCGCCTCGGCGACCGCCCGGGCGCCCTCCGCGCCGAGGCCGTTGGTGCCCAGCAGCAGGTGCCGCACCAGCGGCGAGTCGACCGCGGCGGCCACGATCCGGGCGGTCTGCGCCGGGCCGACGCCCTGCTTGCACAGGTCGAGCCGGCCGTCGGGCTGCACCGTGCCGCGCGGGAACTCCTCGGGCGCGACCACCGCGTCCGGCACGGAGAGGCGGACCAGCAGCGGGTCGAAGTCGGCCGGGTCGGCGAGCCGGGCGTCGGGGTCGGCGATGGCCGGGCACCGCACCGGCGTGGGATCGGTCACCAGGGCACGCTCCGGTAGTCCTTGAGGAACTGGCCGCTCACCGGCGCGCCGCGGACGCCCCGGACGATCGGGTCGTAGACCCGGGCGGCGCCGTCGACCACGTCGAGCGGCGGCCGGAACCCGAGGTCACGCTGGGCGGTCTTGCCGGGGTGCGGCCGCTCGTCGGTGACCCAGCCGGTGTCCACACTGTTCATGTGGATGCCGCTGGTCAGGTAGTCGGGGGCGACCGTGCGGACCAGCATGTTCAGCGACGCCTTGGCCATGTTGGTGTGCGGGTGCCGGGTGGTCTTGCCGGAGCGGCTGTAGCTGCCCTCCATCGCCGAGACCTGCACGACGTGCCGCTGCGAGTGGGCGGCCGCCTGCATCAGCGGGCGCAGCCGGGAGGTGAGCAGGAAGGGCGCGAAGGCGTTGACCACGTGCACCTGCAACCACTCGTGCGGGCTCACGTCGGCGTCGCTGAGCACCCACGAGTTGACCTCGCGCAGGTCGAGCGGCTGGCCCGTCTCGTCGACCTGCCCGGCCGGGAAGAACGCGTCCAGCCCGGCGGGCAGCCGCCGCGCCGTGGTGGCGGCGGGCGCGGCGCCGATCGCGATCCGCGCCGCCGGCCCCTCCAGCGCCGTCGACTCGGCCGCCCGGACCTCCCGGTGGTACGCCTCCGGCCGGTACAGCGTCTGCGCCGCGTTGTTGACCAGGATGTCCAGCCCGGCGAAGCGCCGGCCGACCAGCGTGACGAAGTCGAGCGTGCCGGCCAGGTCGAGCAGGTCCAGCCCGTGCACGTAGAGCCGGTCGGCCCAGTCGTCCGCGTCCGGCACGGCGGCGAAACGGCGGGCGGCGTCCCGGGGGAACCGGGTCGTCACGATCACGTCGGCGCCGTCGCGGAGCAGCTTGAGCGCGGTGTGGAAGCCGATCTTCACCCGGCCGCCGGTCACCACGGCGGTGCGGCCGGTCAGGTCGCAGCGGGCGTGCCGCCGCTCGCGGTTCTCCGCCGCGCACGGCGGGCACATCTGGTGGTAGTCGACGTCGACCCGGCGGTAGGGCAGCTTGCACACATAGCAGTGCCGCTCCCGACGCAACGACCCGCGTTCTGCCGCGTCGTGGCCGGCGCCGCCCCGACCCGGGTCGGCGGGCCGGTCGGAGACGGGCGGCGCGACGTCGGGGATCTCGGTGTGGAAGCGGGTGGCGCCGGCCAGCAGCGCCCGGTCCGCCGCCCGGGTCGCGGCGTCCCGGCGGGCCTTGGCGCGCTTCTTCACCCCCCGATGGGCGGCCGTGACCGCCCGCTCCAACTCCTGCCGCGTCGCCTCGTCGAGGTCGGCGTCGTCGAGCCGGGCCAGGACGGCCAGGCAGGCCGCCAACTCGGCGCGGTCGACGGACACGGTGCTCCTTCGCGAAGGGGTGGCGGCGAGACCGGCCGGATTCGAACCGGCGTCCTCCAGCTTGCTGTCAAGGCGCGTCGACCTCTGCGCTACGGCCTCGCCGCGCGGGAGCATACCGAAGGCCACCGACAAACCGCCGGCTACCGTCGCGTCGGCTTCCGTCGCGTCAGCTTCCGCGCGTCGACTACCGTCGCATCAGTTTCGGCGCGTCAGCTTCCGCGCGGCGGCGAGCAGCCCGGCGGGGGTGCGGCCCTGCGCGTCCCCGGCGTCCGGGTCGGCGCCGGCCGCGAGCAGAGCCGCCATCACCTCGGTGTCCAGTGCGACCGCGGCGGCGTGCAGCGGGGTGCGGCCGTCCCGGTCGCGTTCGTCGACGTCGAGACCGGCGGCGGCGAGCGCCGGCAGCATCCTCGCGTGGTCCAGGTGGGACAGCCAGTGCAGCAGGGTGCCGCCCGTGCCGTCGCGCAGCCCTGGGTCGAGGCCGTCGGCGAGCAGGGCGAGCAGACCGTCGGTGTCGCCGTGCAACGCGCGGGCGAAGACGTCCTGCCGGAGCCTGCGGATCTCCTTCGGCACCGGTCTCGCCCCGGTACGCCAGGCCCGCACCGCCGCCGCACAGCCCAGGAGCGGGCCGCCCAGCCCGGCGAGCAGGAACTCCCGGCGCAGTTCCTCGTCGCTGTGGTGCGGGGTGACGAGGCGCCCGTCGGCGGGGCGGACGACGTGCCAGTCGGGCCCGCACCGGATCCGGATCGGCGTGGGTGGCGCCGGTGCCGCGGCCCGCCACGCCTGCGTCCGACCCGGGAACAACGCCTCGTGCACCAGCGGGTGCAGCTCGTCCGGCGTCAGGTCGCCCCGGCGCAGCAGCGCCACGTCCGTCGGCCCCGGCATCCCGAAGGCGCACGGCCCGACGGCGGGATCGCGCCAGCTCGCCCTGCGGACGGTCGGTCGGCCGTCGGCGGCGACCTCGACGGCGAGCCGACGGTCCACGCTGACCTGTGTCGTCGCCCCGTAGCGGTGGGCGAGGCGGCGGGCCTCGTCGGCGAGTACGGGCAGCGCCGGCGCGTGGGCGGCGAGCGGGGCCGCGAACCAGGCGGCGTGCTGCCGGGCCTCGTCGGGGTCGACGGTGAACCCGGCCGCCTCGTACGCCGCCACCGGCCGTCCCGCCGACAGCAGCGCGGCGAGGGCTTCCACCTCCGCGGCCCGGTCGCCGGTGAGCGCCGGCCCACCCGTGCCGCCGGACGGGTACGGGTGGCCGTCGGGCGAGTGCCAGGCGAGCCGGGCGGCCGAGGCGCCGTACGCCCAACGGCGCGCGCCGACCGCCGCCGCGTCCCAGCACCAGCCCGGCAGGTCGTGCCACCGGGGCGGCAGGCGCCGGCTGTCGGTGACCCGCAGCCCGATCCGCTGCGGGGCGCGGTCGGTGAACGGCAGCGTCGCCACCAGCAGCGGAACGCCCGAGTCGGACGGCTCGGTGCCCGTCGGGACCGGGCCGGGCAGCCGGGTCAGCACGACGACGGCCCGCGGCAGGAGGGCCAGCGAGTCGGTGCGGGGCAGGAAGCGGCGCAGCAGGTCCGGGGCGAGGCCGCGCAGCTCGCCCTCGATCCGGGCGGCCTCGCCGCCGCCGTACCGGGAGGCCACGTCCGGCAGGTCGATGTGCGCGTCGACCAACGCCGCCCGGCACGCGCCCCGCCAGTCTCCGGCGCGGCGGCGGGCGGTGGCGGCGGCGACCATGCCCGGCGGCGAGGCGTACCGCAGGAGCCGCAGCTGCCGCTCCCGCTCGCGTCGGCGCTCCATGTCGGCGTCCCCGTTCCCGTCGGGAGCGGGCCGGCCGGGATCGAACCGGCGTCCTCCCGATTAGCAGTCGGGCGCGACGACCGCTGCGCTACGACCCGCTCGCCGGGGAGTGTAGGGCGTGCGGACCGGCCGGATTCGAACCGGCGTCCTCCCGGTTTTGGAGACCGGGCGCGACGACCGCTGCGCTACGGCCCGCACGGATCGGGCGGGGCGACGCCCGGGCGGCGGACGGGCCGGAATCGAACCGGCGTCCTCCTCCCTGCCAAGGAGACGCGACGACCTCTGCGCTACCGCCCGCCGCGAGCGAGTGTAGGGCACCGTTGGGGGCGACCTCGCTGGGCAACGAGTCCTGGTCGGTGGCGCCGCCCAGCCGCTGTGCGCCCACGGGGGACACGCTCGCCCGCGACCTGACCAGCGGGTGCCGGAGCGTCCCCGGCCCGCCGGGCTCGACGCCGGCCAGGGGCCCAGCACGTCGTGCCGCGTCAGCCCGGGGCGACCACCGACTCCGCCGGCGGCTGCGCCACGGTGCCGCCCGGGGACCGCCCCTCCTCGCCGGCCGCTGCCCGCCCCGCGTCGCCGGCCGGGTTTCCCGCCGCGCCGCCGGCCCCGCCCGCCCCGGCCTCGACGCCGCCCGCCGCGTAGCCGGCCCCGCCGCCCACGGCCTCGACGGCGGATGCCGCCGGCCGGTCACCGCGGGCGCGGGCGCCGACCTGCGGGTACTCGGCGGTCTCCGCGCCACCCGTGGCCGCCGCCATGACCGCCGCCGCGGCCAGGTCCGCCACCCGCTTCGCCTCCCGCTTCACCCGGGCACGGACCTCCTTGGCGTGCTGCTCGGCGGAATCCGCGGCCCGGCGCACCTCGTCGAGCCGGTGCAGCTCGTCGGCCAGCTCCTGCCGGGTCTCGGCGAGGCGCTGCTGCAGGTCGGTGAACTCCCGCTCGGCGCTGGCGCTGTCCTGCCGTGCCTGGGCGAGCTGTTGCTGCGCCGTCTCCAGCTCGGACTGCAACCGGGCCAGCGCCTCCCGCCGGTCCCGGAGGCCCTGCTGCGCCGCGGCGAGCTGCTGCTGGTGGGCCGCGGCCTGCTCGTCGGCGCGCTGGCGGAACGTGGCCGCGTACTGCTGCGCCTCGGCGATCAGCGTCGCGATCTCCTGCTCGGCCGCCGTGCGCTGGCCGGCCAGCTCCCGCTCCGCCGCCGCGCGCTGCTCGGTGACCTCCTGCTCGGCGGCGGACCGCCGTTCGTTGATCTCCCGCTCCACGCTGGCCTGCCACTGGCCCAGCTCCTGCTGGGTCTTCGCGCGCGCCGCCTGCACTTCCTGCTGGATCTGGGTACGGGCCGCGGTCAGGAACGCCTCGGCCTCGGCGCGGGACTGTTCGAGCTGCTGGGCGCTCTGCTCGTCGATCCGCTTGGCCTCCTGGAGCGCGTGGTCGTGGGCCGCCTCGCCGGCCGCCCGCAGGCGCTCCGCCGCCTCGCGGATCCGGGCCAGCTCGGCCTGGGCGTTGGCGCGGCGTTCCTCGTGTTCCTGCTCGTCCTGGGCGCGCCGGGCCTGCGCCTCCTCCGCCAGCTCCCGCAGCGTCGTGGCGGCGTGCTCCCGGGCCTCGGTGAGCGCCCGCTCCGCTTCGGCCCGCAGCTCGGCAGCCTCCTGACCGGCGGCGTCGGTGATCACCCCGGCCTGCTTCTCCGCCAGGGCCAGGATCTGGTCGACCATCGGCCCCAGGTCACGGAATGACGCCCGGTCCGGCTGCGCCGGCCGCTCGCGCAGCTCGGCGACTTCCGCGTGCAGCCGGTGCAGTTCGGCGGTCAGCTCCCGCAGCTGGCCCGAGGCCCGCTCCCGCTCGGCGGCCAGCGCCGACCGCTCGCCGTCGACCTGTTCGACGTACCGGTCGACCTGTCGTTTGTCGTAGCCCCGCAGTGCGAGGTCAAAGCTCGGCCGCGAGGTCGCGTCCTCGCGTGCCGCGAACGGCTCCTCGCCGTGGGACATGCACCCTCCTCCGTACGATCGCGAGCGCCACACCGGCGGGGAGTCCGCGCCACGGGCCGTGATGTGGCGCCACGCTACCGCCGCCGCACAGGCCCGTGGAACGGGGTGACCCCCGCCCGGCCGCCCCGCGGGACGGATCGTGCCGGCCGCGGAGCCCTCGTAGGTGTCGACTACTTCCGGGTGATGTCCACGCGGCGTACAGGCAGGTGACGCCAACGCGTCTGGTGTGGACGCACGTCAGGCGGGCCGGCTCACGGTGCCCGCGCGTAGTAGGCGTCGGGGCGCTGCCAGGCCGCGACCGTCGCGATGCCGGTGACGACACCCGCGCGGCCCGGCCCCGACTGTCGGTCGGCTCGCGAGGCCGCCGAGCCGAGGGCTGGAAGCCGACCTGGCACGCCCGGCCCGTCGCCGCAGGGGGGCGGCGGCCTCACGGTGCTCGGCGGTGGACAGTGCCGGCGGCTGCTCCGGCAGCAGGTCGGCCGCCGGTGGCGAGGCAGCCCAGGGCGATCGGCAGCCGGGTGTGCGGCGGGGTGCAGACCACCATCACGTCCGGCCCCCCGCCCACAGCATCTCCCCATGGCCGGCCTGGACTGGCGTACGGCCTTCCGACCGCCTCGATCGCGCGTCGGAAGGCTGCGGTCCCGGATGTGACGCGCGACGCCGACCGCCGATTTGACGATCTTCCCGCGGGACGCGTAGCTTTCTCTCTGCCAGCGCGGAACGGACGAAACGGGCGAAAGTCCTGGAGGCCGGAGCGCGGGAACAACCCCCAGCTCGGATGGGTTAGCACTCATCGGAACCTGGACCGGGCGGTGCCCCGGATTCGCCGCGAGGCGGATTTGGCGAGGCGAAACCGACCGGGTATGGTTGACGACCGGCAGGGCACCGGGCGAGCTTGCGGGAGACCGTGGCGGCCGGCCTGCTGAATCCATGATCGGTCCGGCGAATTCCGGCTTCGTTCGTGGTGCCCGGAAATTGGGTTGAAGTGGTGCGGATCGCGACAGAGCGGTTTGACACGGCGGAAACCGCCGGGTAACGTAGTAAAAGTGCCCGGCGCGAGAGCGGCGGGGATGTGAACGAAATGCCCCGG
>NZ_JBIDBG010000027.1:0-47657 GCF_043202855.1 Micromonospora sp. NPDC048063 | reverse complement strand
GGCGACCTCCCCCACCAGCGATCGTCCAACCAGCCGACCTACACCGTCAAGCCAGCCAGCACCTTGACAGCCGATCCCCGATAGGGAATCAGTCGCGGTTGATCCGGGCCGACTGCTTCACCAGCTGGTACGCCGGCAGCAGGTCCTCCGGGTCCGGGGCGTCCAGGCTCAACACGACCGGGCCGTAGAGGGAGGACAACGCGATGGCGCGGTCCGTGTCGCCGTCCGCCGTGTAGCTCACCTCGACGGCGTCCAGCGTGCCGGCCCGCAGCCGCCGGTACTGCGCGCCCGTCGCCTTCGGCGCGTACGCCTCGACGAAGTGCTTCAGGTGCGCCTCGGCGCCGCCGGCGACCCCGTCGACCCGCCACACCCGGAGGAACCCGAGGTCGCCGGTCGGCCGGGCGTCGAGTTCGCACAGCATCCTGGCCTTGCCGACGGTCGGCTCGCCGAACTCCGTCGAGCCCTGCACCGCCTCGACCTTCCACCTGGCCGGCAGCGAGAAGGTGATCGGCAGCTCGCAGGGCGTGCCCTTCTGGCCGACGGTGGTGCCGGCGGCCGCGGCGGCCACCTCGTCGTGCCAGGGTGGGCCGGGGGTCACCGGCGAGGCGGTGGTGCTCGGCGCGGCCGACGCCGACGGCGAGCCGCCGGCCGACGGTGTTTCCTTCGCGTCGGCGCAGGCGCCGGTCAGCGCGATCGTCAGCGCCGCGAGCACGGCGGTGCGGGTACGTCGTTCCATGTGTCCATTCCCCGTTGACGATGAGAGCCGGCCCATCAAAGCGGGGCGGACGGCCCGCGTCAACCCGGTTGACCTAGTGGGCCGCGCGCAGCGCGGCGACCAGCCACTCCACGGCCGGCACCGCGGGCGGGAACGGCTCCCGCCGGTTGAGCACGCCGATCAGCTGCCAGTACCGCTCCACCCGCCGGTCGGTGAAGGCGGCGATCCCGTCGGCCATCGCCCGGCGCTGGTCCGGCGTGAGCGTCGGGTCCACCATCTCGTCGAGCACCGCCCGAGCATCGGGCGACGCCGGGTCGATCCCGGCGGCCAGCGCCGCACGCGCCGGCTCGACCGACGGCATCGGCTCCGGCGGCGGCGCCGTCGCGTCGGCCGACCCGGCCACCGCCATCTCGCGTACCCGACGGCGGAAGTCCGGGTCGGCCACCAGTTCGGCCAGCTCCAGCCAGGCGTCCACCTCCTCGTCTGTGGGCTCGTCCGGCAGGTCCGCCGGCAGCGCCCGCATGGCCTGGGCCAGGCCGGCACCCAGGTCGACGTCGACGCCGTCGAAA
Source organism: Micromonospora sp. NPDC048063 (assembly GCF_043202855.1). Classification (NCBI taxonomy): domain Bacteria; kingdom Bacillati; phylum Actinomycetota; class Actinomycetes; order Micromonosporales; family Micromonosporaceae; genus Micromonospora; species Micromonospora sp. NPDC048063. The sequence goes on along the minus strand of NZ_JBIDBG010000027.1, from coordinate 46,373 downwards.
ACCTCGGCCACGAAGTCGTCGATGATCCGCTGCCGCTCCCGGGCGGAGAGGCGGGCCAGGTCGTTCATGAGTCTCAACTCCTCGGTCGTACTGCCACGTCGGGTGACCGACCGCAGCACCGCCCGGCGCAGCCGCAGCGTCCGGATCTCCGCGTCCAGCGCCCGGACGTGCGCCTGCGCCACGTCCCGGACGGTGGACTGGCGGTCCACGATCCGGCGTACGTCGTCCAGGCCGATGCCCAGTTCGCGCAGGGAGCGCAGCAGCTCCAGCCGGGCCACGGCGGCCGCGTCGTAGAGCCGGTAGCCGCCCGGCGACCGGCCGGTCGGGGGCAACAGGTCCAGGTCGGACCAGAAGCGGATGGTCCGGACCGAGAGGCCGGTCCGCCGGGCGAGCTGCCCGATGGTGAACAGGTCGGTGCGGTCGTCCACGTCGAAGAGCCTCCTGTCTCCAGCCGCTGGAGAGTCAACCCGGAAACGGGCTCGCGGTCGCCCGCCGCGCCTGGCACGCTCTGCGCACATGGGAACGGCACAGGGTTTCGCGTACGCCGAGCGGTCGGACGGCACCGTGGTGATCACCCACCACGGGCGGGTGGCGGGCACGTTGCGCGGCGGCCGGGCGGCGGAGTTCCTCGCGGAGGTCGAGGACGACCCGCAGCTCGCGATGGCCCGGTGGACCGGCAACTACCGCCGGGGCAACGAGCGGACCGCCCGCCGGCACCCACGTAACCGGGGCTGAGCGACGCGAGGGGCCCGCGCTCGGGTGAGCGCGGGCCCCTCGACGGTACGTGCGACTACAGCGGGATGTTGCCGTGCGCGCCCCGGGCCGCCGGGGCGGCGGCGAGGGCCTCGGCGATGCGGCGACGGGTCTCGGCGGGGGTGATGACGTCGTCGACCACGCCGATCTCCAGGGCGCGGTTGACGCCGCCCGCGACCCGGGTCTGTTCCTCGATCAGCTGCGCGCGCAGCGTCTCGCGTTCCTCGGCGGGGGCGGCGGCGAGCTTCTTGCGGTGCAGGATGTTGACCGCGGCGCTGGCCCCCATGACGGCGACCTCGGCGTGGGGCCAGGCGAACACGGCGGTGGCCCCGAGGGAGCGGGAGTTCATCGCGATGTACGCCCCGCCGTAGGCCTTGCGGGTCACCAGGGTCACCCGGGGCACGACGGCCTCGGCGAAGGCGTGCAGCAGCTTCGCGCCGCGGCGCACCACGCCGTCCCACTCCTGGCCGAGGCCAGGCAGGTAGCCGGGCACGTCGACCAGCACGATCAGCGGCACGCCGAGGGAGTCGCACATCCGCACGAACCGGGCCGCCTTCTCGGCGCTGGAGGCGTCGAGGCAGCCGCCCAGGCGCAGCGGGTTGTTGGCGATCACCCCGACGGTGCGGCCGGCGAACCGGCCCAGGGTGGTGACCACGTTCGGCGCCCACTTGGCGTGCAGCTCCACCCCGGGAGCGTCCAGCAGCGCCTTGACCACCGGCTTGACGTCGTAGGCCCGGTTCGTCTCCACCGGCATCTTCGCCGCCAGGTCGTGGCCCTGGTCACCCTCCACCGCCACGTCGTCGGGCGACAGCCGACCCTGGCGTCCCAGCAGCGCGGCGAGCTTGCGCGCCTCGGCCAGCGCCGACTCGTCGTCCTTGCACGTCACGTGGACCACCCCGGAGCGGCGGCCGTGCGGCTCCGGCCCGCCCAGCCGCTCCATGTCGACCTGCTCACCGGTGACGCTGCGGACCACCTCCGGACCGGTCACGAAGATCCGTCCGGCCCCGCTCATGACCACGATGTCGGTCAACGCCGGCCCGTACGCCGCGCCGCCGGCCGCGGGCCCCAGCACCACCGAGATCTGCGGCACCCGCCCCGACGCGCGCACCATCGCGGCGAAGACCTGACCCACCGCGTCCAGCGCCACCACGCCCTCGGCCAGCCGGGCCCCACCCGAGTGCCACAACCCCAGCACCGGCACCCGCTCCCGCACCGCGGTGTCGATGGCGTCCACGACGTGCCGGCACCCCTCGGTGCCCATCGCCCCGCCCATCCGCGTGGCGTCGGTCGCGTACGCGATCGCCGGCGTGCCGTCGATCTCGCCCCGCGCCCACAGGACGCCGGAGGTGTCCCGGGGCGCCATCAACCGCAACGAACCGGCATCGAACAGCGCCCGCAGCCGCAACTCCGGATCTCGGTGGTCCACGACGGGTGAAGTGTCCGCACCAACGGCGGTGGTGGTCACGTGAGCCTCCAAGGCTGTGGTCTCAGGCCCGCGTAAAGACGAGAGCCACGTTGTGCCCGCCGAAGCCGAACGAGTTGTTCAGCGCGGCGGGGATGTCCATGTGGCGCGCCTTGTTCGCGGCCACGTCCAGGGTGAGGCCGTCGTCCGGGTCGTCGAGGTTGATCGTCGGGGGCACGACACTGTCGCGGATCGCCAGGATGGTGGCGATCGACTCCAGTGCGCCCGCCGCACCCAGCAGGTGACCGGACATCGACTTGGTGGAGGACAGCACCGGGTGGTCGCCGAGCGCCTCGTGCAGCGCCTTGATCTCCGCCACGTCACCGACCGGGGTCGACGTGGCGTGCGCGTTGACGTGCGTGATGTCGGACCTGGCGACGTCCGCGTCGGCGATCGCCTTCGCGATGGCCCGGATCGCGCCCTCCCCCTCCGGGTGCGGCTGCACGATGTCGTAGCCGTCGGAGGTGATGCCGGCCCCGGCCAGGCGCGCGTACACCCGGGCTCCCCGGGCGGCGGCGTGGTCCGCGCGTTCCAGCACCAGGATGCCCGCGCCCTCGCCGAGCACGAAGCCGTCGCGGCCCTTGTCCCACGGCCGGGAGGCCCGCTCCGGCTCGTCGTTCCGCGTCGACATGGCCCGCATCGAGCTGAAGCCGGCGATCGGCAGCTGGTGGATGACCGCCTCGGTGCCGCCGGCCACCACCACGTCGGCGCGGCCGGCGCGGATCATGTCCAGGCCGAGCGCGATCGCCTCCGCACCGGTCGCGCAGGCGCTGGCCACCGAGTGCACCCCCGCCCTCGCGCCCAGCTCCAGCCCCACCCAGGCGGCGGGGCCGTTCGGCATCAGCATCGGGATGGTGTGCGGGGAGACCCGCCGCGGCCCGGACGCCTCCAGGATGTCGTCCTGGGCGAGCAGGGTCAGCGCGCCGCCGATGCCCGAGCCGACGCTGACGCCCAGCCGCTCCCGGTCCAGCCCGGAGTCGGCCAGGCCGGCGTCCGCCCAGGCCTGCTGCGCCGCGATGATCGCGATCGCCTCGGAACGGTCCAGCCGGCGCAGCTTGACCCGGTCGAGCAGGCCGGCCGGATCCACCGCGAGCTGGGCGGCGATCCGGACCGGCAGCTGCTCGGCCCACTCCTGGGTGAGGGCACTCACCCCGGAGCGGCCGGCGAGCATGGCGTCCCAGGTCGACGCGACGTCCCCGCCCAGCGGGGTGGTCGCGCCGAGCCCGGTGACGACGACGTCGGTGTGCGCCATGATCAGGACTGCGCCTCGATGTAGCTGACGGCGTCCCCGACGGTCTTCAGGTTCTGCACCTCGTTGTCCGGGATCTTGACGCCGAACTTCTCCTCGGCCGCCACCACGACCTCCACCATGGAGAGCGAGTCGACGTCCAGGTCGTCGGTGAAGGACTTCCCCTCGGCCACGTCGTCCGGGTTCACCCCGGCAACCTCTTCGAGGATCTCGGCGAGGCCGGCGGTGATCTCGTCACGGGTCATTGCGGTTTGGTTCCTCTCATCGGTTTCACTCGACGGCCGACGACGCCGGCCGTCACTCCCCGGCGCTGGCGCGCCGGAGGGGCTTCAGGGGCAGCGGACGACCTGACCGGCGTAGGTCAGGCCGCCGCCGAAGCCGAAGAGCAGCACCGGGGCGCCCGAGGGCACCTCCCGCCGCTCCACCAGCTTGGACAGGGCCAGCGGCACGCTCGCCGCCGAGGTGTTGCCGGACTCGACGATGTCCTTGGCGATGATCGCGTTCGGGATGCCGAGCCGCTTCACGATGCCGTCGATGATCCGGGCGTTGGCCTGGTGCGGCACGAAGGCGGCCAGCTCCGACGGGTCCACCCCGGCGCGCTCGCACGCCTGCCGGGCCAGCGGCGCCAGCTCGGTGGTGGCCCAGCGGAAGACCGACTGCCCCTCCTGCTGGATGTACGGGCGCCAGCCCTCGATGCGTACCGCGTCGCTCTTCTCCGGGGCCGAGCCCCAGACCACCGGGCCGATGCCGGCGGGCTCGTCCTCGGCGGTGGCCGTCACCACGGCGGCGCCCGCGCCGTCGGCGAAGATGATGCAGGTGGAGCGGTCCGTCCAGTCGACGATGTCGGAGAGCTTCTCCGCGCCGATCACCAGGGCGTTGCGCGAGGCGCCGGCCCGGACGGCGTGGTCCACCGTGCCCAGCGCGTAGGCGAAACCGGAGCAGGCCGTGTTGATGTCGTACGCCCCGGGCGCGGTGATGCCGAGCTTGGCGGCGACCCGGCAGGCGACGTTCGGGCTGCGGTCGACGGCGCTGCAGGTGGCAACGACGACCAGGTCGATGTCGGCGGCGGTGAGGCCGGCGTTGGCCAGTGCCTTGCCGGCGGCGGCGGCGGCCATGTCGGTGACCGACTCGCCGTCGGCGATCCGTCGGGTGACGATGCCGACCCGGTCGCGGATCCACTCGTCGCTGGTCTCCACCAGCTGCGCGATCTCGTCGTTGGTGACCACTCGGGAGGGCTGGTAGTGCCCCATGGCGAGGATCCGGCTGCCGGTCATGCGTGACCTCCGATGCGAACGAGCGGCTGGCCCGGCGCGACCGGGTCGTCGTGGTGGGCGAGCCACTCGGTGAGCACCCCGCTGGCGTGGGCGGGCACCTCGACGGGGCCCTGCCGGGTGGCGATGTGGCCGACGACCTGCCCCGTGTCGAGCGTGTCGCCCTCGGCGAGGCCCTCCGCCGGCTCGAAGGTGCCGGCCGACGGGGCCACCACCACGCGGAACTGCATGGTCGGCTCGTGGCTCGGCGCCATCCCGTGCCGGGCGATCAGGTCCCGTGCGGCGGGCAGGTCGTCCGGGGTGTTCAGGGTGACGATCTCCGGGAGGCCGCTCTCCTTGAGCTCCCGCTTGATCAGGCCCGCGAGGGTGCCCGCCGGGGGCAGCTCGATCACTCCGGTCACCCCGAGGTCGGCCAGCGTGCGCATGCAGAGGTCCCAGCGCACCGGCGCGGTGACCTGCCGGACCAGGCGCTGCACCATGTCGCGCCCGTGGTCGACCGCGGCGCCGTCGATGTTGGACAGCAGGATCCGGGTCGGGTCGGCGGGGGTGATCCCGGCGGCGACGGCGGCGAGCGCCGCCTCGGCGGGGGCCATGTACGGGGTGTGGAAGGCGCCAGCCACCTTGAGGCGGATCACCCGGGCCTTGGTCGGCGGCTCGGCGGCGAGCTTCTCCAGGCCCGCGACCGCGCCGGCGGCGACGAACTGGCCGGCGCCGTTGCGGTTGGCCGGGTGCAGCCCGTGCGCGGCGATCGTGGCGAGCACGTCGTCGGGCTCCCCGCCCAGCACGGCGGCCATCCCGGTCGGCTCCAGCGCGCAGGCGGCGGCCATCTCGCGGCCGCGTACGCCGGCGAGGGTGATCGCCGCCTCCGCGGGCAGCACCCCGGCGAGCGCCGCCGCGCCCAGCTCGCCGACGCTGTGGCCGGCGGTGACGGTGACGTCGTGCATCGGCAGGTGTTCGGCCGCGAGCAGCGCCGCCGCGACCAGCAGCGGCTGGGTGCGGGCGGTGTCCTTGATCTCGTCGGCGTCGGCCGCGGTGCCGAGGTGCACCAGGTCGACCCCGGCCATCGCCGACCACCACCGCAGCCGGGCCTCGGCGCCGGGCAGGTCGAGCCAGGGGGTCAGGAAGCCGGGTTTCTGGGAACCCTGGCCGGGAGAGAGTACGGCGAGCACGTCTATGACTCTCCCGGATACGCGCGGGTAGCGCTGTGCCGCCCTCGACCAAACCGCACTAGAACCTTTGGAGGGTTCCTACAAAGATCGGCGGTGATCGTCACCCGACTGTGATGTTTTCCTGACGGCTGGGGTCATTGTCTGGGTTGGGACCACCGGGACCACCGGGTCGAGCCGGCCGACGGTGAGCGCCACCTGGAGGGCGAACGCGTCCCGCGCGGTGAGCGGCGAGAAGCCGGTCACGTCGGCGATCCGCCGCAGCCGGTAGCGCACCGTGTTCGGGTGCACGAAGAGGGCGCGGGCGGCGCTCTCCAGCGTGCCGCCGGCCGCGAAGAACGCGTCGAGGGTCTCCAGCAACTCGCCACCCGCCCGCACGAGCGCGGCGTAGACGTCGTGCCGCAGCCGCCGGCGCGCCTCCGCGTCACCGGCCAGCGCGCGCTCCGGCAGCAGGTCGCCCGCCGGCACCGGCCGGGGCGCGGTCGGCCAGGCGGGGGCGGCCCGGAAGCCGGCCAGCGCGGCGCGGGCCGACTCGGTCGCCTCGTCCAGGCTCGGCACGGCCGGGCCGACCACCACCGGCCCGTCGCCGAACGCGCCGAGCAGCTTGACGGTGGCGGCGACGGGATCGGCGGCGCCCCCGAGCACGATGACCAGCCGGTCGCCGTGCACCCCGCCGATCACCTCCGCGCCGATGCGCCGGGCCTGCCGGTGCACGGTGTGCAGCACGGCGGAGACCTCGCCGCCGGGGGAGCGGCCGACCGCCACCGCCACCGGCGGGGCGTCCGCCCAGCCGAGCGCCGCCGCGCGGCTGGCCAGCACGTCCGGCGAGTCGCCCCGCAGCAGCGCGTCCACCAGCAACGCCTGCAACCGGGCGTCCCAGGAGCCGCGGGACTCGGCGGCCCGGGCGTACGCGCGGGCGGCGGCGAAGGCGATCTCCCGGGAGAACCGCAGCACCGCCTCGCGCAACTGCTGCTCCTCGCCCGGCGCGGCCAGGTGCGAGACCTGCTCCTCGACGACGTCGATCATCACCTTGATCAGCGCCACCGTCTGCTGGAGGCTGATCGAGCGGGCCAGCGCCTGCGGCGCGGTGGCGAAGACCTCGTCGGAGACCTCCTGGGTGCTGTCCGCCGTGCCGCCGCCGTCGCGCAGCCACTGCACCAGCGACCGGGCGCCGGCCTGGGCCACCAGCATCACCCAGGAACGGTGGTCGGCGGGCAGGTCGCGGAACCAGGGCAGGGCCTCGTCCATCCGGGCCACGCTGGCGGTGGCCAGCGCCCCCGCCGCCCGCTCGATCCGGCGCAGCGTGGCCGACAGCTCCGTACCGCCCGGCTCGCTCACTGCTCCAGCCTGACACGTCCCGACCTGGACCTTCACTCCGGGCGGCCCGCGCTCGGCGGTGACCCGGGCGGGCCGGCGGGTCGGGTCAGGCGGGCGGGGGAGCGGGCAGCCCCAGCTCCTGGGCCAGGATGGCGGCCTGCACCCGGCTGCGCAGGTCCAGCTTGGCGAGGATCCGGCTGACATGGGTCTTGGTGGTGCTCTCCGCCATCGCCAGCCGGTCGGCGACCTGCTGGTTGGACAGCCCGAGCCCGAGGCAGGCCAGCACGTCCCGCTCCCGCGGGGTCAGCGCGTCCACCGCCGCCCGGGTCGCCCCGGAGGCGGCCGGGGCGGTCGCCGCGAACGCGGTGATCAGCCGGCGGGTCACCGCCGGGGCGATGAATCCCTCGCCCCGGGCGACCGTCCGCACCGCCGCCACCAGCCCCTCGGCGTCGGTGTCCTTCAGGACGAAGCCCGCCGCGCCAGCCCGCAGCGCGCCGAAGACGTACTCGTCGAGGTCGAAGGTGGTGAGCACGAGCACGTCGGCGAGCCGGTCGGCGACGATCTCCCGGGTGGCCGAGATGCCGTCCAGGCGGGGCATCCGCACGTCCATGACCGCCACGTCGGGCCGCAGCTCGCGGCACAACCGGACGGCCTCCGCGCCGTCGTCGGCCTCGCCCACCACGGTGACGCCGGGCGCGCCGGCCAGGATCAGCGCCAGCCCGGCCCGCACCGCCGGCTGGTCGTCGGCGAGCAGCACCCGGATCACCTCGGCCATGACACGTCCCGTCCCCTCATGCCGCCCCGCCCGTCGGCAGCTCCACCCGTACCCGCCAGCGGCCCTGCGCCGGGCCGGCGGCGAACCGCCCGTTGAGCAGCACCGCCCGCTCCCGCATCCCGACCAGGCCGGCCCCCGCGCCGCTCGGCGCGCCACCGCCGGCGCCCACCGGGTTGTCCACGCCCACCACCACTCCCGCCGGCTCGTACGCGACCAGCAGGTCGGCCTCGCCGCCGCCGTGCTTGAGCGCGTTGGTCAGCGACTCCTGCACGATCCGGTACGCGGCCAGGTCCACCCCGACCGGCAGCGGGCGGGGATCGCCGCGCCGGGTCACCCGCACCGCCAGCCCGGCGGCGCGAGCCCGGTCGACCAGCCCGTCGACCTCGCTCAGCCGAGCCCGGGTCGTCTCGTCCGTCGCGTCGACGGCCGGCCCGCTCTCCGCCGGCTCCCGGAGCAGGCCGATCATCTGCCGCATCTCCGCCAGGCCCTGCACGCTGTTCTCCCGGATCACCCGCAGCGCCGACTGGACCTGCGCCCGGTCGAGTCCCGGCACGGAGAGCACGGCCGTGGCGTGGATCGCCACGGCGCTCAGGTGGTTGGCGATCACGTCGTGCAGCTCCCGGGCCATCCGGGCCCGTTCCGCGCCGACCGCCTGCCGCCGGTCGAGCTCCACCAACCGCGCGGTCTGCTCGGCCCGGGCCCGCTCGGCCGCCGCCTGGTCCCGGTACTGCCGCACGCTGATCCCGGTGAGCACCGGCAGCACCCCGGCCAGCACCAACGGCATCCCGAGGCCCACACCCCGCCAGTCACCGGTCAGCAGCACCCCCGCCGCCGTGCCGAGCACGCTCAGCCCGACCATGACCCGCAGCAGCCAGCGCCAGGTCAGCGCCGAACCGAACACGCACGCGTCGTAGAGGACCTGGGTGTAGACGAGGACGGTCGCCAGCGAGCCGCCCATCGCGAGGTCGACCACCACCGCCACCGTGCCGAGGGCCAGGCTGGTGCGGGTGGCGACCCGGCGCAGGCCCACCGCCACGCAGGCAGCCGCCAGCGGCAGCAGGAACAGCGGCTCCGGCGGGCCCGGCTCCCAGGGCAGCTGCGGCTGCGTGCCCAGGGCGTACATGACCGCGCCGCCGGCCAGGGACGCGGCGGCGAGCATCAGGTCCCGGCCGGCGGTGCCGGGCCCGAGCCAGGTCGGCGCTCGCATGGCCCCGATCCCACCACACCGACCGCCGCCCGGGCTCCGACCGCCGGAGGAGCCCGCCCCGCCCTGCCCCCACCAAAAGATGTACGCCACCCGGCCCGGCCGGTGCCGGTGAGGGTGGGTCCGTCGAAGGAGGTAGGGAGATCTCGTCTTCGGCGGTGAGGGTTGCGCGTCCGGGGCGGGGCAGGGTGGTGGGGCACGAACGGGGAGGGGCAGGAATGCTGCTGGGAATCATCGTCGCCTGCGAGATCGGGTTCTGGGTGGTGCTCGCCGCCGGGCTGGTCGCGCGGTATCCGCTGCGCCGGCCGCGGCTGGGGGCCGCGCTGCTGGTCTGCGTACCGCTGGTGGACCTGGTGCTGCTCGCGGCGAGCGCGCTGGATTTGCGGCGTGGCGCCACCGCGGACGTCACCCACGGCCTGGCCGCCGCGTACCTCGGCTTCTCGGTGGCTTTCGGGCACTCGATGGTCCGCTGGGCCGACCAGCGCTTCGCGCACCGCTTCGCCGGCGGCCCGCCGCCGGTCAAGCCGCCGCGGCACGGGTGGGCGCGGACCCGGCACGAGTGGCGGGAGTGGGGCAAGGGCCTGCTCGGGTGGGCGATCGCCTGCGCGCTGCTCGGGGCGGCGATCGTCTGGGTCGACGACGCCGAGCGGACCCGGGAGCTGACGAACTGGATCGGCAGGCTCTCCCTCGCCATCGTCATCTGGCTGGTCGCCTTCCCGGTCTGGGAGACGATCTTCCCGCGCCGGGCGCGGCGCTGACCCGGGTCCGGCTGCACGGCCCGTCGGTGCCGGCCAGTACGGTGACAGGGCACGTCGGGCGACCCCGGCGGGCGTGGCTAGCGTGAGGAGACCGGATGGCGCACGGGGAGGCCGAGCACGGCTGCGCCCAGGGTGAGCCCTGCCGGACGGGCCACCACGACCAGCAGGCGGCGGCCAAGCATCACCGCCGGCTGCCCGGCGGGTTCCCGGCCCATGCGCCGGAGCCCCCTGGCCGTGCGGCGGAGCGCGCCGACGAGGACGGCCCGGTGCCCCGGCAGCGTGCCGCCGAGGCGGCCCTGCCCGGCGAGGTCGAGCCGGCGGCGCCGCAGGGCTGCCGCAGCGACCTGCCCGGTTGGGCCGGCGCGCACCGGCACGGCCCGGTCCGCCCCCGGCACCGTGTCGTCCGCCGGGAGCGACCGCCACGCCGCTGGTGCTGACCCCACGGGCGGCCCACGACGGGCCGGTCGGGCGACGGCGGGCCTAGGGGCGGTGCGGGCGGCGGGGGCGGGCCGTCAGCGGGTGCGCCGGCGGACCAGCAGCGCGATCCCGGCGAGACCGGACGTGATCACCAGCACCACCGCCACGTTGAGCAGCAGCAGCCGCTGCAACTCGCCGAGCGCCTCGTCGATGCCCTTCGCCGGGTCGAGCGCGTCCTCCGGGATGACCCGCTCGCCGCCGCCGACGCCGCCGCTCACCGTGTCGAACTGCCGCTCCAGCGGCACACCGGCGGTGCGGAGCGTCTCCGACATGCTGAGCCGGCCGAGGAACCACCCCGCGGCGGTCTTGCGGGAGTCGGGCTGCTTGGCGGGCCGGTAGACCCGCGGACCGCCGACTGCCTTCGGGTAGAGGTCGTACGTCTGCTTCGGAACGTCGCCGGCGAACACCACGACCGTGTACTTCGGACCGAGGTCGGCCGCCTTCGGGCCACGGGCCTGCCCGGTGCGGCCGAGGAAGTTGACCTGGTCGATGACCGCCACGACGTGCGCCGGGTGGGCGTCGGCGTGCAGCCGCAGCGGCTCGGCCAGGCCCTCGCCGGTGATCTCCACGCCGGCGGGCGGCGGCTTCGGCGCCGCCTTCGCCGCCCCGGCGAGACCGAGCGACAGGACCGTCGCCGCGAGCCCGCCCGCCAGCACCGCGACCAGTCGCCGCATCGTCCGGACCATCGCCGCCTCCTCGCCCCGTTCGATGGATGGCTTGCTGCAGGTCACGCGTTGCCTGGCCGACGGAGTGACCGAACCCGCACACATCGGGTGCCCACTCTCAAGACTCCGCAGAACGTCGATCGGTTGCAGCTCGTGGAACAGTAATTGGAACTATCTGCGATCTGGGCCCGACAAATGAGCGGTAGCCGATGATCAGCGGGCGGATCGTACCTTTACGGAGGGGTTCATGGGGGGCAGGGTCCCACGTGCGGCGCGTACCTGGCCAGTGGTGGTCGGCGTGGCGCTCGGTGTGTCGCTGGCGCTGCCGGCCGCGCCGGCCGCCGCGCACAACTCGCTGACCGGCAGCGATCCGCGCAACGGCGCCCGGGTGGCCGAGGCGCCGACCCGGATCGAACTCCGGTTCCTGGCCAAGCCGGACCCGGGCACGACGAAGATCACAGTCACCGGGCCGGACAACGTGGTCGCGTCGGGCGGCCCGCCGACCTTCTCCGGCTCCCGGGTCAGCATCCCGTTCACCCCCGGCAGGGCGGGGCTGTACGTCGTCGGCTACCGGTTGGCGTCCAGCGACGGGCACCCGGTCTCCGGCGAGGTGCGGTTCACCCTCACCACCGGCACCCCCGCCGAACCGCCCCCGTCGACCGGTCCGACCGCGCCGGCGTCGGCCGTACCGTCGCCGACCGGCTCCGCGGCGCCGACCTCGGCCGCGCCCGTCCCGACGGGTGGCGGCGCGACGGCGGCTGCGGTGCCGACGGCCGGGCGGAGCGACGGCGCGGCGGGGCGGGGCTGGCTGTGGGCGCTCGGCGGCGCCGTGGCGCTGGCCGCCCTCGCGGCGGGCCTGCTGCTCCGCCGCTCCGCCCGCCGCTGACCGTCACCGCCGGCCCGACAGGCCAGCGCCCGGGTCGGTCGGACCGGCCCGGGCGCTGACGGTACGGCTGCCGACGTCAGACGAGGCGGACCCGGGCGGCCCGCAGCCGGCTCAGGGTGCGCTCGCGGCCGAGCACCTCCAGCGACTCGAACAGCGGCAGCCCGACCGTGCGGCCGGTGACCGCGACGCGCACCGGCGCCTGGGCCTTGCCGAGCTTGAGGCCGCGCTCGGCGCCGACCGCCTCCAGCGTCGACTTCAGCGTCTCCGCGTCCCAGGACTCCAGCCCCTCGAAGGCCGCCGTGGCGGCGTCCAGCAGCTCCGCCGAGCCCTCCTTCATCGCCTTGGCCCAGGCGGCCTCGTCGACCAGCGGCGCGGCGAGGAAGAGGAAGTCGACGTTCGGCACGATCTCGCTGAGCACCGCGATCCGGGTCTGCGCCAGCGGGGCCACGGCCGTGAAGGCGTCCGCGTCGAACTCCTCCGGCTGCCACGGCGGCGGGGCGATCGTGCCGGTGCCGGTCAGCCACGGCCGGCAGGCCTCGACGAACTCCTCGACCGGCAGCGCCCGGATGTACTCGCCGTTGAACGCGCGCAGCTTCTTCTCGTCGAAGAACGCCGGCGAGGGGTTGACCTCCGCCAGCCGGAACTCCTCCTCGATCACCGACCACGGGACGATCTCCCGGTCGCCGGAGGGCGCCCAGCCGAGCAGCATCAGGTAGTTGCGCATCGCCGCGGCTAGGTAGCCCTCGTCCCGGTACGCCTCCAGGGCCACCTTGTCCCGCCGCTTGGAGAGCTTCTGCCGCTTCTCATTGACCACCACCGGCACGTGCGCCCAGACCGGCGGCTTGACGCCGAGGGCGTCCCAGAGCAGCTGCTGCTTCGGCGTGTTGGGCAGGTGCTCCTCGGCCCGGATCACGTGGGTGATCCCCATGGTCATGTCGTCGACCACGTTGGCCAGCAGGAACACCGGCGAGCCGTCGCCCCGGGCGATGACGAAGTCCTCGATCAGCTTGTTCTCGAACGTCGGCTCGCCGCGGATCAGGTCGACCACCACGGTCGCGCCCTCGTCGGGCGTGCGGAAGCGCAGGGCGCGGCCCTCGCCGGGTGTCAGGCCGCGGTCGCGGCAGAAGCCGTCGTAGCCCTGGTACTGCGAGCCGGTGCGCGCCTGCACGGCCTCCCGGGTGCAGTCGCAGTAGTACGCCCGGCCCGACTCGTACAGCCGCGCGGCGGCGGCCCGGTGCTCGCCGGCGTACTGGGACTGGAAGTAGGGGCCCTCGTAGCTGCCGCGCTCGATGCCGATCCAGTCCAGCGCCGAGAGGATGCCCTCGGTCCACTCCGGCTTGTTGCGCGCCGCGTCGGTGTCCTCGATGCGGAGCACGAACACCCCGCCCTGCTGCTTGGCGTAGATCCAGTTCTGCAGCGCGGAGCGGGCGCCGCCGACGTGGAACATACCGGTCGGGGAAGGGGCGAAGCGTACACGTACCGTCACGCCCCCAGCCTACGGCGGCGCGCGACCGAGTTTGGAAGGGCCCCTTGCAATCGCCAGGCGATTGCAAGGGGCCCTTCCTTGCACCTCAGGGGACCGAGCGGATCTTCAGCACCAGGACGCTGCCCAGCACGGTGACCGCGGCGGTGACCGCGTAGAGCGCGGGGTAGCCGCCGAGATGCACCACGAGTGGGGCGGAGATGGCCGGCCCGAGCACCTGCGGGGCGGAGTTGGCGATGTTGATGACGCCGAGGTCCTTGGCCCGGTCCGCGGCGGCCGGCAGCACCTGGGTGATGAGCGCGGCGTCGACCGACAGGTAGACCCCGTAGCCGGCGCCCAGCAGCAGCGCGGCGGCCACCGCGACCGGCCAGACCGGCGCGACGGCGAGCAGCAGCGCGGCGACCGCCATGATCCCGCCGGCGGTGATCACGAAGACCTTGCGCCGGCCGGTCCGGTCCGACAGCCGGCCGGCCACCACGGCGGTGCCCGCCAGGCCGGCGGTGTAGAGCAGGATCAGCACCAGCAGGCCGCCCTCGGGGTCGGCGTGGCGCACCTCGTCGGTGAGGAAGTAGAGCAGGTAGAGCGTGCCGAGCGCGTTGCCGAGCTGGACCAGGAACCGGGTGATCCAGGCCCAGCCGAAGTCGGGGTGGCGACGGGGCGAGACCCACATCGCGGCGAGCAGGGCGCGCGGTCGCAGCGCCGGGCGGTGCGCCCGGGGCAGCGGATCGTCGGCGGTGAGCAGCGCGAACGGCAGGGACAACAGCAGCATCGCCGCCGCCACCGCCAGGTAGCCGGCGGCGGTGCCGGTGACCAGGGCGGTGACCAGCACCACCCCGAGCACCAGCCCCAGCGCCTGGGGGATGCCGACCCAGCCGGAGACGCCGCCCCGCTGGGCGACGGGCACCCGGTCCGGCACGGCGGCGGTCAGGCTGGCCAGCATCGCGTTGAAGCAGACCTGGGCCGCGACCCAGCCGAGCGCGACCCCGACGACGGTGCGTTGCTGGGCCAGCAGCACCAGGGCCGCCGCGCCGAGCACCGCGCCGCCGGCGGTCCAGACGTGCCGGCGGCCGAACTCCCGCCCGGCCAGCCGCGGGCAGGTCCGGTCCGACAGCGCCCCGGCGAGGGGGTTCGCGAGCACCGCGGCGAGCGCGCCGAACCCGGTGACCACGGCGAGCATGCCCTCCTTGTCGGCCGGTGCGATCCGTTCCACCTGCTGCGGCAGCAGCACCTGGATCGGCGTGAAGAACGCCATCCAGACCCCGAGGTTCGCGGCGAAGACCAGCGCGACCCAGCTCCGGCGGACCGGCACGGTCGGTTCGGCGAGCGCCGCCGGCAGCGACCCGGGCGTCGGGTCGACGGTGGTCACGGCCGGCTGATCAGGTCGCGGAACCAGGCGTATGAGGACTTGGGCGTACGGGCCTGCGTGTCGAAGTCGACGTGCACCAGGCCGAAGCGCTTGGTGAAGCCCTCCGCCCACTCCCAGTTGTCCAGTAGGGACCAGACGAAGTAGCCGGTCACGTCCACGCCCTCGTCCATCGCGGCGCGCACCGCGCGCAGGTGCCCGTCGAGGTACGCGATCCGTTCCGGGTCGTGCACCCGGCCGTCGGCGTCGGGCACGTCGTCGTACGCGCAGCCGCTCTCGGTGACCTGGATCGGCGGCAGGTCGTCGCCGTACGTGCGGTGCAGCCAGCCGAGCAGCTCGCGCAGCCCGTCGGGGGCGACCGGCCAGTCGAACGCGGTGCGCGGGTACCCGTCCAGCGGCACCAGCTCGAACGGCAGCGGCGAGCCCTCGCCCGGGGCACGTACGCCGGTCGGGTTGTAGTAGTTGACCCCGAGCACGTCGATCGGGGCGGCGACGACGGCCAGGTCGCCGTCGCGCACCACGGTCTCGTCGAAGCCGAGCCCGACCGGGTAGCCGCGGCCGAGCAGCGGGTCGGTGAAGAGCCGGTTGTGCAACGCCTCGTACGCCGCGCCCGCCGCCCGGTCGGCGTCGCTGTCGCCGGCCGGCCGCACGGGCGAGTAGTTGTTGGCGATGGCGACCGGGCCCGTGGTGCGTGCCCGCAGCGCCGCGACGGCGAGGCCGTGCCCGAGGAGCTGGTGGTGGGCGACCGGGAACGCGTCGAGGAGCAGCGTCCGTCCGGGGGCGTGCTCGCCCGTGCCGTGGCCGAGGCTCAGGTGGATGAACGGCTCGTTGAGGGTGATCCAGAGCTTCACCCGGTCGCCGAGGCGGGCGGCGGTGGCGTCGGCGTACTCGGCGAACCGGTGGGCGGTGTCCCGGGCGAGCCAGCCGCCGGCGTCCTCCAGGGGCTGGGGCAGGTCCCAGTGGAAGAGGGTGGCGACCGGGTCGATGTCGTGGGCCAGCAGGTCGTCGACCAGCCGGTCGTAGAAGCCCAGCCCGGCGGCGTTGACCGGACCGTCGCCCGTGGGCCGCACCCGGGGCCAGGCAACGGAGAAGCGGTACGCCGAGACGCCCAGCCCGGCCAGCAGCGCTACGTCCTCCGCGTGCCGGTGGTAGTGGTCGCAGGCCACGTCGCCGGTGCTGCCGTCGGCGACGCGGCCGGGGTCGTGGGCGAAGGTGTCCCAGATGGACGGGCCGCGCCCGTCCGCGCCGACGCCGCCCTCGATCTGGTAGGCGGAGGTGGACACTCCCCAGCGGAATCCGGCGGGGAACTCGGGCATCGCTGCGGTCGACATGCGCCCTCCCGTCGTACGTGAATCGTGCTCGCGACTCTAGGGGCCGGCCGGGCGATGCGCCATAGGCCGTACGACGCCGCAGCGCAATGGATTTCGGCGTGTCTTTTTCCGAACCCGTCCAGGTACGTCCGAATTTGCGCATAGAGTGCCGATATCGTGGGATGTCCTCACTGGAGGAAAGACGGAAATGATCCTCGTGGAACGCAGTGCGCACGTGATGGCGCCAGTGGAAGCGGTCTGGAACGTCGTGCAGCGGGCCGAGCAGTTGCCGGCCTGGCTGGCGGGGGTCCGTGCGGCCGAGGTGCTCTCGGGAGAGGGCTTCGGGCGGCGACAACTGGTCCAGGCCGGCCGTGGCGCGGCGCATGAGGCCGAGGTGATCGCCTACCAGGAGCCGACCCTGATCGGCTGGCGCGAACGCGCCAAGGGCGCCGGTGCCCGGGCGGAGGCGCGCACCGAGATCTACGTCCAGCTCACCGCCGACGACGAGGAGGAGGGCGGGACGGTCGTGCGGCTCATCGTCGTCCGGTGGCCCGCCGGTCCGGTCAAGGCCGCCCTGCTCCGCCTCGGCCTGCGCAGGGTCGGCGCCGACCTGGAGGACTCGCTCGCCCGGCTGACCGACCTGGCCGCCGTCGGCTGACCGGGCCGGTCCTGGCGTCGCCCGCGCGACGATGGTGGCCCGGTGTCCCCGCCAGGGACTCCGGGCCATCACCGGCTCCGCGTCACGCGGCGTTCTGCCGACGGCAGATGATCGTCGGAACGGCGGCCCCCGCTGCCTACGCTGGGAGGATGAGCAGCGAACGGCTCCGTCCCCGCCTGCACCGGATCCCCCTCGGCCGCTACCAGGCCTACCTCTGGGCCGACGACGACGGCGCGACCCTCGTCGACGCCGGTCCCGCCGGGTCCGGGCCGGCGATCGAGGCGGCCCTGCGCGGCCTCGGCCTCGCCCCGACCGACCTGCGCCGACTGGTGCTCACCCACTTCCACGACGACCATGCCGGGGCGGCGGCGGAGGTGGCCGCGTGGGGTGGTGTGGAGGTCGTCGCGCACGCCCGGGAGGCGCCGGTGCTGCGCGGCGAGCGGCCCGGCCCGCCGCCCAACTTCACCGACTTCGAACGCGGCCTGCACGCCCAGGTCGCCGCTGGGCTCCCGCCGGCCCCGCCGGTGCGGGTGGACCGGGAGGTCTCCGACGGCGACGTGCTGGACTTCGGCGACGGCGCGCAGGTGCTCGCCGTGCCCGGGCACACCGACGGCAGCATCGCGGTTCACCTGCCCCGCCACCGCATCCTGTTCACCGGCGACGTGGCCGCCGAGTACGGCGGTGAGGTCATCTTCGGGGTGTTCCACCTCGACCGGGCCCGCACCGCCGCGGCGTTCCGTCGGCTCGCCGCGCTCGACTCCGACGTGGCCTGTTTCGGGCACGGCGAGCCGGTGCTGACCGGCGCCGGCGACCGGCTGCGGGCCACCGCCGCGACCCTCGCGGAGGGCTGACCGCCGCGTACGACGAAGGGCCCGGCACGGTGTCCACCGTGCCGGGCCCGCACCCGCCAGTCCGGGGCGCGACCTAGCTGTCGCCGCCGGTCTCGCCGACCGGGGCGGCGTTGACGTCCTCGATGGCGTACTTCTTGGCCGCCTCGGCGGGGACGTTCGCCGGCACCACGCCGCGCAGGGCGAGCTGCCGCAGCGTCGCCACCGCCACGGACTCGGCGTCGACGTGGAAGTGCCGGCGCAGGGCGTGCCGGGTGTCGGACATGCCGAACCCGTCCGTGCCGAGCGAGGTGTAGTCCCCGGGCACCCAGCGGGCGATCAGGTCCGGCACCGCGCGCATCCAGTCGCTGACCGCGACCTTCGGCCCGTCGGCGTCGGCCAGCTTCCGCGCCACGTACGGCACCCGCTGCTCCGCGCCCGGGTTGAGCAGGTTGTGCTCCTCGCACTCCACCGCGTCGCGGCGCAGCTCCGTCCAGGAGGTCACCGACCAGACGTCGGCGGCCACGCCCCAGTCCTGGGCGAGCAGCTGCTGCGCCTTGAGCGCCCACTGCATGCCCGTACCGGAGGCCAGGATGTTCGCCTTCGGGCCGTCGACCTGGGGGGCCGGAGCGTAGCGGTAGATGCCCTTGAGGATCCCCTCGACGTCCACGCCCGCCGGCTCGGCCGGCTGCAGGATCGGCTCGTTGTAGACCGTCAGGTAGTAGAAGACGTTCTCCTGGGCGTCGCCGTACATCCGGTGCAGGCCGTTTTCGAGGATGTGCGCGATCTCGAAGGCGAACGCCGGGTCGTACGCGACCACCGCCGGGTTGGTGGCGGCGATCAGGTGCGAGTGGCCGTCCTCGTGCTGGAGCCCCTCACCGTTGAGCGTGGTGCGGCCGGCGGTGGCGCCGAGCAGGAAGCCCCGGGCCATCTGGTCGGCGGCGGCCCACAGCCCGTCGGCGGTGCGCTGGAACCCGAACATCGAGTAGAAGATGTACATCGGGATCATCGGCTCGTCGTGCGTCGCGTACGACGAGCCCGCCGCGGTGAACGAGGCGACCGAGCCGGCCTCGTTGATGCCCTCGTGCAGGATCTGCCCGCCGATGGCCTCCTTGTACGACAGGAACAGCTCCCGGTCGACGGAGGTGTAGCGCTGGCCGTGCGGCGAGTAGATCTTCTGCGTCGGGAAGAGCGAGTCCATGCCGAAGGTGCGCGCCTCGTCCGGGACGATCGGCACCCAGCGCTTGCCGAACTCCTTGTCCTTCATCACGTCCTTGAGCAGGCGGACGAAGGCCATCGTGGTGGCCACCTTCTGCTTGCCCGAGCCGCGCTTGACGTCGGCGAAGCGCTCCGGGCCCGGGATGGCCAGCCGCTTGCTCCCCGGCCGCCGGGACGGCAGGTAGCCGCCGAGCTGCTGGCGTCGCTCCTTGAGGTAGGCGATCTCGTCGGACTTCTCGCCCGGGTTGTAGTACGGCGGGAGGTAGGGGTTGTCCTCCAGCACCTTGTCCGGGATGTCCAGGTAGAGCCGGTCGCGGAAGGTCTTCAGGTCCTCCAGCGTCAGCTTCTTCATCTGGTGCGTGGCGTTGCGGGCCTCGAAGTGCGAGCCCAGCGTCCAGCCCTTGATCGTCTTGGCCAGGATCACGGTCGGCTGGCCGGTGTGCTCCATCGCCGCCTTGTAGGCCGCGTAGAGCTTGCGGTAGTCGTGCCCGCCCCGCTTGAGGTTCCAGATCTCGTCGTCGCTGAGGTCCTCGACCATCTTGCGGGTCCGCGGGTCGCGGCCGAAGAAGTGCTCCCGGACGTACGCCCCGGACTCCGCCTTGTAGGTCTGGTAGTCGCCGTCGGGCGTGGTGTTCATCAGGTTGACCAGCGCGCCGTCGGTGTCCGCCGCCAGCAGCGGGTCCCACTCGCGGCCCCAGACCACCTTGATGACGTTCCAGCCGGCGCCCCGGAAGAACGCCTCCAGCTCCTGCATGACCTTGCCGTTGCCCCGCACCGGACCGTCGAGCCGCTGGAGGTTGCAGTTGATCACGAAGGTGAGGTTGTCCAGCTCCTCGCGGGCGGCCACGCCGATCGCGCCGAGCGTCTCCGGCTCGTCCATCTCGCCGTCGCCCAGGTACGCCCATACGTGCTGGTCCGAGGTGTCCTTGATGCCCCGGTGGTGCAGGTAGCGGTTGAACCGCGCCTGGTAGATCGCGTTCAGCCCGCCCAGGCCCATGGAGACCGTGGGGAACTCCCAGAAGTCCGGCATCAGCCGCGGGTGCGGGTACGACGGCAGGCCGCCACCCGGGTGGGAGAGCTCCTGCCGGAAGCCGTCGAGCTGGTGCTCGGTCAGCCGCCCCTCGAGGAACGCCCGCGCGTACATGCCGGGGGAGGCGTGGCCCTGGTAGAAGATGTGGTCGCCGCCGCCCGGGTGGTTCTTGCCCCGGAAGAAGTGGTTGAAGCCCACCTCGTAGAGGGAGGCGGAGCTGGCGAAGGTGGAGATGTGCCCGCCGACGCCGATCTCGGGGCGCTGCGCCCGGTGCACGAGCATGGCCGCGTTCCACCGGACGTACGCCCGGATCCGCCGCTCCACGTGCTCGTCACCCGGGAACCACGGCTCGCGCTCCGGGGGGATGGTGTTGATGTAGTCGGTGGTGGTCAGCGACGGCACCCCGACCTGGCGCTCGCGGGCCCGCTCCAGCAGGCGCAGCATGACATAGCGGGCGCGCTTGGTTCCGCGCTCGTCGATGACACCATCGAGCGACTCGACCCATTCGCTGGTCTCTTCAGGGTCGATGTCCGGAAGCTGGCTCGGCAGACCAGCGGTGATCACCGGGCGCTTGCGTTCCGTAGCCACAGGCGTTCCCTCGGTTCTGTGTGGGATAGGTCTCTAGCGTCATCCTGCCCCCTGGTGGCACCCGCCGTCACGCCCACCGCCCCGAGACGCGACGCTGAACACAGGTACCCGCCAGTAACTTTCTGCGACCGGCGATCCACCAGTCGATCCGTCCGTCCATGTCCGGTCCGGTGGCGGGGACTCGGGCGGCGGTTGGTCACCCCCTCGGGCAGAATGCGTCGTATGCGCAGTGAGGTGATCACGGTCCAGACCGGGTCCCGGCCGGCCGTCCGGGACATCACGGCGGAGGTCGAGCGGTTCGTCGCCGGTCAGGGCGACGGCCTGCTGCACGTCTTCGTGCCGCACGCCACGGCCGGGCTGGCGCTCATCGAGACCGGCTCGGGCTCCGACGACGACCTGCTCACCGCGCTCGACGACCTGCTGCCCACGGACAACCGCTGGCGGCACCGGCACGGCTCGCCCGGCCACGGGCGCGACCACGTGCTGCCGGCGTTCGTCCCCCCGTACGCGACGCTGCCCGTGGTCGACGGGCGGTTGGCGCTGGGCACCTGGCAGTCGCTCTGCCTGGTCGACCCCAACGGCGACAACCCCACCCGGAGCGTCCGGTTCTCCTTCCTCCCCGGCTGACCGTCCCCGCCCCGCATCGGGGGGCGGGGGCGGTGCCGGGCGGGCCTTCCGTGTCGCCGGTCAGGCGGCGGTGGCGAGTTGGGTGACGCGGACGCGGGTGACCAGCGCGTCGAGCAGGCCGCGGAGCAGCGCCTCGGTGGTCTCGTCCTTGACGGTGCCGTCGAGGGCCAGCTTCTCGTGCGCGTTCGTCACGATGATCTCCGGCTTGCTCAGCACGGCCGAGTCGGTCCAGAGGAAGAGCTGCCGGAGCTGGAGCTGGGCCCGTACGGTGCCCATGCCGGTCGGCGCCGCGCCCATGATGGCCACCGGCTTGTGCGCCAGGGGCGACACCCACGAGGTGATCGGGAAGCTCGGCCGGGACGCCCAGTCGAGCGCGTTCTTGAGCACGCCCGGCACGCCGTAGTTGTACTCCGGGGTGGCGATGAGCAGCGCGTCCGCCGCCGCGATCCGCTCCCGCAGGTCCACCACGGGCGCGGGCGGCTCGGGCTCGACGTCCTCGCTGAAGGGCGGGATGGCGCCGAGGTGCTCGTACCGCTGGATGGTCATGCCCTCGGGGGCGAGGCGCTGCGCGGCCCGGATCAGCGCCGTGTTGAACGACGCGTCGCGCAGGCTGCCGGAGATGGCGAGGACCGAGAGGTCGGACATGCGGGAACTCCTCCGTCGGGTGCCCATCGCGATTTGCGTGAGCTGCTCGATAGTAGAGCTACTCAACTATTGAACCGCAAGTAGGATGTGAGGCATGGCGCAGCACACCGACCTCTCCACCCGACCCGCTCCGGGCGACCGCCCCGAGCTGGCCGGCGACGTGGTGCGCCGGATCATGCACGTCGCCTCCGCGATGCGGCACCACCAGGACGTGGAGGTCGCCGCGCTGGGGCTCACCCCCGCCGCCGCCCGGGCGCTGCACGAGCTCGACCCCGACCGGCCGCTGCCGGCCCGGGACCTCGCCACGGTCCTCGGCTGCGACCGCTCCAACGTGACCGCCCTGGTCGACAAGCTGGAGCAGGCCGGGCTGGTCGAGCGGCGGACCGACCAGGCGGACCGGCGGCAGAAGACGCTGGTGGTCACCGACGAGGGCCGGCGGGTGCGGGCCCGGGTGCGGCAGGTCATGTCGGACTCCCGACTGCTCGCCGGGCTCACCGTCGACGAGCTGGCGAGCCTGCGCGAGCTGGTGTGGAAGGTCTCCGACGGCGGCTGCCCCGAGTCGTGCGGCGACGCCTGAACCGCCCCGCGTCGTTCGTGTCCGGGTGGGCGAGTCGGGCGCTCGTCGGTAATGCTGTCCGACGTGACCACCCCGCAAGATCTCGACGACCGGTTCCGGGAGGCGCTGGCCGCGCTGGCCGCCCCGCACCAGCCGCGTGACCCGGCGCGGCCGGTCACCGACGGCGCGACGCTCACCGGCGCCCGGGTGCTGGACCTCTTCGACGCCCAGGTGACCAGCCGCCAGCTCGACCTGGCGGGGCGCTGGCTGCGCAGCTTCGGCGAGGGGTTCTACACGATCGGCTCCGCCGGCCACGAGGCGAACGCCGCGGTCGCCGCCGCCCTGCGCGCCACCGACCCGGCGCTGCTGCACTACCGCTCGGGCGCCTTCTACTGCGTCCGCGCCGGTCAGGCCGCCGCCGCCCGACCCGACCCGGCCGACCGGCCCGACCCGCCCACCGACGCCGACCCGGCACCCCCGGACGACGACGCCAGCCGCGCGGCCGGGCCCGGCCCGGAGGAGCCGGCCGACGCGTCGCCGACCGCCGGGGCCGCCGCGGACCGGCCGCTCCCCCCGGGGTACGCCGAGGCGGCCCGCGACGTGCTGCGGGGGATGGTCGCCTCCAGCCGGGAACCGGTCGCCGGCGGGCGGCACAAGGTCTTCGGCCGCGCCGACCTGGCCGTCGTCCCGACCACCTCCACCATCGCCTCGCACCTGCCCCGCGCCGTCGGGATGGGGCTGGCCGTGGAACGCCTGCGCCGGCTGGACACGGCCGGCCGGCGCGCCGGGGAGGGGGTGCGGGTCGGCAGCGGCGGTGGAGCGGCGCACGCCCCCTGGCCGCCCGACGCCATCGTGGTCTGCTCGTTCGGCGACGCCTCGGTCAACCACGCCAGCGCCACCGCCGCATTCAACACCGCCGGCTGGTACGACCACACCGGCCTGCGCATCCCGGTGCTCTTCGTCTGCGAGGACAACGGCCTCGGCATCAGCGTCCGCTCGCCGAAGGGGTGGGTGGAGACCGCGCTGCGGTCCAGGCCGGGCATCCGCTACTTCGCGGCCGACGGCGGCGACCTCGTGCGGGCGTACGAGGTGGCGGCCGAGGCGGCGGCCTGGGTCCGCCGGCACCGGCGCCCGGCCGTGCTGCACCTGTCGACGGTGCGGCTGATGGGGCACGCCGGCGCGGACGCCGAGACCGCGTACCGCGGCGCCGACGAGATCGCCGCCGACCTCGACCGGGACCCGCTGGTCGGCACCGCGCGGCTGCTGGTCGAGGCGGGCTTCGCGTCCGGCGACGAGCTGCTGGCCCGCTACGACCAGATCGGCTGGCAGGTGCGCCGGATCGCCGAGGAGGTGCTGGACGAGCCGAAGCTCGCCGCCCCGGCCGAGGTGGTGGCGCCGCTGGCCCCCCGCCGGCCGGTGCGGGTCGCCCGCGCGGTGGCGGACGCGGCGGCCCGGGCCAGCGGCCCCGGCGCCGGGGCGCGGGCGGAGGCGTTCGGCGGCAAGCCGCCCGAGCTGACCGGCCCGCTGACCCTGGCGCAGAGCATCAACGCCGCGCTCGCCGACGGGATGCTCGACCACCCGCAGATGGCCGTGTTCGGCGAGGACGTCGGGGCCAAGGGCGGCGTGTACGGGGTGACCAAGGGGCTGCGGGACCGGTTCGGCGCGGCCCGGGTCTTCGACACCCTGCTCGACGAGACCTCGATCCTCGGGCTCGGGCTCGGCGCCGGGCTGGCCGGGATGCTGCCCGTGCCCGAGATCCAGTACCTGGCGTACCTGCACAACGCCGAGGACCAGGTGCGCGGCGAGGCGGCGACCATGCAGTTCTTCTCGCAGGGGGCGTTCCGCAACCCGATGGTGGTGCGGGTGGCCGGGCTGGCGTACCAGGAGGGCTTCGGCGGGCACTTCCACAACGACAACTCGGTGGCCGTACTCCGGGACGTGCCGGGCCTGGTGATCGCGGTGCCGGCGCGGCCGGACGACGCCGCGCCCATGTTGCGCACCTGCCTGGCCAGCGCGGCGGTGGACGGCAGCGTCTGCGTCTTCCTGGAGCCGATCGCGCTCTACCACACCCGCGACCTCTACGCTGACGGCGACGGCGAGTGGCTGGCCCCCTATGCCGAGCCGGGCGCGTGGACCGGCGGGCATGTGCCGATCGGGCGGGCCCGGGTCTACGGGGTCGGCTCCGCCGAGGACGTCACGATCATCACGTTCGGTAACGGGGTGCGGATGTCGCTGCGTGCGGCGGCGACCCTCGCCGACGAGGGGATCGGCGCCCGGGTGGTGGATCTGCGCTGGCTCGCCCCGCTGCCGGTGGCGGACATCATCCGGGAGGCCGCCGCGACCGGCCGTGTGCTGGTGGTGGACGAGACGCGCCGGTCCGGCGGGGTGGGCGAGGGGGTGATCGCCGCCCTGGTCGACGCCGGGTATGTCGGGGCGGCGCGCCGAGTGGCCGGAGTTGACTCGTTTGTACCATTAGGTCCGGCGGCGCGTCAGGTTCTGGTCTCCGAGGAAGCAATTACCCAGGGTGCCCGTACGCTGCTGGCACGGTAAATTCCGTTCCACCCGGTGCGCCACTTGCGCGGGGAGTCACAACTGTGTGGACTTGCCTGACGGCGTCGCACGACGTCGCCAGCAGGGATGAGATGAGGAGGCACGCGACAGTGAGCGCGACCGCTGGTCAGGCCGCCGACGGGGTACGCAGCCTGGCGGACCGGTTCGGGATCGAGCCGGGGATGGTCGTCATGGAGATGGGGTACGACGACGACGTCGACCAGGATCTCCGG
Organism: Micromonospora sp. NPDC048063; assembly: GCF_043202855.1. Classification (NCBI taxonomy): domain Bacteria; kingdom Bacillati; phylum Actinomycetota; class Actinomycetes; order Micromonosporales; family Micromonosporaceae; genus Micromonospora; species Micromonospora sp. NPDC048063. Next base: position 21,302 of record NZ_JBIDBG010000027.1, on the reverse strand, counting down.
GACGCCCTGACCGACCGCTGTGGAGAGCTGGTCGACGAGGACACCGACGAGGTGGTCGACGCGGTGCTGGTCTGGTACCGCGACGGCGACGGTGATCTCTTCGAGCTCCTCGTCGACGCCCTCGGCCCGCTGGCCGACAACGGTGTCGTGTGGCTGCTCACGCCCAAGGCCGGGCGCGAGGGGCACGTCGAGCCGAGCGAGATCGCCGAGTCCGCGCCCACCGCCGGCCTCCAGCAGACCTCGACCGTCAACGCCGGCCGGGACTGGAGCGGCGCCCGCCTCGTCCTGCGGCGCGGGGCCAAGGGCAAGAAGTAGGCGCCTCTGTGGCACCCGGCGGCGCCGCCGGGTGTGGCAGGCTGGTGCCCATCCGACCCCCATCCTGAGGAGTTCGCATGCCGATCGAGGTTGGCGCCGAGGCGCCGGACTTCGTGCTCAAGGACCAGAACAACCAGGAGGTCCGGCTCTCGGACTTCCGCGGCAAGCGGACCGTGCTGCTGGTCTTCTACCCGCTCGCCTTCACCGGCATCTGCCAGGGTGAGCTGTGCGAGGTGCGGGACAACCTCAACGAGTACGTCAACGACGACGTCCAGGTGCTCACCGTCAGCGTCGACTCGGTCTACGCCCACAAGATCTGGGCCGACCGGGAGGGCTACCAGTTCCCGCTGCTGGCCGACTTCTGGCCGCACGGCGCGGTCGCCCAGGCGTACGGCGTCTTCAACGACGTCGCCGGCATCGCCAACCGGGGCACCTTCGTCATCGACAAGGCGGGCGTGGTGCGCTTCGCCGAGATGAACATGCCGGGCGAGGCCCGTGACCAGCAGGGCTGGCGCAAGGCCCTGGCGGAGGCCGTCGCGGCCTGACCAACCGGGCACACCGTACGACCGGGCCGGCGGGTGGCAGGGTAAGCTTGCCAGCCTCCGGCCCGCCGTACGGGCGTTCCGGGCGCGTAGCTCAGTGGGAGAGCACTCGCCTTACAAGCGAGGGGTCGCAGGTTCGAAACCTGCCGCGCCCACCCAACACCACCAGGACCGATGCCGGCCCGAAGATCAGAGATTCGGCCGATGACAGCAACGGTGACAGCAACCGGGTTCACGAGAGCCGTCCGTCGAGCTTGCCGAGGGCTTGCCGCATGACGTCAAGGTTGGCGTGCGAGTAGATCTTCAGAGCGATCTTCACGCGCTGGCTACGTCGCCGCAGGTCACGCGACCGCCTGTCTCAGTTTCCGCTTCAACCTATGAAACCTGTTGCCTAGGCGCGCGGTGGGGATCTTCGATCCGGTAGCCGAGTCTGAGGCGCCGAGCGACCGTGACGGGTGTTGGACGTTTATCCGTAGGTTCGCCGCAGCCTGGCGTGAACCGCTAGCACACGACGGCGGAGAGAGCTCCGCTGCCATCGCCGCTGCCGAACAACAGTTGGTCGTCCCGCTGCCAGCTGCGGTGCATGAGGCCTACGCGCTGTTCGCTGGCGGGACGACCTGGCACGCAACGAACATCGGATGCGCCGGCTGAACGAGCTGAACTTCCGGGATCCCCTCGACCCGCGCATGCTCCTTTTTCGAGTGGAGCAGCAGGGCTGCGCGCATAGGGGCATTCGCATGGAGGATCTGCACCTGGACGATCCGCCTGTGATGCTGCGTACGGACGGATGGGGATGGGTCCGCTACCTCGATCGGTTCTCTTGCTGCTGTCGACCTGGTGCGGCACGAGACGGTTGTCAGCGATGGCACGCACTTGGCAATGTGCGACCACGACAAGACCCTTGTGAGGCGGATTACCGAGCAGTACGCCCCGTTGGATCTACCGCCGGCACCGGTGGACATCGACGAGCCGGCCGCCAGGGTGCACCGGTATGGAGGCCGGGACGTGCTCGTATCCCGCCAGGGCGATGCAGCCGTGTGGGTCTGTGGACGTACAGCGAGAGCCTCAGAGCCCGTTATCTGTTGGGGCCCGGCCGGCAGGTCACCGGCCGGGCCTCCGATCAGGACTCGTGGGCTCGACGCCGGGAGAGGAAGAACATGAGCCCGCCCAGGACGACCATGACACCTCCCGTGCCCGTTATGGCCGGGACCAGGCCGCTACCGGTTACCGGCAGCATGTCGGGTTTTTTGTCGGGACTGCCTGGGGCGCCAGGAGAGCCTGGCGCACCGGGAGCGCCGGGACTGCCTGGGGCGCCGGGGGGGCCGGACGGCCCGGGGGGGCCGGACGGGCCGGGGGCGCCGGGACTGCCGGGGGCGCCGGGACTGCCGGGGGCGCCGGGACTGCCGGGGGCGCCGGGACTGCCGGGGGCGCCGGGACTGCCGGGCGGGCCGGACGGGCCGGGGGGGCCGGACGGGCCGGCACACAAAGGTGCGGTGATGACGTTGTCGTCGAGGGTCACGGCGGCGGTTCGAGCCAGCGCACGGCCATGGAGATCCGCACCCGTGGCCATGGTGATCGACGCCTGAGCCATGATGGTGCCCACGAAGTCGGTTTCCGTGCCGATCGTCGCCGAGCTGCCGATCTTCCAGAAGACGTTGCAGGCCGAAGCGCCGTTGATGAGGACGACGCTGCTGCTCGACGCCGTCGTCAGCATGGAGTCGACCTGGAAGATGAACACGGACTGGGGGTTGCCCTGACCGTTGAGCGTCAACTGCCCGGTCAGTTGGGCGGCCCCGATCCGGTAGACCCCGGGGTTGAGGTTGTTGCCGCCGAGTTCTGCGGGAAGGTTGGTGAACGGGGTCCGACCGGCGGCGTCGTTGAAGGCGAGGGTCAGGTCGCTCTGGGCCTGTAGAGCCTCCGCATCGCCGAGGTGAACCTCGCCCTCGATCGTTGCCGTCTCGAAGCCCGCCGCAGTGTTCCCTGGGTACCTCCCGAGATTCTGGGCCAGGAAGCTTGGGCCGGTGTTGGTGGGCTCGGCCCCGGCCAGCACGGAGTAGTCGCCGGCCGTCCCCAGGCCCACCGGCGCTTCCTGGGCGTTGGCGGCGGTCGCGTTGAGGACCAGCAAGGTGGCGGTCACGGCGACAGCCGCGGAAGCCCCGAGCGCCGGCAGGACTGCTCGCCGAATGAGATGAATGGATCTAACTGTCACAGAACACCCTCCGTGGGTACTGCTCGCAGGAGGCGTCTCGCAAGCTGCGTCCTGCCTGAAGCGGTATATATGGCGCAAACTGGCGCGCTGACCACCACACCATTTTTTGCTTGCTCAGGTGACTAAAACAGGACAATCCATAAGTTTCGCGACAGGGGCTGGACTTGGGAGCGCCGCCCACGGCGCTGCAACAAGAGCACTACGAGCCAAGCCCAGCACTCCGACCAGCATGCGAGCGGGCCGCCGGAACAACCGGCGGCCCGCTGCGTCCCAAGTCGTCGTACTGCTGAGCAGCCCGGCGGGTCAGCTCGCGCAGACGGCGTACGCCCGCACCTTCCAGTTGCTGCTGAAGCCGTCCTCGTCCTCGGCGGCGCTGACGGTCACGGTGGTCGAGGTCGTGGGCAGCATCTGGGTCAGGCGCACCTGGCCGTCGCCGCCGAGGATCTCGCCGCCCACTCCGTGCACCTGGGTGCCGGGCGGGCAGGTGGCCACGGCCGACCGGGTGGCGGCGGAGTTGTAGAGGCTGTCGTTGATGACGCGCTGCTCACCGGGCAGCGGGTCGGCGCAGATCGCGGTGGCGTCCAGCCACCACGTGCCGGCGAAGCCGGTGCCGTCCTCGGCACCCGCCACCACGACGCTGTTCTGGTGGATGCGCAGATCCTCCAGGACGACCTCGCTGTTCGACGCCCCGACGACCGCGCCACCGACCCCGATGGCGTGCTTGCCGGGCGGGCAGGACTTCTCGAACCAGTTCGAGGTGCCGAAGCTGCTGGGCGCCGAACTGCCGGACACGGTCACCAGGCCCGCGGGCGCGGGGGCGCACACCGCGCTCGCCGTGACCGCCCAGTCGCCGCCGACCCCGTTCTCGTCCTCACGGCCGGTCACCGAGTACGTGTTGCCGTCGACCAGCGGCCGCATGATGTCCATGCCGACCTGCCCGAGGCCCGCGCCGGTGATCGCGCCGCCACCACCGATGACCTTGGTGCCGGACGGACACGTCGCGGGCTGCGACTTCGCGAAGGTGTTGCTGGGGCCGGTCGTCGTCTTGATGCTCAGGCCGGGCACCGCCGCCACCGGCCCGGTGAGGACCACCTGGCCGAGCACGAGCGCGCTCAGCGCCGCCCCACCCACGGCGGCCGTCCGACGCGACCACCGGGTGCGGTTCGATCCCTCTCGCATGGTGTCTTTCCTTCCTGGGTTGTTCGTAGCGATGACACCGGTAGGAGCGCGGTGGGGTCGGGATGCCAACAGAAACTCCCGAAGAAAAAATTCGGCGGCTTTACTGGACGCGTCGAGGAGCAGCGAGGGACACGGATGGACACGGCGGCACAGGACGACACCGCACTGGTCGAGGCGGTGCGCCGCGGCGAGCGGGCCGGGCTGGAGGGCATGTACCGGCGGTACGCCGACCGGCTGTACACGTACGCCCGGACCATGCTGCGCGAGCCGGAGGCCGCCGCGGACGCCGTCCACGACGCCTTCCTCACCGCGAGCCAGCGCATCGGCCAGCTCCGGGAGCCCGACCGGCTGCGCCCCTGGTTGTACGCGATCGTGCGCAACGAATGCCTCCGGCAGCTCCGGGAGCGGGCCCGCTCCCTGCCGCTGGAGGAGGCCGACGAGCCGGTGGCCGACGCCGCCGACCCGGCCACGGGCGTCAACGCCGAGCAGGTACGCGACCTGGTGCACACCGCCGCCGCCGCGCTGAACCCGGGCGACCGCGAGGTGGTGCACCTGGCCATCCGCCACGACCTGTCGTCCGCCGACATCGGCGCGGCCCTCGGGGTGCCCGCGAACCACGCGCACGCCCGCCTGTCGCGTGCCCGTTCGCAGCTCGAACGGGCGCTGGGGGCGCTGCTGGTGGCCCGTACCGGGGCCCGGGACTGCCCCACCCTCGCCGGCCTGATCGACGGCTGGCAGGGGCGGCTCACGCCGACCCTGCGCAAGCGGGTCTCGCGGCACATCGAGAGCTGCGCGGTGTGCGGACTGGTCCGACGGGAACAGCTCAGCCCGTCCGTGCTGCTGTCGGCGTACACGGCGCCGGCCTTCCTGGTCGTCGCGGACACGGTGTGGCCGAGGCTGGCCGAGGTCTGCGCGACCGGTGCCCTGGCCGACCCGGCGGCCGACGAACCCTCCGGGTCGGGGGATACCGGGCCGGCGGACAGATTCGTCGACGGGCCCACGCCGACGACCGGCGGAACGGTGGCCCAGGACGGTACGGCGGTGACCCCGGCCGGCGAGGCGGTGGCCCCGGGCGGTGAGGCCGCGGCCCCGGACGGTGCGGCGGTGACCCCGGGCGGTGAGGCCGCGGCCCCGGACGGTGCGGCGGTGGCCCCGGCCGGCGAGGCGGTGCCGGGCGGTGCGGTGGTGCCGGGCGGTGCGACGCACCGTGCGGTGGCGCCACGATCCGGCCGGTCTCGTACCACCCGGCCCGCCGCCGGTGCGGACCACGCGGTGCGGACGACCCCGCCGGGCCGCGACCGGCGCCGTCGGCGGATGGCCGCGACCGCGGCTCTACTGATCCTTCTCGCCGTCCTCGGCACCTGGGCACTGACGACCGGTCGCCCGACCGCCAGCCGGGACGGCTCCGGCCGACCGGTCTCCGAGGCGCTCGCATCACCGGCCGGTGGCCCGGCGGAGCCCGCCGCCGCGCCGCTGCCGTCCGGCTCGGCCACGCCAGCCGGCACCCGAGCCGACACGCCGGTGCCGGCCGGCACCGCCTCGACGCCCGGGACCGTGGCCGGGCCGGCGGGCGGTGACGGGGCCGTCCGGACCGATGCGCCCGCCGCGCCCGGTGTGGTGCCGGGTGGCGCCGCACCGGCCACCTCCAGACCACCGACCGTGCCCCGGCCGACCGGCACACCGCAGGTTGCCACGCCGTTCACGGTCTCCGCCACCGCGCGGGTGCGCTGTGGCGCGGACACGTACAGCCTCGTGGTGCAGGCCACCGGCAGTGCCACGCTCGGCGGTGCCGAGGTTCACTGGACACCCACCGGGGGCAGGACGTCGGTCCGGGCCATGACGACGGACGGATCGGCCGCGCGGGTGACCGTCGGGCGGCTGCGTGCGCCGACGCTGACCTGGTCCGTACGGGCGACCACAGCGGACGGCCGCACGGCGCGGAGCGCGACCTACACGGTCACCGACCCGTGCGTCCGGCCGGGATAGCCGGGACGGCGGCTGCGCGGGGCAGCCCGGAAGCGGGGATTGGCATACGGTGCCGGGGATGGTGACCCTGAGGCTCGAGCCGATGACCGACAGGCAGTACCTCCGCTACCGGGAGCGGGCGGAGGAGAGCTACGCGCAGAACATCTGCGATTCCGGGGCGATGCCGCTGCCGGAGGCGCGCCGAAAGGCGCAGGAGGACTACGGGAAACTGCTGCCCGACGGCCTGGCGACGGAGGGCCACCACCTGTGGGCGGCCTACGACGGCGACGACGAGGTCGGCATGCTGTGGCTCCACGTCGAACAGAAGTCGGACGGGCCGCACGCCTTCGGCTACGACTTCGAGGTGCGGGCGGACCTGCGGCGGAAGGGCTACGGCCGCGCCATGATCCAGGCGGTCGAGAAGCTGTGCCGGGAGTGGGGAGTCGTCTCCATCGGCCTGAGCGTCTTCGGCTTCAACCTTCCCGCCCGGACGTTGTACGAACAGATGGGCTTCGAGGTGACGGCTCTCCAGATGCGCAAGCGGCTGTAGCCGGGGAGGACGGCACGCCGGTGCCGGCCGGCGGCCTCCGGTGCGTGTCGCCGTGGCCCCTCGGCCCGGCAGGTTCAGATCCCGCGACGCGCGGCCCACTCGTCGGCGAGTATCGCGAAGACGAGTTCGGTGCTCCACCCGCCCTTGAAGAACTCGTTCTCGACCAGGCGGGCCTCCTGCCGCATCCCCAGCCTGCGCGCCAGCCGCGCCGACGGGTCGTTGCGCTCGTCGACCCGCGCGACGACGCGGTGCAGGCCGAGGTCCTCGAAGCCGAGGCGGAGCAGGGCCCGCGCCGCCTCGGTGGCGTAGCCGTGGCCGCCGAAGGCGGGATTCACCGCGTAGCCGAGTTCGCCGCTCCCGTGCAGGCGGCTGTGCCAGAACAGCACCACGTCGCCCACCAGTTCGCCGGTGTCGGCGACCTCGACGCCGAGCGTCAGCGACTGCCCCTCGTCGGTGAGTTCCCGGCGCGCCCACACCGACGAGATCCGGTCGACGACGACCTGGCGGGTCATCGGCTCGAAGGGCACGTAGCGGCACACGTCCGGTCGGCTGCGGTAGGCGAGCAGCGCGTCGACGTCACCGCCGGTCAGCGGCCGCAGCAGCAGCCGCTCGGTGCGGACCGGGTACTGCGGACGCAGGGCGACCCGCGTGGGAACCGACATCGCGTCATCGTGCCACCTCCTCGCCCCCGTACGCCGTCCGCAGTGCCCGGGTGCACAGCTCCTCGGCCGCCCCACCGCCGGACGGCCGGCGGATGCCGTACGGACGAGGTTGGATGAGGGGGTGAGCTACGCGGAGGTCAACGGGCTGCGCCTGTGGTGGGAGGAGCACGGCGAGGGCCCGCCGTTGCTGCTGTTGCACGGCGGCTTCGGGGCGGTGGAGATGTTCTCGGCGATCCTGCCGGCCCTGGCCGGGCGTCGCCGGGTGATCGCGGTCGACCTCCAGGGGCACGGGCGCACCGCCGACGTCGACCGTCCGCTGCGTTTCGAGTCGATGGCCGACGACGTCGCGGCGCTTGTCACCCGGCTCGGCCTGGCCGAGGCAGACCTGCTGGGTTATTCGCTCGGTGGCGGCGTGGCGCTGCGTACCGCGATCCAGCATCCGGCGCTGGTGCGCCGGCTGGTCGTCGTCTCCGCGCCGTGCCGGCGGCAGGGCTGGTATCCGGAGGTGCTGGCGGGCATGCCCGAGCCCGACGAGGAGGCGGGCGAGCGGATGCGTGGCACCCCGCCGCACCAGCTCTACACGCGGATCGCGCCCCGGCCGGAGGAGTGGCCCACGCTCTGGGCGAAGACGGGCGAGCTGCTGCGGCGCGACTACGACTGGTCGGCCGAGGTGGCCGCCCTCGTCGTGCCCACTCTGCTCGTCTTCGCCGACGCCGACTCGGTCAGCACGGCGCACATGGTGGAGTTCTTCGGGCTGCTCGGTGGTGGCCACCGGGACGCCGGCTGGGACGGCGCCGACCGGCCGGCCTCCCGGCTGGCCGTGCTGCCCGGGCTCACCCACTACGACATCGCGGCCTCGCCGGCGCTGCCGGCCGCGGTCCTGCCGTTCCTGACCCATCCCGTGGCGACGCCCGGCTGACGCCGGGACCCGCCGGGCCGGGCTGGACGTGGACCGGGGCTGGGCGCGGCGGGCCCGGGAGCACCGCCGCGCCCGGCGCCGGGTCAGCTGGTGAAGCCGCCGTCCACGTTGACCACCGCCCCGGTGACGTAGCCGGCCTCCGGGCCGGCCAGGTGCGCGACGGTCGCGGCGATGTCGGCCGGCGCGGCGTAGCGGCCGAGAGCGGTGAAGCCCGCGATCGCGGCGGCGTTCGGCCCGTCCGCGGGGTTGGCGTCGGTGTCCGTCGGCCCCGGATTCACCAGGTTGGCCGTGATCCCGCGCGGCCCGAGTTCCCGGGCGAGGCCCCGGGTCAGGCCGACCAGCGCGGTCTTGCTCATCGAGTAGAGCGACAGGCCGGGGAAGACGGCCCGCTCCCCGACGTTGCTGCCGATGTTGATGATCCGGCCGCCCTCGGTGAGGTGGCGCGCGGCGGCCTGCGCGGCGAGGAAGGGGGCCCGGACGTTGACCGCGAGCGTCCGCTCCACCTCGTCGTCGCCCAGTTCCGTCACCGGGCCGACCAGGAAGACCCCGGCGTTGTTGACCAGGATGTCCAGCCGGCCCAGCTCCGCGGCCGTCCGGTCGACCGCGTCGCGGACGGCGGCCGGGTCGGCGCTGTCGGCCCGGACCGCCAGCGCCCGCCGGCCGAGCGCCTCGACCTGCTTGACCACCACCGCCGCGCGGTCGGTGGAGTGCTCGTACGTGATCGCCACGTCGGCCCCGTCCTGCGCCAGGCGCAGGGCGACGGCGGCGCCGATGCCCCGGGTGCCGCCGGTGACCAGGGCGACCTTTCCGTTCAGTGTCGTCATGCCAATGATCGTCGGTGGGGCGGCCGATCCCGGTCTGGCGGCGATCGGACGCCTCGTTCCGGGGCCGACGCGGGGTCCGATTCCCGCGTCCGCCCCCTCGGCGGCCCGGTTACCCTGCTTGGGCGGGGCGGGCGTAGTGGAGGATGACGACCCCACTGTCGAACGGGCGGGTGCTTACCAGGTCGAACCGGCGCGGGTCGAATCCGCGGTCGGCGAGCGGGATGCCGCTGCCGATCACGTACGGGTTGAGCTTGATGATCAGCTCGTCGACCTCGGGCAGGAGCTGGCCGGCGAGCTGGCCGCCACCGCAGAGCCAGATGTCGCGGCCGGGCCGGCGCTTCAGCTCGCGGACGAACTCGACCGGGTCGGTGGAGACGATCTCCACCTCCGGCTCGGCGGCCGGGGGCAGGGTGCGGGAGAAGACGTACTGCTTCAGGTGGGCGTACGGGCTGGTGACGCCGATCTTGAGGGCCGGGTCGTAGGTGGCCCGGCCCATCACCAGGGCGTCGAAGCGGCCCTCCGGCTCGTCGATGCCGAACTGCGGGTGGGTGAACGTGGGGAGCGTCTGTGACCAGTTCGCCGCCAGGTGCGCGGCCACGTCGGCGTCCAGACGGAGGAAGTCGGGCGACCCGTCGGGGGCGGCGATGAAGCCGTCGAGGGTGCTGGCGACGTAGTACACGAGCTTGCGCAAACCGGTTCCCCAATCACTACTGGTGTCGTGGATGACTGTACTACAGCCGTCGTGGATCCTGCTAGGGTTCTTCTCATGGCGCGGAACGTGGAGCGGCGGGCGGCCCTGGCGGACGCGGGGCTGCGGGTGCTGGCGGCAACGGGGGCGCGGGGGCTCACCCACCGGGCCGTCGACGCCGAGGCGGGCGTGCCGACGGGCACCGCCTCCAACTACTTCCGCTCACGCGACGCCCTGCTCGGCGCGCTCGGCGAGCGGATCATGGAGCGGTTCGCCCCGGACGAGGGGGTACTGGCCGAGCTGGGCGCCCGCGAGCCGTCGCTGGAGCTGTTCGTCGACTACCTGCGGTACATCGTCGAGCGGACCACCCGGCAGCCCGACCTCACCCGGGCCCTGATCGAGCTGCGGCTGGAGGCGGTCCGCCGGCCCGACCTGGCCCGGGTCCTCGGCGACACGCTGCGCCGGGGCTACCGCGACGACGTCGCGTTCCATGTCGCGTCCGGGTTGCCGGGCGGCGCGTTCGAGGTCGCCCTGCTGCACTACGCCATGGACGGGCTGCTGCTCGACCTGCTCAGCACGTCCATCGACGCCGGTTTCGACCCCGACGAGGTGATCGTGGCGTTCGTGTCCCGACTGGTGGGCGGCGCGACCGACCGGTGACCCACGGAACGTGACCACGCCCGGACACCCGGGAACCGGACCCGACGGGGCGTGTGCCCCGCCCGGGCCGGCCGCCCAGGAGTGTTCCCCGGCGCAGCGGGAAACCGCCTCCGGACGCACCTGGGGAGGAGCGACGGATGACGCGTGGCGGCGGACTGACGATCGGCGTGCTCGGCTCGTACGGGGGCCGCAACCTCGGCGACGAGGCGATCCTGACCGGCCTCCTGGCAGACCTGCGGGAGCAGGAGCCGGACGGGCGGATCATCGTCTTCTCCCGTAACCCCGAGCACACCCGGGTCGCCCACCCCGACGTCGAGGCGGTGCCGTGGGAGGGGATCAGCCGCACCGACTCCGCGCTGGTCCTGGGCCAGCTCGACGTGCTGATCCTCGGCGGCGGCGGCATCCTCTACGACCGGGAGGCCCGCCGCTACCTGCGCGTGGTCCGGGTCGCCCAGGAGCGCGGGCTGCCGTTGCTGACGTACGCGGTGGGGGTCGGGCCGCTCAGCGAGAGCATCGACACCGGGATGGTGCGGGAGACCCTGGCCAGCGCCGCCCAGGTGACCGTGCGGGACCAGGAGTCGCGGATGGTGCTGGAGGAGGCGGGGCTGCTCAACCCGATCACGGTCACCGCGGACCCGGCGTTCCTGCTCGAACCCGAGGACTTCCCGGCGGAGCTGCTCCGCGAGGAGGGCGTGCCGGCCGGGAAGCGGCTGGTCGGGATGAGCGTACGGGAGCCGGGCCGGGCCGCCGAGCGGCTCGACGTCGACGGCTACCACCGCCTGCTGGCCCAGATCGGCGACTTCCTCGTGCACCGGATCGACGCGTACGTGCTCTTCGTCCCGATGGAGCGCGACGACATCCGGCACTCGCACGGCGTGTTGTCGCACATGACCGCCGCCGAGCGGGGCCGGATCCTGCACGGCAGCTACCAGCCCGAGCAGGTGCTCGGGCTGATGCGTCACTTCGACCTGGCCGTCGGCATGCGGCTGCACTTCCTGATCTTCGCTGCGATGGTCGGCACGCCGTTCCTGCCGCTGCCGTACGCCGGAAAGGTCTTCGACCTGGCCCAGCGGCTCGGTGTGCCGGCGCTGCGGGGCGTGGAGCGGGAGGTGGAGGGCCCGCTGCTGGCCGAGGTCGACCGGCTCTGGGACGAGCGGGAGAAGCGGGCCGAGGCCACCGCCCGGCGGGTCGCCGGCGTGTGCGACGAGGCCCGGGGGACCTCGCAGGTCACCCGTGCGGTGCTGGAGAGCCTCCGCGCCCGCACACTGAGCGGGGTGTCCTGAGGGGTGACGCCCACCGGCCCCGTCCCGCCGCCGGACCGGGCCCGGGCTCCGCGCCGGCGCCGACCGCCGCCGAACGCGGGCCCGGGCCCCGAGCGGGGCTCAGACCGCCGGCCCGCGCCAGCAGTAGCGCCACCGGTCGGCCCCGGCATCCACGGACTCCAGCTCGTAGATCTCCGCCGCGGCCAGCCCCTCCGGGCCGAGGTGGTGGTGGGTCAGCGGCGGGCGGCCGTTCGTGTCCAGCTCGACGGTGACCGTCTCGCCGTCGGCCGGGCCACCCGCCAGCGGGATTTCTGCCGTTGATGCCATGCGCCCATCCTGCCCCGCCCGGCCCGACCCCCGCAGCGGATAGCGCGGCAGCGCGCGGGCCCGCTGGACGGCACGGCGAGGGCAGCGCGCGGGCCCGCCGGACGGCACGGCGAGGGCAGTGCGCGGCCCGCCGGACGACTAGGGTCCACGGATGGCGGAGATTCGGATCGACCCCACGCTCGGCCCGGTACTGGCCCGCACGGGCGACGAGCGGGCCGTGCTCGAAGCGTTCCTCGACTTCCACCGTGGTGTGCTGCTGCGCAAGCTGCGCGGGCTGTCCGACGCCGACGCGGCCCGCCGGCTGGTGCCCTCGGCCACCACCGTCGCCGGCCTCGTCAAGCACCTGACCCTGGTGGAGCGGAACTGGTTCCCGTGCCTGCTCGCCCCCGGCCCGGGCGACGTCTACCTCACCTCCGAGGAGGACGCGTCGGCGAGCTTCGCGCTGACGGCGGAGGACACCGTCGAGCGGCTCGCCGGGGCGTACGAGCGGGCCTGCGCCCGATCCCGGGAGGTCGCCGGGCGGTTCGACCTCGACCACGTCGTCCCGCACCCGCAGCTCGGCGAGGTCTCGCTGCGCTGGATCCTGGTGCACATGGTCGAGGAGACCGCCCGGCACGCCGGGCACGCCGACATCCTCCGCGAGCTGACCGACGGCGCCACCGGCGCCGTCTGACGGCCACCGGGGAGGCGGTGCCGCCCGCACCCCGACGTCAGGGGCGCGGCAGCAGGCCGGCCGGGTACTCCATGCCGTCGTGGGTGCAGGCCGCCGCCGCGACCCGGGCCCCGTACGCCGCCGCGGCGGCCGGTGGCGCGCCACGCAGCCGGGCGGCGATCACGCCCGCCGCGAACGCGTCCCCGGCGCCGTTGGTGTCGACGACCGGGGCGGGCGCCTCGGCGGCGGGCACCCGGGTCGGCCCGCCGTCGCCGGCGTGCAGGTCGGCGCCGTCCGCCCCGTGGGTCACCAGCACCGTGCGGGGCGCCAGCGCGGCGGCCAGCGCGGCGGAGCCCGCGCCCAGCCGGACCCCGCTGACGAAGACCAGGTCGGCCGCCTCCGCGAAGGGGCGGTGGTAGGGGTTCTCGCCGTCCCAGTCGTGCAGGTCGGTGGAGAGGACGGCCCCGTCGGCGAGCCCGGCGCGCAGGGCGGGCAGCAGGGGAGGGACCCAGTCCATGATCGACAGATGCACGTGCGCCGAGTCGCGGACCAGCGTCGCCAGCTCGGCCGCCGTGAACGGGGCCGGCCCCCGCCACGGACGCGGGTCGTAGAGCGACATCCGCCGCCCCGCCGGGTCCACCATGTTCACCGACCGTCGGGTGCCGGCCGGGGCGTCGCCGAGCACGGCGTGCACACCGGCGCGGGCCAGCGCCGCCCGGACCACGTCCCCGGCCGGGTCCGCGCCGAGGACGTCGACCACCGCCACCCGGAGCCCGAGCGCGTGCGCGGCGAGCGCCAGCCCGGAACCGGTGTTGCCGATCCGCAGCTCGATGGGGTCGACGGTGACGGAGTCCGCGGCGGGCAGCGGGATCGCGGGCACCCGCACCCGCACGTCCACGCCGAGGCCACCGATCACGAGGAGGTCGAACATGCGCCGACCCTAGCCGGAGCGGGTCGGCAGCGCGCTGCCGGCCGACCCGCTCCGGGGATCACTCCAGCGGCTGGGGTTCGAGCTGGTCGGGCGCGGGGGCGGTGCGCTGCCGCGGCGCCGTCGTCCGGCGGACCGCCGGGCCCTCGGCCAGCGCGAGGTCGAAGACGTTGCGGAAGAGCCGGGACATCGCGGCGTCGGTCGCCAGCGCCCCGGCGAAGGTGATCGAGGAGGCGCTGAAGACGAAGCCGCCGTTGGGCTTCTCGACCAGCACCATGGCCGCGCCGCCGCCGGTGTTCTGCCCCCGGGCGATGACCTCGGTCGAATCGGCCTCGCCGTCCAGGCCGAGCATGGCGTCGGTCTCCCAGCCGCTGGCCGCGCCGTTGTAGCCGGCGAGGCCGAAGCGGCTGCCCACGGTCAGGCCGGTGCCGGCCAGCAGCTCGTGGTCGCGCAGGACCGCGTACGGGGCGAAGGTGAACCAGCTGGCGCTGGTGTAGTTGACCCCCAGGAGTTGCGAGGCGGGCAGGCCCAGCGAGTTGTAGGTGTCCCGCCGCCCCTCCGGGGTGCGGAACGTGACGGCGCTGTGGTCCGCGCTGAACCGCACCCGCTCGTAGAGACCGTTGCCGCCGGCGTAGATCACCCGGCCGCCGCCGGCGAGGTAGTCGGCGAGGTGCTGGCGCATCTCCTCCGACCAGTACTCGGGGTGGCTGCCGAGCACCAGCACCCGGTACCGGGCCAGCCAGCCGCCGGAGACGTGGAGGTCGGTGTCGTCGTAGCAGTCGAACTCCAGCCCCTGCCCGGTCATCCAGCGCATCAGCAGCACGTCCGACCAGAGGGTGTGCTCCAGGTTGCCGGTCGCCTCGACGTTCAGCTCCGTCGACGGCCGGCGCAGCGAGAACGTGCGCGTCCCCGCCATGTCCCCGCAGTACTGGTAGTGCCCGCCCCACGTGTTGTACGCGTGGTAGGTGTTCGTCGGCAGCAGCATCGCGATGTCGTGCCGGGGCGTCGCCGGCTTCACCACGAACGGCACGTGCCGGCGCAGCTTGTGCGGGCCCTCCAGCCGGGCCGCGTACAGGCCGGACGGCCAGCTCTCGGGGATCGACAGCGTCAGCGTGTCCGACCAGTCGCAGCCCGACTGGAGGTAGCCGGTCGGCAGCACCTGGAGCCTGCCCGTCACGCCGGTCGGATTCTTCACCACCTCCGGCGCGCCCTCGCTCGGCGCCACCCGCACGACCGACGCGGTGAGCGTCGGGAAGGTGGTGGAGACCGCGATCCGCGCGGTCGAGCCGGCGGTCACGGTCGGCGTCCGCGCGTACCCCTGGAGGGCGGCCTGGCTCTGCAGGGTGAAGCCGCTGCCGACGGTGCGGCCGGAGCCGCCGTTGGCCCAGGTCGCCCGCCGGTCGGCGCCCGCCTTGGACCAGTTGGTGATCCGGTAGGTGACCAGGCTGCCGGTGGCGCGCCGGGTGGGGTCGCTCGGCTGCACGCCGTAGAGGGTGCCCTGCCCGACGCAGATCAGCCCGTTGATGGTCAGCTCGTTGAAGCCGTTGCCGATCCGGATGCCGGAGCCGGCCGCCCACCTGCCGCCGCCCAGGTGCTGGTACCAGTAGATGGCGCCGTGCCGGTACGCGTAGATCACCCCGGAGCCGTCCGCCACGCCCTGGAAGCTCTTGAAGCCCCGGGTGATCCGGCTGCCGCCGGTCCACTTCCCCGTCGACGGGGTGTACTGGTAGCCGTACAGGTCGCCCTCGGCGTCGACCCCGTAGACCGTGCCGCCGAAGCCGAAGAGGCGGGGGAACTTCTGGAAGCCGCTGCCGATCTGCCTGCTGCCGCTCCAGTAGCCGGCCCCGGTGGTGTAGTTGGTGCAGACGTAGCGGTAGTAGTGGATCGTGCCGTCCGCCCGCACGCCGTAGAGCGAGCCGTCGGTGCTGCCGAGGACGGTGCGGAACTGGTGCCAGCCCGAGCCGATCTTGCGGCCGGAGCCGGTGGCCCACCCGGTCACGCCGGTCTGCCAGCCCCAGTGCCGGTACCAGAGCAGCGACCCGTCGGCCTGGATGGCGAAGATGACCCCGTTCCCGCCGCCCACCAGCTGGATGAACCGCTGCTCGGGGTCGTAGCCGAGGCCGTCGGCCCGGGCGGGCGCGGCGGGCGCCGCGAGCACCGAGGGCGCGGCGGTGGCTGCGGCCAGCGCGCCACCCGAGGCCAACACACGACGCCGGGTGATCCGACGGTGGACGCGCAGTGACATTTGTGAAGAGCCTTCCCCGTTGTCCAGCCAGCGCAATCTAGCCGCCGACCGAGGGCCGCTGGGGGAGGGGTGAGGAGGCGGCGCCGAAAGTCGTTCGGAAGACGGCGGAGACCGACCGATCGGACGATCCGGGCCCGTCCGGCGCCTCCGGCCACACCGGGCACGGCGTGCGCTCGGGGTCGCGGCCGGCCCGATATCCTCGCCGAGTCGTCACGAGGAGGGGGACGGGTGCTGGTCGTCCACGGGGTGTGGCGGTGGGGCGTCGGGCTCGCCGTCTGGGCCGAGGACAGCACGCTGCCGGCCCGCGCGCCGCGCCGCCCCGGCCGCGCGCCCCGGGAGCGGCCGCACCCGTTCGCGGCCGGCCACCCGACGCTGGCCGCCGCGCTGGCCGAGGCGGCCGATCCGGCCGACCTCGGCACAGCGCTGCTCACCCTCCCCACCCGGGCGGGCTCGCCGCTGGACTCGCCGGAGCTGGTCCGCACCGCCGTCGCGGAGCCGGTCCGTGGGCCGGTCACCCTCGCCGGGTGGCGTGTTCCGGTCCTCCGGTACGCCCCGGACGCCGCCCTGGCCCTGCTGCGCGGGCTCGACGGGCTGGCCGTCGTGCCCGGCGCGACCCTGCGCCACCTCGCCGAGCTGGCCGACTTCGCGGTCGAGTTGGCGGCCCGGGGCCGGGTCCTGCCCGGCCTCGCCGCCCCGGCGCCGGCGGTCTCCACCGACGGCGTCCCCGCGCCGACCGGGCGGCCCGAGGGGGCGGGCAGGTCGGGGAAACCCGGCCACGACGGCACGCGCCGCCGCGCGTCGCAGGGCGGCGACTGGTCCACGGTGGACGGGCAGCGGGTGTCCGCCCGGGCGGTGTGGCGGCCCCTGCTGACCGGGACGGACGCCGCCTGGGCGCGGGCGCTGGCGCTGGCCCTGCCGCCGGCCGCACGCGCCACCGCCGACGCGTCGGCCCGCCCGGGCGCCACCGCCAACGCGTCCGGCCGCCGGCGCGCCACCGTCGACGACGGGCCGGGCATCGACGACGGGCCGGGTGCGCTGGTCGCCGACGCGCTCGACGTGCTCACGGACGCCGCGGTCCGGGCGGCTCTCGCGGAGACCGCGCTGGCCCGGGGCGTACGCCCGAACGGCGCCGTGCCGGCCTGGCTGGCCGCCCTCTCCGGACCGGTCCGGGACTTCGCCGCCGAGCCGGCCGCGCTGGACACCCTCCGTGCCGAGCTGGCCGCCTGGCAGCGCGACGCGGCCGGCGGCGCGGTGCGGGCGAGCTTCCGCCTGGTCGAGCCACCCGCCGACGAGATCGCCGAGCCGGTCGTCGTGGTGCTGGCCGACCCGGCGGCACCGGTCGCGACGAACGGGACGTGGCGGGTCGAGTTCGGGCTCCAGGCGGCCGACGAGCCGAGCCTGCACGTGGACGCCGGGCAGGTCTGGCGGTCGCCGGAGACCGTCGCCGGGCTGGCCGGCCGGCGGGACGACCCGCAGGAGACCCTGCTCGCCGAGCTGGGCCGGGCCAGCCGGCTCTGGCCCGAACTGGACACCGCCCTGCGCACCGCGACGCCGGAGGCGCTGGAGCTGGACGTCGAGGGCGCGCACCGGTTCCTCCGCGAGGGCGCGCCGGTGCTGCACGCCGCCGGCTTCGCCGTGCTGTTGCCGTCCTGGTGGCGGCGTCCCTCGTCGCGGCTGGGCGCCCGGTTGCAGGCCCGCAGCCGGACCGCTCCGGGCACCGTCGCCGCGGGCGGCGGCGTCGGGCTGGACGCCCTGGTCGACTACCGCTGGGAGGTGGCCCTCGGCGACCAGCCGCTGACGGCCGAGGAGTTGGCGTCACTGGCCGCGCTGAAGACCCCGCTGGTGCGGCTGCGCGGGCGGTGGGTGGAGCTGGACCCGAAGCGCCTCGCGGCCGGCCTGCGGCTGCTCCGTTCCTCCGGCGAGCTGACCGTGGCCGACCTGCTCCGCCTGGGCCTGGCCGACGGCGGTCAGCCCGACGCCCTGCCGGTGCTGGAGGTGAGCGCGGACGGCGCGCTCGGCGACCTGCTGGCCGGGGCGGTGGAGCGGCGCCTCACCCCGCTCGATCCGCCGCCCGGGTTCCACGGCACGCTGCGGCCGTACCAGCGGCGGGGGCTGGCCTGGCTGGCGTTCCTGCAGTCGCTCGGGCTCGGCGGGGTGCTCGCCGACGACATGGGGCTCGGCAAGACGGTGCAACTGCTCGCCCTGCTCGCGCAGGACCCGCCGGAGGCCGGCCCGACGCTGCTGGTCTGCCCGATGTCGCTGGTGGGCAACTGGCAGCGGGAGGCGTCCCGGTTCACGCCGGGGCTGCGCGTACACGTGCACCACGGCGCGGAACGGGCGCGGGGGGCGGCGTTCGCGACGGCCGTGCACGAGGCGGACCTGGTCGTCACCACCTACTCGGTGGCGGCCCGGGACGCGGTCGACCTGGCCGGCATCGACTGGCACCGGGTGGTGGTCGACGAGGCCCAGGCGATCAAGAACGCCGCCACCCGGCAGGCCGAGGCGGTCCGCGCGCTGCCCGCCCGGCACCGGATCGCGGTGACCGGCACGCCGGTGGAGAACCGGCTGGCCGACCTCTGGTCGATCATGCAGTTCGCCAACCCGGGCCTGCTGGGCCCGGCGGCGACCTTCAAGAAGGCGTACGCGGAGCCGATCGAGCGGCACGGCGACGCCGAGGCGGCCGAGCGGTTGCGCCGGATCACCGGCCCGTTCGTGCTGCGCCGGCTCAAGACCGACTCCTCGATTATCTCCGACCTGCCGGAGAAGCTGGAGATGGAGGTGCTCTGCAACCTCACCGCCGAGCAGGCGTCGCTCTACCGGGCGGTGGTCGACGACATGCTGGCCCGGATCGAGTCCAGCGACGGCATCGAGCGGCGCGGGCTGGTGCTGGCCACCATGACCCGGCTCAAGCAGGTCTGCAACCACCCGGCCCAGCTGCTGCGTGACGGGTCGGCGCTGGACGGCCGCTCCGGCAAGCTGGCCCGGCTGGAGGAGATCCTGGACGAGGTCCTGGCGGCGGGGGAGCGCGCCCTGCTGTTCACCCAGTACGCCGAGTTCGGCGGCATGCTGCGCGGCCACCTGTCGGCCCGGTTCGGCCGGGAGGTGCTCTTCCTGCACGGCGGCGTCGGCAAGGCCGACCGGGACGCGATGGTCACCCGGTTCCAGTCCCCGGCCGGGCCGGCGATCTTCGTGCTGTCGCTCAAGGCCGGCGGCACCGGGCTCACCCTCACCGAGGCCAACCACGTGGTGCACGTCGACCGGTGGTGGAACCCGGCCGTCGAGGACCAGGCCACCGACCGGGCCTTCCGGATCGGCCAGCGGCGCCGGGTGCAGGTCCGCAAGTTCGTCTGCGCCGGCACGGTGGAGGAGAAGGTGGCGGCGCTGATCGCCGACAAGCGGAGCCTCGCCGCGTCCGTCGTCGGCACCGGCGAGCAGTGGGTGACCGAGCTGTCCACCGCGCAGCTGCGTGAGCTGTTCACCCTGGACGCCGGGGCGGTGGTGGAGTGAGCGGGCAGCCCGAACGCGACGGCGGGGCGACCGGCCGCTTCGCCGACTACGGCCGTCCGCGCCGGGTCGACGGCGGGCTGAAGGCGCGCAGCACCCGGGGCGCCATCGGCCGGTCCTGGTGGTCGCGGCGCTTCCTGGAGGTGCTGGAGTCCTTCGCCCTCGGCACCCGGCTGACCCGCGGCCGGGCGTACGCGCGGGCCGGCCAGGTCGTCCGCCTGCACGTCGCCCCGGGCACCGTCAGCGCCGTGGTGCAGGGCTCCCGCGCGCAGCCGTACGAGGTGAGCATCGCGCTGACCCCGTTCCCGCCGGAGCTGTGGTCCCGCGTCGAGGCGGACCTGGCCGCCCAGGCGTTCTTCAGCGCCCGGCTGCTCGCCGGCGACCTGCCCCCGGAGCTGGAGGAGCTGTTCGCGGCGGCCGGCGCCCCGCTCTTCCCGGCCGGGGTGGCGGAGCTGCGCCAGCGGTGCAGCTGCCCCGACTTCGCCGTGCCGTGCAAGCACCTCGCGGCCACCTTCTACCTGCTGGCCGAGGCGTTCGACGCCGACCCGTTCCAGCTGCTGCACTGGCGGGGCCGGGGCCGGGCCGAGCTGCTCGACCGGCTGCGCGCCCTGCGGGCCGGGACCGCCGTCGCCGATGCGCCGGCCAACCCGTCCACCGGGCCCGGCGGCGATGCCGGCGGCGGGCCGTCCACCGTGGAGCGCCGCAGTGTCGGCGCCGCGCCGTCCACCGCGGAGCGCCGCAGTGTCGGCGCCACGCCGTCCGCACCGGAGTCCCGCGATGCCGCCGGCGGCGGGCCGTCCGCCGGGCGGCCCCGCGATGCCGGCGGCAGGCCGTCCATTGTCGACCGGGCCGGCTCCGGCGACCGGCGGGACACCGTGGACCCTCCGCCGGTCGGGGCCGCGCGGGCCCTGGCCGGCCTGCCGCCGGCGCCGCTGGCCGAGTCGGTCGACCGGTTCTGGCTGCCGCCCGTCCCGCTGCCCGACCGTCCGCCCAGCCTGGCGACCGGGCCCGACCTGCTGCTGCGGCAGCTCGGCGCGCCGGCTCCCGCCATCGGCGGGCCCGGCCTGGTCGAACGGCTGCGGCGGGCGTACCGGCTGCTCGGCCGGTAAGGACGTCCTTCCCCTCCGGCGGATCGCCGGCCGGTGTCACCCGGCGCGGTGCCTCCGGCGGGCCGGCGCGGCCGCGCCGGCCCGCCGGGACCGTCGTCGCCCGGTCACAGCCAGCGGCGGCGGAACCGCCACATGAGTGCGGCGTTGGCCACCAGCACCACCGCGCAGATGGCCCCCGCCAGCCGGCCGGCCAGCACGGTCATCGCCGGGAGCGAGGCCCACAGCACGATGGTCAGAAGCATCAGCCACCGGCTCCGGCGGGCCCGGGCCCGGTGGTCGAGCCGGGCGAAGAACGCCGGGTCACTCTCCCGGAGGTGACGGGTGATCTGCTCGAACCTGCGCTGATCCTCTTTGCTGAGCATGTGCCTTCCCCTCACGCGTTCAGCGGTTCGGCGGCATACCCGCTGCGGCGGCGGCTCACGCTCCCGTCCTGGTGCTACTTTGCCGCCCGCCCGGGCGGCGGCGTGCCCGACCCGGGGAACGGGCGCCTCAGGGCAGGCTTATCCGCACCTTAAATTTGCCTGTGTCACTGAACGCGGCGGCAAGCGTCGGCTGGCCGGAAATCGTTACGTCCGGCCCGTGGCGTGTCACGTACGCCCTGCTCGGGAGGTCCGTGCCGGGGCGGGCGGGAAACCGCGCCCGCCGCGCCGCGCTGAGGGCCGTCTTAAGAGGTCCTAACAAAGCCGGGTGACGTGTCGGTACGTGATGATGCAGGTGGCGAGGCCGAGGAAGGCTTCGTGGATGTCGTCGCGGCGTTCCCAG
>NZ_JBIDBG010000026.1:44080-56395 GCF_043202855.1 Micromonospora sp. NPDC048063 | reverse complement strand
GTGCCCGGCTCCGGGCGGTCAGGCTTGATCCCTGCGCCGGGCACGGCGGGCCACACCCCGTCGGTGGTCGCGCGCCGTCCGTGCCTGGATGTCCGGTTGTCCGGTACGGCTGTCGCGAGGCGTCGGCGAGGCGTTGGTGAGGCGTCGGCGTGGTGTGGGCTGCGAGGGCGGCGACCCGACCCGTCGACTCGCAGTCGGCAGGTCCGGGTGGGTCGGGTGCTGTGGCGCTGTCGAGCTGCCCCGTCTGTGGGAACCACCCGTCACATCAGGCTCGGTCGTCTGCGGCGGCACGTGTGCCCCATCTGTGAGGGCAGCTCGACAGGGCTGAGGTGGCAGCGTCCCGTGGGTCCGGTTCGGGGTGTGACCGGGGGCATCGCCGGGGCGGAATCGTGGCCGGGCCGGGGTCGTTACACCCTGCGTACGGCCGAGCAAGGCCACCCCCGCCCCGGGCGGGCTGGCGTGCAGGCTCCGGGCCCCCGGAATGTTGGTGGGCCGCCGGTCGTTACACATGGTCCCGGCCGGTGGAGGGCGACCCCCTCGCCCCCGCGACGCGGGCTACTCCCGGCCTTCATGGCCGGTCTGATTCCTTCCGGCGCGTGACGCCGGATCCCCTTGAGTTCTTTGAGCGCCGGACGGTGCTTGCGCCCCCGCTGCCCCCCTCAGCGGTTGTGGTGCCAACCCCCGAATGGAGCATCTGATGAACACGA
This sequence comes from Micromonospora sp. NPDC048063, assembly GCF_043202855.1. Classification (NCBI taxonomy): domain Bacteria; kingdom Bacillati; phylum Actinomycetota; class Actinomycetes; order Micromonosporales; family Micromonosporaceae; genus Micromonospora; species Micromonospora sp. NPDC048063. Next base: position 55,688 of record NZ_JBIDBG010000026.1, on the reverse strand, counting down.
TCATGCGTAAGAGCGTGCTGGGTATTGCTGGTCTGGCTGTTGCCGGTGGTCTGGCCGCCGGTCCGCTGCACCACGCCGACACCACCCCGGTCGAGGCGGCGCCGGTCGCGGTGCAGGCTGACAAGCCGGGTGTGGACAGGGCGAAGCTGATCCCGCATGGTGTGCAGGGCGCCCAGTCGCGGATCGACCTGTCGGATGAGCAGGTGGCCAACGCCAAGGCGATCGTCGCGGCGACGAAGAAGGCCGGGATGGACGAGCGGGCCGCGGTGGTGTCGATCGCGACGGCGTTGCAGGAGTCGAAGCTGGAGAACCTGGGTCATCTGGGTGACCGCAACGACCACGACTCGCAGGGCCTGTTCCAGCAGCGCCCGTCGAGCGGTTGGGGCACGGTGGAGCAGATCACCGACCCCGAGTACTCGACCACGGCGTTCCTGAAGGGCCTGAAGCAGGTCGACGGGTGGCAGGACATGCCCCTGACCGAGGCCGCGCAGACCGTGCAGGTGTCGGCGTACCCGGACCACTACGCCCAGTGGGAGCAGCAGGCCGCCGACCTCGTCGCCGAACACTGGAACAGCTGACGACAGGTGCATGACGCCGCTGGCCGGTACCCCTGTGCGGGGTACCGGCCAGCGGCGTCCTCGCATCCGACCGTCAGCGGCTGCCCTCGGCCAGTTCGGCGAGGATCCCCTCGCAGCTGCGGACGACGACCTGTGCGCCCCGCCGCTGGGTCAGCCGGAGCGAGCTGTCCTCCGCCCGGTTCCGCCAGCTCCACTGCGCGTCGGCGGCGACATCCCAGAGCTGCTGCGTGGTCGCGTCGTGTTCGACGCCGAGTCGGGCGGCCAGGCCGATGCCGTCCCCGCCGACCAGCCGCCGTGCCTCCTCGGCCAACCCGGTGTCGAATCCGAGCCGGGTGTTCCGCAACGCCGCGAGCAGTCGCAGCTCCTGGAACTCGTGCGCGCCGGCGAGGATCTGCTCCAGCATGGTGAGCAGCTCATCGGTGCCCGGTTCGGGTTCGGCTCGCAGCAGCGCCTCCACGGCGACCATCGCCGAGCGCGCCTTGAGCGCGTCCCGCCGGTCGATGAGGAGGCGGTTCACCGACTCGCGCAGGTCGGTCAGGCCGCTGCGGCGGATGAGCTCGGCGGACAGCTTGGCCCGGTTGTCGCAGCCGGTACGGACCAGGGTGGTCGCGAGCCGGACCCCGAAGAGGCCGAGCCGGTCGAGCAGCGCGGCGCGTACCTCGGCGTCCAGCGGTACGGGTAGCTTGCCGCCGGCGAAGCGGTCGGCCGAGAGCAGGTGGGGCTCCAGGGCCTCGCGGGGCACGCGGGCCAACTGCGCGAGCACCGCGAAGTCCGACTCGCTGAGCACCCGGCCGGCCAGGCCGATCAGCCCGCTGCACGCCACCGTGTCCACGCAGAGCGCGTTCACGCGGGGGTCGCGGTGCTGCCGGCGGGCGAGTCGGCGGGCGGTGATCAGGGCGTCGATTCGTCCGCCGCCGGTCTCGTCGGCCCGGGACAGCACCAGGACGACGTTCACCGGGGCCGCCTGGCCGACGGTGCTCTCCCGGCTGGTCTCCAGGACCCTCAGGTCGGTGCCGCGACCGTCCCGGGTCAGGTACAACACCGCGTCGGCGTCGCGCAGCACCCGGTCCATCACCGGCGCCCGGCCGTGCTCGTCCACGCCGGTGATCGCGGGCGTGTCGATGAGGGTCACCTGCCGCAGGGCCCGGGTGGGCCACCGCACCACGATGTCGCGCAGCTCGCCGGCTCGCCAGCCGACGAGGTCCACCCGCATCCCCGTCGCCGACTTGACCATCGCCAGCTCCTGCGGCGGGTGCCTGGTCGAGTAGGCGAGGGCGCGTGGTTGCGGCGCGTCCTCGTACCAGGTGAAGACGTCGGTGCCGTCCGCGTCGCCGACGGGCGCGACCTCCTCGCCCATGATGGCGTTCAGCACGGTGGACTTCCCGGAACGCCAGGGGCCGGCGACCGCGATGCGCAGCGGCTGCTCCAACCGCGCCAGTTGGTGGCGGAGACCAGCGGTGGCCCGGGGGTTGTCCCGGTAGAGCTGCAGGGCGCGCTGCAGTAGCCCCCACACCGCCTCGTCGAGCCGCAGGCCGACGGTCATGCGGGGGACCCCAGCCCCGCCGGGGCGGTCCGCGCCCCGGTCAACTGTTGGGCCTGGTCGTAGAGCGCGGCCAGCCGGGTCATCTTCAGTCGGATCTCGCGCTGGCGCTGCTCGCGGACGGCCAGGTCGGTGTCGGCAGCCTGCTTGGCGGTGCGGAACGACTGGATGATGGCCTCCTGCAACTCCTCGGTCAGCGCGGTGAAGTGGTCTCGGAGCATCCGCTGCACCTGCCGGACGGTGTCCCGGCAGTCCTTGTTCATGCGGACGAAGTAGTCGTCGACGTGGCGCTGGATCGCCGTCTTGACCGTCGACTGGCGGCGGCGGAGCAGCTGTCTGCTCTCGTCGTGGATGCTCTTGCCGCCGAACAGCGCGCCGGCGCCGATCGAGACAGGGTTGATCATCGGCATGCCGGCCAGCGTGAGCGCAAGGCCGAACATCAGCAGGCCCCCGTACGAGCCCTTCATGCCGGTGATCACCTTCTGGCTCGCGGTGAACCGGTCGATGTGCGGCCGTTCCATCTCCGGCAGCCGGTCGCCGATGTCCTCCGGCACGGTCACCGACCAGGGTGGCAGCACGTCGTAGCCGTACCGGGCGAAGTTGGCCGCCACCCGGCGCGCGGCCCAGTCGCAGCGCTGGACCAGCCACTCGTGGTTCGCCTTCGCCGCCTCGGTCAGGCTGCGTTCGAGCCAGTCCTGGAAGGTGTCCCAGGCGACGAGTGGGTCCGCCGTGTCGAACGCCTCGTCGACCATTCGCAGGATCTGGCGGGTCCGGTCGCGCAGGTCGTACTCGATGTCGGAGAGCAGGTCGCCCATCTCGTCATTGAGGGTGTTCTGCCAGCGCGTGGAGCAGCGGCGCAACTCGTCGACCTCCCGCTGGGCCGCGTGCAGCTGGGAGATCGGGCCGGACTGCCGCTGCGCCTCCTGGCTCTCCAGCTCGGCGCGGAGCGGCGCGGCGAGCTGTTCGACCACCGTTCGAGCGGTCAGCGCCACCGAGGCGCGCGCCAGTGGATCGGCCTTGCCGGCCAGGTCCCGCTGGAGCCGGGCGATCAGCACCGGGAAGCCCGACTCGGCGTTGAGCTCGCGGTCGTCGGTGACGGCCGCCCGCAGGCGTAACGCCGACGAGACCGGGATCAGCGCCGCCGGTACGCCTGCCTCGGCGAGGTGTCGCCGGTTGCGCTCGGCGACGGCACGCCAATCCGTCACCAGGTCGGTCTTGGTCTGCACCACCACTACGTTCGGGTGCGACCGGGTGATGTGCAGCAGCATGTTGATCTCGGCGACGGAGAGTTCCCGGGTCGAATCGGAGACCAGCAGCACCGCGTCCGCACGACTCACGGCGGCGATCGGGGCGCCGCCACCGATCGCGGTCGCCTCGTCGCTGCCGGCGGTGTCCACCAGCACCAGTCCGGCGCCGAGCAGCGCGCGGGGCAGTCCGATCTCGACGTGCGCGGGGCCGCCGCCGGGCCGGCGCCCGAGCGTGCCGGCCACCGCGGGCGCGATCCGGTCCACCGGTACCGCGGTTCGCTCGACGGTGGCGGCATCGACCGGGCCCGCCGCGGGCGGCGTGTGGACCACCGCCGCCGAGGCGACCTCGCCGTGGCGCACGACCGTCGGCAGCACAGTGGTGGGACCGTCCCCGACCGGGCAGACCGGAGCGTTGACGATCGCGTTGACCAACTGGCTCTTGCCCTGGTTCGGCTCACCGACGACCAGGACGCGCAGGGTCGGGTCGAGCAGTTGGACGCGCTTGTCGCGGACGGCTTGGAGCAGGTCGCCCCGTCCGTGTTCGCGGCACGTGCGGGCGATCCCGTCGAGCACGTCCAACCAGATCCCCGCCATCACCGCACCAAGTGTGCGGATTTCGGCTCAAATATCAAGAGGGATGCGGAGAAAGCCGGATCGCCGTCCGCGATCCGGCTTTTCTCGCCGTCGTCCGGAACGGTCAGAGCAGACCGTCGCCGAGACCCAGCAGCCCGCCGCCGGAGGAGGCGGAGACCTCGCCGTGGACCTCGGCCTTGCCGCTCACACCGCCGGTGACGTCACCGGTCACGCCGCCGACCGCGCCGGTGACGCCGCCGAGGGCGCCGTCCACCTGGCCCGTCACGCCGCCCACAGTCGACGGCACGTCGACCGGCGGGACCAGGCCGGTGCCGCCGTCGCCCAGACCGAGCCCGCCCAGCGCGTCGTCGCCACCCAGCGAGCCGACGATCCCGCCGACGTGGCCCTCGGTGCCGGACAGCGCGCCCCCGAGCAGGCCGTCCGGGGTGCCGAGCAGGCCGTGGTCGGTGGCGTCGAGCACGCTGCCCGGGTTGCCGACCGTGCCGGCCAGATCCCCGACCACCGGGTCGGCCGTGGTGTCCACCGCGCCGACCACGTCGGCGTCGAGGGTGTGCGCCAGGTCGTGCACCCCGACGAGGTTGGTGTCGAGACCGCTGTGCCCGACACCCAGGCCGATCCCGGGCAGCACGGTGGCCGTGACGCCGACGGCCGCCGGGTCGACGGTGATGGCGCCGAGCACACCGGCCTTGACGTCCAGGCCGCTGTGGCCGCCGATGCTGAGCTCCGGCGTCGCCGTCTGCAGCTGACTGACGGCGCCGGTGACGTCTGCCACGAGCGGGTCGGCTCCGAGCTGACCGGTCACCGGAGCCACCGGGGCGAGCCCCTGGGTCGGGGCGTAGTCGACCACCAGCGGGACGACGTCCTGCACGTCGGCGGGGGTGATGTCGGTGAGGCCCGCGGCCTGCAGCGCGCCCTCCGGGTCGAGGTCGAACGCCGCCTTGGCGTCGGCGTCGGTGAGCAGATTGAGCACGAAGTCGTGCAGGGTCATGTGCGGGATCTCCTCGATGTGCGTCGGCGACCGTTGATCGTCGACAGTGACGCTATTGCCGGTGACCGGCGCCGTCATCGGGGACGAGCCCCCGACCCGCCCCGCCGGATTAGGGCACGCGCACCCTCGTACGTTAGGGGGAATGGGGGTCCCGACCCGGCCTGATTTAGGGTCCTGATGCCGGAGTGATCTCTGGTACGAACGTAGGAGCCCGCGGGGTTTGCCGGGGGTGGTCGCCGCGCGGTGTGGACGCCGTCGCCCCGACCGGCCGACTCGCGGTGAGGGAAGAAAGCGCATGCCGTACGTCCTGGGAATAGACATCGGAAGCACCAACACCGCAGCCACCGTTGCCCGGCGACAGGGCGCGACCTGGAACCGCCCCGAGGGGGTCCCGCTGGACGCGGGGTCGGTGATCGTGCCGTCGGTGCTGCACCTCGCCCGGGACGGCAGCCTCACGGTCGGCGAGCCCGGCATCGACGACGGGGCCCGGACGGCCCGGGGCTTCGTGCGGCGGGTCGGCGACGACGTGCCCCTGATGCTCGCCGGCGAGGCGTGCCCACCGCAGACGCTGACCGCGGTGCTGACGTCGTGGGTTGTCGAACGCGTGCGCGACCGCGAGGGTGAGCCCGCCCAGGCCGTCGTGCTCAGCCACCCGGCGGGCTGGGGCCGGCATCGGCGCGAGCTGTTGCACGCCGCCCTGCGGGAGTTCGGCCTGGGCCACGTGACGCTGCTTCCGCGTACTGTCACGGTGGCCGAGAGCCACGCGGCACGGGGCTTCCCGGGCAGTGCCGCCGTCGTCTACGCCCTGGGCGGCAACACCTTCGAGGCGGCCCTCGTCCGCCGCACCCCACGCGGCACGTACGAGACCTTCGGCTTCCCGCAGGGGCTCGAGTGGATCGGCGGTGCCGACTTCGACGAGGCGCTCGCCGAGCACGTGCGGACCGCACTCACCGGTGACCTCGGCGGCACCGCACCCCGGCAGGCGCACGACACGCTGCGCGGGCTGCTGCCCGGGTGCGAGCGGGCCAAGCGTGAGCTGACCGTCGGCACGCAGACCGACGTGCTCCTGACACTGCCGAGCGGGCCGGCCCGCGTGCCGGTGAGCCGGGTGCAGTTCGAAGACATGATCCGCCCGGCGGTGCAGGCGACGATCGACCTGCTGCTGCGGACCGTACACTCCGGTGGGCTGGCACCGGCGCAGCTCGACGGCGTCCTGCTCGCCGGCGGGTCCACCCGGATCCCGCTGGTCGCCGAGCTGCTCGCCGCGGCCCTTCCGATACCGGTCGAGATGGAGCCCGATCCGCAGCTGACCGCCGCGACGGGCGCGGCCCTCGCCGCCTGCCAGATGGTGTCGCCGCGCCCCCGGCGCGAGGGGCGGGACGACCGACCGGCCCCGGTCGGCACCGCCGGCCGCGTCGGCGCGCCGGCCGGCGCGCCGCGGCACCGACCCGATCATCGCAATGGGGTCGGGAGCGAACCACCACCGCGCCCACCGGTCCGGTTCGCCCCGCTGGAACTGCCGAAGGCGTCCCGCCTGGCGTTGGCCCGCAGGCGGGGCGGCAGAGGATGACCAGCATGACCATGAGCGGCGTCGCCGGGCACCGGCTGGTGCTGGACCCACGGCCGCAGGGCCTGCTCGACTCGGTGGCGGCCGCTCCGGCGTCGCCGCTGGTGCTCGGCGTGACGGGCCCCGGCGGCCACGGCCGCAGCGCCTACCTCCAGGAACTGGCCGCGGTCTACCGGCGGGCCGGGTGCACCGTGCTGGAGAGCGCGCCCGACCAGACCGACACGGTCGACCCGGACACGGTGCTCCTGGTCGACGACGCGCAACTGCTGGACGACGCCCGGCTTCGGACGCTGCGCCACCTGGTGACCGCCCGCCGGCACCGCCTGGTCGTCGGCTACCGACCGTGGCCCCGGCCGGCGGCGCTGGTCGAGCTGGCCGCCGCGCTGCGACGGGACGGGCACCTGGTCCTGCTCACCCCGTTCACCAGAGAGCAGACCGCCGCCTACCTCGCCTGCGCGCCGGAGCTCGGCCGACAGCCCGACCTGGTCGACTTCGTGCACGGGCAGACCGGCGGTGTGCCCCGCTACGTCGAGCGGCTGGTCCGCGGGCTGCGCGGTCAGGAGGGGCCACCGGGCGTTCCCGCGGAGCCGTCCCGACAGGTCATCCTCGAGTTCGGGCCGGATCTGGAGGACCTGGCTCCCGACGTCCGGCGGCTGCTGCTCGCCGTCGCGGCCGGCGTACCGCTGCCGGTGGACCTGCTCGGCGCGCTGCTCGACCGGGAGCCGGTCGAGGTGGACGAGCTGATCGGCGCGACCCGGGCGGCCGGGCTGCTCGGCGCGGACGGCCGGCTCGCGCCGATCGTGCGGCGGGCGGTGACCGCGCTGAGCCCGGTCACCGAGCGCACCGCGGTCTGGCTCCGGCTCACCCAACTGCAGCTGACCCGGGGCGGGCCGGTGCTCCCGCTGGTCCGCTCGCTGCTCGCCGCCGGAGTGGCCGGCGAGTGCCCGGCACCGACGCTCGAGGCCGCCGCCGAGGAGGCACTGGCCGGCGAGCCCGCGGTCGCGGCGGAACTCTTCGCCGCGGCCACGGCCGCCGGGCGGCCCGCCGCCGTCCGGCAGGCGGTCGCCGCGGCGCTCGCCGGTGACCTCGACCTCGCCCTGCGGCTGGCGGACCGGCTGCTCGCCGCGGCCCCCGCAGCCGAGCAGGTGGAGGCGGCGGTGGTCGCCGCGACCGCGCTCGCACACCGTGGCCAGGGCGCTCGCAGCGTGGAACTGTACCGCTGGGCGGGCGGCGCCACCGCGGAGGCGTTCGCCGCCCTCGGCGCACTCGCCGTCGGCCAACAGGTCGACGGAGCGGATCCGCCGGCGGACGACCGTGCCGGTGGACCGCCCACCCTGCACCACAGTGCCGCCCGGCTGATGGCCGACGGAATTCGGGACAGCGTCGCCGGACCACCCACCACCGCGCTGTCCACCCTCGTGCAGGCAGCGGCGCTGCTGGAGCCGGCAGGCCGGGCGGTGCTCCTGCCGGACAGCCCGGCCGCGCTCGCGGCGTTGACGGCGATGCACTGCGGCGAACTGGACATCGCCGAGGGCGTGCTCGACCGGGCAGTGACCAGCGGCATCGGCGGTCCGCTGTTGGCCCGGCGGCACCGGTTGCTGCAGGCCTGGATCGCGATGGTCCGAGGACGGACCGGCCTCGCGGCCGACCACCTCGCCACGGTGACCGCCGGCGGCCGGCCGCTGGAATCGCGCGACCTGCTCCTCGCCAGGGCGATGGAGATGGGGATCGCCCGGCGCAACAGTGACCTCGGCGCGCTCCAGCGTGGCTGGGATGCCGCCCTGGAGGCGCTGGTCCGCCACCCGGTCGACCTGTTCACGCTGCTGCCGCTCGGCGAGTTGGCCATCGCCGGGGCCCGCCTGGGCCACCTGAGCCGGCTGGAGCCGTACCTGCGCCAGGCGCGGCAGTTGCTGGCCCGGCTCGGCGACCCGCCGCTGTGGACCGTGCCCCTGCACTGGAGTGGCCTGCACGCGGCGATCCTCGCCGAGCGCCCGACGACGGCCGACGACCACGTGGCCGCCCTGCTCGGCGCGGCGGACCACAACCGGTACGCCACGGTGGTCGCCGCAGCCGCTGCCTGCTGGGTGGAGGTGTTGCGCGGGACGGTCGACCCGGTCCGGGTGGAGGCCGCCGCCCGGGGGCTGCACGACGCCGGGCTGTGCTGGGACGGCGCTCGGCTCGCCGGCCAGGCCGCCATCCGCACCTCGGACCGACGGGCGATGACCACCCTGCTGGACTGCGCCCGGATGCTGCAGGGACGCCCGGCCGGGGCCAAGGGCGGGCAGCGCCCTCCGGGCGGTCTAGCCGACGCCGCCGCGAGTCCCGCACGGCACCGTCTCAGCGACCGGGAGTGGGAGGTGGCCGAGCTGGTGCTCGCCGGATCGACCTACCGCGAGATCGGTGACCGGCTGTTCATCTCCGCGAAGACCGTGGAGCACCACGTGGCGCGGATGCGGTCCCGGCTCAACTGCGCCAACCGGGCCGAGCTGCTGTCCCTGCTGCGGACGATCCTCGCCGACCGGTCGGACGGCGCGGCTCGGCAGCCCTGGCCGGAACGGACGCCGTCGAGGTCCCGGTCACGAGAGCAAGGAGACGACAGATGACGCCTTCCGTGGTCAGCGTCGGCAGCCTGAGTGGCGCGCTGAACGACCTGGTCGACCGGGTGCCGGGGGCCGATTTCGCGGTGGTGCTGTCCCCGGACGGGCTGCCGCTCGGCGTCTCCCGCGGAGTCGACGACGAGCTCGCCGGGCGACTGTCCAGTGTGGTCGGGGGACTGGAGGCCTTCGGCCTGGCCGCGGCCCGGGTGTGCGTCGGTGGGGCGCTGCGTCAGGTCGTCGTGCAGATGTCCCGGGCGTTCCTGTTCACCGCCACCACCCGGAACGGGGCGATCCTCACCGTCCTGATCGGCGGTGACGCGGAGGTCGGCGACATGGCGTACGAGGTGGCGCTCTTCGTCGAGCAGGCCGAACGGCACCTGCCGGTGCACCTCGAAGCGGCCTCGACGGTGCGGGGCGGGGGCACCGGCGCGGACTCCGGCCCGGCTTCCACCTGGCCGGGTCCGTCGGTGGCCCACCGCTGACCGCCCGCACGAGCAGATCGACCAGCGGGACCAGCCGGCGTCGAGCCCGCTGACGCCGGACCAGGCCAGCCTCAGAAGTCAGATCAGGCCGTGCGCCAGCATCGCCTCCGCCACCCGGCGGAACCCGTCGATGTTCGCCCCGGCCACGTAGTCGCCGGGCAGGCCGTACTCGTCGGCGGTGGCCCAGCAGCGGTCGTGGATGTCCCGCATGATCCCCCGTAGCCGATGCTCCGACTCCGCGAAGGTCCACGAGTCCCGGCTGGCGTTCTGCTGCATCTCCAGCGCGCTGACCGCCACCCCGCCGGCGTTGGCCGCCTTGCCCGGCGCGAACCGCACCCCGGCCCGGCCCAGGATCCGCACCGCCTCCGGCGTGGTGGGCATGTTCGCGCCTTCCACCACCGCGACGCAGCCGCCGGCCACGAGCGCCGCGGCCTCCGCGCCGCCGATCTCGTTCTGCGTCGCGCACGGCAGCGCCAACTGGCAGGGCACCTCCCAGACGGTACGACCGGAGACCGCCACCGCGTGCGGCACGTGCCGCGCGTAGTCGTCCAGCCGGGCCCGGCGCTGTTCCTTCAACTCCCGCAGCAGTTCCAGGTCGATGCCCTTCTCGTCGAGCACATAGCCGGACGAGTCCGAGCAGGCGACGACCTTCCCGCCGAGCTGGTGCACCTTCTCGATCGCGTAGATCGCCACGTTGCCGGAGCCGGACACCACCACCCGCTTGCCCTCCAGACCGTCCCCGGCCTGCCGCAGCATTTCCTCGGCGAAGAACACCGCCCCGTAGCCGGTCGCCTCCCGGCGCACCTGCGCGCCCCCGTACGCCAGGCCCTTGCCGGTGAGCACGCCCGACTCGTACCGGTTGGTGATCCGCTTGTACTGGCCGAACAGGTAACCGATCTCCCGGCCGCCCACGCCGATGTCCCCGGCCGGCACGTCGGTCTCCGCGCCGATGTGCCGGTACAGCTCGGTCATGAAACTCTGGCAGAACCGCATCACCTCGCGGTCCGAGCGCCCCTTCGGGTCGAAGTCCGCGCCGCCCTTGCCGCCGCCGATCGGCAGCCCGGTCAGCGCGTTCTTGAAGATCTGCTCGAAGCCGAGGAACTTCACGATCCCGAGGTACACCGACGGGTGGAAACGCAGCCCGCCCTTGAACGGGCCGAGCGCGCTGTTGAACTCCACCCGGAATCCCCGGTTCACCCGGACCCGGCCGTGGTCGTCCTCCCACGGCACCCGGAAGATGACCTGCCGCTCCGGCTCGCAGATCCGCTCGATGATCCTCGCCTCGGTGTACTCGGGGTGCCGGGCCAGGGCCGGACCGATGCTCTCCAGCACCTCGCGCACCGCCTGGTGGAACTCCGGCTCTCCCGGATTGCGGGCGACCACACTGGCGAACACCGTCTCCACGGACTCTGGCATACCGACACGTCCCTTCACTACTTGCTGGTAGCCACGTTGCTACCATCCGGCGTCCGCGTACCCGCCAACCGTCCCGGGATACGGACCGTGACCTTCGTCCGGTTCACTATTCGCCGTGGACGACTCGATCTGGGCCGCGGTCCGGGCCTCGCGCGGCTGGCTGGACGCCGCAAACGGCACGGGACAGGCCGAAATGACCTGCCGGATCCTCAAGCTCACCGAGGAGGCGGGGGAGGCGGCGGGTGCCTGGATCGGTCTGCTCGGCCAGAATCCGCGCAAGGGTGTCACCCACACGCGGGACGACGTGGCGGCGGAACTGGCGGACGTGGCGTTCACCGCGCTGGTCGCCATCGAGAGCCTCGGACTGGACGCGGCAACGGTGCTCGGCTCGTGTGCGGCCAAGGTTCGGGATCGGGTCGAGCCTCCTCCTGGTTGAGGTTCGGGTCCTGGCCTCTTCTGTGCGTGTGCTTGCCGTGCGTCGCTCTGCGTCGTGGTGGGGGTGTGGCCCGCCCGGGCCCGCGCCGGGGGGGGGGGGGGGGGGCCGGGGCCGCGGCCCGGGGGGCCCCCCCCCGCGGGGGGGGCGCCCGCGGCCCGGCCGG
>NZ_JBIDBG010000026.1:0-44070 GCF_043202855.1 Micromonospora sp. NPDC048063 | reverse complement strand
CGCCGTGCCCGGCTCCGGGCGGTCAGGCTTGATCCCTGCGCCGGGCACGGCGGGCCACACCCCGTCGGTGGTCGCGCGTCGTCCGTGCCTGGCTGTCCGTTGTCCGGCATCGGCCGTTGGGGGAGGCCCGTCGGGACGCCCGTCGGGAGGCGACGGGCGATGCGTTGGCGAGGTGTCGACCGCGAGGTCGCGGCCCGTCGGCCCGCTCTTGACCGGGCCGGTGGGTGGGTGCGGTGGGCGCTGTCGAGCTGCCCCATCTGTGGGACCACCCCGTCACACCAGGCTCGATCGCCTGCCCGGGGCACTTGTGCCCCATCTGTGAGGGCAGCTCGACAGTGGCCGAGCGACGGCATCCCGTGGGATCCGGTTGTGCCCCATCTGTGAGGGCAGCTCGACAGGGGTCGGGTGGCAGTGTCCCGTGGGTCCGGTTCGGGGTGTGACCGGGGGCATCGTGGGGGCGGAATCGTGGCCGGGCCGGGGTCGTTACACCCTGCGTACGGCCGAGCAAGACCCCCGCCCCCCGGCGGGCTGGCGTGCGGGCCCCCGGAATGATGGTGGGCCGCCGGTCGTTACACATGGTCCCGGCCCGGCGAGGGCGACTCCCCGCCCCGCGACGCGGGCCGCTCCCGGTCTCCAGATGGCCGGTCTGATTCTTCCCGGCGCGTGACGCGCCGGATCCCCCGATTTCTTGAGCGCCGGACGGTGCTTGCACCCTCGCTGAACCCCCCTTCGGCGTGTGGTGCCAACCCCCGAATGGAGCGTCTGATGAACACGATCATGCGTAAGAGCGTTCTGGGTATTGCTGGTCTGGCTGTTGCTGGTGGTCTGGCTGCTGGTCCGCTGAACCACGCCGACACCACCCCCGTGGCGGCGACGCCGGTCACCGCCGTGGCGGTGCAGGCGGACAAGCCGGCCGTGGACACCGCGAAGCTGATCCCGCATGGTGTGCAGGGCGCGCAGTCGCGCATCGACCTGTCGGACGAGCAGGTCGGTAACGTGAAGGCGATCATTGCGGCGACGAAGAAGGCCGGGATGGACGAGCGGGCCGCGGTGGTGTCGATCGCGACGGCGTTGCAGGAGTCGAAGCTGGAGAACCTGGGTCATCTGGGTGACCGCAACGACCACGACTCGCTGGGCCTGTTCCAGCAGCGCCCGTCGAGCGGTTGGGGCACGGTGGAGCAGATCACCGACCCGGAGTACTCGACCACGGCGTTCCTGAAGGGTCTGAAGCAGGTCGACGGGTGGCAGGACATGCCGCTGACCGAGGCCGCGCAGACCGTGCAGGTGTCGGCGTACCCCGACCACTACGCCCAGTGGGAGCAGCAGGCCGCCGACCTCGTCGCCGAACACTGGAACAGCTGACACAGACATTCACTCACCACAAGGGGGATCGCTGGCCGGCGCCCGTGACGGGTGCCGGCCAGCGGCACATCTCCACCAGCCGACAGTCGGCCGGCCGGGAAAAGGCGGCTGGTGCGGGAACACCGACGGCCGCCGGCTGGTTCAATGAGGTGTCGGTGTGCCCAGTGTCCCCGGGCCTCACCTGAATTGCCTTCGCGGAATACCGTTCGGCTGGAGCCGCGTCGCGCCACGCGCCGAGAGGCGACCTGCACACCGACGCCCAGCGCCGCCCCCGTGCCGATCCGGCCCGGGGGCGGTGCTGTCTCGTGACCGCATCCGTCCCCGTGGGGCGACGGTGGCGGACCCCTGCGGGCGACGGTGGCGGACCCCTGTGGGTCGACGCCGCCACGACCTCGCGTGCTGCGAGGCGGGGCGGGGGAATGGGCGCGGTGGAGGCAGAATGGGTCGGTGGATGTGCAGCGGGAGTGGCGTGACCAGCCGGGTGTGGTCGTACTGCCGAGTGGGGCGGCCGTGCGCGGGCGCCGCGTCGCCGACGTGGCCTCGCCCGCCGACTTCGCGCTGTTGCTGGCACCTGGGCCGGTGCCGGCGTGGCCGCACCGGCGGATCCGGTGGCCGGACTTCTGGGTCCCGGTGGACCGGGCGGACGCGGTCGACGCGTTGACGGAGGCGCTGCGTCGGGCCCGCGATGGCGAGCGGGTGGAGGTGGCCTGCAAGGGCGGCACCGGACGCACGGGCACGGCGCTGGCCGGGTTGGCGATCCTGGACGGGCTGCCGCCGGAGCGGGCCGTGGACTGGGTGCGCGCCGCCTACCGCCCACGGGCCGTGGAGACCCCCTGGCAGCGTCGCTGGCTGCGCCGCCTCGCCTGATCCGGCGCGATCGTGGCACGCGTGGCCCGGCCACCTGGTTGTGGTTCGTGTCATCGGCGAGGTTTGTCCAGCTCACGTTGGGTATGAGGGGCACCTCGTCCGAACTTGAGGCAGGTACCAGCACCATGGCCCCACCCCGCACCCTTGTCCGCTACCACGGTGTGCACCGCGCGGCCGCGCGCCGGGTGCCGACGATCGCCCGCACGGTCGCGTCGCTGGCCGTGCTCGTCGTGCTCGCCACGCTCTTCCTCGACACCCTGCTGATCACCGTCGGGCTGTTCACCCCTGTCGCCGCCTCGGTGTCGCCGCTGCGGCGCTGGGTGCGCCGGCTGGCGGCCCCGTCCGCCCGGGCCGTCCCGGTGCCCGGCCGCTGAGCGTTCCGTGCCGCGTGGCTGCCCTGGTCCCGGGTCTGCGGCACCGGGACCAGGGCGCGCCGCTTTCTCAGCGGTCGACGTACTCGCGCAGATGGCGGGCGGTCAGGGTGTCGCCGTGGGCGACCAGATCGGCCGGGGTGCCGGTGAACACGATCCGGCCGCCGTCGTGCCCCGCCCCGGGCCCGAGGTCGATCAGCCAGTCGGCGTGCGCCATGACCGCCTGGTGGTGCTCGATGACGATGACCGTGTTGCCGGCGTCGACGAGCCGGTCCAGCAGCGCGAGCAACTGGTCCACGTCGGCGAGGTGCAGGCCGGTGGTCGGCTCGTCCAGTACGTAGGTGCTCGCGCTGTCGGCCATGTGGATGGCCAGCTTGAGCCGCTGCCGCTCGCCGCCGGAGAGGGTGTTGAGCGGCTGCCCCAGGGTGAGGTAGCTGAGCCCGACGTCGACCAGCCGGTCGAGGATCACCCGGGCCGGGCCGCTGGGGAAGAAGTCCCGGGCCTCCGTGGCCGACATGGCGAGCACCTCGCTGATGTTCTTCCCGCGCAGCCGGTAGGTGAGCACCTCGTCGGTGAAGCGTCGTCCGTCGCACTGCTCGCAGACGGAGGCGACGCCGGCCATCATCGCCAGGTCGGTGTAGACCAGGCCGATGCCCTTGCAGGTGGGACAGGCGCCCTCGGAGTTGGCGCTGAACAGGGCCGCCTTGACCCCGTTGGCCTTGGCGAAGGCCGTCCGGATCGGGTCCAGCAGGCCCGTGTAGGTGGCCGGGTTGCTGCGCCGGGAACCCCGGATCGAGGTCTGGTCGACGACCACCACGCCGTCGCGGCGGTGCAGCGAGCCGTGGATCAGTGAGCTCTTGCCGGAGCCAGCCACGCCGGTGACCACCGTCAGTACCCCGAGCGGGATGTCGACGCTGACGTCCCGCAGGTTGTGCAGGTCGGCGCCGCGGATCGACAGGTGGCCGGAGGGATGGCGTACGTGCTCGCGGAGGCGGACCCGGTGGTCGAGGTGGCGGCCGGTGAGGGTGTCGGAGCGGCGCAGGCCCGGCACGTCCCCGGTGTAGCAGACCCGCCCGCCGGCGGCGCCCGCCCCCGGACCGAGGTCGACCACGTGGTCGGCGATCGCGATGGTCTCCGGCTTGTGCTCGACGACCAGCACCGTGTTGCCCTTGTCGCGCAGGCGCAGCAGGAGGCCGTTCATCCGGGCGATGTCGTGCGGGTGCAGGCCCACGGTCGGCTCGTCGAAGACGTACGTGACGTCGGAGAGGCTGGAGCCGAGGTGCCGGACCATCTTCACCCGCTGCGCCTCGCCGCCGGAGAGGGTGGCGGATTCGCGGTCGAGGCTGAGGTAGCCGAGGCCGATCTCCACCAGCGAGTCGAGCAGCTCACGCAGGTTGCCGACCAGCGGGGCGACCGACGGGTCGTCGATGCCGCGGACGAACCCGGCCAGGTCGCTGATCTGCATCGCCGAGCATTCGGCGATGTTGCGCCCGGCGATGCGGGAGGAGAGCGCCGCCTCGTTGAGCCGGGCGCCCCGGCAGGCGGCGCAGGTGGTGAAGGTGACCGCCCGGTCGACGAACGCGCGGATGTGCGGCTGCATCGACTCGCGGTCCTTGGCCAGGTAGAGCCGGCGGACCTTGACCGCCAGGCCCTCGTACGTCCAGTTGTTGCTGCCCACCTTGATCTTGGTGGCCGGCTTGTGGAGGAAGTCCTCCCACTGCTGGGGCGTGTAGTCCTGGAGCTTGACGTCGGGGTCGAACAGGCCGGAGTTGACGATGGTCTGCCAGTACCAGGAGTCGACGGCGAAGTTGGGCACCGTGACCGCGCCGTCGTTGAGGGAGCGCTCGACGTCGACCATCTCGTTGACGTCGAGGTCGGAGACCCGGCCGAGGCCCTCGCAGGTCGGGCACATCCCCTCGGCCAGGTTGAAGCTGAACGCCCCGGCGCCGCCGACGTGCGGGGTGCCGAGCCGGCTGAACACGATCCGCAGCATCGTGTACGCGTCGGTGGCGGTGCCGACCGTGGAGCGGGAGTTGGCGCCCATCCGCTCCTGGTCGACCACGATGGCCGGGGTCAGGTTGCGCAGCGAGTCGACGTCGGGCCGGCTCAGGCTCGGCATGAACGACTGGAGGAAGGCACTGTAGGTCTCGTTGATCAGGCGTTGCGACTCGGCGGCGATGGTCCCGAAGACCAGGGATGACTTCCCCGACCCGGAGACGCCGGTGAAGACGGTCAGCCGGCGTTTGGGGATGTCGACGGAGACGGCCGCGAGGTTGTTCTCCCGCGCTCCGCGTACCTCGATCATGTCGTGGCTGTCGGCGGCGGACCGTGCTGGCTGCTGCATGCGAACCCTTCGCGAGATCGTGGGCGGGGTTCCGCCCGGGTCGTGTCTTCGGGGGACGGCTTCCTTCGATCGTCTCATTAACTTCCATGTGGAGGGTTCTGCCGCGTTGGCCTGCCTCTCGCGCCCAGAGAGGTAGGGGAAGTCTCAAATAACGTGTAAGCGGGGGTGGCGCTGGCGTCCGGAGGGTGCGGTCCACGTGGGACGCGGCACGTCAACCCGGCGCCGATGGATAACGGACGGGCCGTAACCGTCGTTCTGAGTGGAAGCCCGCCGGCGAGGTCTGCTGCGATGCACGAATTCGCTGCGATCCGTGGTTGACCTTCGATGTGCCGAGATTTACGGTGATGGCCGAAATTGAAGAAGGGATGCCTATGCCTCTCCAGCAGCGTCGCCGCCTGGCGTCGGTCGCCATCGTGGCGACCCTCGTCGCCGCCACCGCCGTGTCGGGTACCCCGGCCGTGGCCGCCACGCCGACCGAGACCCTGGTCGGCGTGCCGCACCACAACCTGGCCATCTACGGTGCGACCTTCGGCTCCACGTCCGCGGGCGACTACGCGTACGCCGTGGCGCGCGGGACCACCGGCGCGCTCAACGTCATCGACACCCGCACCGCGACCGTGGTCCGGACCCTGCCGCTGCCCGGCGCCGGCGGTTCGTGGGGCGGCACCGTCACCCCGGACGGCACCGCGTACATCGGAGCCGACAGCAAGCTGTTCCGCTACCGGCCCGGCGCGGACCACGTGGAGGACCTCGGCTCGCCGGTGCCGGGGGAGACGACGACGTGGCGCCTGGCCAACGACGGGGAGCGGGTCTTCGTCGGCACCTTCCCCACCGGCAAGGTCTACTCGTTCGACCACCGCACGGGTGCCGTCCGCGACTACGGGCAGATCTGGCCGGGCGAGCAGTACGCGCGCAGCATCGGCGTCGCCAACGGCAAGATCTACGTCGGCCTGGGCACGGTGGCCCGGCTCGTCGAGGTCGACGTCGACTCCGGTGAGCGGCGGGAGATCCCGCTGCCCGAGCAGTACCGCAGCGAGCAGTTCGTCTACGACCTCGACGTCCACCAGCAGACGCTCTTCGCCCGGCTCGCCAACAGCAACCAGGTGCTCGTCCACGACCTGAAGGCCGGCCGGTGGATCGGCGAACTCGGTACCGCCGCGGGCCTCAACTTCTCCCCGCCGGACGCGAAGAAGAACGTCTACTTCGGCTCGTCGGCCGGCCGACTGATGGCCTACAACCTCGACACCCGGACGCTCACCCCGACCGGCTTCACCGGGTTCGGCACCGCCCGGGGATTCGGCTGGGCGCACCTGGACGACCCGGCGTGGCCCGGCAGGACGCTCGTCACCATCAGCCTGAGCGGCAACCTGTCCTACTACAACCCGCAGACCGGCGCCAAGAAGGTCGTCTCCGCCGGGGTCAAGGGTCTGCCCGCCCAGCTGCAGACGGTGGAGGCCGGCCCGGACGGCAAGATCTGGTCCAGCGCCTACCCGAGCGGCGGCATCACCTCCTTCGACCCGGCGACCGGCGCCTTCAGCGAGAACGCCGGGGCGCTCGGGCAGGCCGAGGGCCTGCTCTCCTACCAGGGCAAGATCTACGCCGGCGTGTACCCGGGCGCGAACCTGCTCGAACTCGACCCGACCAAGCCCGTCGTGCGGGGCACCAACCCGCGGCAGTTCGCGACGCTCCGCACCGAACACCAGGACCGGCCGTTCGCCATCACGGGGGTCGGCAACCGGATCGCCTTCGGCACCATCCCCGAGTACGGCCAGCTCGGCGGGGCGCTGACGCTCGTCGACCCGGCCACCGGGGCGAAGGAGGTGCACCGCAACGTCGTACCGGAGCAGAGCGTCACCGCCCTGGCCACCGTCGGCAACCTGATCCTGGGTGGCACCGGCATCTGGGGTGGGCTCGGCATCGCGCCGACCCAGACGGAGGCGAAGCTCTTCCTCTGGGACCCGGCGACCGCGACGAAGGTCTGGGAGGGCACCGCCATCCCGGGCGCCAAGGCGATCACCCGTCTGATCGTGGCGCCGGACGGCCGGATCTGGGGGTCGACCTCCGGCACGCTCTTCGAGTTCGACCCGGTGAGCCGGAGCGTGGTCCGGACCGTCGAGGTGGAGCCGTTCGACTGGAACGTCTCCCACGTCTGGCGCAGCGACCACCTGGCGGTCGCGCCGGACGGCGCGGTGTGCGGCAACTTCCGGACCACCGTCGCGTGCGTGGACCCCGCGACGCTCTCGGTCCAGAAGCTGGCCACCGGCATCAGCGACGTGTGGACGATGGACGCGTCGGGTGTCATGTACTACGCCCGGGGCGGGGAGCTGTACCGGCTCACGCGCTGAGCCCGACGGCCCGGTGTGCGGGGCCCCTTCCTGTCTTGGACGGGAAGGGGCCCTTCCGTACACCCCCCAGGCGGCGTCGATCGCCGGGCGGGCACGGAATTCCGGCCGGTGGGTGGGCGGTACGGTGGCCCGGTGGTGACCGCGCGGAAGGGCAGTGGCCGGCTGCGGGCCGTGGACCTCGCCGCGACCGCCGGGATCTCCGTCCAGCAGGTCCGCAACTACGTCGACCTGGGCGTGCTGCCACCGGTCGAACGCACCCCCGCCGGCTACCGCATCTTCACCGCCGACCACCTCCGGGCGCTGGCCGTGGCCCGCCGGATGGCCGAGGGCCACGGCTGGGCGCGTACCCGGGAGATCATGGCCGCCGTGCACCGGGGCGACCTGGCGGCGGCGCTGGCGGCGCTCGACGGGGGCCACGCCGAGCTGGACCGCGAGCGGGCGGACATCCGGCGGGTGCTCGGCGCGTTCGAGACCGTGGTGACCAGCCCGCCGGCGGCCCTGCCGGCGCCGCGGCGCGGGGTGCGCATCGGCGCGGTCGCCGACCTGGTCGGGGTCCGCACCTCCCAGCTACGGCTGTGGGAGCAACGCGGCCTGGTCCGGCCGGCCCGCGAGCGCGGCACCGGCTACCGGGTGTACGACCAGGCCGAACTGCGTGCCGCGCAGGTCGTCGCGCTGCTGCGCCGGGGCGCGTACCCGTTCGACATCATCGCGGCCGTGCTCGACGAGATGCGTACGACCGGCAGCGCCCAACGGGTCCACGCGGAGCTGGCCCGGCGGGAGCAGGAGCTGCACCGGCGGAGCCTGCGGCGGCTGCGCGCCTCGGCGGCGCTGTACGACTACCTGCGGCACCGCGACCCGACCCTGCCGGCCTGACTCAGCGCAGCACCAGCAGGTCGAGGTGGTCGACGACCGGGCCGGTCGCCTCGGCGCAGCTCGCGGGCCGCCGCGTCCAGGTCGGCGATGTGATGGATCATCGTGGACATCCACGCGGCGTCCATCGTGGAGTCACGCAACGGCAGTGCGAGGGCGTCGCCCGTCCCGTGCGTCGCCGGGCGCCGTCGAGGCGAAGAAGGCGTCCGCGGCGCGGAGGGCGGCCGCGTCGCCGAGCACGTCGCCGGGGCGGTCGGCGTGGCCGAGCAGCGCACCGCCCCATCGCATGCCGAGGTAGTCGGCGCTCATCCAGAGGCTGTTCACCATCGGGTCCGCCTTGGCCGGGTCCTCGTCGCTGAGGGCGCTGATCGCCCACATCGTGCGGCCGCGCATGCGGGGCCGGAAATCGACACCGGGCAGCCGCAGCCAGGTCGACCAGTGGTCGAGGTAGAGCTTGGTGGGGGCGCTGACGCTGTACCAGTAGACCGGTGAGGCGATCACCAGGTCGGTCGCGGCAAGGGTCTCCGTCAGCAGCAGCGCCTCGTTGCCGGACGGCGGGGGAGGGAACTGGCCGTGTCGGATGTCGTGGAACGGCGCCAGCGGATGGTCGGCCAGGCGGAGCCAGCGCTGCTCGACACCGGCCGGCAGCGCGGCTGCCGCGCGTCGGGCCAGGAGTTCGGTGTTGCCACCGGGGCGTGAACTACCCAGGAGGAAGAGGAAGCGCCTGACCACACCGTCGATGTCCATCGGGGTCGAATGTACCCACCCGGGCGGTCGTGCGGGGATCGCGGAGGCTGTCGCCCTGCCGCCGCACGACCAACCGGCCCGGTACCCGGTTCAGAAGGTCACCGCCACCAGCACCAGCAGGGTGTACGCCGTCTCGACCAGCCCCACCCGCTTCGGCGTGAGCCGGCGCCCGGGCAGCGCGACGGCCCGGGCCAGCAGCGCCGCGAAGACCAGGGCGACCGGCGTCGGCGCCCAGAGCGCCGCGGCGAGCGCGGCGACGCCGTGGTACGCCCAGGACGCCCACCGGTACCGACCACTGTCCCGCTCCCGGATCATCGTCTTGACGTACAGGATCGTGCCGACGAGGTAGCCGAGCGTCACCACCGTCGCGCCGGCCACCCGGGCCGGCGGCACCCCGGCGACCGTGGCGACGACGAACCCGAGCAGCCCGCACTGCGCCACGAAGGCGAGGTCGTTGACGAGCGCCCGGTCCCGGCGCCGGCGTGCGTAGCCGGCGTTGACGGCGGCCAGGACGCCAAAGAGCGGCGCGTACGCGAGGATCGCCGGCCGGGCCGCCAGCACCGGCGCGGCGCACAGCACGGTGGCGACGCCGTACGCGGCAAGCTGCGGGCGTACCCGCCGGAACCGGCCGGTCTTGACCGCCTGCAACCCGAAGTACGACAGCGGGTAGGCGGCGAGCACCGCCCCGAGCAGCGGCAGGTGCAGCGGGTGCGGGCCGGTGACGGTCACCGCCGCCAGGAACGGCAGCAGCAGCATCGCCCAGGCGCCGTGCTGCGGCGGCAGCCAGCCGGGTGACCGGCCCCCGGCCCGCGCGCGGCCGGTGGCGTTCGCGGTGGGCCGCCCGGCCGGGCGGCGACGGCGGGCGGAGACGGCGGTCACGGGCGTGGCGTCACGGTGAGCAGGACGGCGGCGTCCGTCACGGCGTGCAGCGCGTGCCGCCGCGGCGGGACGACCACCAGGTCGCCGGCGTGGCCCTCCCAGGACTCGTCGCCCGCCACCAGGCGTACCTGCCCCCGGAGCACCTGCAGCGTCGCCTCGCCCGGACTGTCGTGCTCGTCGAGCGAGCGGCCGCCCCGCAGCGCGAGCAGGGTCTGCCGCAGCCGGCGGTCCCGGCCGCGGTGCAGGTTGTGGGCGCTGCGCCCGCTGTCGGCCTCCCGGGCGGCGGCGAGCTGTTCGTCGGCGAGGCGGATCAGCGAGTGGCCTTCCATCGTGCGTCCTTCCGGGTGGGGTGGCGCGCCGGCGCGCGGGGCGGGGCAGTCCGTTCGGCGGCGACCGCCGCGCAAACCGGAAGATCCGCTACCGCTTTCGGTTACCAGCTTCCGCGCCGGGCTCGCCCGGCGGAAGGGCCGATGGTCCCGGAATCCGGGCCGCCCGGGTCGCCCGCGCCGGCGGACCCCTCCGTTCTCCGCCGCCACGCCGAACGCCGGAGCATCGGGAAGCCGGCCCGCGCCCCGGATCGTGCCGACTAGGGTGCGGGGCATGAAGGTTCGGCTGCTGGCGACCACGGCGACCGCCGTCCTCCTCGCCGCCGGCGCGCCCGCCCCGGTGGCGGCCGCCCCGACCGCTCGTACCGTCGCCGCGCCGGGCGTGTCCGGCGCGGTGCCGCCGGCGCCGTGCCCGAAAGCGCCCGCGCCGGCGGTGTCCCGGCCGCCGCGCCCGTCGCCGCCGCCGGCCGTGCCCGAGGAGCGGGTCGTGGGCGGGCCGGCGCTGGCCACCGCCGGCCTGGTCGTCCCCGCGGGGGTGCCGCGACCGCCGGCGGTCACCGCGACCTCGTGGCTGGTCGCCGACCTGGACACCGGCCAGGTGCTGGGCGGCTGCGGCCCGCACGAGTACGGCACCCCCGCCAGCGTGCAGAAGCTGCTGCTGGCGGCCACCATGCTGCCCCGGCTCGACCCGAAGCAGGTCGTCACCGTCACCGACGGCGACATGGACATCGAGCCGGGCTCCTCCGCCGTCGGGCTCGTCGCCGGCGGGCGCTACCGGATCGAGACCGTCTGGCTCGGGCTGCTGCTGCAGTCCGGCAACGAGGCGGCCAACCTGCTGGCCCGCCTCGGCGGCGGCCCGGACGGGAAGGCCGGCGGCGTACGGGCGATGAACGAGGAGGCGCACCGGCTCGGCGCCCTGCAGACCCACGCGGTCACCCCGTCCGGCCTCGACGGGAATGGCCAGTTCACCAGCGCGTACGACCTGGCGCTCATCGCCCGGGCCTGCTTCGCCGACCCCACCTTCCGCCGGTACGCGCTGACCGAGACCCACCGCATTCCCGCCCAGCCGGCGCAGCGGACCAAGGGCTTCGAGATCCAGAACGAGAACCAGCTCATCTACCGCTACCCCGGGGCGCTCGGCGGCAAGACCGGCTTCACCGACCTGGCCCGGCACACCTACGTCGGGGCGGCCCACCGGGGCGGCCGCCGGCTGGTCGTCACGCTGCTCGGCGCCGAACCGCGGCCCGCGCGGGGCTGGGAGCAGGGCGCCGCGCTGCTCGACTGGGGCTTCTCGCTGCCCCGGGACTCCGCCGTCGGCCGGCTCGTCGAGCCGGGAGAGCTGGCCGCCTCGGCGGCCGCCACGCCGCCCGCGCTCGCCGCCACCGGCGAACCTCGTCCGGCTGCGGCCAGCGGCCCGCTGGAGGACGGGCTGCTGGGACGGTGGCCCGTGGTCGCGCTCGCGGTGGCCGCGCTCGGGCTGGCGGCGGTGGCGCTGCTCTGGCGTCGGGCGGGGCGACGCCGGACACCGTGACCGCGGGCCGGGCGGCGAGGCGGCCATCGGCCGGGGGCCGCGCCGGGCCCTGTGCGCGGGCCGGCGGCACCGGCGCGGGCAGGGTGTGTCGCCGCAGCCAGCAGGCACTTGTGGCCACCCACCTGCCGCAGGTCGCCGCGGGTGCGGAGCGGATCGACAACCGACGACGGGATCCATAGACTCCGGTCTTTCTGGTGCCACACGTCCAGGGAGGATCCACGTGCCGAGCGAATCCCGACCGCACCCCGTCCCGCCGTCGATCGCGGCGCCCCGCCGTCCGGCCCGCGCGCTGACCCGCCTCGCCGGGGTGGCCCTGGTGGCGGGCGCGCTGGTGACCGGTGGCGGTGCCGCCGCGGTCGCCGCGCCCGCCGGGTCCCCGGCCGGCTCCGCCGCCGGTCCCCGGGTCACGCCGGGACCGTGCGCCTACACCGAGACACCGGAGGAGCCCGCCGCCCGGCCGGTTCCGCTGCCGCCCGACCCGAGGCGCACGCCCGACCGGGGCACGGTGCGGGTGACGCTGCGGACCAACCAGGGGCCCATCGGGCTGACGCTCGACGGCGAGGCCGCGCCGTGTACCGTGCAGAGCTTCCTGCACCTGGTGCGGCACCGCTTCTACGACCGCACCTCCTGCCACCGGCTCACCGCGTACCCGACGCTGAAGGTGCTCCAGTGCGGTGACCCGTCCGGCACCGGCTCGGGCGGCCCGGGCTACCGGTACCTCGACGAACTGCCCACCGACCTGCCGCCGGCACCGACCGACCCGACCGGCGTGCGCCGGCTCTACGCCCGGGGCACCCTCGCCATGGCCAACGCCGGCCCGGACACCAACGGCAGCCAGTTCTTCCTGGTGCAGTCCGACTCGGCGCTGCGCCCCAACTACACCGTCTTCGGCTCGATCGACGCCGCCGGCCTGGCCACGCTCGACCGGATCGCCGCCGGCGGCATCGCCCCCACGGCCGAGGACCCGGCGCCGGTCGACGGCGCGCCCGCCCTGCCGGTCGACATCCGCCGGGCTGTCCGGCACCACCACTGACCGTCTCCACCGCCCCCGCCCGGCCGTCCCTCCGACGGGCGGGGGCGGGGCTGGCGGTTCCCGCGCGTACGCCTGTCGCCGGACCCGGGGTCCGACGGGCCGGCACCCTGATAGATATGAGGCGTGGACAGGGCGGGCGGGGCCGGCCGGCGGCCCCATGGCGTCGCCGCCCGGGCCGTCGCCGTGGCCGTGGTGGTCGCGGCGCTGGCGCCGGCCTGCACCCGGCCCGGTCCGTCGCCGTCGCCGTCGGTGTCGGCAGCCCCGAGCGCGACCGTGACGCCGCGCCCACCGGACTTCGTCGTCCTCACCGACGTCGACCCGAGGATCCGCACCGACATCCGGTACGCCACCGCGCACAACTTCGTCGGTCGGCCGGTCGCCGGTTACCCCGAACCGCTCTGCCTGCTCACCCGGCGGGCCGCCGAGGCGCTGCGCCGGGTGCAGGACGCCGCGCTCGCCCGGGGCCGAAGCCTGAAGGTGTACGACTGCTACCGCCCCCGGCGCGCCGCCGACGACTTCGTCGCCTGGGCGAAACAGCCCGGCGAGCAGCAGATGAGGGCGGAATTCTATCCCCGGGTGGCGAAGTCGAAGCTGTTCGACGAGGGTTACATCGGCGCACCCACGGCGCACAGCCGGGGCAGCACGGTCGACCTGACCCTGGTCGACGTGCCGACCCCCACCCAGGCCCCGTACGCCCCGGGCCAGCCGCTGGTCTCCTGCACCGCCCCCCGGGGGCAGCGGTTCGGCGACAACAGCGTCGACATGGGCACCGGCTTCGACTGCTTCGACCCGCTCGCGCACACCGACTCGCCGGGGATCACCGGCACCGCGCGGGACAACCGGCGGCTGCTGCGGCAGTTGATGACCGACGGCGGCTTCGTCAACTACGACCGCGAGTGGTGGCACTACCGCTACCGCGACGAGCCCTGGCCGGACACGTACTTCGACGTGCCGGTGGCCCGCACCTCGGCGCCGAGCGGATAGCCGGCGGAGCGGCCCACGGGTGCGGCGGGTGCCAGCGCGGCGGGTGCCAGCGCGGCGGGGCACGGGCCGGTCTCGGCGAGGTGCGCGGCGGGACGCGATGCGGCGCGGGGCGGACCCGTCCGGCATGATCGCCTCGGGAGGGGCGCCGCCGCGCGGGGCCCGCAGGACACTCCGACGGCGGCGCGTCGTCGGGCGAGGGGAGCCGGCATTGACCACCGAACGCATCGGCCCACCGCTCACCGGGGGCGAGCGCGAGATGCTCCGCGCCTTCCTCGACTACCACCGGGCGACCCTCGCCATGAAGTGCGACGGGCTGTCCGACGAGGACCTGCGCCGGCAGTCGATGCCCCCGTCCACGCTGTCCCTGCTCGGCCTCGTCCGGCACATGGCGGAGGTGGAGCGCAACTGGTTCCGGCGAACCATCGACGGCGAGGACGTCCCGCTGGTCTGGTCGGACTCCGGCGACTTCCAGGCGGCGTACGACGCCAGCGGCGCCACCCGGGCGGAGGCGTTCGACGCCTGGCAGCGAGAGGTCGCGCACTCCCGCCGGATCGAGCGGGAGGCGGAGTCGCTCGACGTGACCGGCCACAACGCCAGGTGGGGCGAGGACGTGTCGCTGCGGCTGGTGATGCTGCACCTGATCCACGAGTACGCGCGGCACAACGGCCACGCCGACTTCCTGCGCGAGGGCATCGACGGCACCGTCGGCGCCTGACCGGCATCGACGGCATCACCGGCGGCTGAGGGGCAGCGACGGCAGCGGAGCCCGGGCGCGGCGGTCAGCCGTCGGCGCGCAGCGGCAGCCAGGCCAGCACGTCCTGGATCTTCGCGTCCCAGTACGCCCAGTCGTGCGCGCCGGGGGAGAAGTCCACGGTGAGCGGGACGCCCCGCTCGCGGGCCGCCGCGACGAAGGTCAGGTTGTCCTCGTACAGGAAGTCCTCCGTGCCGCAGGCGACGTAGAGCGCGGGCAGGTCGGCGCCCGCCTTGTCGAGCAGGGCGAGGATGTCGTCGTCGCTGCCGGTGATGGTGCGCTCGCCGAAGACGGTGTGCCAGACCTGGGTGTCGATCGGGTGGACCGGATGGTGCCGGCGGCCGGCCACGTCCAGCGCGCCGGACAGGCTCGCCGCCGCCGCGAACCGGCCCGGGTCGCGCAGCGCCCACTTCAGCGCCCCGTAGCCGCCCATCGAGAGCCCGGCGACGAAGGTGTCCTCCTGCCGCGCGGAGAGCCGGAAGAAGTCGTGACACAGCCCCGGCAACTCCTCGCTGAGGAAGGTCCAGTACCGGTTGCCGTGCTCCTCGTCGCTGTAGAAGCTGCGCCCGACCTGGGGCATCACCACCGCCAGGCCGAGCGGCGCGACGTACCGCTCGATGGACGTGCGGCGCAGCCAGATCGTGTCGTCGTCGGAGAGGCCGTGCAGCAGGTAGAGCACGGGCGGGTCGCCGTCCGGGGCGCTGCCGGACAGGCCGATCTGCGAGGAGGTCCGCTGCGGCAGGATCACCGTCATCGAGGTGTTGACGCGGAGCACGTCGGAGTAGAAGTCAGCACGCATCAGGGCCACGGTCGTCGACCGTAGCCCATCCTCGGCCGGCGCCACCGGGGCGGTGCGGTGGCTCAGCCGGCTGCCGGGCCGGTCCGCCGGGTCGCGGCCCGCAGCCGTTCGTCGAGCGCGTCGAGGTCGGCGACGAACCACACGTGGTCGGACTGGTTCGACTCGTGGACGAGCGCGCGCAGGGCCGCGCTGGCCGCGAGGTGTCGGGAGATGTCGCCGACGACGACCAGGCGCAGCCGGTAGTTGACGAACTTCTGCATGATCTCGCCGGCGAAGCGGGTGCCGAGGGAGAAGAACGACGCGTCCAGCCGACTCGCGGGCACGGCCACCACCTCGGCTCCGAGGAAGGCCGCACCGATCAGGTCCAGCGCGTCCTGCGCCGTGGCCACCGGCGGGCCGTCCGGGTCGCACACCAGCACCGGCACGCCGGCCCGCTCCCGCACCACGTCAGGCATTCCCGACCTCCCGGGCGAGCAGGCCGTTGTCGCCGTCGAGCACCGCGTCGAGCAGGCGCAGCACCTCGGCGGTGGCGGCGGCGCCGCCGAGTATCACGATCTTCATGCGGTGTCGCTCCTCGTCGTGGACGGTCTGGATGCGCAGCGGGTGGCCGGGGTCGTGGCCGGTGTTCGCCCCGGCCAGGACGAGCGTGCCGAGCCGGTCGGCTGCGGCCCGGTCGACGCCGTCGATCTGCACGATGCTCGACACCTCCACGGCCGGGCCGGCGGCGGGGCGGGCCGACTCCGGCCGCCCGGTCAGGGCGTCGAGGTCGGCGCGGGCGATCCGGTACTGCTTGCCGATCCGTACCGCTCTCAGCCGGCCGGCGCGGATGTAGCCGCGCACGGTGCGCACGTGCAGGCCGAGCCGCTCGGCTACCTGCTCGACGGAGTACATTCCCTCACTCATCAGTCCCTAGCCTAGTGCAGATAGGGAGTGATAGGGAAGCCAGGGGAGTGTTCCGGTGCCTGTGACGCGCGGCTCGTGCGCTCGGGCGCCCGTAGCCGAATATCCATTGCGGCCACCGTCCGGCGCGCCTACCGTCATCGGCGCAAGGTCAACCGAACGACCCAGGGGAGTACGCCGTGTCGCAGCGCACCCGCACCGACGCCGTGTGGCCGACGCCGCACGACGGTGCCTCGCTGCCCACAGGGGAGCGTGCCCCAGGTCGGTGCCGTCCCGAGCAGGGCCGGCAGTCGGGGTGGCGGCGCGACTAGCGCCAGCGCGTACGCGCAGCCGCCCATCCCACCGGGGACCGGGCGGCTTTTTCGTCCACCCGGACCGACGTCCCTCCGCCCTGTTTCGGCGCCATCGACCCTTCTCAACTCCACAGTGGAAGCAACGCCCCGGTCGCCCATCACGGTCGACCGGGAAGACGACACCGTCACCGGGACGAGGGAGCTGGCTGACCCGCTCGCCTTGGGCGCGAGAGACACGGGGTTCGATTCCCCGGTCCCGGACGGCAGGGCAGGGCAGGGTGGCGACCCTGCCCTGGCA
Source organism: Micromonospora sp. NPDC048063 (assembly GCF_043202855.1). Taxonomy (NCBI): domain Bacteria; kingdom Bacillati; phylum Actinomycetota; class Actinomycetes; order Micromonosporales; family Micromonosporaceae; genus Micromonospora; species Micromonospora sp. NPDC048063. Next base: position 27,370 of record NZ_JBIDBG010000026.1, on the reverse strand, counting down.
CGGGCCGTTGGAGCAACGGGAAGCTCGCCCGGTTCTCAGCCGGGAGGTCACGGGTTCGAACCCCGTACGGCCTACGCGGCGACGCCCGAGCGGTGTCGCAGGCACGCGGTTGTGGCGCAGTCAGGTCAGCGCGTCACCCTGCCACGGTGAAGATCGCCGGTTCGAATCCGGCCAACCGCTCCACCCGCCGGGCCCCGCGCCCGACGGGCCGGCCGCGCGCTGGGCGCGGAGGGGGGTCGTGCACACCCCTCCCACCGGGTTCGATTCCCGGGCGGTCGTCGATCCTTTCCGGTCGCGCCGAGACGGGTGCCGACCAGCCGACGACACGAGGAGACGACCATGAGTTTCACCCCGCTCGCGGGCACCCGCGCGCCGGTCCGGGTCTGGACCGACCCGTACGGCATCGAGCCGCAGGCCGCCCAGCAGCTGCGCAACATCGGCGCGCTCCCGTGGGTGGAGGGCGTCGCGGTCATGCCCGACGTGCACTTCGGCAAGGGCGCCACGGTCGGCTCCGTCATCGCGATGCGGCAGGCCGTCTCGCCGGCCGCCGTCGGCGTCGACATCGGCTGCGGCATGTCCGCGGTCCGCACCTCGCTGACCGCCGCCGACCTCCCGGACGACCTGGCCGGCCTGCGGTCGGCGATCGAGGCCACCATCCCGGTCGGGTTCGCCCAGCGGGAGAAGCCGGTCGACCCGCGCCGGATCCGGGGCCTGGAGCAGGCGGGCTGGGACGAATTCTGGCGCCGCTTCGCCGACCTCGACCGGCGGGTGGCGCAGCTGGAGACGCGGGCCCAGCGGCAGCTGGGCACGCTCGGCGGCGGCAACCACTTCATCGAGGTGTGCCTGGAGCAGGGCGGCGCCGACGAGGGCCGGGTGTGGCTGATGCTGCACTCCGGCTCCCGCAACATCGGCAAGGAGCTGGCGGAGCGGCACATCGCCATCGCCCGGCGGCTGCCGCACAACACCGACCTGCCCGACCGGGACCTGGCGGTGTTCCTCGCCGGTACGCCGGAGATGGACGCCTACCGCCGGGACCTGTGGTGGGCGCAGGAGTACGCGCGGCGCAACCGGGCGGTCATGCTCGCCCTGCTCTGCGGCGTGGTGCGGGAGCAGTTCCCGCAGGTGCGCTACGACGAGCCGATCTCGAGCCACCACAACTACGTGGCGGAGGAGAGTTACGACGGCGTCGACGTGCTGGTGACCCGCAAGGGGGCGATCCGGGCCGGTCGGGGGGACCTGGGCATCATCCCCGGGTCGATGGGCACGGGGTCGTACATCGTGCGGGGCAAGGGGAACCCGGACGCGTACTGCTCCGCGTCGCACGGGGCCGGGCGGCGGATGTCGCGGGCGCAGGCGAAGCGGACGTTCAGCACCGCCGACCTCGCCGCGCAGACCGCCGGCGTGGAGTGCCGCAAGGACGCCGGGGTGGTCGACGAGATCCCCGGCGCGTACAAGGACATCACCCAGGTGATGGCGCAGCAGGAGGACCTGGTCGAGGTGGTGGCGCACCTCAAGCAGGTCGTCTGCGTGAAGGGATGACCGCCGACCGGCGCCCAGGAGGGGTGGGCGCCGGTCGCCCGTCCCGTGGCTGGGCGGAGAGAGCGCCGGTCCACAAAACCGGAGAGCCCCGGGTTCGAATCCTGGTCGGGCGCGGTCCGGGTCCGCGACGCGGGACGGAACCCCTTGCGAGCTGGTGCAATCGGCAGCACACCCGTCTCTGGAACGGGCGATGGAGGTTCGAGTCCTCCGCTCGCAGCGAGGCCGGGGCCGCGCCGACGCGGCCCGCGCATCGGCGGATGTGGGCGTCCGAGATGGACGTCGGATCCGCCCGTCGGTGCCGCCCCGCCCGGCGGTCCCGCTCCCGGGATCGTAGAGTCTCGCCGTGAGCGAGATCGGCACGGAGGTCGACCTGTTCCACCCCGCCGAGCGGGTGTGGCACGCACTGACGGATCGCGAGGTACTCGCCCGGTGGTTCGCCGAGGTCGAGACGAAGACGGGGACGCGGAACCGGCTGCTGCTGCGCACGGCGGGGCTGCCCGGCTTCGACGCCGCCGTCGACGCGGAGGTCACCGAACGGCAGGAGCCGGAGCTGATCGCGCTGCGGTGCCTCGAGGGCGGCCGGCGCAGCCGGCTGACCTGTGCCGTCACCGCCACCGCCGAGGGCTGTCGGCTGTCGGTCCGCGAGGTGCTGGAGCACGGCGTCTGGGCCGACGAGCAGCGCGAGCGCCGCGAGGAGTGCTATCGGCAGGCCCTGACCAATCGACTGCCCGCGATCCTCGACTGGCTGGCCTTCCAGCAGGTGGACCTGCGCCGCGGCGAGGCCGGGATGACGGCCGAGATGCCGGTCACGGAGGCGTTCGACGACGAGCCGGCGCCGGCCGGCCGCCGTAGCCGACCGCTGCTGGTCGCCGGGCTGGCCGGCGCCGCGTTGGCCGCCGGGGTGGCGGTGTGGGCGGTGCTGCCGACCGAGCCGGACCGCGCCGCCGCACCGGCGCCCGCGCCGGTGCCCACCGCCACGACCACCCCGAGCGGCTCGCCCCGGTCGACCGCCTCCGCCCGCCCCACCCGGACCGCCACCCCGGACGCCACCCGCCCGAGCCGCACCCCCACGGCGAGGCCCTCGCGTACGCCCACCTCCGCCGCACCATCGGGGCCCGCCGTGACCGCCCGCTACGAGACGGTGTCGACTCGGCTCTTCGGCTACACCGGCGAGGTGGTGGTCGACAACTCGGGCGGCGCGGCCGCGAAGGACTGGACGGTGGTCGTGACGCTGGCCGAGGGCGGCACGGTCTCCGACGCCAGCGGCGCCGACTGGCGGCAGGACGGGCGGTCCGTCACCTTCACCGGGCCGCCCGTGAAGGCCGGACAGTCGCGGACGTTCACGTTCGAGGTCCGCGACAGCGACCCGAGGGCGAGGGCGCCAGAGGGCTGCGCGGTGGGCGGAAACCCCTGCGCCGGCCTGTGACGGCCGCGACCCTGCCCCGGCCCGTGCTGCCGCCGGCCGAAGTGCCCGGCGCGTGCGGCGACCACGTCGACGGCCCGGATGTGATCATGGCCATGATGGACTCTGTCCGCGGCGACGAGGCCGGATTCCACCTGCTCGTACCGGTCGCCGATCGCGGCCACCGTGCTCATGTCGGAGCCCGTCCGTTTTGACAGGTTCCCCTCCCGGCGATTTGGATGATCTTGCGGGAGGTGCGGTACCAGGAACGCCTCCGCGCTCTGGGGAGGTGCGCATGAGGGGTATGGGAAGGGCCGTCACCATCATGGTGGCGGCCGCGATGCTGGCAGCCTGTGGCGACGGTGCCGACGGCGGGGCGCGCGGCGGAGATCCGGGCGGTTCGTCGCCGAGCGCCGGGGCGTCTCCGCAGCCCGTGGTGAAGGCGCCGGAGGGGTTCGACACCGCCAAGGGCTGGCAGGAGACCGTCGGCTGGTTGCCGGAGGACGCGAAGAACCTGACGGTGGGAGCCGCGGCGAAGGCGGGCGTGGTCGCCTTCCTCCAGAAGAAGGGTGCGGGCTACGTCGTCGAGGCCCGCGACGCCGTCACCGGCGCGCCCCGCTGGAGCAGCCAGCAGTGGCAGCCGCCGGCCCTTCCCGAGGACGTGAAGCCCGATCCGTCGTACCTCCCTCAACTCCTCGTCGCGAACGAGGAGGGCCGTGAGTACGTCGTCGTCTGGGCGTACACCCCTCGGTTCACGGAGGAGGACACGGTCTCCCTCGTCGCCTACCCGGCCGACTCCTCCGGAACGGAGGTCGCGGCCGCCCACACCCGTACCGTGCCGATGGATGCCTACGGCCCGGCGAAGGTCGTCGACGGCGGGAACGGGCTCCTGGTCAGCTGGGAGGAGAAAGGCATCGACCACGCCGCGGCGATCGACCTGTCGAAGGACCGCGTCAAGACGTACGACGAGAGCGTGCGACTGCCCTACTGCGAGCAGACGGGCTGCATCAGCGGTTCGGTGGCCGGGCTCTCCCCGGACGGCCCGGTCGTCACGCTCAGTCCGGCCGGTTTCGGCGTCCCCGGCGTCTGGCAGGCCAGCGACGCCGTGCCGCCGGGCGCCGATCTGAAGTTCGTCAGCAAGTACGAGAACGGCCGGGTGTTCGCTGTCGTCGGCGAGCACGTCTTCTCCCTCTGGAACGCCGAGAAGGGTCTGACGAAGCAGGGCGGCATCCCGGTGGCAGCCGTGCACGACCTGAAGTCCGGAAAGCTGCGGACGTCCGTGGTATGCGACCCGGGGGGCGGGTTGGACGGAGCCTCCTACCAGCCCGTGCTGTCGCCGAACGGCCGCTACGCGGTCGCGGGGACCATCGCCGTGGACTTCGGGAAGGGCAAGAGCTACTGCTTCGGCGGAGACGGCGAGCAGGAGAGCGTCCGCCTTTTGTCGGTCGACGACGACGGCACCGCCTACGGCTACGGGCAGGGGGGAGACGCGGACGTGCCCGTCACCGTCGCGGTCGGCACCGGGAAGATCGAGGAGCTTCCCCAGGAGACCCAGATCCCGTTCCTGTCGCTGCCGGGAATCGGAGGATTCTCGCTGCCCGCCGCGACCAACGGTGAGCGGCAGTTTGCCTTCCTCCCGCGTCGCTGACCCGTCGCTGTCCGGACGCACCGGTGGGCGCGGCCGCAGGTCGCGCCCACCGCCGTAGGGGGCGGCCACGGGCAACCGGGGCGGTGACTTCCGACTTCTCTCCGCCGCTCCTACAGTGGGTGGTCACCCATCACTCGAGCCCTGAAGGTGACATGAGCATCCGCGTGTACCGCAACGCCGCCATCCGCACCGGGGACGCCGGCAACCCGACGGCCCGGGCCATGGCCGTGGTCGGCGAGCGGCTGCTGGCCGTCGGCACGGAGGCGGAGGTGCGCGCCGCCGCGGGACCCGGCGCGGAGCTGGTCGACCTGGCGGGCGCCGCCGTGCTCCCCGGTCTCTACGACGCGCACATCCACACCGCGCAGTACGCCCACAGCCTGGACGCGGTGGACCTGCGCGACGTGCGTTCCCTGGACGACGCGCTGGCCATGGTGGCCGCGCACGCGGCGCGGCTGCGACCGGGCGCCTGGCTGTTCGGCGGCAGGTGGAACAGCAACACATGGGATCCGCCGAGGCAGCCGGACAGGTACGCCCTGGACTCGGTCTGTCCGGAGTTGCCGGTCGTGCTGCCGAACGCGGACGGCCACACGGTGTGGGCCAACTCGGCGGCCCTGCGCCTGGCCGGCATCGACGCCGACACCCCCGACCCGGTGGGCGGTGAGATCGTCAGGGACGAGCGCGGGGAACCCACCGGCATCCTGCGCGAGACGGCCTGTCGTCCGCTGGAGGGCCTCATGGTCTCCCGCGATCTGCGCGAGCAACTCCGCGTCGCGCAGGACGAACTGCTCGCCCTCGGTCTGACCAGCGTGCACGACATCGACGGCGAGGACTGCCGGGCGGCCTACCTGGAGTTGCGGGAGGCCGGCGAGCTGAAGCTGCGCGTACACAAGGCCATTCCGTCGGTCCACCTGGAGGAGGCGATCGCCGAGGGTCGCCGCACCGGGCAGGGCGACGACTGGTTCCGCACCGGGCCCGTGAAGATCTTCAGCGACGGGGCGCTGGGCTCGCACACCTGCCACATGAGCGAGCCCTTCGCCGGCGAGCACCCCAACGTCGGCATCGCCGTCACGCCGTACGAGGACCTGGTCAAGCTCTTCGCCAGGGCGGCGGAGAACGGCATCGCCGTGGCCACGCACGCCATCGGCGACCAGGCCAACCACCTCGTCATCGACGCCTACGAGGCCGTCGGCCGCACGCCGGGGCTGCGGCACCGCATCGAGCACGCCCAGCACCTGCGGGCCGGCGACCTGGCCCGGATGGCCCGGCTGGGCGTCGTCGCCTCGATGCAGCCCGTGCACTGCACCAGCGACATCGACCTCGTCGACACCCTGCTGGCCGGGCACGACCTGGCCTCCTACGCCTGGCGCGGGATGCTCGACGCCGGCGTCGGCCTGGCCTTCGGCTCGGACGCCCCGGTCGAGCACCCCAACCCCTTCGCCGCCCTGTACGCCGCGGTGACCCGTACCCGTCCCGACGGGACGCCCGTGGGCGGCTGGCAGCCCGAGCAGCGGCTCACCATGGCCGAGGCGCTCGCCGCCCACACCCTCGGCGCGGCCCACGCCGCGGGCGAGGAGGACCGCAAGGGCGTCCTCGCGCCCGGCATGCTGGCCGACTTCATCGCGGTGGACACCGACCCCTGGCTGGAGTCGCCGGACGCGGTGCTGCGCACCCGGGTCATGACCACCGTCGTGGGCGGCGAGATCCGCTGGCAGCGCGGGTGAGCGCCGCGACGGCGTGACGGCGGCCAGCGGCGCGACGGCCACGGCCCGGGGCGCCGACGCCGGGACCCGGTGACGTGGCCGGCACCGGGGGGAGGACGTGACCGGCGGGGTCACCCGCGCCGACGCGCCGGCCCGGTGCTCAGGATCGGACGGGCGTGAGGGTGACGGGCACCGCGACGACGTGCCGGCGCGTCCCGTCCGCCGCCGAGACCTCGTACGCCTCGATCGTGCCGGGCTGCTCCCGCCGCACCCGGTAGGCGACGGCGACCCGGAAGTCGCCCCGGCAGCCCGTGCCGCAGGTGGCCGTGGTGAAGGTGGTCGCCACCGTCCGGCCCGCCGCGTCGAGCACCCGGACCGTGACGGTGGCCTCGAACACGTCGGCGGTGCCGGTGACGGTGACCGGGCTGCCGACCCGAGCGCCGATGGTCGGACCGGTGACCACGACGGGTGGCAGCAGGTCCGCGTAGTCGGCCCGGCCGACCGGGGGACCGGCGGCGAGGCGGACCCGCTTGACGGTGGGGAACTGGGTGAGCGTGTAGACCACCTGCGCCTCGCGCAGCCGCCGGCTCGGCGCGTCGCCGCCCGCCGGGGCGGGCGCGACCGTCGCCACGCCGTCGGCGATGCGGGTGACCTCGCCGCCGGCGGGCAGCAGGGTGGTCAGCCCGGTGGCGGCCTCCGCCGGGGTGGGCCCGGCGGCCAGTTCGGCCAGCGCCAGCCGGGACGTCGCCACCGTGGCCGGCCGGGTGCGCCGGGTCGGCGCGAGCCGCCCGTCCCGGACGTACCACAGCTCGACGGTGACGGTCTGCGGCCGGGTCGGGGCGGCGGTGGTCGCGGCGGGCGTGGGGGAGCGGCCCGGTCCGGCCGTCGGCGGCGCCGCGGTCGAGCCGGGCGGCGGCGCCGGCGTGGACGGGGTGGCGACCGGCGGCGGCGCGGTGGGCGCGGGGCCGAGCGAGCCGGACCGGGGCGCGGCGCAGCCGGCGGGCAACAGCGCGGCGGCGAGCAGCGCGGCGACCGTGGCGCGCCGGGTCACCGCGCACCGCCCGTCCGCGACGCCGGCTCGGCGGGCGGGCGGGAGGGCGGTGGCGACCGCGGCGTGCCGGCTCACCGCGCACCGTCCGACGCCGGCTCGGCGGGCAGGTCCAGCCGGAACCGGGTGGCCACCCACGGCTCGCTGCGCACGCTCAGCCGCCCGCCGAGCAGGTGGGCGTTCTCCCGGGCGATGGCCAGGCCCAGCCCGCTGCCCCGGCCGGAGCGGGCCGGGTCGACCTTGTGGAAGCGGTCGAACAGGCGCGGCAGGTGCTCCGTCGGGATGCCCGGGCCCTGGTCGCTGACCTCGAAGACGACCCGCGACCCGTCGCCGGCGACCGCGGCCCGGAGCTCGCCGCCGCCGTGCTCGACCGCGTTGGCGACGAGGTTCGCCAGCACCCGCTCCAGCCGGCGCGGGTCGGTGCGCAGCGGCACCGGCGCGCCGTCGATCCGCACCCGGTCGGACCAGCCGCGGGCCGCGACGATCGCCCGCAGCAGGGCGACCGGGTCGACGGCGGCGACGGCGAGCCGTTCCCGCCCGGCGTCCAGCCGGGAGATCTCCATCAGGTCCTCCACCAGACGGCGCAGCCGGACCACGTCGGCGACCAGCAGCTCCGCCGCGCGCCGCGCGTCGCCCGGCAGTTGGTCCAGGTGGTCGCGCAGCAGCGACGCCGCCGCCACCAGGGCGGTCACGGGGGTACGCAGCTCGTGCGCCACGTCGGCGGTGAACCGCCGCTCCCGCGCCTGGGCGGCGGAGAGCGCCTCGATCTTCGCCGCCAGCGCCTCGGCCATCTCGTTGAACGAGGCGGCCCAGTCGCTGAACTCGTCGCGCCCGCGTACCGGCAGGCGGGTGTCGAGCAGCCCCTCGGTGAGGGCCCGCGCGGCCCGGCTGGCCCGGCCGACCGGCTCCAGCGTGCGCCGGGCGAGGGTGTGCCCCACCCCGGCGGCGAGCAGCACCACCAGCACCCAGCCGGCCAGCAGGGCCGTGCGCAGCTGGTCCAGGTCGGCGGCGATGTCGTCCTCGACGGTGACGACGTACAGCTCGGCCGTCGAACCGGGGATGCGGCCACCGACCACGAGCAGCCGGGGCCGCTCCTGCGGCGACGACCGCTCGTACCCGAGCTGCCCCTCCGCGACGGCGGCCCGCAGCCGCGCCCCCAGCGGCGGCGCGTACGCCGGGTGGGAGGGGTGCTGCCCGTCGTCGACCAGCACCACGTGCCGGCCGCTGCCCTCGAAGCTGGTCAACAGCTCGCCGCGACGGTCCTCGGTCAACGGCAGGAACTGCCCGGCCAGGACGAGCCGGTAGCGGGCGTCGGCCGCCGCCTGGTGCAGCGACGCGTCAAACCGGGCCTGCCGCAGCAGCAGCCAGGAGCCGCCGGCCAGCAGCCCGGCGGAGACCCCGGCGACGAGCACGAACGCGATGGTCAGCCGGCGGCGCAGGCGTCCGGGCGGTACGGCGCGTCCGGCCATCGCGCACCCTCCCTCAGCCCGGCGACAGCTTGTAGCCGGCCCCGCGCACCGTCCGCAGGAGCCGGGGGTGCGCGGGATCGTCCTCGATCTTGGCGCGCAGCCGCTGCACCGCCACGTCGACCAGCCGGGAGTCGCCGAGGTAGCCGTGCTGCCACACCCGCTCCAGCAGCACCTCCCGGGTGAAGACCTGGCCGGGGCGGCGGGCGAGTTCGCGCAGCAGGCGGAACTCGGTGGCGGTCAGCGCCACCTCCCGGCCGGCCTTGCGGACGACGAAGCCGCCCGGGTCGATCTCCAACCCGGCGACCTCGATGACGGCGGCGACGACGGGGCCGCCCGCCCGGCGCAGCGCCGACCGGACCCGGGCCACCAGCTCGGGCAGGTCGAACGGCTTGCGCAGGTAGTCGTCGGCGCCGCACTCGAGGCCGACGACGACGTCCACGGTGTCGGTGCGCGCGGTCAGCATCAGGATGGGTACGCCGCTGGTGCGCCGGATCTCCCGGCAGACCTCGATGCCGTCCAGGCCGGGCAGCATGACGTCGAGCACGATCAGGTCGGGCGGCCGGGCACGCCACGCCGCCAGCGCCTCCCGCCCGTCGACTGCGGTGTCGACCCGGAAACCGGCGCGGCGCAGCCCGAGTGCGGTGACCTCCCGGATGGAGGCATCGTCCTCGACGACCAGCACGCGGCCCTCCACGAGCCGAGGGTAGCCCCGCGACGGCCCGCGCCGACCTGGCGGAACGGACGGTGTCGGGGGCCCGGCCGGCGCCGGACCCCCGGTTCCGCGGCGGTCACTGCTGCCACTGGTGTGCCACGTCGAGCACGATCCGGCTGTGTGTGCCCGGGCCGGTCAGCACGAACACCCGGAACGGCAGGCGGGCCCGCACGCCGACCGCGAAGGTGGTGTAGCCCTCGAAGCTGCCGCCGAAGACCACATCCCGCAGCGTCCGGTGGCGCAGCACGTTCGCGGCGTGCTCACCGACCTGGTAGGGCACGGTGCCGACGTGCGCGTCGTCGTGCGCCGGGGCCCGCAGCGAGATCCGCAGCAGCTCGTCGCCGGCGGTGTACGGCGACAGCGGCAGGCCCTCGCCCTCGGTCCACGTCTCGCCGTAGCCGACCGTGTAGCCGGTGACCGGGCCGGCGAACTCGAACACCACCCGGTCGAAGCAGTCGTGCCGCCCGGTGCGCACGTCGACCAGCGGGGCGCTGCTCGGCGTGCCGGCCGATTTCTCCGCGCTGCCCCAGGTGATCCCGCAGTACGGCGATCCGGTCGCCGCCGCCGTCGTGGTCGCCGCCGTGCCGGTGCCGGCGCCGGCCAACAGTGCGGCGAGCACCACGACCAGGGCCGTCAGTCCATTCCTGATCCGCATCGTCCTCTCCCGTTCTTCCGTTTCCGGTCGGTGCCCGGCCTCGTCGCCGGGGTCGTCGGGTCCACGGTGGAACGCCCCCACGGCAGCAGCTTCGCCGTGCGGTAACGCCCGCGTAACAGCTCGTGTCCGCGGCGCTGCCGCGCGATCGGGCGGTGCCGACCTCGACCACGGGACCGGCCGACCGGTGCGGGCTGAGCCCGGGTACGGTGTCGGCGCACCTCGGGGGCGCTGCACGACGCGGGGCTGGTGGGCGCCCACCGCGCCGGCCGCTTCGTGCGGCACGCGCGGACCACCGCCGCCGAGGTGCTGACTGCCACCCCGACTCTTCGGAAGGGACCACCGATGACCGGCCGTACGCCGAAGGTCTCCTGCGTCTTCGTCTGCCACGACGGCGCGGGCCGGCTGCTGCTGGCCCGGCGCGCGGCCGGTGCCCGGGACGAGCCGGGGGCCTGGGACACCGGCGCCGGGGCACTGGAGTTCGGCGAGAGCTTCGAGGCGGCGGTCGTCCGCGAGGTCACCGAGGAGTACGCGGCCACGCCACGGTCGGTCTCCCTGCTCGGCGTGCGCAACGTGCTGCGCGACGACCCGCCCTCGCACTGGGTGGCGGTGCTCTTCGCGGTCCGGGTGGACCCGGCGGAGGTGGCCATCGGTGAGCCGCACAAGTTCGACCGGATCGGCTGGTTCACCCGCGATGCCCTGCCCGCGCCGCTGCACTCGCAGCTGCCGGCCACCCTGGCGATGCTTCCCGACCCGCTGCCCTGACCGGCGCGTCCGCCCGCCCGCCGCCGTCGGCGCTCACCCGTGTGTCGCTCGCCGTCGTCCCCGGGGCGGCGGGCCGGCGGTGGACGGAGGTGCCCCTCGACCTGGCCTGCGGTGCACGGGCGGGGGCGCCGGTATGACGATTCCGTTATGCCCCATATCGACGACCCTCGTTCTAACATCCACGTACATCGATGACCGGCGGTGGCACGCCGCCGGACAACCGCAGGGAGTGCGTGTATGTTCCGACGACAACTGCTGCGCACGGCGGGCGCCGTGCTGGCGGCGGTCCTGGCCGCAACCGGAATGCAGGTCGCCACCGACGCCAGCGCGTCCGCCGCCGCCCGGACCGTCTACTACGACGCGAGCCGGGCCGGCGAGTTCCGCACCAACTTCGACCAGGCCGCAGCCATTTGGAACAGCCAGGTCAGCAACGTCCAACTGGTGGCCCGCACACCGGGCAACGTCACCATCTACGTCGACAGCGGCTGGCCGCGGGCGCAGGTCACCGGGCTCGGCTCCGGCCGGATCTGGATGGGCTGGACCGCCGTCAACCAGGGGTACGACCGCACCCGCATCGCCAGCCACGAGCTGGGCCACATCCTCGGCCTGCCGGACCGGCGCACCGGGCTGTGTTCCGACCTGATGTCCGGCAGCAGCGCCCCGGTCTCCTGCCGCAACGCGTACCCGAGCGCCACCGAGGCGTCCCGGGTGAACTCGCTGTTCGCCGGCGGCCTGGCCGCGTCCGCGGTGCCCACCGGCACGTACTCGTGGAACGACGGCGACGACATCGAGCCGTACGTCGTCGGCGGCCGGCCGGCCACCGAGAACTACCCGTGGATGGTGTACGTCTCCGGCTGCACCGGCACGCTGATCAAGGCCAACTGGGCGGTCACCGCCCGGCACTGCTCGACGCCGTCCTCGGTGCGGGTGGGCAGCATCTACCGCAACAGCGGCGGCACGGTCGTCTCCGTGATCCGCGCGGTCAGCCACCCCAGCGTCGACGTGAAGCTGCTGCAACTGTCCGGCTCGGTCGGCTACGCCCCGGCGCCGATCCCCGGCACCTCGGGCGCGGTCGGCACCGCCACCCGGATCATCGGCTGGGGTCAGACCTGCCCGACCCCCGGCTGCGGCGGCGCCCCGACCGTCGCGTACGAACTGGACACCTCGATCGTGTCGGACAGCCGCTGCATCGGCATCAACGGCCCGTACGAGATCTGCACCAACAACACCAACGGCAACTCGGGCGCCTGCTACGGCGACTCGGGCGGCCCGCAGGTACGCCGGATCAACGGGGTGTGGAACCTGATCGGCGCCACCAGCCGGTCCGGCAACAACAACTCCACCTGCGCCACCGGCCCGTCCATCTACGTCGACCTGCCGTCCATCCGATCCTGGATCAACACCCAGGTCGGCGGTCTGCCGGTCTGACGAACCCGACCCGGGGGGACGCCGTGCTCGGCGTCCCCCCGTCCGTCGTCGGCCGGGCCGCCGCGCCGGGGTGTCACGCGGCGACCACCCGCTGTGCGGTACCGTGCGTGACACATCGACCCCTTCCGAGGTGAACCATGTCCGGCGTGGCCGCACTCGCCCTGACCCTGGCGCTCGCTCCCGCGCCCACGCCGTCGGCCTCGGGCGGGCCCGTCGGCGACCTCCTCGGCGGTATCGGGCAGATCGTGGACGACCTGCTCACCGGAGGGGGTGGGACCACCCCGGGCGCCTCCCCGACGCCGGTCCCGTCCGGCTCGACCGCCCCGGCGTCGCCCCGCCCGTCGGCGGCGCCGGGCGCGCCGCGCCCGTCCACGTCGACCACCGCGTCCCCCCGCGCCGATTCGGCTCGGACGGCCGAGGGTCCGGGCGAGCGCAAGGCGGCGGTGCCCGCCCCGAACGGGCGGACCGGCACCTCGGGCGATGCGTCCACAGTCACTGCCCCGCCGCTGGACGGCGACGGGGATCCGGCGGTGCGTTGGCTTCTCTACGGCCTGGCGGCGACCGCCGTGGCCGTGCCGGTGCTGCTCGTCCTGCGCCGGCGTCGGCCCGCCGTCGCGCAGGTGGGCCCGGCCGGCGCGCCCGCGCCCACGCCCGATCCCGCCGGGGAACCCCTGGTCGACAACGTGACCCGGTTGCCGACGAACCTGAACGCCATCTACGAGCTGGGCCGACTCGACGAGCGGCTGAGCCAGGAGCGCCAACGCCGGTCCTGACGGACGCGCCGGCCCGCACGCAGCGTCGCCCCGTTTCCGTGCGGACCCGCACGCACCGTCGCCCCGTTCCGTGGACACCCCGGGTAGTCCGGCGATGACGCGCTGACCAGCGCGTCGCTCCTGTTGGAAACGTTTTCGTAACGGGCCCTTGACCTCCTCGCCACGCGCGGCGCAGACTCCCGGAAACGTTTACAGGAAACAGGTGGAGGTGCCGGGGCGTGGGTCGTAAACGTTTACCGGAGTCGGCCGACAGCCGGCCCACCGTCCACACCGTCGCGGCCCGCGCCGGTGTCTCCATCGCCTCCGCCTCCCGGGTGCTCAACGGCGTCGGCGGCAGCGAGGAGACCATCCGCAAGGTCCGCGCCGCGGCGGCGGAGGTCGGGTACGTGCCCAACGCCATCGCCCGGTCGTTGCAGTCCCAGCGCACCGGACTGGTCGCGCTCGCGGTCGAGGACATCGGCAACCCGGTCTACGTGTCGATGATGCGGGCCATCGAGGCGGTGGTGGCCGCGTCCGGGCGGCAGCTGCTGGTCCACGCCACCGGCGGGCAGATCGCCAACGAGACCGCACTGCTGCGCCGGCTGGCCAACCGCTACGTCGACGGCATGATCCTGTCGCCGATCCGAGTCACCGACGACCACCTCGCCGCGCTCGTGCAGAGTCCGGTGCCGGTGGTGGTGATCGGCCAGCTCGGCGCCGACGCGCCCGTCGACAACGTGCGTACCGACTCCCGGCGCGGCGTCGCGCTGGCCGTGGAGCACCTGGTGGCCAGCGGGCGGCGCCGGATCGGCTTCGTCAACGGCCCGCTGGACACCGTCCCCGGCGCCGCCCGCGACGCCGGCTTCCGCGCCGCCCTCGCCGCGCACGCCGTTCCCCTCGACGAACGCCTGGTCGAGGTCGGCGACTTCCAGTACGCGGCCGGCCGCGCGGCGACCGAACGGCTGCTCGCCCGGACCCGCCCGGACGCCCTGGTCTGCGCCAACGACCTGATCGCGGTCGGCGCGCTGCACGCGCTGCTGGCCGCCGGGCACCGGGTGCCCGAGGACGTGGCGGTGATCGGCATGGACGACACCGAGCTGGCCCAGATGATGTTCCCCCAACTGTCCAGCGTCTCGCTCGGCTCGGCCGAGCGCGGTCGACGGGCGGCCGAACTGCTGCTCCAGCGGATCGCCGACCCCGCCCTGCCGCCCCGCCGCGAGCAGGTGTCGCCCAGCCTCGTCGTCCGCGCCTCCAGCCGGGCCGCCGTGACCACCCCCCGTCCGTCCACGGAAGAGGTGCCGTCTTGACGACTGTGGCCGAGCGGCCGGACGTCGACCGGGCCGGAGCGGCCCGTCGGCACAGCCGGTCCCGCTCCGACCGGACCATGATCTACCTGCTGTTGCTCCCGTCGCTGCTGCCGATCCTGGTGCTGTCGGTCTTCCCCCTGGTACGCGGCATGTACCTCGGGTTCACCGACGCCCGGGCCGGGCGCAACGTGGAGGTCAGCTTCACCGGGTTGGCGAACTACCGCGAGCTGCTCGGCGACGAGCTGTTCTGGAACTCCTTCCAGGTCGGCCTGCTCTGGGCGTTCGGGGTGACCGTCCTGCAGTTCCTGCTGGCCCTCGGGCTCGCGCTGCTGCTGAACCAGCGGTTGCGCTTCCGGGGCGTGGCACGGGTGCTGGCCGTGGTGCCGTGGGCGATGCCACCGGTGGTGGTCGGCATCCTGTGGAAGCTGGTCTACCACCCGGACGCGGGCCTGCTGAACGAGTTCTTCCACCGCGTCGGCGCCGACGGCCTGCGGGCCAACTGGCTCGGCGACTTCGGCACCGCCCTGCCGGCGGTGATCATCGTCGGGGTGTGGGCGGGCATGCCGCAGACCACCGTCGTGCTCCTCGCCGGCCTGCAGGGGGTCGGCCGCGAGCTGCACGAGGCCGCCGCGGTGGACGGCGCCAGCACCTGGCACAGGTTCCGGCACGTCACGCTGCCCGCGCTGGCCCCGGTGATCGTGGCCATCACCTCGCTGGACTTCATCTGGAACTTCAACTCGTTCGGCCTGGTCTACGTGCTGACCGCCGGCGGGCCGGGCGGCAAGACCATGCTGCCGATGCTCTTCGCCTACGAGGAGGCGTTCCGCTACGGCAACTACGGCTACGCCGCCGCGCTCGGCAACGTGATGGTCGTGATCATCGTGGCGCTGCTCGCCGTGTATCTCCGTCGCCGGTTGAGGGAGGCGAACTAGTCGTGATCAGTGCGAGGAGTGAGCTTGCGAGCCCCGCAGTCCGGATCGGAGGGCAGTGATGTTCGGAAAGCCGAGCCGCACCGGGCGGGCGTTGCAGTACGTCGCCCTGGCCGGCTACCTGGTCTTCCTCGGGTTCCCGCTGGTCTGGCTGGTCTCGACGGCCTTCAAGCCGCCCCGGGAGCTGGTCCAGCTGCACCCGACCCTGATCCCCGCCAACCCGACGGTGCAGAACTTCGTCCAGGCGTTCACCGAGCAGGAGTTGGGCCGGGCCGCGCTGAACAGCCTCCAGGTCTCGCTCGCCTCGGCCCTGCTCACCGTGCTGGTCGCGCTGCCCGCGTCGTACGCCCTGGCCCGGTTCCGCTCGAAGCTCGGCACCGCGGCCCTGGGCTGGGTGCTGCTGTCCCAGCTCTTCCCGTTCGTGCTGCTGATCATCCCGATCTTTCTGGTGCTGCGGCAGGTCGGGCTGGCCAACACGCACGCCGGGCTGGTGCTCATCTACGTGGTCTGGGCGCTGCCGTTCGCGCTGTGGATGCTGCAGGGCTTCGTCCGCAACATCCCGCGGGAACTGGAGGAGGCCGCCTCCGTCGACGGCGCCAGCCGCGTGCAGATCCTGCGGCGGGTGGTCTTCCCGCTGCTCGCCCCCGGCCTGGTCGCCACCGCGCTGTTCTCGTTCATCTCGGCCTGGAACGAGTTCTTCTTCGCCCTCGTGCTGATCAAGACCCCGGAGCTGGCCACCCTGCCGGTGGCGCTCGCCCGCTTCGTGGGCATCGAGGGCACCGCCCGCCTGGGCCCCCTCGCGGCCGGTTCGCTGCTGGCCACCCTGCCCAGCCTGATCTTCTTCGCGTTCATGCAACGCCGGCTTTCGTCCGGGTCGCTCGCCGGCGCGGTCAAGGGCTGACACCGTCCCCCACCCACCACCCAGGAGGTAACCCCCCATGCTCCGTACCAGATTCCGTCGACTCGCCGCGGCCGCCGCGGTCGCGGTCGTCGGCCTCGGCGCGCTCAGCGCGTGCGGTGACGGCGGCGACGACGAGTCCACGTCCGGCCCGGTCAAGCTGCGCTTCCTCAGCCTGGCCTGGCAGAAGGAGTCGCTCCAGGCCAACAAGGACCTGGTCGCCAAGTGGAACGCCGAGCACCCCGACATCCAGGTCGAGTACGTCCAGGGCGACTGGAACTCCGTCCACGACCAGCTCCTCACCTCCTTCGAGGGCGGCGACGCGGCCGACATCGTGCACTACGAGGCGTCCGCGATCGGCGAGTTCAGCAAGCAGGGCTACCTGGCCGACCTGTCCAAGCTCGTCTCCGACGACCTCAAGGGCCAGATCGACCAGGGCATCTGGGACACCGTCACCTACGACGGCAAGGTCACCGGCGTGCCGTTCCTGCTGGAGTCGCAGGTCGTCATCGCCAACAAGAAGTTGCTCGACGCCGCCGGCATCGCGGTGCCGCCGGCCGACGGCGGCTGGACCTGGGACGAGTTCCAGGCCAACGCGCAGAAGCTCACCAAGCCGGGTCAGTACGGCGCGGCCTGGGCCCTCAAGTCGCCTACCAACCGGGTGCTGAACCTGGCACTCAACTTCGACGGGAAGTTCTTCCACACCGACGGCGGCCGCACCGAGGTCAAGGTGGGCGACGCCGAGAAGGAGGTCCCGAAGCGCATCCACGACATGATCTACACCGCGAAGTCGGCCTCGCCGGAGGCGCTCGGGATGAGCGGCGCGGACACCCTGCCCGGCTTCTTCGGCGGCAAGTACGCGATGCTGCCCGGCTCGGTGTCGCTGCGTCAGCAGATGGTCGAGCAGGCGCCGGCCGGCTTCGAGTGGGTCACCCTGCCGCCGCTGAAGGGGTTGTCCGCGACCCACGCGGCGAACCCGCAGACGCTGTCCGTCAGTGAGGACTCCACGCACAAGAAGCAGGCCGCGCAGTTCCTGGAGTTCTTCCTCAACCCGACCAACATGGCCACCCTCGCCAAGGGCGACTGGCTGATCCCGACCGGCAAGCAGGCCAACGCGGAGCTGGTCAAGCTGACCGGCGGCAAGCAGGGCTGGGACGTGGCCGCCGACAGCGCCGCCGACCTGACCGTCGCGCCGTTCCAGAAGGCCGACGGCTACCCGGAGTGGAAGACCAAGTACGCCACCCCGGCCCTCCAGCAGTACTTCGCCAACAAGATCACCCTGGATCAGCTCGGCACGCAGCTGGTCGACGGTGGCAAGCAGGTTCTGAGGTAACCATGTCTCTCCTTCTCGACAAGTCGGTCGGATGTCTCGTCGGCGCCGCCGTGGGTGACGCCCTCGGCGGGGCGACCGAGACGGCACTTCCGGAGCAGATCCGTGCCCGCTTCGGCGGCTGGGTGGAGGGCATCGTGCCCCCGTACCACGCCGACTGGGCGACCGCGCGGCCACTCGCGCCGTACCACAAGGGCGACGGGCACATCACCGACGACACGTTGATGACCCACGCGCTGGTGCGGGCGTACGCGGCCAAGCGCGACCATCTCGACGCCTACGACGTGGTGGAACTGCTCGTCCCCGACCTGATCGAGCGGGTGGTGTACATCCCGGACCTGGAGCGCGAGGGGGTGACCTTCCACCGGCTCGCCGCCGCCGAGCGGTGGTTGGTCACCCGCCTGCACCACGCGCACGCCGACCCCCGCGAGGGCGGGGTGGGCAACATCGTCAACTGCGGCGCCGCCATGTACATGGCCCCGGTCGGCATCGTCAACGCGGGCGACCCGGCCGGGGCGTACGCCGAGGCGGTGGAGATCGCCGGAGCGCACCAGCACAGCTACGGGCGGGAGGCCGCGGCGGTCTTCGCCGCCGCGGTCGCCGCCGCCGCGACCCCCGGCGCGGGCGTCGACGACGTGGTCGCCGCCGCGCTGGACCTGGCCCGCGACGGCACCCGGGTGGCCATCGACGCGGTGGTCAAGGAGGCCCGGGGCCACCACGACTGGCGGGCCGCCATCGGCCCGCTGCGCGGTGCGGTCGCCCCCTTCGACACGGTGGGGGAGGAGTACCGCAGCCCGGGGCTGGGCGCCCGGCGGCCGAGCCGGCTGCACGCCATCGAGGAACTGCCGGTGGCGATCGGCATGCTGGTGGTGGCCGGTGGCGAGTTCCGCGACGCGGTGCTCGGCGCGGTCAACTACGGCCGGGACGCCGACTCGACCGCCACCATGGCGGCGGCGATCGCCGGGGCGCTCGGCGGCGCGGCGGCGGTGCCGGCGGAGTGGTCGGAGGCGGTCGCCATCGCCTCCCGCACCGACCTGGTCGCGCCCGCCCGGGTGCTCGCCGCGGTGGCCACGGAGGTCTTCGAGCGCGACCGGGAGCGCTTCGCCCGCCGGGCCGAGCGCTTCGCCGGCCTCGCCGACGGTCCGGCGCGGGGCACCGACCCCGCCGGGCCTGAGCAGGCGCCCGGGGAGTCGGGCCGGTGAGGATCACCTGGGTGCAGCCCGAGGACCTGCTGCCGCACGAGATCGCGGCCAGCCGGGACGAGGGGCGCGACGTCGGCGCGATCGCCGAGCGGTGGCGCGCGGCCGGCGGAAACCTCACCCCGCCGGTCAGCGGGGCGTCGCCCACGCCCGCGGCACCCCGGCTGCGGGCCCTCGCCACGCGGCTGCTCGACGAGGCCGACGCGCTGCCGGGAGCCGGCAGCCCCGACGAGCCCGAGGAGCTGGCCGCCGTCCGCGCCAGCTGGCCGGCGGAGTGGTCGCTGCCCGCCGGCCCGGCCGCGTACGACCGGGTGCGCGGCGCGTGGCTCGGCCGGGCGGCCGGCTGCCTGCTCGGCAAGCCGGTCGAGAAGATCCCCCGCCACGGGATCCGGGAGATCCTCGTCGCCACCGGCCGCTGGCCGCTGCGCGACTGGTTCACCGCCCGGGGGCTGCCCGCCGACGTGGCGGCCCGCTGGCCGTGGAACCGGCGCAGCGCCCCGACCAGCCTGGCCGAGAACATCGACGGGATGCCCGAGGACGACGACCTGAACTTCGCGCTGCTGGCGCTGCGCGTGCTGGAGACGTACGGGCGGGACTTCACCAGCGCCGACGTGGCGCAGGCGTGGCTGGACTGGCTGCCCGGCGGGCGGGTCTTCACCGCCGAACGGGTGGCCTACCGCAACCTGCTGCTGGGGCTGGCCCCGCCGGACACGGCGCGGCGGCACAACCCGTTCCGGGAGTGGATCGGCGCCCAGATCCGCACCGACGTGTACGGCTGGGTCAACCCCGGGCGCCCCGACCTGGCCGCCGAGCTGGCCTGGCGCGACGCCACGGTCAGCCACGTCCGCGCCGGGGTGTACGGGGCGATGTGGGTCGCGGCCCTGGCCGCCGCCGCCACGGTGGCGGGCGACGTCGACGAGGTGCTCGACGCCGGCGAGGCGGTGCTGCCGCCGCGCAGCCGGTTCGCCGCCACGGTCCGGGAGGCGCGCGCCCTCGGCTCGCGCACGGACGACTGGGAGGCGGTGGTGGACGAGCTGTACGCCCGGCACGGCCACCTGCACTGGGTGCACGTGCGCAACAACGCCGCGCTGGTCGCCGCCGCCCTCGCGTACGGGCGGGGCGAGCTGGAGCGGTCGATCTGCGCGGTCGTCAGCGGCGGCTGGGACACCGACTCCACCGGGGCCACCGTCGGCGCGGTGACCGGGGCGCTGACCGGCGCGTCCGGGCTGCCCGAGCGTTGGGTCGGCCCGCTGCGCGGCCGGCTCGCCAGCAGCATCGCCGGATTCGACGGCATCGGCTTCGACGAACTGGCCGCCCGCACCGTCGCCCTCGCCGAGCCGGGTGCCGCCGGGGCGCCCGTCGGCGTCGCCACGACCGAGGGCGGGCCGGCGTGAGCGCGCGGGTGGTCGTGGTGGGCAGCGCCAACCTGGACCTGGTGGTCACCGCGCCGCACCTGCCCCGCCCCGGCGAGACGGTGCTCGGGGAGGACTTCCGGACCGTGCCCGGCGGCAAGGGCGCCAACCAGGCCGTCGCCGCCGCCCGGGCGGGCGCGCACTGCGCGTTCGTGGGCGCGGTCGGCGCCGACGAGTTCGGGCAGCAACTGCGGGACAACCTGGTCGCCGCCGGGGTGGACGTGCGTGGCCTGCGTACCGTCCCCGGCCCCTCGGGGGTCGCCCTGATCGGGGTCGACCGGGCGGCGGAGAACTTCATCGTGGTCGCCCCCGGCGCGAACGCCGCGCTGACCGACCTGAACGCCGCCGACGGGGCGGCGATCGGCGCGGCCGACGTGCTGCTGCTCCAACTGGAGGTGCCGCTGCCGACCGTGGTGGAGGCCGCCGGCCGGGCCCGCGCCGCGGGCACCACGGTGGTGCTCAACGCCGCGCCGGCGGCGCCGTTGCCGGCGGACCTGCTCGGGCTGGTCGACGTGCTGGTCGTCAACGAGCACGAGGCGGCCGTCGTCGCCGCGACGGCCCCCGACGAGCCGGCCGTCCTGCTCGACGCCCTGCTGGAGCTGGTGCCCCGGGTGGTGCTGACGCTCGGTGCTCGGGGTGCCGCGTACGCCGACCGGCGCGGTTCGCGACTGGAGATCCCCGCCCCGCGCATCGCTGCGGTGGACACCACCGCCGCCGGGGACGCGTTCACCGGCGCCCTCGCCGTCGGCTGGGCCGAACGCGGCGCCGCGCGCGACGCCGACACCGTCGCCGCCGTCCTGCGCTGGGCCTGCGCGGCCGGCGCGGCATGTGCGCAGCGCCCCGGCGCGTCCACCGCGCTGCCCGACCGGGCCGCCATCGAGGACCTGTACGCCGCGACCTACCGAGGTGCCCCGTGAGCTTCAACCCCTACGTGCCGCGCCCCATCGACCGGCCGACGGAGGTCCCGCTGGGCGGGCACGCCGACCTGACCACGTTGGACGAGGCGAAGGTCTTCGCCGCCCCGGGCGACCCGGCCGACTGGCCGGCCTGGCGGGAGCAGCTCACCCGCTGGCGCGCCGACGCCCGTGCCCGCCTCGGCTACACCGGGGCGCACTACGACGAGATCCCCGGCGACTGCTTCAGCGTCTGCCTCGCCTGGCTGTGGGACGAGACGCTCTACGACCACGAGCGGGGCGTCTTCACCGTCGACGCGTTCCTTGACGCCGCCGAGCGGGACTTCGGGGGCTTCGACGGGATCGTCCTGTGGCACGCGTACCCGGTGATCGGGCTGGACGAACGCAACCAGTTCGACTACTACCGCGACCTCCCCGAGCTGCCCGAGGTGGTGCGCGCCTTCCAGCGGCGCGGGGTGCGGGTGTTCGTCGACTACAACCCGTGGGACACCGGCACCCGGCGCGAGGCCGGCACCGACGCGCAGGAGGTCGCCGCGCTGGCCGGCAAGCTCGGCGTCGACGGGGTCTTCCTCGACACCCTCAAGGAGGGCGCCGACGAGCTGCGCCGGGAGTTGGACGCCGTCCGCCCCGGCATCGTCCTCGAAGGCGAGAGCCGCGTGCCGCTGGCCCGCATCGCCGACCACGCGATGTCGTGGGCGCAGTGGTTCGCCGACTCCGAGGTCCCCGGCGTGCTGCGCGCCAAGTGGTTCGAGCGCCGGCACGTGCTGCACCACACCCGCCGCTGGCACCGCAGCCACCTCGACGAGCTGCACTCCGCCTGGCTCAACGGCTGCGGCGTGCTGGTCTGGGAGAGCGTGTTCGGCGTCTGGGTGGGCTGGAACGACCGGGACCGGGCCGTGCTGCGGGCGATGCGCCGGGTGCAGGCCAGCCACGCCGCGTGGCTGCGCGCCGAGGACTGGGTCCCGCTCGCCGACCACCCCGGCACCGGTCAGGTGTACGCGTCCCGCTGGACGCACGACGGCGAGCCGCTGTGGACGGTGGTGAACCGGGCCGATGATTACGACGGGCCGTGGCTGCGTACCGCGCCGCGTCCCGGCCGGCGCTTCGTCGACCTGGTCACCGGCGCCGAGCTGGCCGTCAGCGCAGAGCCGGACGGCACGGTCGCCGTCGGCGGTCCGCTGCCGGCCGGGGCGGTCGCCGCGGTCGTCGCGACCGCCGACGCGTCGGTGCCGTCGCACCCGGCGGCGGTCGGCGACCCGTCCTTCCCGGCCCGGACGGCGCAGCGGCTGCGCGTGCCGTGGGCGCCCCGGCGCGACGTGCCCGACGGCATGGTGGCGGTCGACGGCGGAAGACGGGAGCTGCTCGTGCGCCACCGGGTGCGGGAGACCGGACTCTACGGCGAGACCCCGTACGTCGACGAGTGGAAGCCGCTGCCGCCCCGGCTGCACCACACCGGCACGCTGCGCCGCGCCGTCCGGCTCGGCCGGTTCGCCATCGACACCCACGAGGTCACCCACGGCCGGTACGCCGAGTTCCTGCGCGCCACCGGCCACCGGCCGGCGCGCCCCGAGCGGTTCACCGCCGGACAGGGCCCGGCCGACGCCCCGGTCACCGGCGTCGACCTCGCCGACGCCCGGGCCTACGCGGCCTGGGCCGGGCTGCGGCTGCCCACCGAGGACGAGTGGCAGGTGGCCGCCGAGGCGGGGCTGCTGCACCGCCGGGAACCGCTGGTGTGGAACCTGACCGAGAGCGAGCACTCCGACGGGCGGACCCGCTTCGTGATCCTCAAGGGTGGCGCCGCGTACCGGGCGGAGGGCTCCGACTGGTATCTCGACGGCGGCCCGCAACCGCCGGACGTGTCGGTGAAGCTGCTGCTGCTCGGCGCCGGCCTGACCCGATCCGATCAGGTCGGCTTCCGCTGCGCCGCCGACCTTCCCGCCGAGGAGTGACCCGATGAGAAGACGTTGGCGGATCGGCGGCGGCGTGGCCGCCGTGCTCCTCGTGTTCGGCCTGGCCGGCGCGGTGCCCGGCGCGGCCGGCGCGGAGCGTCTCCGGGCAGGCACGCTGACCACCGCCGCGGCGCCGTCCGCGGCGCTGGGCGCTCCGATCGACTACACGGTCTACCTGCCGCACGGCTACGGCGAGGCGACGGCGAGCCGCTACCCGGTGCTGTACCTGTTGCACGGGCGGGGCGACACCATGCAGGCGTGGACCCGGGTCAAGGCCGACCTAGACCGGCTGATCGCCGACGGCGACGTGCCGCCGGTGATCGCGGTGCTGCCCGACGCGCCGTGGAGCAGCCGCGGCAGCTGGTACGTCGACTCCGGGTACACCGGCGCGGACGATCCCGGCCGGCCGGTGGAGACCGCCCTCACCGGGGATCTGGTGCGGCACGTCGACGCCACCTACCGCACCGCGGCCCACCGGGGGGCGCGCCTGGTCGGCGGCTACTCGATGGGCGGCGCCGGTGCGCTGCGCTACGCCCTGGCCCACCAGGACCTGTTCGGCCACGCGCTGGTGCTCAGCCCGGCGGTGTACCGGCCGCTGCCGCCAGCCGACTCGTCGGCGCGCGAGTTCGGCGGCTTCGGCTCCGGCGGGCAGCGCTTCTCCGACGAGGTCTACCGGCGACTGAACTACCCGGCCCTGCTGCCGGGCCTGGACGCGGAGTCCCCGGTGCGGATGTACGTCGCGGTCGGCGACGACGAGTGGGCGAACCCCGACCCGGCCGACGCCGCCCACGACCTGGACTACGAGGCCGCCACCCTCTACAACACCGTGCGCCGCTCCGACGCGATCGCCGCGGAGTTCCGGGTGCTCGACGGGGGGCACGACTGGGACGTCTGGCGACCCGCCTTCGCGGACGGGCTGAGGCACCTGGCGGCGACGCTGAGCGTCACCCCGCCGGCCGGGCTGCCCGGGCCGCCGCACGGCACCGCGGGCACCGACTGGGCCGGCGGCGTGGCCGCCCACCCCGACGGCAGCACCACCCTCGGGTACGCCGCCTCCGGCCCGGTCGCCGGCCAGCCGTACGCCGGCGGGCTGGACGCCGTGGTCAGCCGCGTCACGGCCGGCGGGGCCCCGGCCTGGACGAGGCAGTTCGGCACGGCCGCCAACGACCGCCTCCACGGCGTGGTGCCGCTCGCCGACGGCGGGGTGGTCGCCGCCGGCTACACCCGCGGCGACCTGGACGGGACGCACCCGGGCAGCCCCGCCGACGACGGCTTCGTCGTCAGGTTGACCGGGACGGGGCAGCGGGCCTGGCTCACCCAGGCCGGCGACCCGGCCAAGGCCGACCGGTTCTACGCCGTCGCGGCGGCCCCCGACGGCGGCGCCTACGTCGCCGGCTACACCAGCGGCTCGTTCGCCGGGCAGAGCGGCGCCGGGGACAAGGACGCGATCCTGGCCCGCATCGCCCCGGACGGGCGGATCGCCTGGAGCCGGCAGTTCGGCGGTTCCGGCGAGGACAAGGCGTACGCGGTGACGGCCGACGCCGAGGGCGTGTACGTGGCCGGCGGCACCTCCGCCGGCCTGCCCGACACCACCGCGCTGGGCGGCAGCGACGGGTGGCTCGCCCGGTTCGACGCCAGCGGCACCCGCACGTGGGTGACCTCGGTGGGCGGCGCCGGCGACGACCTGCTCGGCGGCGTCGCGATCAGCGCCGACGGCCTCGTGGTCGCCACCGGCTCCACCGGCGGCGAGGCCACCGCCGGCGGCAGCGACGTGCTCACCGTGGCGTACACCGGTGCCGGCCGGCAGCGCTGGCGGACGGTGACCGGCGGGCGGGGCGCGGACGCGGGTGCGGACGTGGTGGCGCTGCCCGACGGTGCGGTCGCCGTGGTCGGCTTCACCGGCAGCGCGCTCGGCCTGCCGGTCGGCGGCGCGGACGTGCTGACCCTGCGGCTGGACGCGCGGGGCCGCCAGGCCGGGGTGGCCCAGTACGGCACCGCCCGCGACGACGCCGCCGACGCCTTCGGCGAGGAGAACGTCTACGCGACCCTCGGTGCCGACGGGCGGCTACTGGTCACCGGGCTCACCGCCGGGACCACGTCGGGCGGGGCGGCGCTCGGCAACGGCGACGTCTTCCTCGCCGCCGTCGATCCGACGAAAGGGACGCCTTGAACAGCCCAGCTGACGCCGGTGCCGACCGGACCCGCCCGCTCGACGGGGTGAAGGTGGTCGACCTGGCCACCCTCTTCGCCGGGCCGCTCGCGGCGGCGTTCCTCGGCGACTTCGGCGCCGACGTGGTCAAGGTGGAGCATCCGGCCAAGCCGGACCCGTCGCGGGGGCACGGCCCGGCGAAGGACGGCGTCGGGCTGTGGTGGAAGGTGCTCGGACGCAACAAGCGCACGATGACCCTGAACCTGTCCGACCCGCGGGGCGCCGAACTGCTGCGCCGCCTGCTCGCCGACGCGGACGTGCTGGTGGAGAACTTCCGCCCCGGCACCCTGGAACGGTGGGGGCTCGGCCCGGCCGAGCTGCACGAGGTCAACCCCCGGCTGGTGATCGCCCGGATCAGCGGCTTCGGTCAGGTCGGCCCGTACGCGCGGCGGCCGGGCTTCGGCACCCTCGCCGAGGCGATGAGCGGCTTCGCCGCCGCCACCGGCGAGCCGGACGGCCCGCCGACGCTGCCCCCGTTCGGGCTGGCCGACTCGGTCACCGCGCTCGCCGCCGCGTACGCGGTCATGCTGGCCCTGCGGGCCCGCGACCTCACCGGCGCCGGCCAGGTGGTGGACCTCGCCATCATCGAACCGATCATGGCGATGCTGGGCCCCCAGATCACCTGGTACGACCAGCTCGGCTACGTCCAGCCCCGGCTGGGCAACCGGTCCAACAACAACGCGCCGCGCAACACGTACCGCTGCGCCGACGGGCGCTGGGTGGCGGTGTCGACCAGCGCGCAGAGCATCGCCGAGCGGGTGCTGCGGCTGGTCGGCCGCCCGGAACTGGTGGACGAGCCGTGGTTCGCCACCGGCAGCGGCCGGGCCGCGCACGCCGACGAACTGGACGCCGCCGTGGGCGCCTGGGTCGCGCGGCGCGACCGGGACGAGGTGGTGGCCGCGTTCGAGGCCGCCGAGGCGGCCGTCGCCCCGGTCTACGACGTACGCGACATCCTCGCCGACCCGCAGTACGCCGCGCTCGGCACCGTCCGCACGGTCCCCGACGAGGAACTCGGTGAGGTACGGATGCAGAACGTGCCGTTCCGGCTCTCGGAGACGCCGGGGGACATCCGGCACGCCGGGCGCCGGCACGGCCAGGACACCGACGCGGTGTTCCGGTCGCTGGGCCTGACCGACGGCGAGTTGGCGGCACTGCGCGAGAAGGGGGTGATCTGAATGCTGCTGACCTGGCTCTACGTGCCGGGTGACCGGCCGGACCGGTTCGCCAAGGCGGTCGCCTCCGGCGCCGACGCGGTGATCCTCGACCTCGAGGACGCGGTGCTCGCCGACCGCAAGGCGTACGCGCGGCAGGCCGTCGCCGAGTTCCTCGGGCAGTCGCACCCCGTGGCGGTCCAGGTCCGGGTCAACGAGCTGACCGGCCCGGACGTCGACGCCGACCTGGCCGCGGTGGTCGGCCGCCCCGGGCTGGCGGGCCTGCGGCTGCCGAAGGTGGAGTCGGCGACCGCCGTCGCCGCCCTTGCCGCCCGGGTGGACACCCCGCTGCACCCGTTGGTCGAGTCGGCCCTCGGTCTGGAGGCCGCGTACGCCATCGCCACCGCCGCTCCCGCCGTGGCCTCGATCGGCCTCGGCGAGGCCGACCTGCGCTCCGACCTCGGCGTCGACGACGAGGCCGGTCTGGCGTGGGCGCGCGGCCGGATCGTGGTGGCGGCCCGCGCCGCCGCCCTGCCCCCGCCCGCCATGTCGGTGTACCCGAACGTGGCCGACGCCGACGGCCTGGCCGCCTCCTGCGCGGTGGGCCGGCGGCTCGGCTTCCTCGGCCGGGCGGCCATCCACCCGCGCCAGCTACCGGTGATTGCCGAGGCGTTCCGGCCGGCGGAGCGGGAGGTCGCGCGGGCCGAGGAACTGCTCGCCGCGGTGGCCGAGGCGCAGACCCGGGACTCCGGGACCGTGGTGCTGCCGGACGGCCGGTTCGCCGACCGGGCGATGGTGGCCGCCGCCCGTCGCACGGTCGACCTGGCCGCCCGCTACGCGGCCTGACCGGGCGTACGACGAGAGGGCCGGCCCCGTTCGGGGCCGGCCCTTGTCGTTGGTGGTGGTGGGATCAGGCGGCGTAGCCGCGGGTGGCGATCCAGTCGGCGAGGGCCTCGG
>NZ_JBIDBG010000025.1:0-76658 GCF_043202855.1 Micromonospora sp. NPDC048063 | reverse complement strand
TCCGAACCCGGAAGCTAAGCCCTCCAGCGCCGATGGTACTGCACTCGGGAGGGTGTGGGAGAGTAGGACACCGCCGGACAATCTTTCGTTCAGGGTCACCCCAAAAGGGGTGGCCCTGAACGCATTTGAGAGCGCGTTGAATAACCAGGTCAGTTGGTGTTGAGTACGGCTTGGAGTCGGCCGGTCCTGTGGTATCGGGCGAGGCGTCGGGTCATGAATGATGACCATGGCCCACTGGACCATAGCGGCGTGGTGTTCGGGGTGGCGTTCGTAGTCGCGGACGGTGCGTCGGCAACGGTTGATCCACGACAGGGACTGCTCGGCGACCCATCTGCGGTGCAGGACCTGGAAGCCGACCTGGTCGGCGAGCTCGCGCACGATCTCCACCGCGAGCCCAGGACAGCGGCGGGCCCAGGTGACGAGTCGGCCCCGCGTAGCCACCGTCAGCCCAGCGACGGTCGCCACTGTCTCGTAAGGAGCGCTGTAGCATGGCGGTCATGACAGCACCTACCGCCCTGCCGGCGGGTTATCGGTTGGTCGATGGACCACCGACGGTCGGAGACTACCTAGTCCTTCGCAAACGATCCGGGCTCTCACCGCGTCGACCCGATCAGGCTGCCGCCGCGGTGCGGGGTGGCTGGGCCGCGGTGCACGTATTGCACGAGGAGAGCGGCACGACAGTAGGGATGGGCCGGGTGCTCGGCGATGGCGGGTGGTACTTCCACGTGGTCGACATGGCTGTATTGCCAGAGCATCAGCGTCGGGGCATAGGTGACGCGGTACTGACTGCGTTACTGGAGACAATCCGTCGGGAAGCGCCGCCCGGTGCGTTCGTGAACTTGCTCGCCGATCCACCGGGCCGCCGCCTCTACGAGCGGCACGGTTTCCGCCAAACGGCGCCGACCTCTGTCGGGATGGCCCGGACCCTTGATTGACGACGCAACTGGCCCCAGGTCACAAGACCGGCCGACTCCTCAACACCAGCTGACCTGGTTAGTCAACGCGCTCTGAGGGTTGTCCGCCGACGTGAAGGGCGTTCCGGCGGACACGGTGAAGGCACCCGCAGACCAGAAAGACACCCGTGGACCGGAAAGACCCATCCTGCGGACATGGGAAAGGACGCTGTCGCGGACCCCGCAATATCGGCGCGAACGCGGGCCGGGAAGGCGCGGGCGGTGGCTGACCTCGACGGGGGTGGGGCCTGCCGTGCCCGGCGTAGGGATCAAGCCTGACCGCCCGGAGCCGGGCACGGCAGGGGGGGGGGGGGGGGGCGCCCCCCCCCCCCCCCCCCCCCCCCCCCCCCCCCCCCCCCCCCCCCCCCCCCCCCCCCCCCCCCCCCCCCCCCCCCGCGCGGGGGCCCGGGGGGGGGGGGGGGGGGGGGGGGGGGGGGGGGGGGCGCGGGGGGGGGGGGGGCGGGGGGGCGCCGGGGGGGGGCCCCCCCCCCCCCCCCGCGGGGCGGCGCCCCCCCCCCCCCCACCCCCCCACCCACCTGACACCGCAACAAACGCTCAGGCAGCACCCAACCTCCCACCTCAGCTACCAACAACCGGACAAGGAGGCGGGGCGGGCATCACTTGCGGGTCTGGATCTCCTCGCGCATCTCGCGGAACAGCCCGCCGGCGTCGTCGACGGAGCGGCCGGGGAACATCGCCATCACGACACTGCCGTGGTCGGCCCACCCGCAGACGGCGAAGTCGCCGCCGTCGCCGCTGGTGGTGCCGCACTTCATCACGCCGCCCAGGCGGCCCGCGGGCACCTCCCGCAGCCCCGTCACCTTGCCGGTCTCGTCGGTCAGCAGGCCGAACAGGCTGTCCAGGTCCCGCTCCGGCTGCCAGAGCAGCGTCGTGCCGCCGAAGACGAGCACCGAGCGCTTGTCGTCTGCCGGGTCCTGGTAGACGGTGCCGAAGCTGCTGTCCAGGTCGATGTCGGCGGCGAAGCCGCTGCGCAGGTAGTCCGACGTGCTGCGGGCCCGTTCGCTGTTGTCCCGGACCAGTCCCGCGACCCGGTCCGGGGTGGTCAGGTCCGCGTCCTTCTGCTGGGCCACCCGCCATCCGGCCGTACCGATGGTGGCGGCGCCCGCCAGCCCGACCAGCGCCGCCACGGCCCAGGCCACCCGCCGGCGCCGCGACCGCCCCGCCCGCCGCCCGGTGGCGTGCTCCGGGTCCCGGTTGCTGAGCTGGATGGGCTCGTCGGTCAGGTCGATCGGCTCGGAGCCGTCGTTGACCGGCCGCTCGGTGAGATGTGCGTCGGACATAGCCGACACCGTACGCGAACGGCAGGTGGCGCACGTCGGGTCCGGAGAAGCCCTCCGTAGACTTTCGGGGTGACCGAGAGACTGGATGCCCGACGCCCCGACGCCCCGACCCTGCCCGGCCAGTACCAGCCGGGCGAGGTAGAGCAGCGACGGTACGAGCACTGGGTAGCCGCCGGCCACTTCCGGGCGTCGGCGGAGAGCGACAAGCCCCCCTTCACCATCGTCATCCCGCCGCCGAACGTCACCGGCTCCCTGCACATGGGCCACGCCCTCGACCACACGGTGCAGGACGCGCTGGTGCGGCGTAAGCGGATGCAGGGCTACGAGGCGCTCTGGCTGCCGGGCATGGACCACGCCGGCATCGCCACGCAGAACGTGGTGGAGCGGCGACTCGCCGGCCAGGGCCTGTCCCGGCACGACCTGGGGCGGGAGCAGTTCGTCGAGCGGGTCTGGCAGTGGAAGGCCGAGTCCGGCGGCGCCATCCTGGGTCAGATGCGCCGTCTCGGCGACTCCGTCGACTGGGACCGCGAGCGCTTCACGATGGACGAGGGGCTGTCGCGCGCCGTACAGACGATCTTCAAGAAGCTGTACGACGACGGCCTGATCTACCGGGCCAACCGGATCATCAACTGGTGCCCCCGATGCCTGACCGCCCTGTCGGACATCGAGGTGGAGCACACAGACGACGACGGCGAACTGGTCTCGATCCGCTACAGCGACGAGGTGGTCGTCGCCACCACCCGGGCGGAGACGATGCTCGGCGACACGGCGGTGGCGGTGCATCCGGACGACGAGCGCTACCAGCACCTGATCGGCACCGAGGTCGAGCTGCCGCTGACCGGGCGGCGCATCCCGATCGTGGCCGACGCGCACGTCGACCCGTCTTTCGGCACCGGCATGGTGAAGGTGACCCCGGCGCACGACCCGAACGACTTCGAGATCGGCCAGCGCCACGACCTGCCCGCGCTCACCGTGATGGACGAGCGCGGCGTGATCACCGTGCCGGGGCCGTTCGAGGGCCTGGACCGCTTCGAGGCGCGCCCCGCGATCGTCGCGGCGCTGCGCGAGCAGGGCCGGATCGTCTCGGAGAAGCGCCCGTACGTGCACGCGGTGGGTCACTGCTCGCGCTGCCGTACGACGGTCGAGCCGCGGCTGTCGCTGCAGTGGTTCGTGAACACCTCGCCGCTGGCCAAGGCCGCCGGCGACGCCGTGCGCGACGGGCGGGTGCGGATCGAGCCCGCCGAGCTGGCCAAGCGGTACTTCGCCTGGGTCGACAACATGCACGACTGGTGCATCTCCCGGCAACTCTGGTGGGGCCACCGCATCCCCGTCTGGTACGGCCCGGACGGCGAGGTCGTGTGCGTCGGCCCGGACGAGCAGCCGCCCGCCGGGGACGGCTGGCGTCAGGACGAGGACGTCCTCGACACCTGGTTCTCCAGCGCCCTCTGGCCGTTCTCCACGCTCGGCTGGCCCGAGCAGACGCCTGACCTGGCGAAGTTCTATCCGACGAGCGTCCTGGTCACCGGCTACGACATCCTCTTCTTCTGGGTCGCCCGGATGATGATGTTCGGCCTGTACGCGATGGACGGCCGGCAGCCGTTCGACGTGGTGGCCCTGCACGGCATGGTCCGCGACCAGTTCGGCAAGAAGATGTCGAAGTCGTTCGGCAACGTGGTCGATCCGCTGGACTGGATCGACCGCTTCGGCGCCGACGCCACCCGCTTCACCCTGGCCCGGGGTGGCAACCCCGGGCAGGACGTGCCGGTGAGCGAGGAGTGGTGCCAGGGCTCCCGCAACTTCTGCAACAAGCTCTGGAACGCCACCCGCTTCGCGCTGATGAACGGCGCGCACACCGACGGCCCGCTGCCGGCCGCCGAGCGGCTCTCGACCGTCGACCGGTGGATCCTGTCCCGGCTGGCGCACGTCACCGCCGAGGTGGACGAGCAGTTCGAGGCGTACGAGTTCGCGAAGGTGTGCGACCTGCTGTACCACTTCGCCTGGGACGACGTCTGCGACTGGTACGTGGAGCTGACCAAGCCGGTGCTTGCCGAGGGGGGCGCGGCCGCCGAGGCCACCCGCCGGGTGCTCGGGCACGTGCTGGACCAGCTGCTGCGGCTGCTGCACCCGATCATCCCGTTCGTCACCGAGGAACTGTGGATCGCGCTCACGGGGGGCGAGACGGTGATGACGGCCACCTGGCCGGCGGCCGACCGTACCCTCGTCGACGACGCCGCGGAGGCCGAGGTCGGCACCGTCCAGCGGGTGGTGACCGAGATCCGGCGGTTCCGCTCGGACCAGGGGCTGCGCCCGACGCAGCGGGTCGCCGCCCGGCTCGACGGCCTGGCCGCCGCGGGCATCGCCGCGCACGAGCCGCTCATCCGGTCGCTGGTGCGGCTGGACGCGGCCGGCGACGGCTTCCAGGCCAGCGCGACCCTCGCCATGCCCGGCGAGGTGAGCGTGGCCCTGGACACCCGGGGGTCGATCGACGTGGCCGCCGAGCGGGCCCGGCTCACCAAGGACCGGGCGGCCGCCGAGAAGGAGGCCGCGCAGGCCCGGGCCAAGCTCGACAACCCCGCGTTCGTCGGCAAGGCGCCGGAACCGGTGGTCGCCAAGATCCGCGACCGCCTCGCCGTCGCCGAGGCCGACCTGGTCCGCATCGACGCCGCTCTGGAGGCGCTGTCCTCGTGACCGACCGCACCGATTTCGCCGCCGTCGAGGCCGAGCTGGCGGGCCGCGGGTTTACCCGCATGGCCTTCGAGCTGGACAAGATCGAGTCGCTGCTGGACCTGCTCGGCAGCCCGCAGCGCGCGTACCCGTCGATCCACCTGACCGGCACCAACGGCAAGACCTCGACGGCCCGGATGATCGACTCGCTGCTGCGGGCGTTCGGGCTGCACACCGGCCGCTACACCAGCCCGCACCTGGAGACCGTCCGGGAGCGGATCAGCCTGGATGGCGAGCCGGTGGGCGAGGAGCGGTTCACCGCCACGTACCGGGAGGTCGAGCCGCTGGCCCGGCTGGTGGACGAGCGTTCGGCGGAGCCGCTGACGTACTTCGACATGACCACCGCGCTGGCGTTCGCGACGTTCGCCGACGCCCCGGTGGACGTGGCGGTGGTCGAGGTGGGCCTGGGCGGCGCCGAGGACGCGACCAACGTGATCCAGGCCGGGGTGTGCGTGCTCACCCCGATCGGGCTGGACCACACCGAGTGGCTGGGCGACACCATCCAGGACATCGCGCTGGCCAAGGCGGGCATCGTCCACGCCGGCGCGACGGTCATCTCCGCCGCGCAGGAGGAGGAGGCGGCCCGGCCGATCCTGGAACGCTGCGCCGAGGTCGGCGCGACCATCGCCCGGGAGGGCTCCGAGTTCGGGGTGCTCCGGCGGGCGGTCGCCGTCGGCGGGCAGGTGCTCACCCTGCAGGGCCTCGGCGGCGTCTACGAGGAGGTCTTCATCCCGCTGCACGGCGCCCACCAGGCGCAGAACGCGGCGGTGGCGTTGGCGGCGGTGGAGGCGTTCCTCGGCGCCGGCGCGAAGCGCCAGCTCGACGTCGAGACCGTCCGGGAGGGGTTCGCCACGGCCACCTCGCCCGGCCGCCTGGAGCGGGTACGCAGCGCGCCGACCATTCTGCTCGACGGCGCCCACAACCCGCACGGCATGGCCGCCACGGTGACCGCGCTGCAGGAGGAGTTCGCGTTCAGCAAGCTGGTGGCGGTCGTCGGCGTCCTCGGCGACAAGGACGCGGCCAGCCTGCTGGAACTGCTGGAGCCGGTGGTCGACCAGGTCGTGGTGACCCGGAACAGCTCGCCCCGGGCGATGCCGGCCCGGGAACTCGCCGCGCTGGCCGCCGAGGTCTTCGGCCCCGACCGGGTCGAGGTCGCCGAGGAGATGCCGGACGCGATCGAGACGGCGGTGGCGATGGCCGAGGAGGACGTACCGGGGGAGCTGAGCGGGGTCGGGGTGCTGGTCACCGGATCGGTGGTGACCGTGGCCGACGCCCGCCGGCTGCTGAAGCGATGACCGGCCCGGTGCGGGGCACCGCGGGCGACGACCGCCCGGAGGGCACGGCCGCCGGGGGCGACCCGGGCCGTCCGTCGGCGGGTGGGCCGCGACGGTCCGGGCTGCGGAACCCGGAGCGGGCGGTGCGCGGGCTGGGGGCCGGGACGCTGATCCTGGAGGCGCTGGTGCTGGTCCTGGCCATCCAGCCGATCCGCATGGTCGGCGGCGACCTGGGGGGCGCGGCGATCGGTGCGGTCCTGGCGCTGGCCGTGGCGGCGGTGCTGCTGGCCGGCATGATGCGCTGGCCGTGGGCCTGGCACGCCGGCACCGCCCTGCAGGGACTGCTGATGCTGGCCGGCCTGCTGCACTGGTCGCTGCTCGCGCTGGGCGTCGTCTTCGCCCTGGTCTGGGCCTACGCCCTGCACGTCCGCCGGGTCATCCTCGGCTGACGGGCTGACGGGCTGACGGGCTGGCCCGCCACCGTCAGCCCGTCGGCGGGGTCAGGCCTCGGCGCGTTCGCGCCACTGGGTGAGGGCGATGCCGTGGCCGTCCGGGTCGCGGAACGCGGCCGCCCACACCTCCAGCTTCGTGCCCCGGTTGACCACCCGGGGGGCGTACGTGAACCGGACGCCGGACCCGCGCAGCCGCTCGTACGCGGAGTCGATGTCGTCCACCTCGAGGTTGACGTGCACCAGGCGGCGGCTGATCGGCGCCGCCTCGGTCACCTCCCGCAGCACCAGCCGGGTCGTCCCGGAGGCGAGGACGGCGTTGCCGGAGCCCCGGTCGACCTCGGTGAAGCCCAGGTCCCGGTAGAAGGCCAGCGAGCGTGGCAGGTCGGTGACCAGCAGCGTCAGGCCCACCCCGGCGATCGGCGCGCCGAGGTCGTCCTCGTCCTCCACGACCCCGGCGGTCCCGTCGTCGGCGCCGGTGGTCGCCTCGCGGCCGAAGATCGCCTCGTCCAGCTCCTCCGGGCTGATCCGCCCCTCGCGCGCCCGGTCCCGGGGCGGGATCGGGTCGTCCAGGGGCAGGTCGAGCGGGTCGAGCGGCTCCGCCGGCGCGGGCGGGTCGGTGCGCCCGCCGGCCGGGGCGGGCGGGTCGAACCGCTCCTCGGCCGGCGGGCGGGGCGTCGGGGTGGCCCGGCGTGGCAGGGTGCCGGTCGTGGACTGCTCGACGAGGGTGCCTTCCAGCACGACCGGCCCGCCGGGGCGCTGGTGCACCACGACGGGCTCGCGCTCCTCCGGGCGCCTGGCGGGCTCCCCGCCGAGCGGATCGCCGAGTGGATCGCCCAGCGGGTCGACCAGCGGCTCGCGGAAGTCGTCCCGGAAGTCGTCGTCCGGCGCACGGTCGGCCCACGGCGGCGCCTCCTGCTGGAGCAGCACGTCGTCCAGCGGATCCGGGCCCGCGTACTCCGGCGGGAGGTCGGCGGCGACGGTGGCGGCGGACTCGGCGTGGGTGGGCACCTCGTCCCAGAGCACCCGGACGTGCCGCTGGTCGTCCAGGGCCACCCGGATCGGCAGCGTCTGCCCCAGCGACGGCCACTTCGCCACCGGCACCCGCGGCTCGATGATTTTCTTCGACCGCGGCGGCAAGCCGGGCGCGTCGATCACCAGTTGCAGCTCGCAGCGGCCGAAGGCGTACTGGGTGGGTGGCTCGGAGGCGCTGTGCACGTGGCCCACGCCGACCACCCAGGTGCGCCCGCCGCCGCGCACGGTGGCCAGCGCGATGGCCAGCACCAGCAGGGCGACCCCGAGCGCCACGATCGCCCAGCTGGTCATGCCCAGCCCGAAGAGGATCACGAAGGTGGCCACGGTGCCGAGCACCGCGGCGATCAGCTTGCGTACCGGCGCGATGGGCCGGTTCCCGCCATTCGCCACTGTGGACCTCCCGGGGGTCAAGGGCCAGGCTAGGCCGGATCGGCCGCCGGGGGAAAGACCGGCCGCCGCGCCGGCGCCGGGACCGGGTCGCTAGGCTGACCGTACCCAGCCCGGCCGCCTTCCGCGCACA
Organism: Micromonospora sp. NPDC048063; assembly: GCF_043202855.1. Lineage (NCBI taxonomy): Bacteria > Bacillati > Actinomycetota > Actinomycetes > Micromonosporales > Micromonosporaceae > Micromonospora > Micromonospora sp. NPDC048063. The sequence goes on along the minus strand of NZ_JBIDBG010000025.1, from coordinate 68,402 downwards.
GGAGGAACCCAGCGTGTCCAGCAGCAGCCCCGATGAGCGCACCCTCGTACTGATCAAGCCCGACGCGGTCCGCCGCGGGCTGGTCGGCGAGGTGATCTCCCGCTTCGAGCGCAAGGGGTTGCGGATCGACGCGATGGTGTCCCGGACGATGGACGCCGCGCTGGCCGACGAGCACTACGCCGAGCACGTGGACAAGCCGTTCTACCCGCCGCTGAAGGACTTCATGACCGGCGGCCCGCTGGTGGCGCTGGTGCTCTCCGGCGACCAGGTCATCGACGTGGTGCGGGGGCTGGTCGGGTCGACCGACGGGCGCAAGGCGGCGGCCGGCACGATCCGCGGCGACCTCTCGCTGTCCAACCGCGAGAACCTGGTGCACGCCTCCGACTCGCCGGACAGCGCGAAGCGGGAGATCGCGCTCTGGTTCCCCGAGCTGGGCTGACGGCCGCCGACGCCGCGAGCAGCGGTCGTGCCGGATCCGGCACGACCGTCCGGTCGGGGCGTCCGCCGCAACGCGTCCAGGCCGTCGACCGGCACGACCGTCCGGTCAGGGCGTCCACGGCAGCTTGTTTGGGTTGCCGACCACGTAGAACCCGGTGATCCGGCCGCCGGCCGCGCCCAGGGTCAGCGCGTACCTGCCGCCGTCGGGGCGGATGATCAGGACGGCCGGCTGGCCGTTGAGTTCCAGCCGGCGCGCGGTGAAGTGTCGGCCCGGGCCGTACAGGCCGGCGAAGAAGCGGGCGACCCGGTCCGCGCCGGTGACGGGGTTGCGCGCCGCCTTGACCCGGCCGCCGCCGTCGGTCCAGGCGGTGGCGTCCCTCGCCACCAGCCCGGTCAACGCGGCCAGGTCACCGTCGCGGGCGGCGGCGAGGAAGGCGTCCAACAGCCGTTCCTGCTCGGCCCGGCCGGCGGTGAACCGCCGCCGGTCCTGCCCGATCCGGGCCACCGCCCGGTGGTGCAGCTGCCGGCAGTCCGCCACCGACCGGTCCAGGATCTCCGCGATCTCGGCGTACGGCAGGTCGAAGGCGGTGTGCAGCACGTGGACCGCGCGCTCCGGCGGGGTGAGGCGTTCCAGCAGGTGCAGCAGGGCGGTGGAGAGCGAGTCGCGCAGCTCGACGGAGTCCAGCGGCCCGAACGGTGACGGCGCGGTCGGCACCGGCTCGGGCAGCCACGGCCCGACGTACGTCTCCCGGGCGGCCCGCCGGGCGCGCAGCCGGTCCAGCGCCAGGTGGGTGACCACCCGGGACAGGTAGCGGCGCGGCTCGGCGACCGCCGCCCGGTCCGCCCCCAGCCAGCGCAGGTACGCCTCCTGGAGCACGTCCTCCGCGTCGTGCCGGCTGCCGAGCAGGCGGTACGCCAGACCGAGCAGCATCGGCCGGTGCGCCTCGAGCGCACCGGCCGCCTGCGTCGCGTCGGTGACCGTCACACGTCCGTCGGGAGATCGGTCCGGCAGGTCACGGCGATGCGGTTCCACACGTTGATTGTCGCGATGGCCATCAGCAGGTCGACCAGCTCCTTCTCGGGCCACACCTTCGCCGCCGCGTCCCAGACCTCGTCGGGCACCCCGTGCTCGCCGAGGCGGGTCACCGCGTCGGTGAGCGCCAGCGCGGTCCGCTCCCGCTCATCGAAGAAGGGCGCCTCCCGCCAGGTGGAGACCGCGAAGAGCCGCCGGCTCGACTCGCCCTCGGCGAGCGCGTCCCGGCTGTGCATGTCGACGCAGAACGCGCAACCGTTCAGCATCGACGCCCGGAGCTTCACCAGGTGGAGCACGGTGTGGTCGACGTTGGCCCGGACGTACTTCTCCAGCCCCAGCACGGCGTGGTACGCCTCCGGCGCCACCTCGGCCGCGTTGATCCGCTGCATGACAACCTCCCTGATCCGTGGTGGTGACACCGACACGACGACGCGACGGGGGCTCGGCGTGACGGTCCGGACTGTGACGCCGGTCATGCCGGCCGGGCCGCCCTGGCCGCCCCGCACCGCCCCGCACGCACCGCCCCGCCCCGGACCACCGGAGTTCCGGCCCCGGTCACCCGGCACGCCGCCGCCGGTCATCTCCGCCCGGTAGACCCACGGGGGCAGTCCCCGATCCGGGAGGAACGATGACCGAACTTGACCGACGTACGTTGCTGCGCGCCGGCCTGATCGCAGGTGCCGGTGTCGCGGGCGGCGCCCTGCTCGGCGCGCCCGCCGCGCCCGCCGCACCGGCCTGGCGGCCGACCGGCCGACCGGTGCTCACCCACGGCGTGCAGAGCGGTGACGTGACCGTGGACTCGGCGCTGGTCTGGACCCGCGCCGACCGTCCCGGTCGGATGCTGGTGGAGGTAAGCCGCCGGCCGGACTTCCGCGGCGCCCGGCGGGTACGCGGACCGGTGCTCGACCCGACCGGCGACCTCACCGGCAAGGTGCGGCTGCGCGGGTTGCCCGGTGGCGAGCGGCTGCACTACCGGGTCCGGGTGGAGAGCCTGGACCGGCCGGGGCTGGCCAGCGAACCGGTGACCGGCGCGCTGACCACCGCCCCCGACCGGCACGATCGCCGGGACGTCCGGTTCGTCTGGACCGGTGACATCGCCGGGCAGGGCTGGGGCATCGCCCCGGACTTCGACGGCATGTCGATCTTCCGGGCCATGCGGGCCACCCGGCCCGACTTCTTCCTGTGCAGCGGCGACACCGTCTACGCCGACGGCCCGCTCGCCGAGACGGTGACCCTGCCCGACGGGCGGGTCTGGCGCAACCTGGTCACCCCGGAGAAGAGCAAGGTCGCCGAGACGCTGGCCGAGTACCGGGGGCAGTTCGCGTACAACCTGCTCGACGAGCACCTGCGCGCGTTCGTGGCGGAGGTGCCGCAGATCAACCAGTGGGACGACCACGAGGTGACCAACAACTGGTACCCGGGGGAGATCCTGACCGACGCGCGGTACACCGAGCGCCGCGTCGACGTGCTCGCCGCCCGGGCCCGGCAGGCGTTCGACGAGTGGCTGCCGGCGCCGGTCGACGGGCCGCGGTACCGGCGGATGTCGTACGGGTCGCGGCTGGACGTCTTCGTGCTGGACATGCGGACCTGGAAGGATCCCAACGACGGCAACACCTACGCCGACCCGGCGCGTGGCCTGCTCGGCCGGGAACAGCGGGAGTGGTTGATCCGGGAACTGACCCGGTCCCGGGCCACCTGGAAGGTGATCGCCGCCGACCTGCCGATCGGGCTGGTGGTGCCGGACGGCGCCGCCGCCCAGGAGGGCGTCGCGCAGGGCGACCCGGGCGCGCCGGCCGGGCGGGAACTGGAGTTCGCGCAGGTGCTCGGCGCGGCGCACCGGGCCGGGGTGACCGGGATCGTCTTCCTCACCGCCGACGTGCACTACACCGCCGCGCACCACTACGACCCGGCCCGGGCGTCGGTCGCCGAGTTCACCCCGTTCTGGGAGTTCGTCTCGGGGCCGGCGCACGCCGGCGCGTTCGGCCCGAACGCCCTGGACGGCACGTTCGGCCCGAAGGCGGTCTTCGTCAACGCCCCGCCGCGGGCCAACACCTCCCCGGCCGAGGGCTTCCAGCACTTCGGCGAGGTCGCCGTCGACGGCGCGTCCGGCGCCTTCACCGTCCACCTGCGCGACCGCGACGGAGCCTCCCTCTGGACGACCACCCTGCCCGCCCCGACCCGCTGACCCCGCCGCCGTCAGTCGACCATGAGGCGGTCGCCACCACCCGCCGGGGGGGGGTACCGCGACAGCCTCATGGTCGACGCGGGCGGGATCAGCGGGTGTCGAGGAGCGGCCGCCGTTACTCGGCGGCGATCTCGGCGGGCGGTCGGGTAACCTTGACGGCCGTAAGGCGATGACCCGGCCATCACCGGCGAGCCTCCGGAAGAACAGCCGGGTGACCGGCCCAGTAGAACCGGACGGGTCCGGCCCGTCACAGCCGGCCAACGAGCGGGCGGTCGATCCTGACCGCCAAGCGGGGTGGTACCGCGGGCCACCCGGGGCGCCGGCACGGCGTACCGGATCGGCTCGTCCTCGCAGACCCACATGACCGTGAGCTGCGCGAGGAGAGCGACCCCCGATGGCCTATCCGTTGCACGACCCGACCGCCGCCGTCCCGGCGAGCCCGGACCTGCCCGCGGTCGAACGCCGGGTCCTGGAGCACTGGACGGCCGACAAGACCTTCGAGGCCAGCGTCGAGGCCCGTCCCGCCGGCACCGACGGGAAGAACGAGTACGTCTTCTACGACGGCCCGCCGTTCGCCAACGGCCTGCCGCACTACGGCCACCTCTTCACCGGCTACGTCAAGGACGTGGTGCCGCGCTACCAGACCATGCGCGGGCGCCGGGTGGAGCGGCGCTTCGGCTGGGACTGCCACGGCCTGCCCGCAGAGGTGGTCGCCGAGAAGCAGCTCGGCATCACCAGCAAGGCGGAGATCCTCGACCTGGGCGTGGCCCGGTTCAACGAGGCGTGCCGCACCTCGGTGCTGGAGTTCACCCAGGACTGGGAGCGCTACGTCACGCGGCAGGCCCGCTGGGTCGACTTCGCCAACGACTACAAGACCCTCGACCTGGACTACATGGAAAGCGTCATGTGGGCCTTCAAGACCCTGCACGACAAGGGTCTGGTCTACGAGGGCTTCCGGGTGCTGGCGTACTGCTGGCGCTGCGAGACGCCGCTGTCGAACACCGAGACCCGGATGGACGACGTCTACCGGGACCGGCACGACCCGACGTTGTCGGTGTGGTTCGAGTTGACCCCCGACGAGAGCGCGCCGGAGCTGGTGCGCGGGCCGGTGCGGCTCGGCGTCTGGACCACCACGCCGTGGACCCTGCCGTCCAACCTCGCGCTCGCCGTCGGCCCCGACATCGAGTACGCGGTGCTGGAGCGCGACGGCGCGCGGTACGTCGTCGGGGCGGCCCGGCTGGCCGCGTACGCCAAGGAGCTGGAGGGGTACGAGCAGGTCGGCACCGTCTCCGGCCGCGACCTCGTCGGCCGCCGCTACACCCCGCTGTTCGACTTCCTCGTCGAGCAGGCGGGCCCGAACGCCTACCAGGTGCTCGGCGCGGAGTTTGTCACCACCGAGGACGGCACCGGGATCGTGCACCTGGCCCCGGCCTTCGGCGAGGACGACCAGAACACCTGCAACGCCGCCGGCATCCCGACCATCGTCACGGTGGACGACCACACCCGGTTCACCGCGCTGGTCCCGCCGTACCAGGGCGAGCAGGTCTTCGACGTCAACAAGCCGGTGATCCGGGAGCTGAAGGAGCGGGGGGTGGTGCTCAAGCAGGACACCTACACCCACTCCTACCCGCACTGCTGGCGCTGCGACACCCCGCTGGTCTACAAGGCGGTGTCGTCGTGGTTCGTCGCGGTGACGCAGTTCAAGGACCGGATGGTCGAGCTGAACCAGCAGATCAACTGGACCCCGGGGCACATCAAGGACGGCTCGTTCGGCAAGTGGCTGGCCAACGCCCGCGACTGGTCGATCAGCCGGAACCGGTTCTGGGGCTCGCCGATCCCGGTGTGGAAGTCCGACGACCCGAACTACCCGCGGCTGGACGTCTACGGCTCGCTGGAGGAGATCGAGCGGGACTTCGGCGTACGCCTCACCGACCTGCACCGGCCGGCGGTGGACGAGCTGGTCCGCCCCAACCCGGACGACCCGACGGGGAAGTCCGTGATGCGCCGGGTGCCGGAGGTGCTGGACTGCTGGTTCGAGTCCGGCTCGATGCCGTTCGCCCAGGTGCACTACCCGTTCGAGAACCGCGACTGGTTCGAGCACCACTACCCGGGCGACTTCATCGTCGAGTACATCGGGCAGACCCGCGGCTGGTTCTACACGATGCACGTGCTGGCCACCGCGCTGTTCGACCGGCCGGCGTTCCGCAACTGCCTCAGCCACGGCATCCTGCTCGGCTCCGACGGGCGCAAGATGTCCAAGAGCCTGCGCAACTACCCGGACGTCTACCACGTGTTCGACTCGTACGGCTCGGACGCGATGCGCTGGATGCTGATGTCCTCGCCGGTGCTGCGCGGCGGTGACATGGCGGTCACCGAGTCGGGCATCCGGGACGCAGTCCGGCAGGTGCTGCTGCCGCTGTGGAACGTCTGGTACTTCTTCTCGCTCTACGCCAACGCCGACGGCTACACGGCGAAGCGGCGGGTGGACTCCACCCACCTGCTCGACCGGTACGTGCTGGCGAAGACGAACGAGCTGGTCTCCACCGTCGGTGCGCAGATGGACGCGTACGACATCTCCGGTGCCTGCGCCACCGTGCGGTCCTACCTGGACGCGCTGACCAACTGGTACGTCCGGCGCTCCCGGGACCGGTTCTGGTCGGGTGACGCGGACGCGTTCGACACGCTCTGGACGGTGCTGGAGACGCTGTGCCGGGTGGTGGCGCCGCTGGCGCCGCTGACCGCGGAGGAGATCTGGCGCGGGCTGACCGGCGAGCGGTCGGTGCACCTGGCCGACTGGCCGGACGCGGCGCAGTTCCCGGCCGACCACGAGCTGGTCGCCGCGATGGACGCCACCCGGGCGGTCGCCTCGGCGGCGCTGTCGCTGCGCAAGGCCAAGGGGCTGCGGGTGCGGCTGCCGCTGTCGAAGCTGACCGTCGCCTCCCCGGCGGCGGAGCAGCTGCGGCCCTTCGCCGACCTGGTCGCCGACGAGGTCAACGTGAAGGCGGTGGAGTTCACCGGCGAGGTGTCCGCGTACTGCCAGCAGGTGCTGACGGTGGTGCCGCGCGCGCTCGGCCCCCGGGTCGGCAAGCAGGTCCAGCAGGTCATCAAGGCGGTCAAGGCGGGCGAGTGGGAGCTGGTCGACGGAGCCCCGGTGGCCGCCGGCGTCACCCTCGCCGAGGGCGAGTACGAGCTGCGCCTGGTCGCCGCCGACGCCGAGCACTCCGCGCCGCTGCCCGGCGGCGAGGGCGTGGTCGTGCTGGACACGGAGGTCACCCCCGAGCTGGCCGCCGAGGGGCTGGCGCGGGACGTCGTCCGGGTGGTGCAGCAGGCCCGGCGGGACGCCGACCTGGACGTCTCCGACCGGATCGCGCTGCTGCTGTCGGCCTCCGAGGAGGTGCGCGCGGCGGTGGCCGGGTACACGGACTTCGTCGCCCGGGAGGTGCTGGCCGACTCCGTCGACTTCGCCGACGGGGTGGCGGGCTTCACGGGCGAGGTCGGCGAGGGCGACCGGGTGACGGTCGCCGTCCGGCGGGTATGAGGCATTGAGACGGTGGCGGTCCGGCGTGCTCCGCCGGGCCGCCACCACCGGCCCCGCCCGCGCCCGACAGGCCCGCTCACCAGCCGGCCGGCACCGCCACCCCCGCGGGACCACGTGGACCCGTCCGCTACCGTGACACCGCCTGCCCGCACACGATCCGCCGGAGGACCAGTGCCCCTGCTCTACACCATCGGCAAGCTCACCGTGGCGCCCGCGCTCCGGTTGGCCTTCCGTCCGACCGTGGAGGGGTTGGAGCACATCCCGGAGACCGGTGGTGCGATCTTCGCGGGCAACCACCTCTCCGTCGCCGACGAGCTCTTCCTCGGCACGGTCGTGCCCCGACACCTGGCGTTCTGGGCCAAGTCGGAGTACTTCAAGGGCACCGGCCCGAAGGGCGCCTTCTCCAAGTTCGTGCTCACCGGCCTGGGGGCCATCCCGGTCGAGCGGGCCGGCGGCCGGGCGGCGCTGGCCGCGTTCGACGCCGCCATCCCGGTGCTCAAGGCCGGCGACCTGGTCGCCGTCTATCCCGAGGGGACCCGCTCGCCGGACGGCCGGCTCTACCGGGGGCGCACCGGCGCGGCCCGGCTGGCGGTGGCGGCCGGCGTGCCGGTCATCCCGGTCGGCATGATCGGTACCGACAAGGCCCAGCCCATCGGCACCCGGGTGCCCCGCCCCGGCCGCGCCAAGATCACGGTACGGTTCGGCAAGCCGCTGGACTTCACCGGCCGGCCGGACGACCGCACGTCGCTGCGGGAGATCACCGACGAGATCATGACCGAGATCCAGAAGCTCACCGGCCAGGAGTACGTGCCCCGCTACGCCCCGCCCCGCGCTCAGCCGCCGCCCGCCGGCTGAGCTGTCACGGTGCGGCGTCGCCGCGCCGCTTCTCCTGGCGGACGACGTCGTCCACGTCGCCGAGCTGGGCGACGGCGCGGGCCATCCGCCAGCTCAGCCCTGCTTGGCGGTAACGATCTGGTCCCGCAGGGTGCCGAGCAGGGCGGCGCTGTCGTCGACGGAGAGCCGGGTGAAGACCGCGGTGGCGATGCTGCCGTGGTCGACGGAGGTGCAGACCACCACGTCGTCGCCGTCGACGCGGCCCACCGCGCAGCGCTCGTGCCGGCCGCGTACGCCGGTGTCGACCTCCTGCGCCTCGCCGAGGGAGTACTGCTCGGTGAGCCGGGTGATCTCGTCCTGCGCGTCCGACTCGGGGGTGAACCGGAAACCGGTGCCGCCGAAGACCGTCACCCGCTTGCCGCCGGGCGTGCCGTAGACGCCGGCGAAGGTGTCCTCGGCCAGCCAGTGCGCCTTGCGTACCTCCGCCTCCAGTTGCCTGGCGGTCTCCTTGCTGCGGCTGTCGTCGCGCAGCCGCAGGTCGGCCACCTCGGCGGGCAGGGCGGCGCTGGCCGGGTACTGCGTGACCATCGGCGTCCCGTAGTAGGCCGGGCAGCCGCAGCAGCAGGCCAGGGTGAGCAACAGCACCCACGGCCAGCGGCGACGCTTGCGGACGGCGACCGGGACGTACCCCTTGGGGGCCTGGAAGCCGGGCGGCGGCCCGGCCGGCGGCGTCTTCGTCCGCCGCTGCCTCGGCGGCGCGGGCGGCGGGGGCGGGGCAGGCGCCGGCCGCACCGGGACGGGTGCCCGGGAGACCGGCGGCGGGGCCGGATACACGACCGGCGGCGGCGACACCGGGTAGGCGACCGGCGGTGGGGCGGGACGCGGCGCGGGGGATCGGACGGGCGGTGCCGGCGGCACGGGGTGTGACCGGGCCGGCGGCGCGGCCGGGTACGGCATTGTCGGTGGCAGCGGCGGCAGCTCGGCCGCCGGCAGGTCCCACCCGCCGGTGTCCGCGCCGGCCCACGGGTCCACCGGGGTGCGGTGCTCGGGCGGCTCCGCCGGGCTCGGCGGCACCGGCGTGGGCTCGGCCGACTCGCCCCAGGCCCGCTTGCGCGGCGGCGGGGGAGGGACGGGCGCGGAGCCGCTCCACCGGGGTGCGGGCGGCGCGGGCGGCTGCTCGTCGGCGGGGAGCATGCGGGTGCCCTGCGGCCCGGCCGCCGGGCGGTCGGTCGGCGGTTCGTCGGCGGGGAGCATGCGGGTGCCCTGCGGCCCGGCCGCCGGGCGGTCCGTCGCGGGCCGGTCGGCGGGGAGCGGGCGGGTGCCCTCCGGACCGGCGGCGGCGGTGCCCTCCGCTCCGGCGGCGTCGGACCCCTCCGGACCGCTGCCGAGGGCGCCGTCCGGGGCGGCGGCGGTGCCCCGGGGAGCGTCAGCGTCCGGCGGAGCGATGGCGGCGTCCGGCGGGGCGGTCACGTCGGCGCCGGCGCCCTCGGCGCCCTCGGCGCGGTCGGTCGCGGCCGCCTCCGTCCCCTCGACGGGCAGCTCACGGGTGCCCTCCGGGCCCGTGGGGCCGGCGGGGGCGGCGGCTGCGGGGGAGGACGTGTGCTCCTCGGTGACCGCCGGATCCCGGCCCTGGTCCGGGCCCGGGATGCTCCCGTCGGCCGGCCGGTCCGGTCCCGGCTGCGGCATCGCGGCAATCTCCTCTCGCGCCGGTCCGAGGTTAGTACCGACGCGCCAGCGCGGCGATCCCGGCCACCGCCCGGGGACAGGGCCGGCCGGACGTCCGGTCGGGGAACCGCGGCGACCGGCCGGCGCCGTGGCGTCCGCGCGGTCGCCGCCGACGGGGCGCGTACCCTTGGGCATCATGAGCGTCCCGTCCACCACGCCGCGTCCCGTCGCGGCCAATTCCGTCTGGCCCCGGCTGGAGCCGCTGCTGCCCCAGGTGACCAAGCCCATCCAGTACGTCGGTGGCGAGCTGGGTGCGGTGGTCAAGGACTGGGACACCGCGACCGTGCGCTGGGCGCTGATGTATCCCGACGCCTACGAGGTCGGCCTGCCCAACCAGGGCGTGCAGATCCTCTACGAGGTGCTCAACGAGCTGCCCGACGTGCTCGCCGAGCGGACGTACGCGGTCTGGCCGGACCTGGAGAAGCTGATGCGCGCCCACGGCGTGCCGCAGTTCACGGTCGACGCGCACCGCTCGGTGCGCGACTTCGACGTGTTCGGCATCTCCTTCTCCACCGAGCTGGGCTACACCAACCTGCTCACCGCGATCGACCTGGCCGGCATCCCCATGCTCGCCGCCGACCGCACCGACGCCGACCCGGTGATCGTGGCCGGCGGTCACGCCGCGTTCAACCCGGAACCCATCGCCGACTTCGTCGACGCCGCCGTGCTCGGCGACGGCGAGGAGGCCGTCCTGGAGATCACCGCGATCGTCCGGGAGTGGAAGGCGGAGGGCTCCCCGGGCGGGCGCGACGAACTGCTGCTGCGCCTGGCCCGCACCGAGAGCGTCTACGTGCCGCGCTTCTACGACGTGGACTACCTGCCCGACGGCCGGATCCAGCGGGTCGTGCCGAACCGGGCGGACGTGCCGTTCCGGGTGCACAAGCGCACGACCATGGACCTGGACGCCTGGCCGTACCCGAAGAAGCCCCTGGTGCCGCTCGCCGAGACGGTGCACGAGCGGTACGCGGTGGAGATCTTCCGGGGCTGCACCCGGGGCTGCCGGTTCTGCCAGGCCGGCATGATCACCCGGCCGGTGCGCGAGCGCTCCATCACCACGGTGGGGCAGATGGTGCAGCAGGGGCTGGAGTTCTCCGGCTTCCACGAGGTGGGCCTGCTGTCGCTGTCGTCCGCCGACCACTCCGAGATCGGCGACATGTGCTCGGGCCTCGCCCAGCAGTACGAGGGCACCAACGTCTCGCTCTCGCTGCCGTCGACCAGGGTCGACGCGTTCAACATCGACCTCGCGCAGGAGCTGTCCCGCAACGGGCGGCGCACCGGCCTGACCTTCGCGCCGGAGGGCGGGTCGGAGCGGATCCGCAAGGTCATCAACAAGATGGTGTCGAAGGAAGACCTGATCCGTACCGTCGTCACCGCGTACACGAACGGCTGGCGGCAGGTGAAGCTCTACTTCATGTGCGGCCTGCCCACGGAGACCGACGAGGACGTCCTCGAGATCGCGGACATGGCGCACGAGGTGATCAGGGCGGGTCGGGCGGCCACCGGGTCCAAGGACATCCGCTGCACCGTCTCCATCGGCGGTTTCGTGCCGAAGCCGCACACCCCGTTCCAGTGGGCGTCCATGGCCCGGCCGGAGGTCATCGACGGCCGGCTCAAGCTGCTCAAGCAGGCGATCAACTCGGACCGCTCGCTGGGCCGGGCGATCGGCTTCCGCTACCACGACGGCGAGCCCTCGTTGATCGAGGGCCTGCTCAGCCGGGGCGACCGCCGGGTCGGCGCGGTGATCCGCAAGGTCTGGGAGAACGGCGGCCGGTTCGACGGCTGGAGCGAGCACTTCTCCTACCAGCGCTGGGTGGAGGCCGCCGCCGAGGTGCTGCCGCAGTTCGGGGTCGACCTCGACTGGTACACCACCCGCGAACGCGACGAGTTGGAGGTCCTGCCCTGGGACCACCTGGACTCGGGCCTGGACAAGGACTGGCTCTGGCAGGACTGGCAGGATTCGCTCAGCGAGTACGAGCAGGACGACTGCCGGTGGACCCCGTGTTTCGACTGCGGCGTCTGCCCCGCCATGGACACCGAGATCCAGATCGGCCCGACCGGGAAGAAACTTCTCCCGCTCACCCCGATCAACGGCCTGAAGCTCCCCACCGGCGCCCAGCAGTAGCCCGCCGCACGGCGGGTGGCGCCCGCGCGCCGCCCGCCGCGCACCGGGTCGATCATGCGGCTGTCGTCAGCGGCACGCGCGTTGTCGCGCGGGTGCCTTCACGATCAGCCGGTCTCTGACACCGAGGAGCACGACGATCAGTAGGAAACCACAGCCAGAGGGCGGCCAGGCCCCGGTCGTCCAGCGCGTCCGGATCCGGTACGCCAAGCGCGGTCCGCTGCGCTTCACGTCGCACCGGGACTTCGCCCGGGCGTTCGAGCGCGCGCTGCGCCGGGCCGGCGTGCCGATCGCCTTCTCCCAGGGCTTCACCCCGCACCCCAAGATCTCGTACGCCAGCGCCGCCCCCACCGGCGTCGCGAGCGAGGCGGAATACCTGGAGATCGGCCTCCGCGAGCCGGTCGACCCGCAGGAGCTGCGCGCCGCGCTGGACGCCGCGCTCTCGCCGGGGCTCGACGTGCTCGACGCCGTCGTGGCCGGCGGCGGGAGTCTTGCCGACCGGATCGAGGCGTCGCACTGGCGGATCGAGCTGCCCGAGGTCGACCCCGCCGTCCTGGAACGGGCGGTTTCCGCCTTCACGGCCGCCGACGAGGTGCTCGTCGAGCGGATGACCAAACAGGGCCGGCGCACCTTCGACGCCCGATCAGCAGTGATTCACATCGATGTCGCGGCGTCGACGGAGACGCCTTCCGGGGTCCCGGCCGTACCGTGTGCGATACTCGAACTGGTCGTGCGGCAGGTCACCCCCGCCGTGCGGCCCGATGACGTCCTTTCCGGCCTCCGCGTGGTGGCCGACCTGGAGCCGCCGGTCTCCCCGAGGGTGATCCGGCTGGCACAGGGCACGCTGACCGCGCAGGGCGCGATCGCGGATCCGTTGGACGCGGACCGCGACGGGGCAACCATCGGTGAACGCTGACCGACGGTCGGCGTTCAGGCAGGCAGACTTCGGCGGTCGCGCACCCTGCGCGCCCGGCGGAAACACTTTTGCGGCAACCCTGCGTGGCAGCGCTCACCCGCGCCCGGGGCAGCCAGAACTGGAGAACGTCCATGCTCGAGAACGAGCCCGAGGGCGGCGAACGGACCGGTTCACAGCCGGCCGACGAGACCGCTAACAACGGCACCACCGAGAACGCCACCGGCGCGAGCAGCGCCACCGAGGCGGGGAGCACCGCCGGGGCGGAGAACGCCGCCGTCGGCATGGCGGACGCCGGAGCCACCGAGGCGGGACAGGCCCCGGTCGCGCCCGCCCGACGCCGTACCACCCGGCGGCGCGCCGCGCCCCTGAACCAGCCCGAGCAGACCGACGCGCCGGTGCAGGCGTCGACCGAGGCCGTGCCGGGCAGCGCCGAGGCGCCCCAGGCCGAGGTGCTCGCCCCGGTCACCGGCGACCTCGAGGCCGCCCCGAAGGCGACGCGCCGCCGCCGCAAGGCCACCACCGCCAAGGCCGCCGGGGAGTCCGCGGCGCCGGCCGAGGAGCCCACGGCGCAGGCCGCCGGGGAGCCGTCGGCCGCGGTGGAGGAGGCCCCCGCCGAGGCGGAGAAGCCGGTCAAGGCCACCCGTGCCCGGCGGAAGAAGGCCGCCCCCGCGGCGGCCGAGCCGGCCGCGGAGACCCCGGCCGGCACCGCCGAGCCGGCCGCCGGTGACGAGGCCGCCCAGGCCGGGCCCGGCGAGGCCGAGCAGCCCGGCCGGGCCGAGCCGCAGGCCGGCACCGAGTTCGGCGCCGCCGCCCCGCCCGCTGCGGAGACCCGCGCCGGCGAGGTACCGCCGGGCGCCGCGCCCGCAGCGGAACCGGCCGCCCAGGAGGAGCCCGCCGCGGAGCCGGAGCCGCGCACCCGCCGCCGGCGGGCCGCGCTCTCCGCGCCCACCGTGCTCTTCATGGCCCCGCAGCCGGAGGAGATCCCGCTGGCCCGGGTCGTCACGCCCGCCCCGGCCGCCGTGGAGCCCGCCGCCGAGGAGGAGCCGGCCGAGCCGGCCCGCCGCCGCCGGCGTGGCCGCCGCGACGTCGAGGTGGCCGAGGCCGTCGAGGCCGAGGAGGAGCCGACCGAGGAGGCCGAGGAGGCCGCCGAGGACGAGGAAGAGGACGAGGACGACACCGCCGCCCGCCGTCGTCGCCGCCGGGGCCGCCGGGGCCGCGGCCGGGGCAAGGGCGGCGCGGAGGACATCGAGGACGAGGAGGCCGAGGAGGCCACGCAGGCCGAGGCGGAAGAGGCCGAAGGCGAGGAGGACGAGGAGGCCGAGGGCGGCGACGCGCTGACCCGCCGTCGCCGGCGGCGCCGTCGCCGGGGTGCCGGCGACGTCGAGGCCGGTGCCGACGACGGCGTGCCGACCGTCGTCAAGATCCGCGAGCCGCGCAAGACCGTCGACGAGGTGCAGGGCGTCTCCGGCTCGACCCGCCTGGAGGCCAAGCGCCAGCGCCGCCGCGACGGCCGCGAGCAGCGCCGGACCCGGCCGCCGATCCTCAGCGAGTCGGAGTTCCTGGCCCGCCGGGAGGCCGTCGACCGGGTGATGGCGGTACGCCAGCGCGGCGACCGGACCCAGATCGCCGTCCTCGAGGACGGGGTGCTGGTCGAGCACTACGTCACCCGCAACTCCTCCGGCACCATGGCCGGCAACGTCTACCTCGGCAAGGTGCAGAACGTCCTGCCCAGCATGGAGGCGGCCTTCGTCGACGTCGGGCGCGGCCGCAACGCCGTGCTGTACGCCGGCGAGGTGAACTGGGACACCACCGGCCTGGAGGGTCGGGCCCGCTCGATCGAGCAGGCGCTCCGGTCCGGCGACTCGGTGCTCGTGCAGGTCACCAAGGACCCGATCGGCCACAAGGGCGCCCGGCTGACCAGCCACATCGCGCTCTCCGGCCGGCACCTGGTCTACGTGCCCAACGGCAACGCCTCCGGCATCAGCCGGAAGCTGCCCGACACCGAGCGCAAGCGGCTGCGGGACGTGCTGAAGAAGCTGGTGCCGGACGGCGCGGGCGTGATCGTCCGGACCGCCGCCGAGGGCGCCAGCGAGGACGAGCTGGCCCGCGACGTCAAGCGGTTGCAGGCGCAGTGGGAGGACATCCAGGCGAAGGCGGCCGAGGGCGGCGCCCCGGTGCTGCTCTACGAGGAGCCGGACCTGGTCATCCGGGTCGTCCGGGACCTGTTCAACGAGGACTTCCGCGAGCTGGTGATCGAGGGCGAGCAGTCGTACGACGTGGTCGAGTCGTACCTGTCGCACGTCTCGCCCGACCTGGTCCCCCGGCTGCGCCGGCACGTCGGCACCACCGACGTCTTCGCCGAGTACCGGATCGACGAGCAGATCATCAAGGGGCTGGACCGCAAGGTCTTCCTCCCCTCGGGCGGTTCGCTGGTGATCGACCGGACCGAGGCGATGACGGTCATCGACGTCAACACCGGCAAGTACACCGGCTCCGGGGGCAACCTGGAGGAGACGGTCACCCGGAACAACCTCGAGGCCGCCGAGGAGATCGTCCGCCAGCTCCGGCTGCGCGACATCGGCGGCATCGTGGTGATCGACTTCATCGACATGGTGCTGGAGTCGAACCGCGAGCTGGTGCTGCGCCGGCTGACCGAGTGCCTGGGGCGGGACCGCACCAAGCACCAGGTCACCGAGATCACCTCGCTCGGCCTCGTGCAGATGACCCGCAAGCGGATCGGTGCGGGCCTGCTGGAGGCGTTCAGCGAGACCTGCGAGTGCTGCAAGGGCCGGGGCCTGATCATCCACACCGAGCCGGTGCCGGAGAAGCCGCGCTCCGGCGGCGGCGCGGGGGAGAAGGTCAAGGCGGTCGCCTCGGCCGTCGCCGCCCCGGCGGCCGAGCAGGGCGGCGGCGCGTCCCGGAAGCGGGCCCGCAAGAGCGCGCCGGCCGAGCGGACCGTGGCCGAGGTCACCGAGCCCGACACCGCGACCAGCCCGGACGCCGACTACCACGACACCATGGGCTACGACCTGTCCCGCTACGAGGCGGACACCCCCGCCGCGCCCGTGGTCGCCGACAGCCAGACGGGCGAGTCCGCCCGGCTGGCCGCCCCGGACGACCCGGACGCGCTGGCCGACACCGACGGCGACGAGCCGGAGGGCGGCTCCGGCCGGCGCCGGTCCCGGCGCAGCGGCGCGCGGCGGCGCACCCGGCCGTGACCGGCTGACCAGCCCGGCGTTTGGCAGGGCCCCTTCCCCGGCAATGTCCCGGGGAGGGGGCCCTGTCGTATGGTCGATCCCCGGCCACGATCGGCCAACCCGGTCAGGAGAAGAACGATGCGCCGTCTGCTCGCCGTCACCACGGTCACCGCTGTCCTGCTCACCGGCGCCGGGTGCGCGGCCGAGCGGCCGGAGCCGGCCGCCTCGGGCGCCGCGTCGAGCGGGCCCACCGGCGGTCCGGGCGGCGGGGCGACGGGCTCCGGGCCGGTTGGCGGGCCGGGGGCCGGCAGCGGGGCGGCGGGCGGCAACGCCCCCGAGGTGTGCGCCGCCGCACAGGCGGCCGGGGACACCGCCGTGCGGACGTACGTCGAGGAGCTCGGCAAGATGGTCGCGGCGGTCGGGGCGAACGACGGCACCGCCGCCGAAACCGCCCGCAAGCGCATCTCCGCGGCGCTGACCGACTGGCGGGCCGCCCTGCGGCGGGAGTCGGGCCGGGCCGAGGACGCCCAGCTCAAGACGCTGCTCGCGGACATGGCGGCCGAGGTCGGCACGCTGGGCACCGACGTCGACGCGATCGACGAGACCGAGCTGGACCGGCTCCGGCAGCGGCTCGACCAGCTCTGCGCCCGCTGACCTGCGGGGCCGGTTTGGGCGTCGGCCCTCCCATGGCGTACGCTTGCCTGCGGCGCACTTTGGTGTGCCGAGTCCCCGCGCGCCCGCGCCGCCGTGCCTCTGCTACCCGGCGAGCCGCCGTGGGAACACCCGCCAGCAGCCTCAACGACAGGGAGTCCGCCTCCGATGTACGCGATCGTCAAGACCGGCGGCAAGCAGTACAAGGTCGCCGAGGGCGACGTGATCGAGGTCGAGAAGCTCGCCGGTGCCCCCGGCGACGCGGTGAAGCTCACCGCGGTGCTCCTCGTCGACGGTGACGACCTGGTGACCGACGCGGCGAAGCTTGCCGAGGTCGCGGTGTCCGGCGAGATCGCCGCGCACACCAAGGGCCCGAAGATCCGGATCCACAAGTTCAAGAACAAGACCGGCTACCACAAGCGCCAGGGTCACCGTCAGCCGCTGACCCAGGTCAAGGTGACCGGCATCTCCAGCGGGAAGTAGGTCGTCCTCAGATGGCTCACAAAAAGGGTGCGTCCAGCTCGCGTAACGGCCGTGACTCCGCGGCCCAGCGGCTCGGCGTGAAGCGCTTCGGTGGTCAGGTCGTCAGCGCGGGTGAGATCCTCATCCGTCAGCGTGGCACCAAGTTCCACCCCGGTGACCTGGTCGGCCGTGGCGGAGACGACACGCTCTTCGCGCTGGCCGCCGGTTCGGTCCAGTTCGGCACCAAGCGCGGTCGCAAGACCGTCAGCATCGTGCCGCAGCAGTAGTTTCTCCGGCGCAGCGGGCCGCGGACCTCGTGTCCCGGCCCGCTGCGCCTTTTCTCGTGCGGGGCGTCGACCTCGCTGGAAGGATTGACGCCCGTGGCGACGTTCGTTGACCGGGTCGTCCTGCACCTGCAGGCCGGCGATGGCGGGCACGGTTGTGTCTCGATCCACCGGGAGAAGTTCAAGCCCTTCGGGGGCCCCGACGGCGGCAACGGCGGGCACGGCGGCAGCGTGTCCCTCGTGGTCGACCCGCAGGTGACGACGCTGCTCGACTTCCACTTCCGCCCGCACGTCAAGGCCGAGAACGGCAAGGGCGGCGCCGGGTCGAACCGGGACGGCGCGAACGGCCACAACCTCGTGCTGAAGGTGCCGAACGGCACCGTCGTGCACGCCCTCGACGGCACCGTGCTGGCCGACATGGTCGGCGCCGGCACGACCTTCGAGGTCGCCCGGGGCGGGCGCGGCGGCCGGGGCAACGCGTCGCTGGCCAACGCCCGGCGCAAGGCCCCCGGCTTCGCCGAGCTGGGCGAGCCCGGCGAGCAGCTCGACGTGGTGCTGGAGCTCAAGAGCGTCGCCGACGTCGGCCTGGTCGGCTTCCCGTCGGCCGGCAAGTCGTCGCTGATCTCGGTGATCTCCGCCGCCAAGCCGAAGATCGCCGACTACCCGTTCACCACCCTGGTCCCCAACCTGGGCGTGGTCCGGGTGGACAACCACACCTTCACGGTCGCCGACGTACCGGGCCTGATCCCGGGGGCGGCCACCGGCAAGGGCCTCGGCCTGGAGTTCCTCCGACACATCGAGCGCTGCTCGGTGCTGGTGCACGTCATCGACACCGCCACCCTGGAGCCCGGCCGGGACCCGGTGGCCGACATCGACACCATCGAGGCCGAGCTGACCGAGTACGGCGGCCTGGCCGACCGGCCCCGGCTGGTGGCGCTGAACAAGGTCGACGTGCCGGACGGCCGGGACCTGGCCGAGATCGTCCGCCCCGACCTGGAGGAGCGCGGCTTCCGGGTGTTCGAGGTCTCGGCGGCCACCCGGGAGGGGCTGAAGGAGCTGACGTACGCCATGGCGGAGCTGGTGGAGCAGGCGCGCAGCGCCGCGCCGCCGGCCGAGCCGACCCGGATCGTGATCCGGCCGAGGGCGGTCGACGACGCCGGCTTCACGATCGAGGCCGCGCCGGACGGCGGCTGGCTCGTGCGCGGCGTCCGTCCCGAGCGGTGGGTGCGGCAGACGAACTTCGACAACGACGAGGCGGTGGGCTACCTGGCCGACCGGCTGGCGCGCCTGGGTGTCGAGGAGAAGCTCGGGAAGGCCGGCGCGGAGCCGGGCGACCTCGTCCGGATCGGCGACCGCGAGTTCGACTGGCAGCCGACCCTCTACGCCGGCGCCGACTTCGTCCCGGGCAACCGGGGCACGGACGTCCGGCTGGAGGAGAAGTCGACCCGCGCCTCCGCGGCGGAGCGGCTGGCGGCCCGCAAGGCCCGCCGGCAGCGCCCGGCCGACGAGGTCGAGGCCGGCCCGTCGGACGAGGTCGGCCCGTACGACGGGGTCGGGGAGGGCGACGCCGAATAGCTCGTCGCGCTCCGTGAGCGGGTCGACTGCCGGAAACCTGCCCGAAATCCGCGCCGCCTAGCGTGGCCTGATGCTGATCGAGTCCCGCCCCGCCACGGATCCGGAGATCGACGCCCTGGTCACCGCCCAGCAGCGCGAGCTGCGCGAGGCGGACGGCGGGTTGGACGGCCAGGCGACCGTGACCCACGACGACATCCGCTACCTCGTGGTGGTGGCCGACGGGCGGGCGATCGCCTGCGGCGGGATCCAGGCGCTCGACGACGGCACCGGCGAGCTGAAGCGGATGTACGTCCGTCCGGCGTACCGGGGGCGGGGCATCGCCCGGCAGTTGCTGGCCGCGCTGGAGGAGTTGGCCTTCCGGCAGGGGCACGCGGTGGTCTGCCTGGAGACCGGCACGTATCTGCCGGCCGCGATCGGGCTCTACACCTCCTGTGGGTACGAGCCGATCCCGGTGTACGGCGAGTACGTGAGCAACCCGTACAGCGTCTGCTTCGCCAAGCGGCTGCGCGTGCCGGCCTGACGGCGCCCGCGCCCGGCGCCGGCCGGCCGGTCAGTCGCCGGTGTGCGAGTGCGCGGCCGTGACCGGCTTCGACTCCGGCGACGCGTGCTGACGCAGGAAGACGCTCAGCACGATCAGCATCCCGACCGCGAGGAACTCGCTCTGCCAGTTCTGCATCGACTGGTACCAGAACTCGCTGGTGCCGAGGAACTCCCGGACGCCGATCGGTGGCGCGCCGGCCAGCAGCGCCTGCTCCTCGTTGTAGCTGGCCGTGCCGCCGACCAGGTGGCCGAGGAACGAGCCGGCGAAGATCAGCAGCAGCGCGATCGAGAGACTGTTCCGGTAGAGCACCAGCGGCAGGCCGCTGACGCGCACCGGCCAGGGTGAGTCGGGGGTGGCGCGTCGCTCGTCGTCCTCGGGGCGGTCGGTCTGCCCGACGGGCTTCGACTCGGCCGAGCCCCGCTGCACCAGGTACGCGGTGAGCAGGACGTAGCCGCCCATCTGGAGGAACTCCGACTCCCAGTTCTCGAAGACGGCCTCGGCGAAGTGCCCGCTACGCAGGTACGCCGGCCAGGCCACGGGCATCGCGCCGAGATCGGTCAACTCCTCGTTGCGGGCGTGCCAGCCGAACACGCTCTGCAACGCGAGGAAGACGAGGAAGGCCCCGAACATCGAGATCGTCAGCGCGTGGTCCCGTAGCCGGCGGAGCACGACGACCTCCTTGTCGCGATCCCCGGCCGCTGCGGTCAGGGGCGGTCGAAGGGCCTGTCCAGACGGCCGCCGGTGCCGACCTGGTTGGACAGCAGCAGCCCCAGGGCGAGCATGCCGAAGCCGAGGGCCAGGTGCAGATAGTTGTCGGCGTCGTTGACCGGGATGAAGTTCAACACGCTCTCCCGGTCGATCGCGAAGCCGTACAGCCACAGGCCGAGGTAGAGCGCGCCGCCGCCGGCGAGGAAGATCCGGGCCCCGGCGACGGTGCGGGCCAGCACCAGCCCGGCCAGTCCGAAGCCCAGGTGCAGCGCGTTGTGCAGGATCGACACCTGGAACAGGCCGAGCAGCCGGGCCTCGGAGTGGTGACCGGCGAACGTCATGTCGCCGTAGTCGGTGGTGACGCCGGGGATGAACCCGAGCACCCCGACCAGGGCGAAGATCCCGGCCGCGGCCACCGCGGCGAACTGCACCGCGGGCTTCCGTCCCGGCGGGGCGCCGCGAGCGTTCCGTGCCATCGATGTCACCTCCGTGGACCCGCGGAACGCCCTGCCCGCGGCGCGGGTCGCGGCGACCGGCCGTCACTGTCCGTGATGGCATCGGCATCCGGCCCGACGATCCTCCATTTTGTAGTCCGCACCCGACGGGCCGCAGGAGAAGTCACGAACGAGGTATGGAAGCGGCGACGGAGGGTAGGTCAGAGGAGGCGGCGGCAGCAACGGCCGGTCGCATCCCCCCAGCACAACCGCGACGACTTTCCGAGCGGAAGGGACATCATGACTTACGATCTGTCACCCACGACTTCCACGTACGGGCAGGAGTCGACGAACGGCGGCGGCGTCCGCGAGCAGGCCCGCCAGGTCGGGTCGGAGGCGAAGCAGGCCGGCGGCACCGTCGCCGGGACGGCCAAGGAGCAGGGCAGGGAGGTCGTCGGCGAGGCGACCCGCCAGGCGCGCAACCTCTACGGCGAGGCCCGCAGCCAGGTGGCCAGCCAGGCCGGTGAGCAGCAGCGGCGCGCCGCTGGTGGGCTCCGCTCGCTGGCCGACGAGATGCGCTCGATGGCCGAGCAGGGCGGTCAGGCCGGGCCGGTGAGCGAGATCGCCCGCCAGGCCGCCGACCGGGTGCACGGCGTGGCCGGCTGGCTGGAGCAGCGGGAGCCCGGCGACATCATCGCCGAGGTGCGTGACTACGCCCGCCGCAATCCGGGCACCTTCCTCGTCGGCGCCGCCGTGCTGGGCGTGCTCGCCGGCCGGCTGACCAGGAACATCTCCGCCGCCGGCGACGACAACGGCCGCTCCCTGTACGGCTCGGGTGCCGGCTACGACCCGGACCGGACGGCGGTCATCCCGCCGACGCCGGCCCAGCGTGCGGTGCCGGACGCCGTGCCGACGGGCGGCTACCTGGACCCGACCCCGGGCGGGTACGCCGATCCGCAGACCACCACCGGCTACGCCGACCCGGCGGGTGGCGTCGGTCAGCCGCTGCCGCCGGTGACCCGGACCGATCCGCTGCCGGGCGTGCCGTCGAGCGGGACCACCCGTCCGTGAGCCCACGAGTCATCCGAAGGGAGGCGGCGGCATGAGCATGCCGACGCAGGGGTCGGGGCTGAACTCCGGTCACCACCCCCACGACGCGGACGAGGTCCGGGGCAGCTCGTTCGGTGAGCTGATGCGTCAGGTCACCACCGACCTGTCCACCCTGATGCGGCAGGAGGTCGAACTCGCCAAGGCCGAGATCCGCCAGGAGGGCAAGAAGGCGGGCAAGGCCGCCGGCTTCTTCGGCGGCGCCGGCTTCGGCGGTTACATGGTGGCCCTGTTCCTGTCGCTGGCCCTCTGGGCCGGGCTGTCCAACGTGATGGACGCCGGCTGGGCGGCGCTGATCGTGGCCGTCATCTGGGGCGCGATCGCCGCGGTCCTCTACTCCATGGCCAAGAGGAACGCCGAGCGGATTCGTGGCCTCAAGCAGACCAACGAGAGCGTGCAGCGGATTCCCGACGCGCTCAAGCCCCACCCGCAGGAGGTCACCCGATGAGCACCGACCCGGACCAGATCCGCCGGGAGATCGAAGCCACCCGGAGCAACCTGAGCTCCGACGTGGACGCGCTGGCGTACAAGGTCAGCCCCGCCCGCATCGTCGACGACCGCAAGCAGCGGGCCCGCAACGCACTGCAGAATGTGAGGGACAAGGTGATGGGAACCGCTTCCGACCTGGGTCACAGCACCAAGCACGGCGCCCACTCGGTGGGCGACCACGCCTCGTCGGCGGCGTCCGCCGTCAGCGACCGGGCGCACTCGGCCGCCTCGACGGTCAGCGACGCCGCGCACCGGGCCCCGCACGCGATCCGGCAGAAGTCCGAGGGCAACCCGCTGGCCGCCGGCCTGATCGCCTTCGGCGTCGGCTGGCTCGCCTCCTCGCTGATCCCGGCCACCCGTCGTGAGCAGCAGGTGGCGACGCAGGTCAAGGAGAAGGCCGGCGAGCACGCCGGGGTGGTGAAGGAGAAGCTGGGCGAGGTCGCCAGCGAGCTGAAGGAGGAACTGCGTGAGCCGGCGCAGCACGCCACCGAGTCGGTGAAGTCCACCGCGCAGGAGGCCGTGCACGCCGTCAGGGACGACACCCGCTCCGCCGCGCAGGACGTCAAGGGCCAGGCGCAGCAGTCGCGCGAACAGGTGCGGTACTGACCGACCCGCCCCCCGCCCCGCCCTCCGCCCTGCCGCCCGCCGCGATCTTGCAGTTGTGCCCACCTTCTGCGGCTTTGTGACCGGACTATCCGGGCAGGAGGTGCAAGATCGCGTGGGCGTAAGCGTGGGCGTGGGGCGGGTCAGCGGCGGCGGAGGCGGCGGCGGAGGGTGCGGTCGAAGTGGGCGGCGCGCCGGACCCGGCCGCCGGCGTAGCGGACCCCGCCGAAGAGGAGCCGCCGGCCGAGGGCGAGCCAGCTGCACGCGCCGCGTTCCAGCACCCAGAGCGGGGCCGCCAGGGCGGCGGTCGGTGGGAAGACCGCGCTGCCGCCGGCCCGGCGCCGACCCGCCTCGGCCAGCACCACGGCGGTCCCGGCCGCCCCGAACAGCAGCCCCGGTCGCCGGGCCGCGACCGCCGCGGCCAGCGCCGGCAGGACCGCGAGCGCGGCCACCAGGCGGGCCGGCTGGGCCAGGTCGTCGTACGCCTGGCGCACCCGCTGGCCCAGGAAGTGGGCGGTGTCGGGCGGCAGCCGGCGTACGTGCAGCCAGGCGGGTGCCGCCTCGGTGCCCCCGTACGCGCGCACGGTGCGGATCAGCTCCAGGTTCTCGAAGAGCACGTCCGGGTCGTAGCCGCCCATGGCGAGGAAGGTGCTCCGGCGCACCGCCAGGGTGCCGGGGTAGTCCGCGCCGAGCGCCCGGTTGAGCAGGGTCCGCCCGGTGTCCCACCACGCGTGCCAGGGCAGCGGGTCGAAGTAGTTCTGCGGCCGGACCAGGTCCACCCGGTCGAGCAGCCGGTGCACGGCGCGCAACCCCGTCTCGTCGTACCGGACGTCGTCGTCGGCGATCACCACGTGCTCGTGCCGGGCCGCGGCGACGCCGGTGAGCACGCCGGTCACCTTCCCGTTGACGCCTCGTACGGCGGGATCGGGTGGCAGGTGCCGGACCAGCCCCCGCCAGGCGATTTGGTGCCGGGCGAACAGCTCCGGCGGCGACCCGTCCACCACGGTCACGTCGACCCGCGAGCTGAGCCAGCGCAGGTAGCCGGTCAGCTCGGGCAGCCCGGCGTCGTCGGTCCAGCGCAGCGGCAGGACGTACGCGATCGGCAGCCCGCGGTCGTCGGCGGCCCCGGCCGTCGGCGTCGGTGTGGCGCGGTGGTCACCGGCGGCCCCGGCCGTCGGCGTGGCGCGGTGGTCGTCGGTGGTCCCGGCCGCGCGGTGGTGGTCCGGGCCGGGCGCGTCGCCCGCCGGGCGGGCGGGGGCGGTCACGGCCGCTCCGGGCGGCGGTAGACCGACACGTGGTCGCGACTGTCGTCGGTGAACGGCCGCCCGGTCCAGTCCTCCCACCGGTGTTCCCGGCGCATCCCGGCCAGCTCGGCCATCAGGTCCAGCTCGGCCGGCCAGGCGTAGCGGTGGTTGGCCGGCAGCAACCGCACCCCGGCGTTGCTGAACCGGACCTTCGTCGTGGTCATCCGCTGCTCGGCCGGGTGCAGCAGGGCCGCCTCCAGCAGCACCGCGTCCTCGGCCACCCGCACCGGGCGTAGCGCGCCGCCGGCCCGGAAGGCCCCGGGATCGGGCACCCAGGCCTCGACCACGAACCGGCCGCCGGGGCGCAGGTGGGCGGCGGCGTTGCGGAAGCAGGCCACCTGGGCGGCCTGGTCCGGCAGCGCGAAGATCGTGTTGAACGCCAGCACCACCACGGCGAACTCGCCGGGCACCCGGGTCTGCGCGAAGTCGCCGACGGCCATCTCGACCGCGTCGCCGCCCGGCTTCGCCCGCAACCCCGCGACCATCTCGGGAGAGCCCTCGATGCCGGCGACGGTCAGCCCCCGGGCGACCAGCGGCAGCGCGAGCCGGCCGGTGCCGACGCCGAACTCGCACACGGGGCCGCCGTCCGCCAGCGCGGCCAGCCGCTCCACCGCGGCGTCCGGTGCGAGGTGGGCGTACGTCTCGTCGTAGACCTCGGCCACGTGCCGGCCGTACTCGCTGGCGTCGAAGGACAACGGTGTCTCCCGGTGACGGTGGGTGCCCGCAGCAGGTGCCCGCATATCGGCCGGTCAAACCGGTTCGCCGATTCCGTCGGGCGTCACGGGCGGTGCGCCGGTAGCGGGCGGCCCGTCCCCGGGCACCGGTTGCCGACCGACCGGACCGGCCGGGGGTGGTGCGCTCAGGCGGTGCGGCGGACGTTCGTGAGCACGAAGCCGCTGGGCGGCAGTGCGGGCATCCGGCTCAGGCTCAGCGCCAGGTCCTGCGGCGGCACGTCGTAGCGCATGGCCGTGGTCAGGTTCGTCACCGCCCGCCTCATCAGCTCGATGGTGATCCACTCACCGGCGCAGCGGTGGCCGGACAGATGGTTCCCGCCGCCCTGGGGGACGAAGCGGAACGCGTCGCCCCGCCAGCCGGTGAAGCGCTCCGGGCGGAACCGCTCCGGCTCGGGCCAGAGCTCCGGGTGGTGGTCGGTGCCGTACAGGTCGAGCAGCACCCGCCGGCCACGCGGGAAGTGGTAACCCTGCCAGTCGAAGGAGCGACGGACCCGGGCGGCGGCCACCGGGAAGAAGGGGTAGAAGCGGCGTACCTCCTGCACGAAGCTCTCGGTGGCCTCCTCGCTCTCGCGGGCCCGCTGCCGCCAGGACGGGTGGTCGTGCAGCGCGAGCGCGGCGAACACGACGAACCGGTCCACGGCGACGGTGGGGCGCAGCACGTTGAGCAGTTCGACGGCGGCGATCCGGCGGGGGAGCAGCCGCCCGTGGGCGTCGCGGTGCTCGGCGACCACCCGCAGCGCGCTGCCCGCGGGCGCCGGGAGCGTGCCGACGCGCGCGCGGTCGATGACGCCGCCGATCCAGCGCTCGCCCCGGCGGCGGCCCAGCAGGCCCCGCCAGTGCCGGGGGCCGAGCGCCGCCGGTCCCTCGATCATCGCGTGCAGGTCGGCGGTGCGCCGGTCGACCTCGGAGGCCGCCAGCGGTACGCCCGCCCAGGCGCAGACCGCGCGCGTCAGCATCCGGCCGACCTCGTCGTACAGCACGACGGGCCCGCCCGTCTCCCAGGCCGGGACGCGGGCCCGCCACTCGTCGTCGAAGAGTTGGCCGAGGTGCCGGACCGCGGTCGGCGTCATGATCGACATGAACATGGCCTTGCGGTCGCGGTGGTCGGCGCCGTCCAGGCCCTGCACGCCGCCCCTGCCGGTCAGGGTGCGCTGCGCCCGCATCGGCGTCGCACCCGCGCGGACGAACCGCTCGGTGTCGTAGAACAGCTCGGCCGCCGGGCGGCCGCGCAGGCAGATGGTGCGCTGTAGCAGCAGCCGGGTCTGGAAGATGTCGCTGCCGTGGCGGTCGCAGCGCCGGCCGACGAAGCGGTAGCCGTCGCGCAGGAACGCCACCGAGCTCTCCGGGCTGCGCTCCGTCGGGATGGTTGCCATCGGGCCTCCTGCCGCGGGCGGCGGCCGTTGCCGGCCGGCCGGTCTCGTCGATGCCTATGCGTCTACCCAGGCAGGCGTGGCGCAATCCCGCGGCAGGCCGGCGTGCGGCCGGCGCCGGGCGGCGGGCGGTCGGGAACCCGTCCGCACCCGGTGCCGACCGGGACTCGCACGCGATTCCCGGTCGCCGGCCACGTCCGGCCGGATGGCGGAACGTGAGGGGAGGGGGCCAGCGCACGGCGCGCCCGCTGGCCCCTCCCAGGGGAGCGGAAAGCTGGTTGGCTCGGGGGAGCGGTCCGGTCGGGCCGCCGACGGCGTGCCGACGGCCGGCAGCCGGGCCGGAACCCGGGCGGGTCACCTGGGGGAGGGCCGCGCCCACGATCGCCACGGGAGGACCCATGCGGGACAACAGACCGCCGTACTGGCGGCAGCGGCAGGCGCTGGGGGTGCTCGGCGCGGCACGGGACGCGGCCGGCGCCCCGTTGATCGCGCCGCCCCGCCGCCCGGCCCGGCCGGGCCGGTTCTTCACCGTGCACCTTGGTTTCACCGCGCCCGACCTGGAATCGGCCCGGGAGGTCGCCGTCGGATACGCGGAGGCGCTGAGCCTGCTGCGACCCGAGCTGGCCCTGGGCGCGTCGGCGTTGTCGCCGGCCGAGGCGTGGCAGCACGCCGAGCGGCTGTTCTGCGGCGCGTCCGGGCCGGACGGCGAGCGCTGCGTCGACGTGGCCGGCCACCCCGGCTTCCACCACGCTCCCGGCCCCGGCGGACTGGGCTGGGGCGACGGCGACTAGGGGTGCGCGGCCCACGGGATGTCCCGCCCCGCCCCGCCGCGGGTCGGGCGGGGCCGGGTGCCGACGGCGGTGCCGCCGACCGACCCGACCGGCGTCCTCGGGCTCAGTCCAGGTCGAACTCGCCGTCCTGGGCACCGGCGACGAAGGCGTCCCACTCGGCCTGGGTGAAGACCAGCACCGGGCCGTCCGGCTCGGCGGAGTTGCGCATGCCGATCAGGTCGTCGACGAAGGCCACCTCGACGGCGCTCTCGGAGGTGTCGCCTTCGGCCCGCTGCCAGACCGCCCGGGAGAGGTCGAAGTCGCCCTTGGGGTGCGAAGCCATGGTTCAGTCCTCCAGTGCCACGGGGTCATGGGGAAACACGTGCGGATCCCCATCGGGCAGGATAAGCGGATGCCGAGCCTGACCCGTGTAGAGGCGACCGCGCGTGGCGCGGCGATCACCGTCGAGTCCTACCAGGTGGACCTCGACCTGACCGGCGACGGTGAGCGGTTCCGCTCGACCGCCACCATCCGGTTCCGGGCCGCCGCCGGAGCGCAGACCTTCGTCGAGGTCAAGCCCGCGAAGCTGCTGACGGTACGCCTCAACGACCGGGACCTCGACCCGGCCGCGCTGGCCGACGGCCGGTTCCCGCTGGCCGACCTGGCGGCGGAGAACACGCTCACCGTCACCGCCGAGATGGCGTACTCGAACACCGGCGAGGGGATGCACCGCTTCGTCGACCCGGCCGACGGCGAGACGTACCTGTATGCGATGTCCTTCCTGGACGAGGCGCCGCGCATCTTCGCCGCCTTCGACCAGCCGGACCTGAAGGCCCCGGTGACGCTCTCGGTCACCGCCCCGGCGGAGTGGACGGTCGCCGCCAACGGGGCGCTCGCCGCGAACCCCTGGCCGGGGCGCTGGGAGTTCGCCCCCACCGCCCCGCTGGCCACGTACTTCTTCTCGGTGGTCGCCGGCCCCTGGCACGTCCGCCGCGACTCCCACGACGGCATTCCGCTCGGCGTGTACTGCCGCCGTTCCCTCGCCGCCCACCTGGACGCCGACCTCGACGAGATCCTCACCGTCACGAAGCAGTGCCTCGACCGCTTCCACCAACTCTTCGCCGATCGCTACCCGTTCGGCAAGTACGACCAGGCGTTCGTGCCCGAGTTCAACGCCGGCGCGATGGAGAACCCCGGCCTGGTCACCTTCCGGGACGACTACGTGTTCCGCTCGGCGGTCACCGACAGCCAGCGCGAGGTGCGCGCCACCACCATCGCGCACGAGATGGCGCACATGTGGTTCGGTGACCTGGTCACCATGCGCTGGTGGGACGACCTCTGGCTGAACGAGTCCTTCGCCGAGTACCTGGGCACCCGGGTGACCGCCGAGGCGACCCGCTTCGACCGGGCCTGGACGACCTTCGCGATCCGCCGAAAGTCCTGGGGCTACACCGCCGACCAGCGGCCGTCGACCCACCCCGTCGCCCCGGCCGAGGTCGCCGACGCCGCCGAGGCCCTGCTCAACTTCGACGGCATCTCGTACGCCAAGGGGGCCAGCGTGCTGCGGCAGCTGGTCGCCTGGCTGGGCGACGAGGCGTTCCTCGCCGGGCTGAACGCGCACTTCGCGAAGCACCGGTTCGGCAACGCCACGCTGACGGACCTGCTGGCCGCCCTCGGCGACGCCGGCGGGCGGGACCTGGGCGCCTGGGCCGACCGGTGGCTGCGTAGCGCGCAGGTCAACACCCTGCGCATCGAGACCTCGGTCGACGCCGACGGGCGCTGGCGGGACGCGGCGATCGTGCAGACCGCCCCCGCGTCGCACCCGGTGCTGCGCCCGCACCGCGTCGGCGTGGGTCGGTACGCCGACGGCACGGCGAGCCGCTTCGAGGTCGACCTGGACCCGGACGCCGACGGCGGGCGGACCACGCTGACGCCGCTGCTCGGCGAGCCGGCCACCGGGCTGCTGCTGCCGAACGACGGCGACCTGACCTTCGCCAAGATCCGCCTCGATCCGGCTTCGGCCGACGCGGTGCCCATGGTGCTGCCGGGGCTCGCCGACCCGCTGGCCCGGGCCCTGCTCTGGGGCGAGGCGCTCGACGCGGCCACCGACGGGGAGCGCCCGGTCACCTCGCTGGTCGCCCTGGTCGCCGCGGCGCTGCCCGCCGAGACGGAGGTGACGATCGCCGAGGAGGTGCTCACCCTGAGCCGCCGGCTGATCGACCGCTACCTGGAACCGCTCGCCCGGGACGCCGCCCTGCTCCGGGTCGCCGGGGCGTGCGCGGCGCTCCTCGCCGGGGCGCCGGCCGGGGGCTCGTTGCAGCTCGCCGCCGCCCGCGGCCTGATCGCGGCCACCACCGACACCAGGCTGCTCGCCGGGTGGCTGGCCGGTGACGGCGTGCCGGAGGGCTTGGCCGTCGACGCCGACCTGCGCTGGGCGCTGCTGCTGCGCCTGGTGGTGCTGGGTGCGGCCGGCGAGGCGGAGATCGCCGCCGAGGCGGCCGCGGACCGTAGCGCCACCGGGGCGGAGCGGGCCGCCTGCTGCCGGGCGGCGCTGCCGGACGGGGAGGCCAAGCGGGCCGCGTGGGAGATCGTGGTGCGCAACACCGAGCTGTCCAACCGCCTCGTGGAGGCGACCGCCGAGGGCTTCTGGCAGCCGGAGCAGGCCGAGCTGACCGCCCCGTACGTCGAGCGGTACTTCGCCGACATGCCGGCGGCGGCGAAGCTGCGTACCCCCTGGGTGGCCGACGCGGTCACCGTGCGGGCCTTCCCCCGGTACGCCGTGGCGCAGCCCACCCGGGAGTTGGCCGCGGCCCTGCTGGCCCGGGACGACCTCACGCCCGGCCTGCGGCGCTGGGTCACCGACCTGGACGACGACCTGCGCCGGGCGCTGGTGGTCCGGACGGCGACGGCCGCCGCGTCGGCCTGAGCGGACCGGTGGCCGGGACGGCCGGCGGCCCCGGGTCGCCGTCGGCCGTGCCCGGCCTACGATCATCGGATGGAGGAGGACATCCGGCGGGTCGGCATCATGGGCGGCACCTTCGATCCGATCCACCACGGGCACCTCGTCGCGGCCAGCGAGGTGGCGGACCGGTTCGGCCTGGACGAGGTGGTCTTCGTCCCCACCGGCCAGCCGTGGCAGAAGGAGGACCAGCCGGTCAGCCCGCCCGAGGACCGCTACCTGATGACGGTGATCGCCACCGCCTCCAACCCCCGTTTCCAGGTCAGCCGGGTCGACATCGACCGGGGCGGGCCCACCTACACGGTCGACACGCTGCGTGACCTGCACGCCGAGTACGGCCCGAAGGTGCAGCTCTTCTTCATCACCGGTGCCGACGCGCTGGAGCGGATCCTCTCCTGGAAGGACCTGGACGAGATCTTCGAGCTGGCCCACTTCATCGGGGTGACCCGGCCCGGTTTCGAGCTCACCGACGCGCACCTGCCCGCCGACACGGTGAGCCTGGTGCAGGTCCCGGCGATGGCCATCTCGTCCACGAACTGCCGCGCGCGGGTCGCCCGCGGGGAGCCGGTCTGGTATCTCGTGCCGGACGGTGTGGTGCAGTACATCGCCAAACGGCGCCTCTACCAGCAGTGATTCGACCCGGTATCGGGTGGTTCGGCCGGGTAACGCGTCAGAACTGGCGAGTCGGGATTCCGCCGTGTGTGAGACGCTTGGAGGATCGCACGGTTGATCGAAGGAGAACGGTGACAGTTTCCGAACGCGCTCACGAGTTGGCGATCGCCGCCGCCCAGGCCGCGGCCGACAAGAAGGCGCAGGACATCGTCATCATCGACGTGGGCGACCAGCTCGCCATCACCGACGCGTTCCTGCTCGCCGCCGCCCCGAACGAGCGTCAGGTGCTCGCCATCGTCGACGCCATCGAGGAGCGGCTGCTCCAGCTTCCGGAGAAGGCCAAGCCGGTCCGGCGCGAGGGCGAGCGGGGCGGCCGGTGGGTGCTGCTGGACTACGTCGACATCGTGGTGCACGTCCAGCACACCGAGGAGCGCGAGTTCTACGCCCTCGACCGGCTCTGGAAGGACTGCCCGACGATCCCGTTCGTCGACCGGGACCTGGTCGACGCCGAGTCCGGCACCGGCTCCGCCGCCGCGGAATGACCCGCCTGATCATCTGGCGGCACGGCAACACGGACTGGAACGCCGCCAGCCGGGTCCAGGGGCAGACCGACGTGCCGCTGAACGACCTCGGCCGCGAGCAGGCCCGCACCGCCGCGCCCCTGCTTGCCGCGCTGCGGCCGGACGCCATCGTCGCCAGCGACCTGAGTCGCGCGGCGGACACCGCCGCCGCGCTCGCGGCGCTGACCGGGTTGCCGGTGCGCACCGACCCGCGGCTGCGGGAGCGGCACTTCGGGCTCTGGCAGGGGCTCGTGCTCACCGAGGCGGCCGAGCGACACCCCGCCGAGTTCGCCCGCTGGCGGGCCGGTGACCCGGATCCGGGCGCCGGCATCGAGACCCTCGACGACCTCGGCAAGCGGATCGGCGCGGCGTTCCAGGACGCCGCCGACCTGGCCCCCGGCGGCACCGTCGTGGTGACCACCCACGGCGGCGGCGCCCGGCAGGGCGTCGGCCAGCTGCTCGGCTGGGAGCACGCGGTGCTGCGCACCGTGGGGTCGCTGTCCAACTGCCACTGGACGGAGCTGCGGCACGACGACGCCCGGGGCTGGCACCTGCGCGCCCACAACGTCGGCCTGATCACTGTGCCGGCCACCACCGAGGCCGTCTGACCCCGGCGTTCCCCGCCGCGATCGGCTAGCGTGCCGGGCATGCCCGTCGCGGTCGTCACCGACTCCACCGCCTACCTCCCGCCCGAGCTGCCGCACGCCCGCCGGCTGACAGTGGTGCCGTTGACCGTCGTGCTCAACGGCGCGGAAGGGCTGGAGGGGGTGGAGGTCACCCCGGCCGACGCCACCCGGGCGCTCGGCGGGCGGCGGGTCTCGGTGACCACCTCCCGCCCCGCCCCCGAGCAGTTCGCGCGGACGTACCGGGACCTGTTCGACGCCGGCGCCGACGGGATCGTCTCGGTGCACCTGTCGGCCGAGCTCTCCGGCACGGTGGAGGCCGCTCGGCTGGCCGCCGCCGAGTTCGACGACCGGGTCGCCGTGGTCGACAGCCGCTCGACCGGCATGGGCCTGGGCTTCCCGGCCGTCGTCGCCGCCACGGCGGCCGAGCGGGGCGGGGACCTTGCGGGCGTACGCGACGCCGCGCTGGCGGCGGTCGACCGCACCAGCATCTGGTTCTACGTCGACACGCTGGAGTTCCTGCGCCGGGGCGGCCGGATCGGCGCCGCGGAGGCGCTGCTCGGCACCGCGCTGTCGGTCAAGCCGATCATGCACATGTCGGACGGGGCGATCGTCGTCAGGGACAAGGTGCGCACCGCCAGCCGGGGCGTGGCCCGGCTCGTCGACCTGGCCGTCGAGGCGGCCGGCGACGACGACGTCGACCTGGCCGTGCACCACCTGGCCGCGCCACAGCGGGCCGAGGCGCTGCTGGAGACACTGACCGCCCGGCTGGGCGACCGCCTGCACCACGCGTACGTCTCGGAGGCGGGCGCGGTGGTCGCCGCGCACGCCGGGCCGGGCCTGGCCTGCGTGGTCGTGCACCGCCGGCCCGCCACCGACTAACGTCGATCCCGCGACGGTCATGCCCCGCTGACGCTGTCGAGCTGCCCCACCGGACGGGGCAGCGGGGGGCCCGACGCGCGCCCGGCGCCGCCGGCGGAATCGGGGAGGATGCGATGTCCTGTGTGGTGACCGGTGGCGGGCGCGGGGTCGGCCGGGCCGTCGTGGAGCGGCTCCTCGGCGCGGGGAACGCGGTCGTGGTCGTGGAGCACGATCCCGACGCGGTGGCCTGGCTGACCGCGCACCCGGCCGCCGACCGGCTGGCGGCGGTCGTCGGTGACGCCGGCGATGAGCGGGTCGCCGCCCGGGCCGCCGACCTCGCCGAGGAGACCGGGCCGCTGACCGGCTGGGTCAACAACGCGGCGGTGTTCCGGGACGCCTCGCTGCACGCCGATCCGGTCGACGAGGTGCTCGACCTGATCGGGCGCAACCTGCGTCCCGCCGTGGTCGGTGCGGCGACGGCGGTGCGCCGTTACCTGGCGGCCGGCACGGGCGGGGCAGTCGTGAACGTCTCCTCCCACCAGGCTCGGCGGCCGGTGCCCGGCTGCCTGCCGTACGCGACCGCGAAGGCCGCCGTCGAGGGGCTGACCCGGTCGCTGGCCGTCGAGTACGCCCCACGGGGCATCCGGACCAACACCGTGGCGTTGGGCTCGGTCGCCACCGAACGGCACGCCGCCTTCCTGGCCGGGCAGGAGCCGGCCGCGGCGGAGTGGATCGACGCCGAGCTGATCCGGCTGCACCCGGTCGGGCGGATCGGCCGGCCGGAGGAGGTGGCGGAGGCCGTCGCGTACCTGCTGTCGCCGGTGGCGGGCTTCATCAACGGGGTGACCCTGCCGGTCGACGGGGGACGGTCGGTCTTCGGTCCGGATCCGGAGGCGCGCTGACCTGCGGCTTTCCGGGGCCTAGCACAGCTTGGGCATGATCAGGCGGTTGTCCACAGGGGGCCGTGCCGTCCACAGCCGGCCTCGCGACCCCCTCCGGACGGCCATCGCGGTCCTAGCCTCGCGTCGTGTCAGACGACGAGGAGACGGTGGTCCGGGAACGGCTGCGCCGGTTGGTGACGGGCCCGCCCTCGGCGGGTACGCCGGCGCGCGAGGCCCGGTTCGCCGAGCACACCGGATGGTCTCCGCCGGCACCGGCCGGGACCGACCCGGAGTCGTGGCCGGGGTCGGGTCCCGGCACCGCTGCGGCGGTCCGGTCGGCGCCGGCCCTCGCCCCGGCCCCGGCCGGGCGGACGGCGCCGCCGGATCCCGCTCCGCCGCCCGAGGCCACGGCGGCCACGGCCGAGGCGGCGACGTCCTCCCGGTTGCCGGGGCCGGGCGCGTTCGACCCCGGGCGGCGGGGTGTGCGGGCGTTGGCCGTCGTCGCCGTGCTGGTGGTGCTCGGGGCCGGCTTCTGGGCCTGGCGGTCCCGACCGCAGGCCGAGCCGGTCCGGCCGGTGGCCACCGCCGAGCCGCCCGTGGTGTCGGCGACCGGGCCGGTGGAGCCGGGGGCGTCCCCCGCCGGCGAGCTGGTGGTCGCTGTCGCCGGCAAGGTACGCCGTCCCGGGCTGGTCCGGGTGCCGGCCGGCGCTCGGGTCGCCGATGCGGTCGAGGCGGCCGGCGGGGCTCTGCCCGGAGTGGACGTGGCCCTGCTCAACCCTGCCCGCAAGGTCACCGACGGGGAGCTGATCCTGGTCGGCGTCGCCGCCGCGCCGGGCGCGGCACCACCGCCCGGCGGGGCGCCGGGAGCGGCGCCCGGCGCGGGCGGCCGGCTCAACCTGAACACCGCGACGCTCGCGCAGCTCGACGCCCTGCCCGGAGTGGGTCCCGTGCTCGCCCAGCGCATCCTCGCCCACCGCGACCAGCAGGGCGGCTTCCGCTCGGTCGGCGACCTGCGCCAGGTCGACGGCATCGGCGACGCCCGGTACGAGCAGCTCAAGGACCTGGTGACGGTGTGACGGCGGGCGGACCGCCGGCGCGGGCCGAGCGACCGTCGCCGGTGACGGCTGCCGCCGGCGGCACGCCGGGTGCTGCGGGGCACCGGCCGGCGGAGGAGCCGGACCTGCGGCTGGCCGGCCTGGCCGTGGCGGCCTGGCTCGCCGCGCTGGCCGGGCTGCACCTGACTGCCGGCGTGACGCTGTTGCTGGCGGCGGTGGCCGCCGGGGTGGCGGGCCTGGCCGGGCTCCACCTCGTCGGCGTCCTCGGCCGGCCGTCCGCCCCCGTCCGGCGGTACGGCTGGATCGCCGTCGCGGTGCTGATCGGCGTGGTCTGCGGCGCGACGGCGACCGCCGCCCGGGTGTCCCTCCGCGACGCCGGGCCGGTACGCGCACTGGTCGAGGAGCGTGCCGTCGTCACCGCCGAACTGGTCGTCCGCGACGACCCCCGCCCCGTGCGCGGTGTCGCCGGACGGCCGGCCACCCTGCTCGTGCCGAGCGAGCTGACCGGGGTCACCGGCCCGGACGGGCGGCGGGTCGTCGCGCCGGTCCGCGTGCTGGTCCTCGCCGCCGACCCGGGCTGGAAGGGGTTGCTGCCCGGGCAGCGGCTGACCGCCGAGGGGAGGCTGGCCGTCCCGCGCGGCGGGGACCTGACGGCCGCCGTGCTGAGCGCGGCGGGCCCGCCGGAGCGGCACGGTGCGCCGCCGACGTCGCAGCGGGCGGCCGGGGCGCTCCGCGGCGGCCTGCAACGCGCCTGCGCGCCGCTCCCCGACGAGCAGGGCGGCCTGCTGCCCGGCCTGGTCGTCGGCGACACGAGCAGGTTGCCGCCCACGGTGGAGGAGGACTTCCTCGCCACCGGCATGACCCACCTGAACGCCGTCTCCGGCTCCAACGTGGCCATCGTCGTCGGCGCCGTGCTGCTGCTGGCCCGTTGGGTGCGGGCCGGCCCCTGGCTGGCCGCCGGGCTCTGCGGGCTGGCCCTGGTGGGGTTCGTCATCCTGGTCCGCCCCTCGCCGAGCGTGGTGCGGGCCGCCACGATGGGCGCGATCGGGCTGGCCGCGCTGGCGGCCGGGCGTCCCCGGGCGGCCCTGCCCGCGCTCTCCGCCGGCGTGGCCGTGCTGTTGCTGTTCGACCCGGAACTGGCCGGTGACGCCGGCTTCGCGCTCTCCGTGCTGGCCACCGGCGGCCTGCTGCTGCTCGCTCCGAGGTGGCGCGACGGGCTGCGCCGCCGTGGTGTGCCGGCCGGGTTCGCCGAGGCACTGGCGGTGCCGGCCGCCGCACAGCTCGCCTGCGCCCCGGTGGTGGCCGGGATCTCGGGCACGGTGAGCCTGGTCGCCGTGCCGGCGAACCTGCTCGCGGTGCCGGCGATCGCGCCCGCCACGGTGCTCGGCGTGCTGGCGGCGGCGGTGTCGCCCGTCTGGCCCGCGGGGGCGGAGTTCCTCGCCTGGCTGGCCAGTTGGCCGGCCTGGTGGCTGGTCACGGTGGCGCGGCACGGGGCGCGGCTGCCGGCCGGGACGCTGCCGTGGCCGGGCGGGGTTCCCGGGGCCCTCCTGCTGGCCGGGCTGACCGTCGCGCTGCTGGTGGCCGCCCGACGCCCGGTCGTCCGCCGGCTGGTGGCGGTGGTCGTCGTCGCGGTGGTGGCCGGCGCGCTGCCGGTGCGGCTGGCGGCCCCCGGCTGGCCCCCGGCGAACTGGGTGGTCGCCGCCTGCGCGGTCGGCCAGGGCGACACCGTCGTGCTGCCGGTCGCCCCGGGCCGGGCGGTGGTGGTCGACGCCGGGCCGGATCCGGCGGCGGCGGACGGCTGTCTGCGCCGGCTCGGCGTACGCGAGGTCGCGCTGCTGGTGCTCAGCCACTTCCACGTCGACCACGTGGGCGGTGTGGCGGGCGTGTTCCGGGGAAGGCCGGTGGACGTCGTGCTCGCTCCGCAGTGGGCGGAGCCGGCGGCTGGGCGGGACCTCGTCCGCGCCGAGGCGGCGGCGCACTCCACCGAGGTGGTCGCCGGCCGGGCCGGTTGGCGGTACCGGGAGGGCGTGCTCGACCTGGTCGTCGTCGGTCCGCCACACCCGCTTCGGGGCACCCGGTCGGACCCGAACAACAACTCGCTGGTGCTGCTCGCCACGGTCGCCGGGGTGCGGATCCTCCTCGCCGGCGACGCCGAGACCGAGGAGCAGCGGGCGCTGCTCGACAGCGCCGTGCCGGGCGGGCTGCGGGCCGACGTGCTGAAGGTGGCGCACCACGGCTCCGCCTACCAGGATCCGGCCTTCCTGGACGCGGTCCGCCCGGCGGTCGCCCTGGTGCCGGTCGGGGCCGGCAACACGTACGGGCATCCGCACCCGGCGGTGCTGGGGCGGCTGGCCCGGGGCGGGGCGCGGGTGCTGCGTACCGACACCGACGGGGACGTGGCGGCGGTGCTCGGCCGGTCGGGCCTCGCGGTCGTGACGCGCGGCACCCCACCGGGCCGGCAGCCCTAGGAGTCGATGTCGATTCTCGGCTTTGGCGGCGTATTGAGATAAATGTCTGGATTTGCACTGAGTGCGGGCTCTGCCGTCACAGTGCGGATGAGCAGGCTGGATCGGGCCGCCGGCCGTGCGAATATGGGCGGCGTGACCGCCGCCAGCCTCGCTCCCATTCTGCTCGTCCTCGGCGACGAGGAGCTGCTCGCCACGCGCGCGGTCACCGAAGCCGTTGCCCGGGCCCGCGGTGTCGAGCCCGACGTGGACGTCCGCGAGTACCAGGCCGGCGCCCTGACCGTCGGCGAGATCGCCGAGATGCTCAGCCCCTCCCTCTTCGGCGGGCGGCGGGTGCTGGTGCTCCGCGCCGGCCAGGACGCCCGCAAGGACCTGGTGGCGGCCCTGCTGGCGTACGCGAAGAACCCCGACCCCGAGGTGCAGCTCGTCGTGCTGCACCTCGGCGGGGCCAAGGGCAAGGCGTTCGCCGACGGGCTGAAGGCGGCCGGCGCGACGGTCGTGCCGGCGGCCAAGCTCAAGGGGCACCGCGACCGGGTGGCGTTCGTCCGCGACGAGATTCGCCGTGCCGGCGGGAAGTGCACCGACGACGCCGCCGAGGCGCTCATCGCGGCGGTCGGCAACGACCTGCGCGAGCTGGCCGCCGCCTGTTCCCAGCTGATGGCCGACACCGACGGCCGGATCGGCGCTGACACGGTCGCCCGCTACTACCGGGGCCGGGTCGAGGTGAGCGGCTTCACGGTCGCCGACGCCACCATGGTCGGCGACGTGCCGGCTGCCCTGGAGGCGCTGCGCTGGGCGCTGCACGTCGGGGTCGACCCCGTGCCGATCGCCGACGCGATCGCCGACGGCGTACGCACCGTGGCCCGGGTGGCGTCCGCCGGTCGGGGCAGCCCCTACCAGTTGGCGAGCAGCCTGGGCATGCCGGCGTGGAAGATCGAGCGGGCGCAGCGCCAGGGGCGCGGATGGACGCCCGAGGGCCTGGTCGAGGCGATGCGGGCCGCCGCCGAGTGCAACGCGGCCGTCAAGGGCGGGGCGGACGACCGGGCGTACGCGCTGGAGCGGGCCGTCTTCTCGGTCGCGGCCGCCCGGCAGGGTGGCGCCCGGTGAGCGGAGCCCTCCGCGGCTCGTGGGCCACGATCCCCGCCGACGAGGAACGCTACCGGCCGCTCTACGCCCGGGTCCTCGGGCTGCGCGTCGTCAACCCCGGCGGGGTGCTCTGCTTCCTCTTCTTCGAGGGCGCCGTCGCGCTCGCCGCGCTGCTCGCCCTCGCCGAGCTGGTCACCTGGTGGGCGGTGCTGATCCTGCCCGCGACGGTGGCGGTGATGGTGAAGCTCAACGACATGGTGGCCGCCAGGGTGGTCCGCTCCGCGGCCCTCGTGCCGGAGCAGGAGCGGGACCGCTTCCGCCAGCAGATGCAGCCCGTGGTCGGGCGGGCCAGGGTCGACTGGATCACGCACAGCGTGCCCGGCGTGGTCGTCACGGCCGAGCCGGTGGCGCGGGCGGCCGGTGACGGGACGGAGCCCGGTCGGTCCGCTCGGCCGTGATCCTCGGCACGCCGGAAGCCCGGCCGGGTTCTCCCGGCCGGGTGGCGGTGCGGAACGCAGAAGGGGCAGACAGCCGGAAGCCCCGGGGAGTGCCCGGGGCTTCCGGTCAGGTCTGAGGTCGCCGCGTCAGGCGGAGAGCGACACCACGCGCTTGGCGATCGCGGACTTGCGGTTCGCGGCCTGGTTCGAGTGGATCACGCCCTTGCTGACTGCCTTGTCCAGCTTGCGCGAGGCGTCGCGCATGAGGATGGTGGCCTTCTCGACGTCACCAGCCTCCGCAGCCTCGTGGAACTTCCGGACGGCGGTCTTCAGCGACGACTTGACCGACTTGTTACGCAGCCGGCGCTTCTCGTTCTGCCGGTTGCGCTTGATCTGGGACTTGATGTTCGCCACGCGACAGCCTCGTCTTGATAGCTCGGGTTGGTCTGCTTCTGCGCGCGACGAGCATGCGTCATCGCTGCGCGAAAAGCCAGGTTACCAGGTCGCCCGGGACGAGCCAAAACGGCTCCGCCCAGGCCCTGGTGGGGCGTGCCCGGTCGGGCACGGGCCGGTCGGGCACGGGCCGGTCGGGCACGGGCCGGTCGGGCACGGGCCGGTCGGGCACGCCCCACCAGGGCGGGGAGTCGGCCGGCGCGTGCGGAGAGGCCCCGGTGCCGGCCGGGGGCACAGGGGGTCAGGCCCAGCCCTGCCGGCGGGCGAGCCAGGCGAGTGACTGCTCGCCGCTCCACCGCTGGTGCGCCGGCAGGTGCGGCGACGCCGTCGCGGGCGCCGAGGCGGCCGTGGTGAGAAAGTAGCCGGACAGGGCGGCCAGCGTGACGTCCAGCGCGTCCGGGGGCGCGCCCGCCGCCGCCGGATGCCGGGCGAAGAGCGCGTCGGCGTCCAGGCCGCCGGCGTACGCGGTGAGGAGCAGGCTGGCCAGGTCGAACCAGGCCGGACCGTGGCAGAGCCAGGTCCAGTCGCAGAGCCAGGCCCGGCCGGTCCCGTCGATCAGCACGTTGTCCAGCCGGAGGTCGCCGTGGATCAGGCCACTCGCCCCGGCGGCGTACCCGGGGAGGCGGGACTCCAGCGCGACCAGGTCGGGCAGGCGGTCGCGCACCCGCTCGGGCAGCGGCGGCGACGGCTCCCGGCCGGCGGCCACCTCGCCCCACCAGAGGATGTCCTCGCGGGCCAGGTCGGCGAGGTGGGGCAGCCCGAGCGCCGCCAGCGGGGCCGGGGGCGCGGCCAGCGCGGCGGCGACCTCGGCGTACCCGGCGAGGGTGGCGGTCAGCTCGGCCGGCTCCCAGGGCAGCCGGGGCGTGTGGCCGTCGACGGCGTCCAGGCAGAGCGCGAACCAGCCGGCCTCGTACAGCGTCCAGCGGGGGCGGGGAGCCGGCAGGCCGTCCGGGAGCCGGTCGAGGATCGCGGCCTCCCGGGCGTACCAGTCGACCAGGCGCGGTTGCTCGGCGGCGGACGCGGCCTTGACGAAGGCCCGGTCCCCGGCGGCGGTGGTGAGGACGGCGGCGAAGCCCCGGGTGAAGCCGGCGCCGGCCACGCGGGCGGCGACCACCGGGGCGCCGATCCGGACGGCGATCGCGGTGCGCAGGGCCGCGGGCAGCGTCTCCCACGCCGGTCGGCGGGCGGTGGCGTGGTACGGCACCGGGGGCGGGAACGTCGGGGGCACGCCACCATGCTGCACGAGGCACGGTGAACCGTGACGCGGGCCGCGACCCGTCGGGGTGTTCCCGCTGCGGCGGGACGGGCGGCGCGGTCTGCCAGACTGCCAGGCCATGAGGACCGACGACTTCTGGCAGTTGATCGACCGGGCCCGGGCGGGCGGCGGGGGAGAGCCGCACGCGGTCGCCGCGCGGGCCGTCGCCCTGCTCGCCGAGCGCGACCCGGACGACATCGTCGGGTACGCCCGCCACCAGGCCCGGGTGCTGTCGGCCTCGCACAAGGCCGACCTCTGGGGTGCGGCCTACCTGATCAACGGCGGGGTGTCCGACGAGGGCTTCCACCACTTCCGGGGCTGGCTGATGACCCAGGGGCGCGAGGTCTTCGCCCGCGCCGTCGGCGACCCGGACTCGCTGGCCGGGCTGCCGCAGGTGCGGGCGGCGTCGCTCAGCGGCGAGGAGTTCTCGGCAGAGGGGATGCTGGCGGTGCCGTGGGACGCCTACCGCAGGGCCACCGCCACCGAGCTGCCGGCGGACCGGGAGCCGGCGCCGGTGCCGGACCTCAACGACTTCTGGGACTTCGACGACGAGGAGGAGGCCAGGCGGCGGTTGCCCCGGCTCGCCGCCCTCTTCGTCGAGCCGCCTGCCGAGTGACGCCGGCCGGGGCCTCGGCGCGGTGACGCCGTGCGCCGGCGTGCCCGGCGTGGGGTCCGCGGGTGATCCTCGGCGGCGGGGATCGCCCGCGCAGCGGGCGCGCGGCGGCGACGTGGGAGCATAGAGGGGGCCGGCGTCGCGCCGGCCCGCTCACGTCAGCCGACCAGAACGGACCGCTGTGCCACCGACGCTCGATTCCGGCGCGAACGCTCCTGGTGCCACCGACCCGGCGCGCATCAGGAACTTCTGCATCATCGCCCACATCGACCACGGGAAGTCGACCCTGGCCGACCGGATGCTGCAGCTCACCGGCGTGGTCGACCCCCGGCAGATGCGTGCGCAGTACCTCGACCGGATGGACATCGAGCGCGAGCGCGGCATCACGATCAAGAGCCAGGCCGTCCG
Organism: Micromonospora sp. NPDC048063; assembly: GCF_043202855.1. Lineage (NCBI taxonomy): Bacteria > Bacillati > Actinomycetota > Actinomycetes > Micromonosporales > Micromonosporaceae > Micromonospora > Micromonospora sp. NPDC048063. Next base: position 27,117 of record NZ_JBIDBG010000025.1, on the reverse strand, counting down.
GATGCCCTGGACCGTCCGGGAGGGCGACCGGGCCGGCGAGACCGCCGTGCTCAACATGATCGACACTCCGGGCCACGTCGACTTCACCTACGAGGTGTCCCGGTCGCTGGCCGCCTGCGAGGGCGCGATCCTGCTGGTCGACGCCGCCCAGGGCATCGAGGCGCAGACCCTGGCGAACCTCTACCTGGCGCTCGAGAACGACCTGCACATCATCCCGGTGCTCAACAAGATCGACCTGCCGGCCGCCCAGCCGGAGAAGTACGCCGAGGAGCTGGCGCGCCTGATCGGCGGCGACCCGGCGGACTGCATCAGGGTCTCCGGCAAGACCGGCGAGGGCGTGCCGTACCTGCTCGACGAGATCGTCCGGCAGTTCAAGCCCCCGGTCGGCGACGCCGAGGCGCCCGCCCGCGCGATGATCTTCGACTCGGTCTACGACGTCTACCGGGGCGTGGTCACCTACGTCCGGGTCATCGACGGGCGGATCAGCGCGCGCGACCGGATCAAGATGATGTCCACCGCCGCCGTGCATGAGCTGCTGGAGATCGGCGTCATCTCGCCGGAGATGGTGAAGGCCGACGCGCTCGGCGTCGGCGAGGTGGGTTACCTGATCACCGGCGTGAAGGACGTCCGCCAATCCCGGGTGGGTGACACGGTCACCATCAACTCCCGGCCGGCCACCGAGGCCCTGGGCGGCTACAAGGACCCCAAGCCGATGGTCTACTCGGGCCTCTACCCGATCGACGGCTCCGACTACCCCAACCTGCGCGAGGCGCTCGACAAGCTCAAGCTCAACGACGCCGCGCTCGACTACGAGCCGGAGACGTCGGGTGCGCTCGGCTTCGGCTTCCGCTGCGGCTTCCTCGGCCTGCTGCACCTGGAGATCATCCGGGAGCGGCTGGAGCGCGAGTACAACCTCGACCTGATCTCGACCGCGCCGAACGTGGTCTACCGGGCCATCACGGAGGACGGCCAGGAGATCGTCGTGACGAACCCGAGCGAGTACCCCACGGGCAAGATCGCCGAGGTGTACGAGCCGGTCGTGCGCGCCACCGTGCTCACCCCGAACGACTACGTCGGCGCGGTGATGGAGCTCTGCCAGGGCCGCCGGGGGAGCCTGCTCGGCATGGACTACCTCTCCGCCGACCGGGTGGAGCTGCGCTACACGCTGCCCCTCGCGGAGATCATCTTCGACTTCTTCGACCAGTTGAAGAGCCGCACCAAGGGCTACGCCTCGCTGGACTACGAGCCCTCGGGCGAGCAGTCGTCCGACCTGGTCAAGGTCGACATCCTGCTGCACGGCGAGCCGGTGGACGCGTTCAGCGCGATCGTGCACAAGGACAAGGCGTACAACTACGGGGTCACCATCGCGGCGAAGCTGCGCAACCTGATCCCGCGCCAGCAGTTCGAGGTGCCGATCCAGGCGGCCATCGGCAGCCGCGTGATCGCCCGGGAGACCATCCGCGCGATCCGCAAGGACGTGCTCGCCAAGTGCTACGGCGGTGACATCAGCCGCAAGCGCAAGCTGCTGGAGAAGCAGAAGGAGGGCAAGAAGCGGATGAAGATGGTGGGCCGCGTGGAGGTCCCCCAGGAGGCCTTCATCGCCGCGCTCTCGTCCGACTCCGGGGACGGCAAGGCCCCCGGCAAGAAGTGACACGCCGCCGGCCCGCCGGCGGATGACGACGTACGACGGCCGGCGCCCCGGCCGGGCAGCGGACCTCGGTGGTCCCGCCCGGGCCGGGGCGTCGGCCGTTCGCGTCCGAAGAATTTCTGCGGCCCGCCCCGAGGACGGGCCGGCCCGCGACGGGACGGGCCGCCACCTGCGCGGACGGTTCCGCGGCGGTATTCGCCGCGGCGCGCCATTGACGGCCGACGCCGCCTGTCCGGGTGCGAACCGGTTTGGCTTTTCCACGACTCGGGCACATTGCGGTCACGACAGGAACACCACAGACCGTGGAATTGATTATTCGCAGAAGGAGGGCGACGTGGAGCTCACCGTTTGGGGCATCATCACTGCGCTCATCGTTGGTCTGATCGTCGGCGCTCTGGGTCGCCTGCTCGTGCCGGGCCGCCAGAACATGCCGATGTGGCTGCACATGCTGATCGGTGTCGGCGCCGCGCTGCTGGGCACCGTCCTGGCTCGGGCGATGGGCATCGCCACCGAGACCGCCGGTATCGACTGGGGGGAGCTGCTGGTCCAGGTCGTGCTGGCCGCCATCGCCGTGGCGCTGGTCGCCGGCGTGGGCCGTCGCCGCAGCGTCACCCACCGGTAACCCCCGCACCGCGTTCGACGGGCGTCCGACCACCGGGTCGGGCGCCCGTTTCGCGTCCGCCGACGGTCCGGTCGGCCTCCCGGACGCCCCCGGGCGGGCCGACCGGCGGGGGCGCGGCCCGCGTGAGCGTGTCCGGACTCCGCATTCCGGGGTGGGACGCCGCCCGGCCCTTTTTCGCGGTCGGCGTCCCGTCTGGGCGAGCGGGCCACCCGGTGTCCCGGAAAAGCCGGTTTGGGGCTGTGGCGGGCAGGGAACCTATCGGTCACGACAGGAACACCACAGATCGTGGAACTCATTTCTTTCATCCGAAGGAGGGCGACGTGGAGCTCACCGTTTGGGGCATCATCACTGCGCTCATCGTTGGTCTGATCGTCGGCGCTCTGGGTCGCCTGCTCGTGCCGGGCCGCCAGAACATGCCGATGTGGCTGCACATGCTGATCGGTGTCGGCGCCGCGCTGCTGGGCACCGTCCTGGCTCGGGCGATGGGCATCGCCACCGAGACCGCCGGTATCGACTGGGGGGAGCTGCTGGTCCAGGTCGTGCTGGCCGCCATCGCCGTGGCGCTGGTCGCCGGCGTGGGCCGTCGCCGCAGCGTCACCCACCGGTAACAATCACAGCCTGAACTCGACGGGCGTCCGACCGGCAGGTCGGGCGCCCGTTCGCGTGGGTACGACCGGATTCGCCCCGGTGCCGACCCCCGCAGGATCCTGCCCTGCGGTACCGTCGCCTCTCTTCCGCCGAACCGCCCACTGTCGTAAAGGATTTTTTCCTACTAAGGTGCGGCGGAGAAGGTTAGTGCCAAGTGGCGCGAGGGAGATATGGCGTGAACAGGTGGAAGCGGCTGGCCCCGGTCACCGCCGTCGTGGCCTCGGCCGCGATGGTGCTGGCCGGCTGCGGTGGCTCCGATGACGAGAAGGCCGCAGACAACAGCAAGCTGACGGTCTGGATGATGGGCGAGGGAAGCGAGGCCCAGACCAAGTTCCTCGACGGCGTCGAGGCCGAGTTCCGGCAGAAGCACCCGGACACCGACGTCGTGGTCCAGTACATCCCCTGGCTCGAGGCGCCGAAGAAGTTCCAGGCCGCCCTCGCCGGCGGTGAGGGGCCGGACGTCACCGAGCTGGGCAACACCGAGACCCAGGGCTGGGCGGCGCAGGAGGCGCTGGCCGACGTCACCGACAAGATGAACGGCTGGGCCGAGGGCAAGGACATCCTCCCCGACCTGGTGAAGAACGCGCAGCTCGACGGCAAGCAGTACGGCGTGCCGTGGTACGCCGGCGTCCGGGCGATGTACTACCGCACCGACTGGTTCGCCGAGGCGGGCGTGAAGCCGCCGACGAACTGGGACGAGCTGGTGGCCGCCGCCAAGGCCGTGCAGGCCAAGAAGCCGGGCAAGTACGGCATCGCCCTGCCAGGCAACTCCGAGCTGCCGTTCTACTCGTTCCTCTGGGGCGCGGGCGCCGAGATCGCCACGCAGCAGGGCGACACCTGGAAGTCCGGCTACACCACGCCGGAGGCGCAGAAGGCCGTCAAGTTCTGGACCGACCTGGTGACGGTGCACAAGGTGGCGCCGCCGGCCGCCGCGGGCTGGAACGAGATCGACGCCCGGACCCAGTTCGCCACCGGCAACGCGGCGATGGCCTTCGGCGGCAGCTGGCAGCAGGGCGCCATCAAGAAGGACAACCCGGAGATCGAGAAGGTCTGGGGCACGTTCCCGATCCCCGGCCCGGACGGCAAGGCCGCGCCCGGCTTCGCCGGCGGCTCCGACATCGCGATCTGGAAGGACAGCGAGCGGCAGAGCCTCGCGTGGGACTACCTGACCGTGCTGCTGAGCAAGAAGAACGACCAGGCCTTCGCCGACAGCCTCGGCTTCTTCCCGGTCTACAAGGACCTGGTCGGTGGCGACAAGTACGCCAGCGACAAGATCATGGCGGCGTTCGCCACCACGATGCAGAACACCAAGCTCACGCCGCTCACCCCGAAGTGGGTGGAGGTCAGCCGCACCAAGACGGTGACCCAGGCGATGAACAGCTCGGTCATGAAGGGTCAGAAGACGGTCGAGAAGGCTACCGCCGACGCGGCCGCGGAGATGGAAAGCATCCTCAACGCCAAGTGACCACGCTGACCGAGGCGCCGGAGGCGGCCGCCGCGCGGGAGACCCCCGCGCGGCGGCGCCGCCGGGTGGACCGCCTGCCCTACCTGCTGCTCCTGCCCTGCCTGGTGATCATCGGCGTGCTGCTGCTCTGGCCGCTCGGCCAGGTGGTGGTGATGTCCTTCCACCAGCTCAACAACGTCCGCCAGCTACGCGGTGACCGCGAGTGGCCGTGGGTGGGGTTCGGCAACTACGCCGAGATCCTCGGCGACCCGTTCTTCCTGACGGTGCTGCGCAACACCGTCCTCTTCGCCGCCGCCAACGTCGTGCTCACCATGATCCTGGGCACCCTGGTCGGGCTGCTGCTCAACCGGCTCGGCAAGCGGATGGCCACCTTCGTCGCCAGTTGCGTGATGCTCGCCTGGGCCACCCCGGCGCTGACCGGCACGATCGTCTGGAAGTGGATCTTCGACGACACCAGTGGCCTGGTCACCTGGCTGTTCAACGCGCTGCCCGACGGGCTTTCGCAGAGCCTCTTCGGGCGCAGCGACTGGACCGGGTACGGCTGGTTCAACTCGCCCCTGTTGTTCTTCTCGATCCTGACCCTGGTGGTGGTCTGGCACTCGTTCCCGTTCATCGCGGTGAGCGTGCTGGCCGGGCTGAAGAGCGTGCCGAGCGAGCTGCACGAGGCGGCGCGGGTCGACGGCGCCGGGCCGTGGAGGGTGTTCTGGAAGATCACCTTCCCGCTGCTGCGGCCGGTGTTCGGGATCCTGATCGTGCTCTCCACCATCTGGGACTTCAAGGTCTTCACCCAGCAGTTCGTGCTGGCCGGCGGCACGCAGGACCGGCCGACGTTCATGCTCTCCATCTACTCGTACGCGGAGGCGTTCTCGCCCCCGCCCAAGTACGGCCTCGGCGCGGCGATCGCGGTGATCCTCACCCTGATCCTGCTGGTGGTGACCGGCCTCTACGTCCGCATGGTGCTCAAGCAGGAGGAGGACGCGTGACGCGACGCGGAGGCGGTGCAGGCGTGAAGAGGATCGCCCTCAACGGCGCGGGGCTGCTGGTCGCGCTCTTCGCGGCGTTCCCGGTCTACTGGATGATCGCCACCTCGCTGAAGCCGAGTTCGGAGATCTTCTCGTCCACGCCCCGGCCGGTGCCGTCCGAGCCGACGCTGGAGCACTACCGGCAGATCCTCACCGGCAACCTGATCCCGGGCGTGACCTTCGCCGACTTCTTCCTCAACAGCGCGCTGGTCGCGGTCTCCACAGTGCTGCTCAGCGGCCTGGTCGCGCTGCTCGCCGCGACCGCCGTGGCCCGGTTCCGGTTCAAGCTGCGGACCGCCTTCCTGATCATGCTGCTGGTGGTGCAGATGATCCCGCTGGAGGCGCTGGTCATCCCGCTGTTCCTGATGATCCAGCGGCTGGGGCTCTACAACACCCTGCCCAGCCTGATCCTCACCTACCTCGGCTTCTCGCTGCCGTTCGCGGTCTGGATGCTGCGGGGCTTCGTCGCCGCCGTGCCGAAGGAGCTGGAGGAGGCCGCCGCCATCGACGGGGCGAGCCGGGCGCAGACCTTCCGGAAGGTCCTCTTCCCGCTGGTGGCCCCCGGCCTGGTGGCGACGAGCATCTTCTCGTTCATCACCGCCTGGAACGAGCTGATCTTCGCCCTGACCTTCATCAACGACCAGGAGAGCTACACCCTGCCGGTCGCGATGACGTTCTTCTTCGGCCGCGACGACACCGCCTGGGGCCCCGTGATGGCCGCCTCCACGCTGTTCACCCTGCCGGTGATCATCTTCTTCCTGCTGGTGCAGCGGCGGATGGTCTCGGGCCTGGTGGCCGGCGCCGTCAAGGGCTGACGCCCGCGTGAGGAAGGGTCCCTGGTCGACGCACCGCGTTGACCAGGGACCCTTCTTTTGCCCCCTCCGGGCGCGTCCGCGGGGCGGGCTAGGCTGACCGCCATGACGGGCAGGCTGGCAGCGGTGAACCTCGGCGGTGTGACCGAGGCGGAGTGGGCGGGCGACGCGAGCGGGCGCACCGGCATCGACAAGCGGCCGGTGGACGGCCCCGTGCTGTTGCGCGCCGACGGGGTGGCCGGCGACTTCATCGGCGAGCGCGCCCACCACGGCGGCCCGGACCAGGCGGTCTACGCGTACGCCGAGGAGGACGCCGGCTGGTGGGCGACCGAGCTGGGCCGCGCCATCAGTCCCGGCGGGTTCGGCGAGAACCTGACCACGTACGCGGTCGACGTGACCGGAGCGGTGATCGGCGAGCAGTGGGCGATCGGGTCGGCGCTGCTCCAGGTGACCAAGCCCCGGACGCCGTGCACCACCTTCGCCGGCTTCTGGGGCGTACCGGACCTGATCAAGCGGTTCACGGTGCGGGCGAAGCCCGGGGCGTACCTGCGGGTGCTGCGCGAGGGCGAGGTCGGCGCGGGTGACCCGGTCGAGGTGGTCGACCGGCCCGCGCACGGGGTGACGATCGGCGAGGTGTTCCGGGCGTTGAACCTGGAGCCCGACCTGCTGCCCCGGCTGCTCGACGCGCCGGAACTGCCCGAGCCGATCCAGGAGAAGGTGCGCCGCCGCCTCGCCCGCCGCGGCTGACCCGCCGCCTCGTCGGCTGACCTGCCGCCTCGTCGGCTGACCTGCCGCCTCGTCGGCGGTACGGGTGCCGGAGGCGTGGGAACGCGGAACGGGCCCCGTCCCGTGGGGGAGGGGGCCCGTTCGGTGTCGCCTCGGCGGGAGCCGGGTTACCGGCTCAGCGGAGCCAGGGGATGCTGCGGTCGAGCAGGCCGCGCTGCTTGAGCTCCTTGCGCAGCGGGATCTCGTCGTCGATGTAGCCGTCCCAGTTGATGCCCCAGTAGTTGGCGGTGTGGGTGCCCTCGCCGCAGAGCTGGCGCTGCACCGGCGTGCGGTTGGCCCACCACTCACCGTCCTTGTCGATGTGTAGCTCGTCCAGCGGGCGGATCCACCGGTAGGTGTAGCCGACGAAGAGCATCTTGCGCGTGATGGTCGACAGGTTGGTCGACCGGGAGTGCCACTGGCGGCGGTCGAAGATGAAGGCGTCACCGGGGTTCGCGGTGATCTCCACCGTGCCCTCCGGGTCCGGGTTGTGCACGGAGGTGTCCTCCGGGCGCGGCAGCGAGTTCCACAGGTGGCTGCCCGGGATCACCTTGGTGGCGCCCCGGCCGTTCTCCGACAGGTCGGAGAGCACGTAGGCCACCTTGAGGGAGAACATCGGCCGGGGAAGGTTCGGGTCCATCGTCTCCGGGTCGGAGTTCTGCCGGTACCCGTCCTGGTGCCAGCCCCAGTACGGCTTCTCCGGCTCCAGCGCCGGCGGGGTGACGTCCAGGTGGTTGTGGTGGGTGTAGATGTTCCAGCCGGCGAGGCCCCACATGTACGGGAAGGCGATCGGGTGGGTCAGCAGGTCGCCGAAGAGCTCGTCCCGCTCCAGGAAGCCCAGCAGGTGCAGGGTGCCGTCCTTGGTGGTGTTGCCCTTGGCCTTCTCCTCGGCGTAGACGCGGTCGACCGCCGCCTCCAGCGCCGCCCGGTGGTCCTCCGTCAGGACGTTGCGCAGCAGGAGGAAGCCCTGCTCGTGGAACTCCTTGCGGTCGGTGTCACTGATCGGTTCGTAACCGGTCCGGTCGCCGTAGTCGAACACCTCGACGTCCCCTCCCCATCGGGCGAAAACCATTGCTGGCACAGGCCGCCGATCGTAACGCGCTGGTTCCGGTGCGGGGTACTACCCCGCGTGATATACGACCGTTGCCCGAACTGTGGGGAGTTGAACCGCTACAATCCGTAGCCCCGCAAGCGGTCACCGAGGCTTATGTCCGGGAATGACGGATTGTGCGGTGACTGCCGGTAAGGAGATGGGAGTCCCTACGCCTCGGCGAAGACCTCGGCGACCACCCGGTCGCCGGCCGCGTCGTCACCGACCTGGTTCCAGGTGCCGTCGCGGGCCGTCCACTCCAGGCCGCCGAAGCGCACCCGCTTCACCCCGTGGTCGTGCGCGTGGGAGACGAGCCAGTGCGCGTACCGCCAGCCCCGACGCTCGTCGGCGGCGGGGACCGTGAGGCCGGTCAGGTCCGCCGCGGTGGTGGCGGCGGCCAGGCCCCAGTCCAGCGACAGCCCGCGGGTCAGCGCGGTCGCCGCGGCCGCCCCGCGCATCGCCGGGTCGCGGCCCACCGTGCAGGCCACCGCGCCGGTGGCGTGCCCGAGCAGGGCCCGCGTCAGCACCTCCGACTCGTCCGCCCACTTCTGGTACGCCTCTGGGAAGGCGGAGCGCTGCACCTTCTGCGCCGCGTCGGTGACCCGCATCCGCTCCCAGCCGCGCACCTTCTTCAGCGCGGCGTAGAACCGGTTCGCCGCGTACCGGGGGTCGCGGATCTCCTCCGGGCTGCCCCAGCCCTGGCTCGGGCGCTGCTGGAACAGCCCCACGGAGTCGCGGTCGCCCCCGGCGAGGTTGCGCAGGCCGGATTCCTGGTACGCGGTGGCCAGCGCCACCACGACGGCCCGCTCGGGCATCTTCCGCTGGATGCCGATCGCCGCGATCGTCGCCGCGTTGGCCATCTGGTCGGCGTCCAGGGCCACCCGGCCGTCCGCCTGCACCGTGCACGTCCGGCTGGACAGCGGCAGGCGCAGCTGCCCACCCACCTGCCGGATGACGAGCCAGATTCCGACCACGGCGACGAGGACGAGGACGACGCCGCCCGCCACGACTGCCCGAGTTCGCACCCACACCCCCTGTTCGACAGTCCGACAAGCGTACGTCCCCCGTGGTGCCCGCCGGGGTCGTCCGACCGGTTCCGGCCGGCCCGCCGCGCGTGGCAACCGGCCGGCGGGGCCCGCCCGAGAGCGCCGAACGGCCCCGGGGGCGGGCCCGGATGTTCCCGTTTCCCGCGCGGCCTCACCTCTCCCGACGGACGCGGTCGACGGCGTCCCCTACCGCCTGTCGGTCGACGGCGTCCCCGCCTGCCTACCGGTCGACGGCGTCGCCGTCGGCGGCGGGAACCCAGCGGGCCGGTCGCTTCTCCCGGAACGCCAGCACGCCCTCGCGGCCCTCCTCCGAGAGGAAGTACCCGGTCGAGAGGGTGGACAGCCCGGCGATCTCCTCCCGCAGGTCGGTCGCGGGCGGCCGGCGCAGCAGTTGCTTCGCCCCGGCCAGCGCGCCCGGCGCACCCCGGACCAGCGAGTCGCAGTAGGTGGCGACGGCGGCGTCCAGCCCGTCGGCCGGCACGGCGGCGGTGACCAGGCCGATCTCCGCGGCGCGCCGGCCGTCGAAGGTGTCCCCGGTCAGGTAGAGCTCGGCCGCCGCGCGGGGGTGCAGCCGGGGCAGCACGGTCGCGGAGATCACCGCCGGGATCACCCCGAGCCGCACCTCGGTGAAGGCGAACGTCGCCTCCTGCGCGCACACCGCCAGGTCGGCCGCCGCGATCAGGCCCAGCCCGCCGGCCCGCGCCGGGCCGGCCACCCTCGCCACCACCGGCTTCGGGCACTCCCAGACCGCCGCGAGCACGTCACCCAGCATCCCGGCCGGCACGCTCCCGCTGGCGTACGCGGCGGCGGTCTCCTTGAGATCCGCGCCCGAGCAGAAGACCGGCCCGGTGTGGTCCAGCACGACCACGCGGACGGCGTCGTCGGCGACCGCCTCGGCCAGGCCGGCCAGCAACTGGGTCATCAGCGGCGTGGAGAGCGCGTTGCGGTTGTGCGGGCTGTCCAGGGTGAGGGTGGTCACCCCACGGGCCGTGGCGGCCCGCACGAGCACGTCGGGAGAGGTCATGCCGGGCACACTAGTGGCCATGCCCGGCGTCCTTCCAGAAGGCGAAACCGTCCCCGTCGACGGCTCGCTGCCCGCCGTCGCCACCCGCGCGGTCGGCGCGCGCGGCTTCGGCGTGTACGTGCACGTCCCGTTCTGCGCCAGCCGTTGCGGCTACTGCGACTTCAACACGTACACCGCGGCCGAGCTGGGCGGCGGGGCGAGCCGGGAGGGGTACGCCGACACCGTGCTGGCCGAGCTGGCGCTCGCCGGCCGGGTGCTGGGCGACGCCCCGCCGCCCCGGGTCGACACGGTCTTCGTCGGCGGCGGCACCCCGACCCTGCTTCCCGCCGACGACCTGGCCCGGATCCTCGACGGCATCGACCGCGCCTGGGGGCTCGCGCCCGACGCCGAGGTGACCACCGAGGCCAACCCGGAGTCGGTGACCCCGGAGTCCCTGCGGGCCCTGCGGGCGGCCGGCTACACCCGGATCTCGCTGGGCATGCAGTCCGCCGCGCCGGGGGTGCTGGCGATCCTCGACCGCACGCACAGCGCCGGCCGGGCCACCGCCGCCGCCCGGGAGGCCCGCGACGCCGGGTTCGAGCACGTCAACCTCGACCTCATCTACGGCACGCCGGGGGAGAGCGAGGACGACTTCGCCGCCTCCCTCGACCAGGTCGTCGCCGCCGGGGTGGACCACGTCAGCGCGTACGCCCTGATCGTGGAGGACGGCACCCGGCTCGCCGCCCGGATGCGGCGCGGCGAGCTGGCGTACCCCTCCGACGACGTCGCCGCGGACCGCTACCTGGCCGCGGAGGCCGCCCTCGACGCGGCCGGTTTCTCCTGGTACGAGGTGTCGAACTGGGCCCGCGGCGACGCGGCCCGGTGCCGGCACAACCTGCTCTACTGGACCGGCGCCGACTGGTGGGGCCTCGGCCCGGGGGCGCACAGCCACGTCGGCGGCGTGCGCTGGTGGAACGTGAAGCATCCCACGACGTACGCGAAGCGGCTGGCCGGCGGCGAGTCGCCCGGCCTGGCCCGGGAGGTGCTCACCGCCGACGAGGCGCACATGGAGGACGTCATGCTCCGGCTGCGGCTCGCCTCCGGGCTGCCGCTGGACGCCCTCGACGACGCGGGCCGGGCCGGCGCCGAGCGGGCGCTCGCCGACGGCCTGCTGGCCGGCCCCGACCACGCGGCGGGCCGGGCCGTGCTGACCCTGCGGGGGCGGCTGCTCGCCGACGCGGTCGTCCGCGACCTGCTGCCCTGAGGTGCGGAGGCCCCGCCGTGCGGCGGCGCGGGCGGGGATGCCACGCCGTGTGGCGGCGCGGCCGGAGAGGCCCACGCCGTGTGGCGGCGCGTGGCCGGTCCGGCCGGGGGAGCGGCCGGCCCGGCTCACCTGGTGAAGCTGTAGGCCATCGGGTAGCGGTAGAGCACGCCCTCGTTGGCCTTGACCCCGGCGACGATCCCGAAGATCAGCGGCACCAGCCAGACGAGCATCGGGACGAAGAACAGGATCCCGCAGGTGATCAGGGTGAGCACCCAGCTCAGCACGCCCACGATCGCCCAGGTGATCTGGAAGTTCAGCGCCGCGACGGCGTGCGCCCGGACGGTCGGCGACTGTTGTCCCCTGGCCATCAGCGCGATGAGCGGTGCGACCCAGCCGAGCAGGCCACCGCCGACGATCACCCCGGCCGCGCCGCCGAAGTGGGCGATCAGGGCCCAGTTCTTGTCCTCGTTGTTGGCGTAGCCGCCGGTGGGCGCGCCGTAGCCGCCGCCGGTCGGATAGCCGACCCCCGGCGGGGGGTAGCCGCCCGGCGGGGGATAGCCACCGGGCGGCGGGTAGCCACCCGGCGGAGGGTAGCCGCCCGACGGCGGTTGGTCACCGGTGGGCGGCGGATAGCCACCGGGCGGGGGATAGCCGCCCGGGCCCGGTGCCCCGGACAGTGGTGCGGTGGGTTCGTCGGAGCCGGCCGGCCCGGGAACCCCCGACGGAGCGGCCGGGTCCGGCCGGTCGCCGGGGTCCCCCGCTCCGGGAGGGCGAGGTGGTTCAGTCATGGACGTCACGGTAGGGGCCGCGGGCAAGGCCGCACCAGAGCGACTCCGACCGGGATGTCCGGATGATCGGCTCTGGCGCCGCCGCCGCCACGGGCCGGGTGGCGCCGGTCGGATCGCCGTCCCAGGTTGATCATCGCGTCGGCGGGCGCGCCGACGTAGACTGGCACTCGTCCGCAGCGAGTGCCAGCAACCCGCCCGCCCCTCGGGGCGCGGGGGTCCGACGTGCGACAGGAGGTGGGGAACGATGGGTCTCGACGACCGCAAGCTCGCCGTGCTGCGCGCGATCGTCGAGGACTACGTCGCCACGCAGGAGCCCGTCGGCAGCAAGGCGCTGGTCGAGCGGCACCAGCTCGGGGTCTCCCCGGCGACCGTCCGCAACGACATGGCCGTGCTGGAGGAGGAAGGCTACATCCGCCAGCCGCACACCAGCGCCGGCCGGGTGCCCACCGACCGCGGCTACCGGCTCTTCGTGGACCGGCTGTCCAGGGTCAAGCCGCTCAGCCCGGCCGAGCGCCGCGCGATCGAGCGCTTCCTGGTCGGCGCGGTCGACCTCGACGACGTGGTGCACCGCACCGTACGGCTGCTGGCGCAGCTGACCCGGCAGGTCGCCGTGGTGCAGTACCCGAGCCTGGCCCGTTCCTCCGTCCGCCACCTGGAGCTGGTGCCGATCTCCACGACCCGGCTGATGCTGGTCATGATCGCCGACACCGGCCGGGTCGAGCAGCGGTTGGTCGAGCTGCCCGGGCCGATCCCCGCCGACGACGTCACGGACCTGCGCCGGCTGGTCAACGAGAAGCTGGTCGGCACCCGGCTGTCCGAGACCCCGCCGCTGGTGCAGGCGCTGGTCGAGGAGTCGGTGCCGCACCTGCGGCCGGCCATGACCACCCTCTCCACCGTGCTGCTGGAGACGCTGGTCGAGCGGCACGAGGAGCGGATCGCGCTGGCCGGCACGGCCAACCTCACCCGCGGCGGCCTGCTCGACTTCCAGGGCTCGCTGCGCCCCATCCTGGAGGCGCTGGAGGAGGAGGTCGTGCTGCTCAAGCTCATCGGCGAGGCGGAGCCGAGCACGACCCGGGTGCTGATCGGCGACGAGAACGAGATCGACAACCTGCGCGCCGCCTCGGTGGTCAGCACCGGCTACGGGCCGGGCGCGACGATCGTGGGCGGGCTCGGCGTGCTCGGGCCGACCCGGATGGACTACCCCGGCACCATCGCCACGGTGAGGGCCGTGGCACGCTACGTGGGCGAGCTGCTGGCCCAGAACTGACCAGTCAGGGCCGACGGCCGGCTCCGGCCGACGACCGGCGCAACGCGAGACGAACATGAGGACACGGAACGCAGTGGCCAGGGACTACTACGGCATTCTCGGGGTGAGCCGGGAAGCCTCCGACGACGAGATCAAGCGTGCCTACCGAAAGCTGGCGCGGCAGTTCCATCCGGACGTCAATCCGGACCCGGAGGCACAGGAGAAGTTCAAGGACATCAACGCCGCGTACGAGGTCCTCTCGGACGACCGGAAACGGCAGATCGTCGACCTGGGCGGCGACCCGCTCGCCCCGGGCGGCGGCGGCGCGGGCGGCCCGGGCGGTCCCGGCGGCGCCGGCCCGTTCGTCGGCTTCCAGGACATCATGGACGCGTTCTTCGGCGGCGCGGCCGGCGGGTCGCGGGGCCCGCGACCGCGGACCCGGCCGGGCGCCGACGCGATCCTGCGGCTGGAGCTGGACCTGAACGAGACCGCGTTCGGCGTCGAGGCGCCGATCACCGTCGACACCGCCGTACTCTGCACCACCTGCTCCGGCGCCGGCACCGCGGCCGGCACCCACCTGGCCACCTGCGAGGCGTGCGGCGGCCGGGGCGAGGTGCAGTCGGTGCAGCGCACCTTCCTCGGTCAGGTGGTCTCCGCCCGCCCCTGCACCGTCTGCCAGGGCTACGGCACCACCATCCCGCACCCCTGCCCGACGTGCGCCGGCGACGGCCGCGTCCGCACCCGGCGTTCGCTGACCGTCAAGATCCCCGCCGGGGTCGAGGACGGCATGCGCATCCGGCTGGCCCAGCAGGGCGAGGTCGGCCCGGGCGGCGGCACCGCCGGCGACCTCTACGTCGAGATCCACGAGCGGCCGCACGACGTCTACTCCCGCAAGGGCGACGACCTGCACTGCCGGGTCACCGTGCCGATGACCGCCGCCGCCCTCGGCACCCGGCTGACCATCAAGACGCTGGACAGCGAGGAGACGGTCGACGTCAAGGCCGGCACCCAGCCGGGCAGCACGCTGCGGCTGCGCGCCCGGGGCGTGCCGCACCTGCGCGGCACCGGCCGGGGCGACCTCTACGTCCACCTCGACGTGCGCACCCCGACGAAGCTCGACGCCGACCAGGAGCGGATGCTGCGCGACTTCGCCAAGACCCGGGGCGAGGAGGTCGCCGAGCTGACCAAGCAGGGCGGCTTCTTCTCCCGGATGCGCGACGCCTTCAACGGCCACGCCTGACCCGCACGCCCCGGGCCGCCGCGCTCCGCGGCGGCCCGGCGGCTCCGCGGCCCTCGGCGGCCCGGCGGCTCCACCGCCCTCGGCGCCCCGGCGGCCGCCGGGGCGGCTAGCCTGATCATCGTGTCCGCGCCGCTGTTTCTGGTCGAGTCGCTGCCCACCGCCGACCGGCTGACCCTCGACGGCCCCGAGGGGCACCACGCCGCCACCGTGCAGCGGCTCCGCGTCGGCGAGGAACTGCTGCTCGCCGACGGGCGGGGCGGCACCGCCGCCGCCGTGGTGACCGCCGTCGGCCGCGGCACCCTCGACCTGGAGATCACCTCCCGGGGGTTCGTCGACGCCTCCGTCCCGCGCCTGGTCGTGGTGCAGGGCATCGCCAAGGGCGACCGGGGCGAGCTGGCCGTGCAGGCGATGACCGAGGTCGGGGTGGACGAGATCGTTCCCTGGGCGGCGGCCCGCTCGGTCACCCAGTGGCGCGGCGACCGGGGCATACGGGCGCGGGAGAAGTGGGCGGCGACCGCCCGGGAGGCGGCCAAGCAGGCCCGGCGCGCCTGGCTGCCCGTGGTGGCGGGGACGCCGGACGAGTCCACCGCCCAGGTCGCGCGCCGCATCGGCGGGGCCGCCGCGGCGTTCGTGCTGCACGAGGAGGCACAGGAGCGGCTGACCACCGCCGAGCTGCCCGCCACGGGCGAGATCGTCCTGGTCGTCGGGCCGGAGGGCGGGATCGCCGACAGCGAGCTGGACACCTTCACCGGGGCCGGGGCCCGCGCCGTCCGCCTGGGCCCGTCGGTGCTGCGCACCTCGACGGCCGGCGTGGCCGCCCTCGCGGTGCTCGCCACCCGCCTCGCCCGCTGGTGACGCTCAGCTACGCAGGTAGGAGGCGCCGTTCAGGTCGACGATGGTGCCGGAGGCCCACTCCGCCTGCGGGGAGGCGAGCCAGTGCACGGCGGCGGCGATCTCCTCGGGGCGGGCCACCCGGTTGAACGGGCTCTGCGCCCGGATGGCGGCGCCCCGCTCCCCGCGCAGGTGCTCCGTGGTCATGTCGGTCTCGACGAAGCCCGGGGCCACCGTGGCGACGCTGATGCCGTACGGGGCCAGGGCCACCGCCAGCGACTGCCCCAGCGCGTTCAGCCCCGCCTTGCTCGCCCCGTACGCCGGCTGGTCCGGCTCGCCCCGGAAGGCGCCCCGGGAGGAGACGTTGACGATCCGGCCGCCCCGGTCGCGCATGTGCTGGGCGGCGCACCAGATGACGTTGCCCGCGCCGGTCAGGTTGGTCTCCACCACCTGCCGCCACTGCGCGCGCCACTGCGCGTAGGAGGCGCCGAAGACCGGGTGCGGGGCGTCCCGGTCGCCGTACACTCCGGCGTTGTTGACCAGCACGTCCAGCCCGCCCAGCAGGCCGGCCGCCTCGTCCACCATGGCCCGTACGGCGTCCGGGTCGGTCAGGTCGGCGCGGACCACCACGTGGCCCTCGCCGGGCAGTTCGGCGCGCAGCCGCCCGGCCGCCTCCGCCGAGTCGCGGTGGTGGATCGCCACCCGGTCCCCGCTCGCCGCGAACGCCGTCGCCACCGCCCGCCCGATGCCGCGCGAGGCCCCCGTCACCAGTACCGCCCGTGAAGTCACGCCGGCCATCATGCCCGGTCGACCCCCAGGTGTAAGGAAGGGGCCCTTCCTCTACCGAAAGCGATAACAAGGTGCCCTTCCTTACACTGCCCCGATGGGAACCGACTGCCTGTTCTGCCGCATCGTCGCCGGGGAGATCCCGGCCACCGTCGTGCGGGAAACCGCCACCACGCTCGCCTTCCGCGACATCGGCCCGAAGGCGCCGGTGCACGTGCTGGTCATCCCGAAGGAGCACTACGCCGACGTGGCGACGCTCGCCCAGGGCGACCCGGCGCTGGCCGGCGAGGTGCTCGCCACGGCCGCCGCGGTGGCCGAGGACGAGGGGCTGCTCGGCGACGGCTTCCGGCTGATGTTCAACACCGGCGCGTACGGCGGCCAGGAGGTCTTCCACGCGCACGCGCACGTGCTCGGTGGGGCGCCGCTCGGGCCGATGCTGGCCCGGGACCTCGCGTGACGGCGGTCGACGACCGCCTGGCCCGGCTGGTGCGCCAGGTCCAGGCGCAGGCTCGCGTACCGGCCGTGTCGGCGGCCCTGCACCGGGCCGACCGCCCGCTGTGGACGTGCACGGTCGGCGGCACCGGCAACGACACCGAGCTGGGGCCGGGCACCCGGTTCCGGATCGGCTCGGTCACGAAGACGTTCACCGCCGTGCTGACGCTCCAGTGCCGCGACGACGGCCTGCTCGACCTGGACGACCCGCTGGGCCGCCACCTGGACCTGCCGGCCCACGGCGAGCTGACCGTGCGCCGGCTGCTGTCGCACACCGCCGGCCTGCAACGGGAGCCGTACGGCGACGTCTGGGACAGCCTGCGCGCGCCCGACGTCGACGAGCTGGTCGCCGACCTCGCCCGGGCCGAGCGGGTGCTGCCGCCGGGCCGCCGCTACCACTACTCCAACCTCGGTATGGCGCTGCTCGGCCGGCTCGTCGGCCACCTGCGGGGCGGCACCTGGGCGGAGGTGCTCGCCGAGCGGGTGCTGACCCCGCTGGGGCTGGCCGACACCTCGGTGACGCCGGGCCCGCACGCCGCGACCGGTTTCCTGGTCGACGCGTACTCCGACGAGGCGCACCCGGAGCCGCCCACGGACTTCGGCGCGGTGGGGCCGGCGGCGCAGCTCTGGAGCACCGCCACCGACATGGCCCGCTGGGCGGCCTTCCTCGCCGACCCGGCGGCGCTGGACCCGGCGGGCGCGGTGCTCACCCCGGCCACGCTGGAGGAGATGCGCTGGCCGGCGACGGTCACCGACGAGACGCTCTGGGCCGGCGGCTTCGGGCTCGGGCTGATCCTGGTGCCGCAGGGCAAGCGGACCATGCACGTCGGGCACGACGGCGCGATGCCCGGCTTCCTGGCCGGCGTCTACGGCCGGCGCGGCGGCGAGGGGACGCCCGGCGCGATGGGCGTCGCCGTGCTCGGCTCCTCCGGCACCGCCGGCGAGGTCCTCGACCTGCCACACCGGCTGCTGGCCGCCGCCGTCGAGCACGACCCGGCCGACGTCGCGCCGTGGCGGCCGGGCCCACCCGCCCCCGAGGGCGTACGCGGGCTGCTGGGCCGCTGGTGGGGCGAGGGCTTCGAGTACGTCTTCTCGTGGCACGACGGCGCGCTGCGGGCCCGGGGCGCCGACGACCCGGCGGGGAAGCCGCCGGCGGTCTTCGCGCCACTGCCCGACCAGCCGGACGTGTACCGCACGGTCTCCGGGCGTGAGGTGGGCGAGCTGCTGCGGCTCACCCGGGACGAGCGCGGCGCGGTGGTCCGGATGCACTGGGCGACCTACCGGTTCACCCGTACCCAGGAGACCTTCGACCGGTACGACTTCCGCGCCGGCTCCTGACGGGCGCGTACGGGCGGGGCGGGGCCGGCGCGGGCCGCGTCCCGTCCGTGCCGTCCCGCACGCGCGGAAATGGGCGCGGTGCCGCCGCTGTTGAGCAGATACGATGGGGGCAACGTCAGCGCGCCGCGCCAGCAGGCCCGGCGCCGAGATCGAGAGCAGGTGGCGCAGGGCCCCTCGGCCCGACCTATGACCGGCACCCCACCTCCCGGCCCGCCCCGGGTGCAGACCAGGATCACCGTTCCGGATTCCAAGATCATGGTCAACCTGCTCGGCGCGGGTGACGAGATCCTGCGACTGGTCGAGCGCTCGGTCAACAGTGACGTGCACGTCCGGGGCAACGAGATCACCATCACCGGCGCCCCCGCCGACAATGCCCTCGCCGAGCGGATCTTCAGCGAGCTGCTCGAACTCATCGAGAAAGGCGAGACCCTGACCACTGACGCCGTCCGGCGTACCGTCGGCATGCTCGAGCAGGGCGGCGCCGAGCGGCCCGCCGAGGTCCTGACGCTCAACATCCTCTCCCGGCGCGGCCGCACCATCCGCCCCAAGACGCTGGGTCAGAAGCGCTACGTCGACGCGATCGACGCGCACACCATCGTCTTCGGCATCGGCCCCGCCGGCACCGGCAAGACCTACCTGGCCATGGCCAAGGCCGTCCAGGCGTTGCAGGCCAAGCAGGTCAACCGGATCATCCTCACCCGGCCGGCGGTCGAGGCGGGGGAGCGGCTCGGCTTCCTGCCCGGCACGCTCAACGAGAAGATCGACCCCTACCTGCGCCCGCTCTACGACGCGCTGCACGACATGCTCGACCCGGACTCCATCCCCAAGCTGATGGCGGCGGGCACGATCGAGGTCGCGCCGCTGGCGTACATGCGGGGGCGTACCCTCAATGACGCGTTCATCATCCTCGACGAGGCGCAGAACACCACGCCCGAGCAGATGAAGATGTTCCTGACCCGGCTCGGCTTCGGTTCCAAGATCGTCGTCACCGGTGACGTCACCCAGGTCGACCTCCCCGGCGGCACGACCAGCGGCCTGCGGGTGGTCCGGGAGATCCTGGAGAACGTCGAGGACGTGCACTTCGCCCAGCTCTCCAGCTCGGACGTGGTCCGCCACCGGCTGGTCGGGGAGATCGTCGACGCGTACGCCCGCTGGGACGCCGAGCGGGAGAACCAGCAGGCGCAGAGCGTGCACGCCGTGCCCGGGCGGACAGCCCAGGGCGGCCGGGCCGGCCGGCGCCGCTAGACCATCGAGGGAAGACTGTTGTCCATCGAGATCGCCAACGAGTCCGGCGTCGACGTCGACACCGACGCCGTGCTCGCCGTCGCCCGACACGCCCTCGACGAGATGGGGGTCAACCCCCTCGCCGAGCTGTCCGTGCTGCTGGTCGACATCGACTACATGACCGAGCTGAACCACCGGTGGATGGGCGGCGACGGCCCGACCGACGTGCTCGCCTTCCCCATGGACGAGGGCAGCGTCGACCACGGGCCCGGCGAGTCGACCGCCGCCGGCGAGCCGGCGCTGCTCGGCGACATCGTGCTCTGCCCGGAGGTGGCGGCCAAGCAGGCGGCCACCGCCGGCCACTCCGCCGCCGACGAGCTGCACCTGCTCACCGTGCACGGCGTGCTGCACCTGCTCGGCTACGACCACGCCGAGCCGGAGGAGGAGCGGGAGATGTTCGCGCTCCAGGCCCGACTGCTGGCGAGCTGGCGGTCGACCCGGTCCCGGTGATGGACACCCCGACACTGGCGGCCGGCGCCACCGGCCTGCCCGACCTGCAACTGCTGGTCTCCGCGGCCGGCCTGGTGGTGCTGGCCGGCCTGATCGCGATGACCGAGGCGGCCCTCGCCGCGGTCTCGCCCGCCCGCGCCGCCGAGCTGGCCCGCGACGGCGTACGGGGCGCGCGCACACTCCAGGCCGTCGCCGGGGACGTGGTCCGCCACCTCAACCTGCTCCTGCTGCTGCGGCTGCTCGCCGAGCTGACCGCCACCACGCTGGTGGCGCTCGTCGCGGTGGACACCTTCGGCGCGGGCTGGCGCGCGGCGCTGGTCACCGCCGGCGCGATGACCGTGATCAGTTTCGTGGTGGTCGGGGTCGCTCCGCGCACCCTCGGCCGGCAGCACGCGTACGTGGTCGGGCGGTCTGTCGCGCCCCTGGTCCGCTGGCTGGGCCGGGCGCTGAACCCGCTCGCCTCGCTGCTGATCCTGATCGGCAACGCGGTCACCCCGGGGCGCGGCTTCCGGGAGGGGCCGTTCGCCACCCAGGTGGAGCTGCGCGAGCTGGTCGACCTGGCCGAGCAGCGCGGCGTCGTGGAGCACGGCGAACGCCAGATGATCCACTCCGTCTTCGCGCTCGGCGACACGATCGCCCGCGAGGTGATGGTGCCGCGCACCGAGATGGTGTGGATCGAGGAGGGCAAGACGCTCTCCCAGGCGCTGGCGCTCTTCCTGCGCTCCGGGTTCTCCCGGATCCCGGTCATCGGCGAGAGCGTCGACGACGTGCTGGGTGTGCTCTACCTCAAGGACCTGATCCGGCGCACCCAGGGCGGCGCCCCGGAGGACCGCCGGCTCCCGGTCGCCGAGCTGATGCGCCCCGCCACCTTCGTACCGGAGTCCAAGCCGGTCGACGACCTGCTCTCGGAGATGCAGGCCGCCCGCAACCACCTGGTCATCGTCGTCGACGAGTACGGCGGCACCGGCGGGCTGGTCACCATCGAGGACATCCTGGAGGAGATCGTCGGCGAGATCACCGACGAGTACGATGTCGAGCGCCCGCCGGTCGAGCACCTCGACGACGGGGCGGTGCGGGTCACCGCGCGGCTCCCGGTGGAGGACCTGGGCGAGCTGTTCGACACCGAGCTGCCCACGGACGAGGTGGAGACCGTCGGCGGCCTGCTCGCCCAGTCCCTGGGCCGCGTCCCGATCCCGGGGGCGCAGGTCGAGGTCGCCGGGCTCCGGCTGGTCGCCGAGGGCACCACCGGCCGACGCAACCGGATCGACACCGTGCTGGTGAACCGGGTGGAGTCGACCGACACGCAGGACGCCTCGGGCCGCGGCGAGCACGCCGAGCCCCGGGGCGACACGAACCGATCCGAGGAGAGGCAACCCGCCGATGCCTGAGTCACCCGCCGTACCGGCCGCCCGGCCCACCCCGTCCGACCCGATCGAGCTGAGCGCCGAGGACGGCAAGCTGGTCGTCCTGGCCCGGGGCGCGCGCGGCCGGGTGGGCGCCGTGGAGGGCGCGGCGGTACGCGACCAGGACGGGCGGACGTACGCCGCGGCCAGCGTCTCGCTGCCCTCGCTGACGATCACCGCGCTCCAGCTCGCGGTGGCCTCGGCGGCGGCGGCCGGCGCGAGCCGGCTGGAGGCCGCCGTGGTGGTGACCGAGGCGTCGACGCTGGACGGCGCCGGGCACGCGGCGGTGCGGGACCTCGCGGTCGACGCGCCGATCCACGTGGCCGCGCCGGACGGCACCGTCCTGGGCACGGTGGTCGAGTGAGCGGGCGGACGGCTGCCGGCGAGCGGGGCGGGGTCGCGGCGTGAGCGACCTGGAGCAGCGCCCCTACCGGGCCGGTTTCGCCTGTTTCGTCGGCCGCCCGAACGCCGGGAAGTCGACGCTGACCAACGCGATCGTCGGGCAGAAGATCGCCATCACCTCGAACAAGCCGCAGACCACCCGGCACGTCATCCGGGCCGTCCTGCACCGCCCGGACTCCCAGCTCGTGCTGGTCGACACCCCGGGCCTGCACCGCCCCCGCACGCTGCTCGGCGAGCGCCTCAACGACCTGGTCCGACAGACCTGGAGCGAGGTCGACGTGATCGGCCTCTGCATCCCGGCGGACGAGCCGATCGGGCGCGGCGACCGGTTCATCACCGGCGAGCTGGCCGAGCTGAAGGCCACGGTGCTGGCGGTGGTCACCAAGACCGACCTGGTGGACCGCAGGCGGCTGGCCGAGCAGTTGCTCGCCGTCAGCGAGCTGGGCGAGTTCGCCGAGGTGGTGCCGGTCAGCGCGGTCTCCGGGCACCAGGTGGACACGCTCGTCGAGGTGATGACCCGCTACCTGCCCGAGTCGCCGCAGCTCTACCCGGACGACATGCTCACCGACGACCCGGAGCAGGTGCTGGTCGCCGAGCTGATCCGGGAGGCGGCCCTGGAGGGCGTCCGGGACGAGCTGCCGCACTCCATCGCGGTGGTCGTCGAGGAGATGGTCCCCGAGGGCAAGCTCATGAAGATCTACGCCGACGTGTACGTCGAGCGGCCCAGCCAGAAGGCGATCGTGATCGGCCACCGGGCCAGCCGGCTCAAGGCGGTCGGCACGACCGCGCGGCGGCAGATCGAGGAGCTGCTCGGCACCCGGGTCTACCTCGACCTGCACGTCCGGGTGGCGAAGGACTGGCAGCGGGACCCGAAGCAGCTGCGCAAGCTGGGATTCTGACCGGTCGCCGGGCCGGGTGCGCCCCGGCCCGGCGATCCGGGCATGATCGATGTCGGTCGGCCGGGTGGAAGATGTCACGTTCGCGTGGGGTGCCGGCGGTTTGCCGGGGCCGCTCCGGAGGGTAGGGGAAGGACCAGCCCCCGTGCCCCCGGACATAGATGCAGGCTGATGCGAAACCGATACCTTGACCTGCTCCGCTTCCTGGCCATCGTTCGAGTCGTGGTCTACCACGTCACCGGATGGGCCACCCTGACCCTCGTCTTCCCGGCGATGTCGGTGATGTTCGCGCTCGCCGGCTCGCTGATGGCCGCCTCGCTGCAACGGTGGGGGCCGGGAGCGGTCGTACGCCGGTTGCGTCGCCTGCTGCCGTCGCTCTGGGTGGTCGCCGCGGTCTTCGTACCCGCCATGCTGCTCACCGGGCTGCCGCTGAGCCCGAAGGTGCTGCTCTGGCTCTTCCCCGTCGCCGATCCGCCGGCCAACGGCTGGGGTGCGATCGCGCTGAGCGTGATCTGGTACCTGCGCGACTACCTCTGGTTCGTGCTCGCCTCCCCGGTCGCCCTCTGGCTGTTCCGGCGCGCCCCGGTGCCCACGCTGGTCGCCCCGTACGCCATGCTCGCCGCGGCCGAGCTGGGCCTGCTGCCGGCGCTGCCGGGGGCGCTGCACCACTTCGGGCTCTACTTCGGCGCCTGGCTGCTCGGCTTCGCCCACCAGGCCGGCATGCTGCGCCGCCTGGCCACCCGGGTGCTGGTGCCCGTCGCGCTGGCCCTCGCCGCCGCCGGGGCCGCCTGGATCGTCACCCACCCCGGACCCCGCGGATACGACCTGAACGACAACCCCCTGGGCAACGCCCTCTGGTCGGCGGCCTTCGTCCTCGTCCTGCTCGGGCGGGCGCCGGCGGGCGCGCGCTGGGTGGACCGCAGCGCCGTGTCCGGCCGGGTCGTGACCGTGTTCAACCGGCGGGCGCTCACCGTCTACCTGTGGCACATGCCGTTCGTGGCGGCGCTCACCCCACTGGTGGACGTGGTGGGCTGGTCGCACCAGGATCCGCTCGGCCTGGCGATCCGGGTGGCCCTGGTCTTCGCCCTGGTCGCGGTGGTGACCGCCCTGGTCGGTTGGGTGGAGGACGTGGCGGCCCGTCGGCCGCCGGAGCTGGTTCCCGGTGGCTCCCACCCCGCACCGGCCCGCACCGGGCCAACCGCCCCGACCGGCCCCGGTTCACCCGCCCCGACCGGCACCGGGCCACCGCCCGCCCCGGCCCCCGCCGCGCGGTCCGGTCCGGCCACCGGGCGGGCCGGCGTGCCGTCGCCGCGCGCCGCGCGGGAGCCGCAGACCGTCGAGATCAGCGCTGGGTGACCGTCTGGTTGCCGCCGCCGGTGGAGATGTCGAGCACCAGCGAGGCGGTCGGATCGTGGGTCACGCCCAGCCGGGTGTCGCCGCCGCCGGCCGTGGAACGGACCTGGTAGCGGCCCGCGGGCACGACGAGCTTGATGTCGCCGCTGGAGGTGTGCGTACGCGCCGAGGCGGGCGCGGCCAGGTCGACGGTGATGTTGCCGGAGCCCGCCTCGGCGTCCACCCCGGCGCCGAGGCGGCGCCCCGTGATGTCGCCGGAGCCGGCGCGCAGGGTCACGGCGGCCGGGGCGTCGTCCACGTCGATGTTGCCGGAGCCGGTCGTGACGGTGACCGCGCCGGCGGCGCCGGTCACCCTGACGTCACCCGAGCCGGTCTCCGCCACGACGGGGCCGTCGGCGCCGGTCACCCGGACGTTGCCGGAACCGAGCCGGATCTCCACCGCGCCGACCCTGGTCAGGTGGACGTCACCGGAGCCGGTCTCGCCCGTCACGCTCACCCCCTCCGGGGCGGTGACGTCGTAGGAGACGCTGCAGTCCTTGCCGCAGTCGGTGTCCAGCACCAGTTCGGCGCCGTTGATCTCGTACGTGGTGTCGGGCTGGCCGCCGTGGTAGCGCACCACCCGCTTGATCCGCACCTCGTCGTCCGTGCTGGTGGTGCGGACGGTCACGTCGCCGGCCCCCGGAAGCACCCGGATGGCGGTGATCCGGGCCGCTTCGGTGTTGTCGTAGTCGAGCCGACGGGAGGCCAGGTTGTCGCACCCGGCGACGACGATCAGGGTGGCGGCCGCGGCGAGCGCCGCGGCGGTCCGGTGGAGAGCCATGCGAGCACGCTACGAGGCACGGCGCGCGCCGCGCATCGGGGTTCTTCACGCGTCCACCCCGAGCCGACCCTGATTTCGCACCCCGAGGGAGAATGGTCCGATGGCCGGGTACCGCCGACAGCTCTACCGCGACGACGCGGTGGTCCTGCGCGTGCAGAAGCTCGGCGAGTCCGACCGGATCATCACCCTGCTCACCCGCCGGCACGGCCGGCTGCGGGCGGTGGCGCGCGGGATCCGCCGCACCACCAGCAAGTTCGGCGCCCGGCTGGAGCCGTTCGGGCACGTCGACCTCCAGCTCGCCGGCGACCCGAAGGGCAACCAGGGCAGCTCACTGCACACGGTCAGCCAGGTCGAGGGCATCGACCTCTACGGCAAGCGGTTCCTCGGCGACTATCCCCGCTACACGGCCGCCAGCGCGATCGCCGAGACCGCCGAGCGGCTCACCCCGGTGGAGCGGGAGCCGTCGCTGCGGCTGTTCCAGCTCACCCTCGGCGCGCTGCGGGCGCTCGCCGAGGGCAGCCACGACACCACCCTGGTGCTCGACGCCTACCTCCTGCGCGGGATGGCCCATGCGGGCTGGGCGCCGGCGCTGACCGCCTGCGCCGTCTGCGGCACGCCCGGGCGGCACCGGGCGTTCTCCGTACCGGCCGGGGGCGCGGTCTGCCCGGACTGCCGGCCCCCCGGCGCGGCCCATCCCGCCCCGGCCACCATCGACCTGATGTCGGCGCTGACCAGCGGCGACTGGCGGGTCGCCGACGCCACCGAGACCGGCGTACGCCGGGAGTGCAGCGGCCTCGTCGCGGCGCACCTGCAGTGGCACCTGGAGCGCGCGCTACGCTCGCTGCCGCTGGTCGACCGGGGTGCCCCGGCGGCCGACCCGGTCCCGCCGCCGCGGGGCGTGGGGGCCGGAGCGGATGGCGTGAGCAGGGAGAGAGCCGAGTGATCCGATCGATGAGGGCCGGCCGGCGCGAGCCGGTGCCGCCGACACCGCACCCCTCGGGCGCCCGGCCGCCGGCGTTGCCCGCCGAGGCGGTGCCCCGGCACGTCGCCGTGGTGATGGACGGCAACGGCCGGTGGGCCAAGGAGCGCGGGCTGCCTCGCACCAAGGGCCACGAGGCGGGGGAGTTCTCCCTGTTCGACACCATCGAGGGCGCCATCGAGCTGGGCATCCCCTACCTGTCGGCGTACGCCTTCTCCACGGAGAACTGGCGGCGCTCGCCGGACGAGGTCCGGTTCCTGATGGGCTTCAACCGGGACGTCATCCGCCGCCGCCGCGACCAGCTGGTCGACCTGGGGGTGCGGGTGGTCTGGTCCGGCCGGGCCGGCCGGCTCTGGAAGAGCGTCATCTCCGAGCTGCAGACGGCGGAGGAGATGTCCCGGGGCAACTCCACCCTGACCCTCCAGTTCTGCGTCAACTACGGCGGGCAGGCCGAGATCGCCGACGCCGCCGCCGCGATCGCCCGGGACGCGGCCGCGGGCAGGCTAGACCCGGCGAAGGTCACCGAGAAGACGGTGGCGAAGTACCTCTACCACCCGGAGGTCCCCGAGGTGGACCTCTTCCTCCGCCCCTCCGGCGAGCAGCGGATCTCCAACTACCTGCTCTGGCAGACCGCGTACGCCGAACTGGTGTTCCTCGACACGCTGTGGCCCGACTTCGACCGCCGGCACCTCTGGTACGCCTGCGAGCTGTACGCCCAGCGGGACCGCCGCTTCGGCGGCGCGCTGCCCAACCCGGTCGCCCCGCCGTCCTGAGGCTTACCGCTCCGCCGCGCGGGGTATTTCTCCGGTCAGCAGCCACTGACGGAGGTGAACCCACATGATCCAGAAGCGTATTGCCCAGTGGGCGTTGATGGCGGTCGCGGTGCCGCTGGCGGCGGCCGGCGCCCGTCGGCTCAGCCACACGCTGGAGGCCCGCCGCGGCCCGTCCGGGGTGAGCCGCCTGCTCACCAAGGGTGCCGACATGCTCCGCCCGCGGAAGGCGAAGCGCCGCCGCTTCTTCTGACCCCGCCGCTTTTTCTGACCCCGCCGGTCAGCGTCGCCCCCGTTACCTTTTTGATCGTCCCCAGCCGGGGACTGCTCGGTCGCCCGGCTCGGTATGACTTACTGCCCCTGTCGTGCGGATGATCCGGGGGGTGTTGTCGCCGGGCCGGGTGGCGTCGATGGACCGCTGATAGGGACACGGCCACTCGCAGGGTTGGGGTAGGTCTCTTCGTAACGTGGCTGCCGGCAGTCGATGCCAGATCGGCGACCGGGTCAGTGGATGTGTCGGGGAGGCGATGCGGTGCACGGCGACGACTATCAGGTGTTTCTCGGTCTCGATGTCGGCAAGGACGGCCACCACGCTGTCGCGTTGAACCGGGACGGCAAGCGGCTGCACGACGCGGCGTTGGTCAACACCGAGGC
>NZ_JBIDBG010000024.1:0-83680 GCF_043202855.1 Micromonospora sp. NPDC048063 | reverse complement strand
AAGAACCTAATGATCAGCCGGAATCGATCTGCCGAGCCGGCAGATGGTGCTGGAAGAAGTTGCCCGAGTGGTGCCCACTCAAGCTGCCGAACTCAGACATGCTCACCTCCGTCGTCGGCGGGGTGTCGACCAGCCGCGTCGGACCAATCCTGGCTGTTCAACCGCGCCCACCGACTGACGACCCGGCAGGGGCTTGCGCCGGTGCGCGCAGGTCGGGACGTCACCGTGACTGAACGCGGGCAGCGACCACGGCACCCGGGAGCGCCAGGAGGTCATCCACGCCAGGGTCTCCGCTGAGCGGTGCCCTTGAGTGGCGCTGCCGGTGCAGGCGCCAGAGTGCCCGGCCCTCTACTCGCCTCCGAGGTGGGACGGAAGGTCTGCGGTGACCGGCGACTCATAGGTTCTGTGGTGAAGGACGGTGCGGAAGGACCATTCCGCCGAGGTGAAGCTGACGTCGAGATGGCGGCCAGGTTCTCTACTTACCCACTTGCGCAGGCCGACGAGAACCGTCTTGACGGTGGAGGGAGAGACGGGAAGGAGCAGCACAAGTCTGGGCTGCTCGTCGGGTCCAGGGTGGTAGGGCGAATCTTTGGTTGTGATTGGCGCAGCGTCGACCTGCCGATGCAGTGCCAGGTACAGCATTAGCAGCTCATGCTGCCAGCGGGGATCGTCGTTGGGGAACCGGTCATTGGACGCCGCGAGAGTGAGTGTGGCCATCCCATCTCGATCTTCGTCGGGAATGTCGAAGAGTTGCTCCTGCTGAGGGCTGTCACCCTGTGAGCGCCGGCGCTTCCGAGGTTCGCGCAGTGCGGCCAGCGCTGTCATGCTCGCCGCGAAGTTGGCCATCGCGGCACCCTCACCGGCTGGAAAGGCGTCGTGCAGCAGATGGTCCGCCTGCCCGTGATAACCGAGGTCGGTCAGGTACTCGATCAACTCGATCGCCGCTGCTGTGCCGTCCTTCGGCGAAGAGGGGTGCACCATCCGGTTGCGCAGTTGGTAGATCCGACGCACCGCCTCGACATGGGCAGCAGGGGTCCGCTGGCGAAGCCGGCGGGCGCCGGGGGTGCCGAGAGAAGAACGCTGCAAGAGCTGCTCGAAGCGGTCCAGGTCGCCGTCGTGCTCAGTCACGGGACCCACCTCCCTGATGCGCTGTCTTCTCCTTCTTGCGCCACCGGTGCAGCACGCCCTCGATCGCTCGGACGGAGGTCTCGCCCAGCAGCTCGACCATCTCCTCCTGGCTGTAGCCGTCCAGGGTGAGTGCCACAACCGCGCGGGTCCGGGCGTCGGCTCTGGTGAGGTCGTCGCGGACCCGCTGATTTCCGACGGTGATGACCGCCGGGTCGTCGACGTTGCTCTCCACGGGCGTGATGAGCCTCGGGTCGCCACGGTCCTGCAGGTGCCACCGCCTGCGCTGTGCCCGGCGCGTACGCATCTGGTTGGGGAATTCGTACAGGCAGGCACCCATGAAGTAGGTGGCGAGGCTGGCGCCGCCCTCGAACCGCCAGCCGCCGCCCACGAGGGCGTTCTTGCGGAACCGGGGCAGTGCCAGTGCGACGGTCATGATGGCCAGCTCCTCCCGGGCGTCGGAGTCGCGGAACAGTTCCTCCAGCTCGGCCTCGCTGGGGTTGAGTGAGAACCCTCGCGTTGCGGTCAGGGTGAAGACGTAGCCGGAGTGCATCCAGCCGCGGAGCACTGCCATGCCGTAGGCGGCGAGCTCGTCCTCGAAGCGCCGGTACCGGGGGCCGGTGAAGTCCCCGGCGGCGAGGTCTGCCAGGAGGAGCCGGTCGGCCTCTCGGCGCTGCAAGTTCTCCTGCAACCGCCGGGTGTCGTCGGCGAAGAGCTTGTTCATGTTGGCGAGCACGTCCGGCAACGGAACGGGCTGCCCTAGGTTGAAATCGGCCCGGTCGGAAGGTTGTAGCGCAGCCGCGCGCGCCTCGCCCGCGGGCACCTCGCCCGCCGCGCCGCCGCCGCCAACCACCACATCGCCCTTTCGGTCGTCTCGCTTGTGCCGACCCCGGTGACGCATGGGGTCGGCTCCATCGCCGCCCGCGCCTGTGCACTCGCAGGCTCCCGCCCAGTCGCGACCGACGATGAAGACGACCCCTTGTAGGTGCGCCCGCGGGGGTCACCCCACGGACTTTCTCAAACTTTTTCTGTGAACCTTTTCCGCAGCTCACATGCCCTCAGAGCGTGGGGTGTCCCCCCGATGTGGACCTACAGCCGGGCGTCGTTCACCACCTGAATCGGAGGTTTCCGTGGCACCGTCGCCCCCCGGTCCGCTGCTGACTGTCCGCGCCGCCGTCGTGCTGCTCCTCGCGCTCGTCGTCGGCGTGCTCGCCGGCAGCCTGTCGTACCTGACCGACCATTCTGTCCCATCGGCTGTGCTCTGGGGCGGCGGTGCTGCTGGGGGTGCGCTGATGCTGTTCCACACCATCGTCGGGCGGTGAATCCCTCAGCGGGCGTGGTCGTGGTCGGCGCCGCGGTGGGCGGTGACCGGGGCGGGCGAGATGGGCGCGGCGGCCGAGACGTTTGTCGACGCTGCGCGGGGTGCGGGGAGAAACGCCTTGGCGGCGACCGAGGCTGAGTCGACCGTTGCAGTGGGCACAGCTTGGCGCTCGGCTCGAAGGGGCGGCGTGAGCTTTTCCCAGACCAGGTTGGTCAGGCCAGTGCGGAACGCCTCATCGCCATGCAGCTCGGCAAGCCGCACCACGGCGTCGGGGTTGTCGACCTCACTGATCGCCGTGGTCATCGCGGAGGCGTACGCGGTGGCGAACGCGACCTGGTCGTGGGCGTGGATGGCCGCTTGGACGTCGTCGACGCGGAACGCCTGCTTGCTACAGGCATCCAGCAGCGCCCGGTCTTCCGGGGTGGTGGCGGCGACGATCTCGGCAGGTGTCAGTGGGTCGGCTGGTTGGTGCTGCTCGGCTGCGGCCGTGGGCGTCACGGTCGGCGCCGCTGACGGCGACGGTGGAGGCGGTGCGTCACGGACTGCCTGGTGAACGGCCTGCCCGGCAGCCGTGTAGAGGGCCCGGCGCCAGGCCGGATCGTCGCACTTGAGCATCACCGCGACGGCCATCTCCGTGTTGCCGGGGTCGGCCAGCGCGTGGCTGAGCGCGGTGTCGAACGTAGCGGCGAAGGTGGGCAGATCGGTAGTGCGGGCGGCCTGCTGGACGGCTCTGTCGCCGGCGACGATCTGTACCCGGCGGTCGAGCCAGCTCTGTTCGTCGGGGGTCAGGCCCTCGCGCAGGTCGGTCGGCATCCAGTCGGTGACGATGACCGGCACCGCGGGCGGTGCGGTCGGCGTGGGTGGTGGTGGGGCGGCCATCAGGTCGATGACGGCGTTGATGGCGCGTAGCCGGCGGCGGGTGTCCAGCAGTTCGGCGCGGCGGGGGAAGGGCTGGTCGAGTTGCTCGGTGGCTCGGTCGATCTCTTCTTGTTGCTGAGCGATGCGCGCCTGCACGGTGGCTCGGGTGCTGTCGAGGTCGGTGAGCTGGTTCTCCAGCCGGCGCACCAGGCCGGTGGGGTCACCCTCGACGGCGGCGGTGAGGCTGATGGTGGTGGAGGAGTCGGGGATTCCGTGGAATTTCAGCGCGACGAGCATGCCGTCGCGGCCGGTCCAGAACACCGCGTCCACGCGGAAGCCGCCGAGCTCTGCCACGCCGTCGGCTTCGCGCTGGTCGGTGGAGGCGAGGCCCTGCGCGTGGGCGGTCAGGGCGTGTTGCAGGGCCCGGCCGGCCTCGGCGCGTTTGGTGAACCGGTGCCCGGCGACGGTGGCGGTGAACTTGTCGCCGCGAGTGTCCTGGCGGCGGCTGATCGCGTCGTCGAGGATGTCGACGCGGCGGGTGTCCTTGGTGATCCACGCCTTGAGGTCGCCGATCTGTCGGCGCAGCGCCGCCTGGGTGTTGTGGTGGGCGCGGTCGGCGCGGTCCAGGCGGGTGAGGTCCTGGGCGACCTGCTCGCGGTCCATCAGCAGCGGGTTGCCGGTGGCGATGGCCTTGATCTGGTGCGCCTGCAACGTCTCGTCGCTGACGTCCTCGATCTCGCGGGCGGAGGTGCCGCGCATGAGTTGGTCGATGAAGGTGCCCTTGCGGGCCACGGTCTGCCAACTGAAGGCGTCGAAGCTGCCGGCGACGACGTAGCGGTAGATGCTGACCTCGGCGTTCTGGTTGCCCTGACGCAGGATGCGGCCCTCGCGCTGGGTGACGTCAGCCGGCCGCCACGGGCAGTCGAGGTGGTGCAGCGCGACCGCGCGGGCCTGGACATTGGTGCCGACACCCATCTTGGCGGTGGAGCCGATGAGCACGGCGACGTCGCCGGATCGGCAGGCGTTGAACAGGCTGGCCTTCTTGGCGTCGGTGTCGGCCTCGTGGATGTAGCGGATCTTCTCCCGGGGCATCCCCCGCTCGACGAGCAGGTCGGCGAGGGCGTCGTAGACGTTCCACTTCTCCGGGTTGGGTGTGGACTGGTCGCAGAAGACGATCTGTAGGGCGCCCGGGGTGGGGTGCGGCACCGGCGTGGCGGCGTCGGGGTTGAGCAGGTAGACGGTGTCGCGGGTGTCGCGCCAGATCGCCGCGATCCGGTCGGCGGCGGCGTCGATCTTGCCGGGGCTGTTCTGCTCGCCGTCGATCAGGCGCATGTCCAGGGAGGCGGCGCGGGCCTCCCCGGAGACCTTGAGCATGTTGTCCTGCTCCGGCTCGACGCGGCGGTTGCGGATGTCGTCGACGCGCTCGTCGAGGCTGGAGATGAACTCTTCCAGCTCGGGTGACGGGTCGAGGGTCACGATGTGCGGGGCGCGTTCGCCGTCGTCCCGTTGGGTCAGCAGCGGCGTGGGCAGGGCCAGGTCCTCGGGCGTGCGGACGTCGCCGTAGGTGCGCATCATCAGCGACAGCTCGGGCACGTTGGTGTACTTGGCCAGCCGGGCGCGCATCTGGAAGCCCTGCCCGGTCGGGGACACCTCGATGGCGGTGACGACCTTGGCGAAGGTGGCGGCCCAGGTGTCGAAGTCGGTGGTGCCGGTGGCCGCCAGCAGGTCCGGGCGGAGTTGGCGGGTCACCACGTACAGCTCCCGCACGCTGTTGGCGATCGGGGTGGCGGTGGCGCCGCACACCACCCGCAGGCCCTGTTTGCGGCGGAGGTAGCTCAGCTTCATGCGGAAGTCGACCGCCCGGTCGGAGCCGTCGTGTCCGGCGTCGGGGATGGCGCTGGTGATGGTGTCGTTCTTCAGTTCGTGCAGCTCGTCGCGGTAGATGAAGTCGATGCCGGTCTGCTCGAACGTGACACCCGGGTCTCGGGCCCTGTCCAGCTTCTCCTTGATCCGTTCCTCTTTGCGCGCGAGGGTGTTCTGGAGCCGCTTGACGGTGCTGTTGCGCTTGGGGCTCTCGCCGTTGGCGATGGCCTGCTCACCGGCGCGGACGATCTTTTCGCGCAGTTCGGCCAGCTCTTCGTCGAGGAAGGCGCGCTGCTCGTCCGGGGACAGCGACAGCCGCTCGAAGAACGAGGCGGCCATGATGATCGCGTCCCAGTCGCCGGTGGCGCAGCGGGCGACGAAGCGGCGGCGCCGCTGGGTGCTCATGTCGTCGCGGCCGGCGGCCAGCAGCCGGGCTCGGGGGTAGATCTGGAGGAACTCGCGGGTGAACTGCTCCAGCATGTGGTTGGGCACCACGATGGCCGGCTTGTTGACCAGGCCGAGGCGGCGCTGTTCCATCGCGGAGATGGCCATCACGGCGGTCTTGCCGGCGCCGACGGCGTGGAACAGGCCGACCGCTGGTTCGGCGACGATGCGGGCCACCGCCTCTACCTGGTGCGGGCGGGGCACGAAGCCCACCGCGATGCCCGGCAGGGACCGGGTCACCCCGACGTAGGAGCGCGGCACGGTGGCGTTGAACATCTCGTTGTAGGTGGTGGCGACCTCGGCGGCCCGGTCCGGGTCTTCCCACACCCAGGCGCCGAAGCGTTCCTCCAACTCGATCGCCTTGGCCTGCGCCGCTGCGGTGGCCTCCACGTCGAGGGCCCGCTTGCCCTCTTCCACCTCCACGAAGACCCGGATCGGGGTCTTGGTCAGCAGCCGCTGCGCCAGGTCCGGCGCGGCCATACCCGCCGTGCCCCAGGTCGAGCGGGCCAGCACGCCGGCGCGCGAGCCGCGGACTCGCCAGTCGGATCCGCCGACGTGTTCCACCCGCAGCCCCGGGTCACGCAGCGTCTCGCGCAGGAACTGCTCGACGACGGCGGCGGGCAGGAACGGAGCGCCGAACGCCGCGTCGATCTCGCCCGGCCCGAGGTCGCGGGGCACGACACGGTGCAGCGCCCGCACGTTGGCCTCGAAACGCGGGTCTTCCTCGGCGGCGGCCTGGGCGGCGCGCAGCTTGACGCGCACGTTGCCCGACAGGTACTCCGGGGCCTCCACCAGCCGCCCCGTGTCGGGTTCGTCGTAGACCAGCTCGCCGAGCGCGGCGCGGGCCTCCGGCTCGCTGACACCCAGCAGCCGGGCCACCTCCGGCAGCCGCACCTCGCCGTGGGTGTCGACGCAGATCGCCAGGGCGTCCTGCGGGGTGTCGGCGCCGAGCTGCGGTGCCCGGGGCAGGATGACGCGCCGGGCGAAGATGTCGGCCTTGGTGGCGCGCTGGGTCGCTTCGTCGAAGTGTTCGAGGGCGAACACGGTGGCGGCGTGCGGGTCGGTCTGCCGGAACTTGCCCATTGGCGGGTTGATCCGGGCCATCTTCGGCTCGCCGGTCTCCGGGTCCGTGCGGCCGGTTGGACGCCGGGTGTACCGGTTGAGCGGCCCGTAGGCGGCTACGTAGGCGTCGTAGCGGTCGTTGAGCTGCGCGCGCAGCGCCGCTGGCGTGCCCTCGGCGGCCGGGCCTCCGTGCTCGTCACCGTCGTCGAGGGTGGCCGCCTCGGCGGACAGCAGGGCGGTCACGGTGTCGCGCAGCCCGAGCAGCGCCCGCAGCTCGGCGGCCTGCGTGGCGGGCACCTCGTGCGGCACGACCTGACCATCGGCGACCGTGGTGAAGGTGCCGTCGTCCAGGGCCTCGATGTGGCCCTCGGCGCGGTCGGTCGGCGCGAGCACCGCCAGCGGTTCGGCCGGCCGGTCGGCGTCGTCGCGGGGCGTCATGGCCAGCCCGTCGCGGCGGGCCTCGGCGACGACGTCGCGCAGTACCCGCGCCAGGTCCTCGGCCGTGTCGCCGCCCGCGCGCACGATCAGCTCGCCGTCGCGGTTCATGCCGCGCCCCAGCACCATCTCCCCGAGCACCCGCTCCGGCCGATCGAGGAAGTAGCCGTTGACGTGCTCAGGCTGCTCGGCGTCCGTGTCGAGGTCCAGGGGGCGGGTCTGCTCCCACGTCATTGCAGCAGGCTCACGGTCCGGCTCGCGGCGCCGCAGGATCAGCAGGTCGGTGATGGCCTGCGTGCCGGCGGTGGCCTGGTGCGCGCCCGAGGGCAGACGCACCGCGGCGACCAGGTCGGCCAGCGCGGCCATCTCCCGCCGGGCCGCCGGGTGCCGGGCGTCCATCGTGAAACGGGAGGTCAGCACCGCGACCAGCCCACCGGGCCGGGTCAAGTGCAGGCTCTTGATGATGAAGTGGTTGTGCAGCGAGTGCCGGCCCGGGTTGTGCCGCCGGTCGACCAGAGGCAACCGCGCGAACGGCACGTTGCCCACCGCCAGGTCGAACGCCCCGGACGGGGCCCGGGTCTCGGCGAAGCTCTCGGTGCGGATCTCCGCGTGCGGGTACAGGGCGGCGGCGATGCCGGCGGTCACCGGGTCCAGCTCCACGCCGACCATCCGCGCCGAGGTCGGGGCCAGGCCGATGAAGTTGCCGGACCCGCAGCCCGGCTCCAGCACCGTGCCGCCGTCGAAGCCCAACTCCCGCACCGCGTCCCAGATCCCCTGCACATAGGCGACGTCGGTGTAGTGCGCGTTGAGGACGGTGCGTTCCGCTGCGGCGAACTCCGCCGGCGACAGCAGCTCCCGCAACTCGGCTCGCTGCTCGGCGAAGCGGGCGTAGTTGGGGTGGTTGGTGCGGGCCTCGAACACCCCCGCCACCGCACCCCACCCGGACCAGCGGGCCAGCACAGCCTGCTCCTGTGCGGTCGCCGGCCGCCCGGCGGCCTGCACCTCCCGCAGGGTTCGCAGAGCGGCCAGGTTCGCCCGGAGCTTGGCCATCTCGCCGGCGGGCGCCAGGTCCTGTTGGCCGCTCGGCCGGAACGATTCCGTGGCATCAACCACCGCGGCGTCGGGCGCCAGGGCGGCGGGCGCCGGGTCGTCGGCGGCCGGCCCGGTGGTATCGGGGCCGGCCGCGCCGACGTCGTCGACCGGATCGGCTACCGGGTCGGCGTCACCGGGTCGTCGTTCTGGTCGTCCTCTTCCTCCGCGACCCGCTGCCACCACGGGTCGTTCGGGTCCTCCACCAGCGGCGTCCACGTCGGGCTCGCTGGCGTCGTCGACGCGCTCGGCGTCTCGCTCGACGGGTCGTCCGTCGCCGGGTCGATCAGGATCAGCTCGGGCAGGATCTCCTCCTCCGCCATCTGCTGCGCCGAGTTCAGCCGGCCCAGCTTGCCGAGGTAGCCCTCGTTCGGCTGGTCCGGACCGGCCAGCTCCCGTGCCCGCTGCTCGATCGCCGTCGCTGCCTGCTCCCCCAAAGTCGAGAAGAAGCTGTTCGGGTCCTCGATGGTCGCGTACCGCTGGGGCAGGTACGTCTGCCAGTGCCTCTGGGCCTGAGCCCCGTACCGGTTCATCCCGCGTCTCCGTCTCTGCTCGCTGCTGTTCCGGTGCTGATGTGGGCTGCTGGTCACCAGGAGCGGACGGAGGGCCGTTCGTGGTGCCGGCGCCGCTGAGCATCACCGGTGCCGGCGCGTCAACGGCGGTGTCCGGGGTCGTGGTCGCAGGTGCTGGTGGCGTGGGCATGACTGGCACACCCAGCCGTTCAGCGGCGTACGAGGCCCACCGGTCGACGAGTTCGGCGGGCTGCCCGTCGAGCATGGCGCGGATGGAGTCAGCGGCGACCGCCCGCCCCGCCCGCGTGACGAAGCCCCGCACGGCCCGGGCAACCCGGCTGGTGACCGCAGCCTCTACCAGCGGGTGGGACTCCACCACGGCGCTGGCACCGGGGTAGGCGAACCCGAGCGGACCTGGCCTGCTCGGGTGCCGGGCCACGGCAGGGGCGAGCAGTTGGTAGGCCCGTTCGGCCTGCCGGTCGTGCTCGTTTTCGAGCACGACGGTGACGCCGGCCGCCGTGTCGGCGTACGCGGTGAGCGCGGCGACCTGCGATCCGGTCAGCGCGGGCCCGGCGGGCGCCACCACCAGCGGTGCGTCCTCACCCAGCTCGTCGGCGCGTTCGGCCAGAGCGATGGCCTCCAACGCGGTGCGGGCCACGACGGCCCGGCCGGCCCGTTCGGGCTGCTCTGCCAGCCCGATGAGGCAGTCAGCCGGCCGGTAGACCGCCGTGGTGGGGCTGTGCAGCACCGGTGGCGCGTCGGTCGCCGCACCGGGCGGGGCGTAGCCGACCCACCCGACGACCGGTGCCCCGGCAGCACGGTGGTCGCGCACCCCGACCATCACCCGGTTGCGGAACCGGTCGACCAACTGCCCGCCGCGGCTGGTCGCGGCCAGGCCACTGGCCACGATCTCGGCGTCGGTAAACCCGCGCCGCCGCAGCTCGTTGACGACCGTCGCCGGCCGGTCCGGGGCGTATCCCACCGTCCAGCGCCCGTCAGTTGGCACGCCCTGTGCGGTCAGCCACCGCGATGGCCCTGGCGCGTCGTCGAGCTGCTGGCGGTAGACCTCGGCGGCGACGGCCTGGGCAGCGAGCAGCCGCTGCCGGACAGACTGGTCCACGGGCGGCGCCGGGGCAGGGCCGGCTACGTGCGCTGCCAGGGACTGTGCCCGATGCGACAGGTCATCAGCCCGGTCGACCGACGCGACGATCCGCTCGACCGTCGTGTCACGAGGCTCAGCCATCACCGGTCCTGGCCCGCGCCACCACCATCTGGCAGCAGCCCCGCCGCACGCAGTGCCTCGAACACCCGCTGGTGATCGCCCAGCACCCGCACGATCGCGTCAATCTGGTCCTGCAACCCGGTCAACGCCGCGTCGACGTCCCGCTCTGGCGTGGCCTGGCTGTGCGGCTCGCTCACGATTCCCCCGCATGATCGTTTCCGAGCACATCAAGGTAGCCGGCCGACGCATACGCCGCACCCCCGTTGCCGCGCCGCCGGTGGGCGCACCAGGGCCTCGCCGTAGCTTCCGAACCAAAAACAACTCCAGCCCTGGTCAGGGGCCCTGCGCGAACGCCTGGAGCCCAGGATGGTTATCCCATCTTTGACCAGCGCTGGAGTTGTTCTTGGTCCGGAAGCTCCCGCTTCGCCATCAGGAAGTCACTTCCCAGACCCGCCGGGGCGCAGCGGTGCGCCCCCGGATCGACGGACCGAACTCGGTCACCCCGAAGCAGCCAACCTGCGGGTCAGGATTAGCGCTGTCGACATGAACTGACGGGCGGCCCCCCTGAGTCAGCCCCTGCCGGTCAGGATGCGTCGAGCGCGCTCCAAGGCGCCAGGCGGATCGAGCTCGGCGCGGAGCCCGAGCAGGTATCCGGCGGCGCTGGTACGCCGCTCGCCCGCCGACCTGTGGGCCTCCCGGACAGCCGTGAAGGCTTGGACGGCGAGCATTCCGCCGGCGCCGATCACCGGCGAGAGATTGAGGGCGTGGGCGGCAAGGGCCGCCACCGCCGGCAGTTCCAGAGACTTCAGGCCGAAGATCGCCCTGACCGGCTCCAGGCCCAGGGCTCGTAGGCCGCGTTCGAGTTCCCGGACCGAGCTGCCCACGTCCGCCTCGACCATCGCGGCCAGTCGTGCCCGGAGGATCTCGGGATCCTCGATGCCGTCCAACTGCGCGAACTCGTCCCCCAGGCCGGTCAGGTGGGCACGGAACGCGTCGAACTCGACGGCCAACGTCCGCCGCGCCCGGACGATGTCCTGAGCGGACACCTGTTCCAGGCCGGCGGGCAGCACGGACCGCAGCGCCAGGCAGGCATACAGCACCGAGCTGGCAGACGAGGAGGCACCGGGCGGCCGGGTGTTCACCAGTGCCGCGCCCAACTCCTGCACCGTCCAGTCCTCGGGCAGCGCGAACAGCCGCGGATCGTGCGTCACTGGCAGCAGTTGGTTGGCCCGGGCGATCCGCTGCGCCAGGGAACAGGAGTAGACGGCCACGAGGCGCGGATGCATACCCACCCATGGCCCGTCGCACAGCCCCGTCAGGGGATCGAACCGTGACTTCGTTGCAAGCCCGCGATCGCGCAGCAGCCTGATGAGCGCCTCGTCGTCCCCCAGTTGGCTGGCGTGGATCCAGGCGAAACGTGATTCGTCCCAAAGCCACGGGTCGTGGCCAGAGCCACCGGCTCCCAGGTAGTCCGGGACCAGGTAGCGCCCCAGAGCCTGGGCGTCCTGCTGGACGAAGTCCCCGAATTCCCGCGCCATGCTCGCGGCCTGCGGGTACGGGTCGACGTCGAGAAGGAAGTCGAGCTCGGCGCGCAGCACACTGGCGGTCTCCGAGTCGCGCACCGGATAGTCCGGCGGTCGGACCCGCGCAACCTGTGGCAGGTAGAGGGCCGCCGCCTTCAGCCAGGTGTCGTCCTGGACATGGAAGTACGGGTAGTAGAGCCCGATGTCGCTCATCCGCATCCCTCCCGGATACCGCCGGATGATTGTCCGTGATCTATGAGGATGCCACGGTACGAGTCGCCATCTGGTTGGCCGGCGACCTGCCAGGCGACCGCGTCGACGTCAACGTCTGGGCGGCCCTCGGCCGAGGATTTCCAGTCGGTGATCGTCGCCGCGTGGACCGGCAGCGAAGCGGGCCCGCCCTCGTATCGAAGGGTGCCCGCTTCGCTTCGGGCTCTACGCCAGCCTCTCGACGCGCCGTAGCGTTGTCTTTGGTCCGGAAACTACGGGCAGCCCACCAGGGCAGCGCCCGCGCGTCGGTGCGGGTCAGTGCCCGCCGGTAGACCGGCGGTAGAACGACGCCTCCGGCGGAGCCTCTCTCGGAGATGCCCGGGGGCGACCGCCGGCGCCAGGTGGGTGAGTGGTCACCCAGGGGTGGGATCCCCTCGCGCCGGCCGCCCAGAGGGCTACCAGACCGGCTCCGGGACGACCAGGCCAAGCCGCTTCGCGGTCGGCTACGCCGAGCCTGGCCGTCCCGGAGCCGGCCCGGTCGATCGGAGATCGGCCGACACGAGGAGATCCCACCCCACCCCACCCCCAGCACCGTGCGCGGGCAAGCCCGCAACCCCGCCCACCACGGCCTACGCCGCGTCGTGCCGGTCGAGTACGTACTTGACGCTGCTCTTGGCCCACTCGCCCTTACCGGACGGGGTCGGGAC
Organism: Micromonospora sp. NPDC048063; assembly: GCF_043202855.1. Taxonomy (NCBI): domain Bacteria; kingdom Bacillati; phylum Actinomycetota; class Actinomycetes; order Micromonosporales; family Micromonosporaceae; genus Micromonospora; species Micromonospora sp. NPDC048063. The sequence goes on along the minus strand of NZ_JBIDBG010000024.1, from coordinate 71,309 downwards.
CTTCTCGGCGTTCAGCCGCGCGGCGATGGCGGCCAGCGACAGCCCCTCACCGCGCAGTTCCGCCGCCCGGGTGGCCGAGGGCGGCACCGGCGCCGGCGGCCGACCCAGCCGTACACCCCGGTCCCGGGCCGCCGCCATTCCCGCCGACACCTCGGGCCGGCGCATCTCCGATTCGCTGCTCATGCCCCACAGCGTACGGCAAAAAGGTACAGAAAAAGACCCCCTGAAGCAGCTTTTCCTGTACCTTTTCCTGTACGATAGAGAGGCAAGGAACGGTCCGGCCAGGTGAGGCAACACCCGGCCGGACCAGGAAGAACAGCCCCTCTGCGAAAGGGAGTTCCATGACCCAGCGTACGACGATCCTCCGGGAGATCGACCACGACAACGAGTGCGTTGGCTGCGGCGCGCATTTCGCCAACCCGTGTTACCCGCTGTGCCCGTTCGAGACCGGCAAGTTCGGCCCGGCGGTCATCCTGCGGGCGGCCAACCGTCGAGTGCTCGACCACCCGGCCGGGGTCGGCTACGACATCGCCGGCGCCATCTTCGCCGCCGCCGTCGACCTGGCCGGCCGCGACCAGGCGCAGGCCCTCGCCGACGAGTCCCGGGAGGCGCTGGCCGACCACCTGGTCGGCCAGTGGGGGCCGAAGGCCCAGGCGATCCACAGCCAGGTGGTCTACCGCCACGGCCTCTTCGCTCACCCCGTCGAGATCGCGGCCTCGCTGTACGGCGCGGCCGACCAGGTCGACGGCAACGACCCCGACCCCAGCGACTGCTGACATCCGGCCGGGCCGGCCCACCGAGGGGCCGGCCCGGCTCCCACAAACCCAGTCAGCACATCGGAGGGATCGAGACCATGACCAGCACCACCCGCACCCGGCCCGCCCAGCTCGCACCGGTCCGCGTCGGCCGAGGCCGCGTCGTCCACCTCGGCAACCTGAGCAGCGTCACGGGCCCGGCCGGCGAGCCCCGCTACGTCCCCGGCTCGTGCGGGGCCGGCACCCGAGGCGACACCGTCACGGTCGGTGCCGCCGTCACCGCGCCGATTGACTGCCGCACCTGCACGCGCTCCAACCCGGTCCGCGTGGCCTGGATCAACGCCACGGTGATTGCGGCGACCAGCGAGCCGGTGACCCTGCCGCACACCGGACTGACCGTGCCGCACACCCAGCTCCGGGTCGACGGTCCCACCCAGCCCGGCCCCGGCCGCGCGGAGCAGTACCGGCTGTACCTCGGTGCCCGCTTCGTCGGCTGGATCACCACCCACCCGCACCGCAGTGCCACCTACCGGACGAACTCCCTCGGAGGCAGGGAACTCGACGAGTACGCCCAGCAGTGCCGGCTGTTCACCGGCGAGCCCCCCGCCGCCGTCGCGGACGTGCTGGCCGAGCTGGTCCGCGAGCACCTCGCCGCGGCGGACGTCGCCGAGCGGCTGGCCGCCTCCCGCACCCCGGTCCGGCTCATGCAGCACATCCTCGACGGCGACAGCCAGCCCGCCGGGGCCCCATACCCGATCACCTACGCCAGCGCCAGCGCACCGCTGACCACCGACCCCGCCTGGCACCGCGCGGTAGCCCGCGCCCTGCACCGCGACTCCCCCGCCGGCCCCGGCCAGCACTGGCAGATCTGGACCCCCACCGGCTGGACCCGCCTGCCCGACGTCGTCGACGTCGACCAGGACCTCGGCTGACCATCCCCGCGCCCGGGCCGCCGCCGGCCCGGGCGCGGGGACGCCGCCCGACCAGCGACACGACGGGGAGACCACCATGACTACCAGCCACCGAGCCGACGCCCGCACCATTCTCGCCACCGCCACCCCGGCCACCCATCGCCCGCTGCTGGCCTGGGCCGTGGGGATCACCGCGTGCGGTCACGCCATCGATCCCCTGACCTACTGGCGTACCCGAGACGCCCGGCGACTCGCCCCGGAGGGCGCTGGGCAGACGCTGCCCGCTGGCCGGATGCTCCGGCTTGACCGGACACGGATCGAGATCACCGACGGAGACCTCTACCGGCCGCTGCGGTTGAACTGGACCGACCTGGGCGCCGTCCTTGACACCGGCCGGGTCACCGACGACCTGATCAGCCGCTGCGAGCAGGCCGTCATCGACTGGCGCGACCACCCAGGCGGATTCCGGGGCGCCGGCTGGACCGACGTCGTCGACGCCTGCTCCCGCGCCGGACAGGCCGTGTGGGCAGCGTGCCGGCCAGCCGACCCCGGCGAGCAGCTCGACCTGTTTTCCCTCGCCGGCATCGAGAGTTGAGGCCAGCACCAGACCGGTGAGCACCTGGACGCCACGATCCCCGGGCGCGGACCGGCCGGACCAGAGTCGGCCCCGCGCCCGGGCGGCCATCGGTATCTAGCCGGCCAAGTCCATGGTCACGCGCCTGTTACCCGCATGACGACCACGGTCGCATCGTCATGACGCTTGCCCCGCCACCGCTGCGGATTCGGGTCGCTGTGCTCGCACTCTCGCACCGCACGGATGAGCGACTCGGGACCATCGGACTCGTGCAGTGCCATGACGGTCTGCCAACTCCATCCGTAGCGCTCTGTGAGACGGGAGATGCCGTCAGAGCAAAGAAGGACTCGGGTTGCAGCGTGTTGGGGCAGCGTGCCGACCAGGGCATGCTCAGCCGCAGCGGGCGACGACCCCAGCACCCAGAAGCCGCCCGGCTTGTTTCGGACGGTGGCGACATAGTCCGGTGAGTAGGTACGCACTTGGCCCTCGACGATCGGCGCATTAGGTAGGTGGTCAACCCGGTCGTCGATGACCGTCGTGTATATGTCCTGCCCTTGGTCGATGACCACTGCGCAGTCTCCGACGACCAGCCAGTCGATCCGGTCTTCGCGGACCCGGACGATCGCCCCCGTTGCTCCCGGTGAGAGCGGGTCGCTGAGGTCGCAGGTTGAGCCGTGATCGGCCATGGTGGCCTCTACGGCAGACCGGACGATCGTGGTGAGTGGCTGCTCAGGCTGCTGGCTTAGGCAACTGCTGAGGTGGATGCCGAGTCGGGTGACGACCCAGGTGACCGGGTGGATGCAGCCGCCTGTCTCTCCGGGGTATCGGCCCGCGCCGTCCAAGACCAAGGCCCACCCGTCGCCGACGGCGAGGTGGTCTTCGTTGGTGCTGTTCGGCGCCGCTGTGGTGGCGGCGGTGTAGGTGATGTGCACGTGCCGCCTTAGTCGGGGATCTTGAACCGGTACGACATCTGGACCATATCGCCCGCGATGATGGCGAGCATGACTTCGAGGGGGCGGCCGGTGACGTCGTACGTGGTGCGGGTCAGGTCGACGACCGGAGTTCCCGCCGGCAGGCGCAGCGCAACGCTTTCTGGGCCGGTGGGCATGCGGACCGACCACTCCTCTGTGATCTCGTCCAGCTCGTAGCCCGCGTCCTCCAGCCGCGCGAAGCTGCCGCCAGGGCCGGTGTCTTCGTCCTGGATTTGCGTGCCCTTGACCACGCCTAGCTCGAAGTACGAGTCGGCGAGCTGATTGGGCCTGTCGTCAACGAGGGTGGTACGCCGCCTCACCCAGACCGGGGTGCCCGCCGGGATCTTGAAACGTTCGGCGACCGCCGCGGGTGCTGGCGTCTCAGCTAGTTCACGCAGCATTTGACCAGCGGTATGTCCTTGGGCTGTTGCCTCGGCAGTCAGGATCGCCTGCCCTGACCTCCAACGGCTCTTGGCGTACCTGTCGATGCCGTGCCGACGGGCAGACGGCCGCTCCCGGACGAAGGTGCCCTTGCCCTGAACCGTGATGACCAGCCCTTGCTGCTTCAGCAGGTCGATCGCCTTGCGTGCCACAGCAAGGCTGACGAGGTTGTCTGCCGCCAGCTCGTCAAGCGTGGGCAATCGGTCTCCCGGGCGGTGGACGCCCGTTTCGATCTTCAGCCGAATGTCGTCAGCGACGCGGACTTGTAGCGGTCGAGCGTCTGTGGGGCCCGTACTCATAGACACAGACTAGACCGTCTGAAGGTCTGCATACAGAAAAGCTTGACCTGTGACCGATGGGCGACTTACCGTTGTCCGCACGTTGATAGGTCTGCATACAGACCTCGGACCTTTCTTTGGGCCACTGCGGTGACCAAAGAAAAGGCCCCGGCGGGATTGGGCCCCGCCGAGGCTGCGGCATCACACCCAAGGAGGCTCAGATGCCAGCAATGAGGGTACGTGCTGCCCGGAGCAATCCGGAGCAGACCCTACCTCGATCGATGGCCGGTGACGTGTCTGTGCTGGTGGCACGGGCGCAGGCCGGTGACGTGGAGGCGTTCGGTCTGGTCTACGACCGGTACGTCGACCAGGTGTTTCGGTCGATCTACCGGCGGGTCTCGGACCGGCAGGTCGCCGAGGACCTGACCTCGGAGACGTTCCTTCGGGCGCTGCGTAACCTGGCCAGCTTCCGGCGGCCGGGCGGCGACTTCGGCGCCTGGGTGGCCACGATCGCCCGGAACCTGGTGACCAACTACCAGGCGTCGCACCAGCGACGCGAGCGGCCGGTGGCGGAGCTGCGCGACGCGGCTTCGGTCGACCAGGCCCCGAACCCGGAGGCCGCCGCGATGGCGAGCCTGACCCGGGAGACGGTCCTCGCGGGTATCGAGCAGCTCAACCCGGACCAGCGGCGGTGCATCGTCCTGCGCTACCTGCGGGAGATGTCGATCGAGGAAACTGCCCAGGCGCTGGGCAAGACCCCGGCGGCGGTCAAGGCGATGCAGCACAAGGCGCTGCGGGCGCTGCGCGGGTTGCTGCCGGCGACGGCGGTGATGCCGGCATGACCACGATGACGCCGCTGAACAGCACCGACCGGGCCGCTGCTGTGCGGGCTGCTCAGGGACAGTCCGCTCCCGCTCAGCGGATGCCGATGGGCATCCGAGTTCTCAAGAGCCCCACCGCGCCGGCCCTGACCGCCACGAAGACCACCTCGACCACGCCGGCGACCCCTCGGGGCGTGGAGGACGTGCTGCGCATCGCCGCAGGCAGCAGTGCCGCGCGGACCCGCCAGCTGGCCGAGCGGATCAACCGCCTGGTGCAGGAGTTGACCGGGCGGGTCGAGGCGGAGGAGGCGACGCGCCAGGAGCGCGAGGCCGCCGAGAAGCGACGCCGCGAGCTGGCCGAGGCTGCGGAGAAGCTGGCGAGCCAGCTCGCCGAGGTGCGCCAGGAGCTGCGGGCGACCGGCCGCCGCGATTCCGCGGACTCGCCGCCGCGTAACCGCCGCGAGGGCGCCGCCCAGCGGGTGGCAATGCGCCAGTGGGCCGTGGCCAACGGCTACAAGGTCAAGGAGCGGGGTCGGATCTCGCGCGAGATCTGCGAGGCGTACGCGGCGGCTACCGGGTCGGAGGTGACCCAGTGAAGGCGCGGACGATGCTGCTCCCGGCCGCTGCGGTGCTGTCGGTGGCTGGGCACGTGTGGGCGGTGCGGACGGTGCGGGCGAATCGGGCCCGGCTGGCTGAGGCCCGCCGGATGGCGAGCACCGACCCGCTGACCGGGCTGGCGAACCGTGCCGGGCTGGCAGCGGCGCTGACCGATCTGGCCGGTGAGCCCTACGACGTGGCGCTCGTGGACCTGGATGGGTTCAAGCAGGTCAACGACACGTTCGGGCACGACGCGGGTGACGCGGTGCTGGTCGAGGTCGCGGCCCGGCTGTCGGCCGCGATCGACGAGGTCGACGGTGCGGTGGTCGCGCGACTCGGCGGGGACGAGATCGTGCTGATCTGCCCGTCGCCGGCGCCGATCGCGGGGCTGCTCGGCGGCGAGGTGGTGCGGGCCCTGGCCACGCCGGTGGTGCTGCCCGGCGGGCGGGAGCTGGTGGTGCGGGCCAGTGTCGGCGCGGTGTCGGCGATGGTCGGTGACGAGCCGTCGCGGGTGCTGCGCGCGGCGGACCTCGCGCTCTATCAGGCCAAGGCCGCAGGCGGCGACCAGGTCGCCGAGTACGACCGGGGGCTCGACCTGCCGGTGGTGGAGACGCGGCCGGTAGTGCGGCTGCGGGAGATGACCGAGACCGCCCGCGTGCTGGGGGGTGTGGCATGACGGCCCCGACCAAGGCGCTGGACCTGGCCGCCGCGCTGGCCAGCTACCGGACCAGCCTGCGCAAGGCGTCGGACGTCGAGTTGGAGCACCGGGCGGCGTCGGTCGCGGCGCTGCCGGGCTGGTTCGCCGGCGAGCTGCGCCAGGCGATCAACAACGAGCGTGAGTCCCGCCGGCTCGCGGACCGGCCGACGCCGGCGCGGACGCCGAAGGTCGCCGCCGGCCCGGCGGTCGCGGGAGCCCCGATCGCGGTGCTCGCGGGCCGGCTGCTGGCCGAGCACGCCGAGCAGGTGCCGCAGGTCCTGCTCTACTCCCCGGCCGTCGCGGTCGGCTTGGTCGGCGCGGTGGTCGGAGGCGGCCGGCTGGGGCGGTGGCTCGACGAGCGCCGTCATGGCCTGGCCGTGGACGTCGACGAGGCCGACCTCAACCCCCTGGGCAAGGAGCTACTCGCGCAGGTCCGGGCCCGCCGCGCGGCCGGTGGTGAGAGCTGATGCCGACGCTGCGTATCCCGACGCTGGCGGGTGTCAGCATCCGCGCGACTGGCCGGTCGAGCGTGATCAGTGACCGGCGCGGCACGGTGGTGTCGTACACCGGCCGTCTGATCCTCAACGGCCGTGAGGTGCTCTCGCCGGAGCAGGTGCGCGCCGATTGGGCCGCGCGGGGCGAGACGGCCCTGCGGGAGGCGGACCGGACCGAGCACAGCGACCCGGCCGGGCACGCCTGGGCCAAGGGCGTGTGCGCGGCCTACGCGACGGCGGTGCAGATCCTCGACGCGTGGTTCGAGCAGTTCGGGCCGGCGGGGCTGCTGCTGAGCGACATCGTCGTGGGCATCAAGGTGGCTCGGTCGGCGATGTTCGAGCAGGCGGGCGACGTCAACGACCTGGGGCGGCTGACCATCTCGGCGGCCACGTCGACGTTGCTCACGCTGGCCGAGAGCCTGGCCGTGACGGCCTCCTACGAGTGGGAGGTGTCGCGGTGAGCCGGATTCGTGCCGCGTTCTACGACCCGGAGGGCACCCGGTACGGCATCCCCACCTACTGGTGGCGGGGTGCGCCGGCCGGCTACGCCACGGCGCGTCAGCTGCGGGCGCAGGGCCTGCGCCCGGGCGGTCAGCCGGTCGCGGCGCAGGTGATGTGGCGGGGGGTGGGCGGCGACCGCGTCGCCTACCTCTACAAGGTCGACCAGGCGGCGACGAAGCGCACGGCCACGACGGCGCAGCTCGCCGCGATCGGCAAGGCGCTGGCCGTCCGCCGTACCTGCCCGACCTGCCTGGTCATGCAGCCCTACTACATTCCGCGCTCCCTCGGAGAGTGCCTGGACTGCGCCGAGCCGGCGATGGGGGCAGCTCGATGAAAGAGAAGCTGCGCGACGCGGCGACGGTAGGGCCGTGGATCGCCATGGCCGCCGCGGTGATTCTCACGGCCAAGGGTGAGTTCGACTTGGCGGTGCTGGCTCACTTCCACGCGTCCATCGCGTGGATGTTCCCGGTGATGCTCGACGTGTACGTGATCACCGCGTTCCACCGTCGCAGGTGGAAGGACATGGTCGTCGGCATGCTGCTGATGATCTTCTGTCAGGTCGCGGTGCACCTCCTGCCGGTCTTCATCGACACCGAGGCCGGCGAGGAGGTGCCGTGGGGTCTGGTGGTGGCGGTCGCGTGCATCGCGCCGATCGTGGTCGTCCGCGTCAAGATCCTCACCGGCCGCACCGGAAAGGAGATCGCGGCCGAGGAAGAGGCGGCGCGACGGGCGGAAGAGGTCCGGGCAGCACGGGCGGAAACGGCCGCCGCGCGAGCGGCGCAGGCGGAAGCCGAGGCGAAGGCGCGGGCGGAAACGGCGCGGGCTGAGGCGGAAACCGCCGCTCGTGCCGAGGCGGAAACCCGGGCGGCCGATGCGGAAACGCGGGCGCGCTCGGAGGCGGAAACGCGGGCGGAAATCGAGGCCGCCACGGAGGCGGAAATCGCCGAGCACGAGCGGGCCGCCGTCGAGGCTCGTGAGGCGGTGCGGGTGGCCGAGCAGCGGGCTGCCGCCGCGATCGAGGCGGCGCGGGTGGCTGAGGGGCGGCTGGCCGAGGCCCGCGACACCGCAGACCGCGCCGCTACCGCTCGGGCCCTGACCGAGCAGGCCACCGCCGAGCAGGTACGGGTGCTCACCGAGGCCGCTGAGCAGGCCGAACGCGACTACCAGCACGCCCTGGCGGAGGCCCGCTACACCAGCCAGGCCGCCCAGGATCGGGCCGTCGAGCTGGACGAGACGGTGCGGGAGCTGCGGGCGCAGCTCGACCAGGCGCACCGCTTCGCAGAGAGCCAGGCGGTCGCGCGGGCTCGCGCCGAGCAGGAGAGCCAGGCGATCACCGAGGCCCGCGAGGCTCTCGTCAACGAGCTGGAGCGCACCCGCCGGGCCCTCGCCAGGGCACAGGAAAAGGCGGAAGCAGGCTCGGCTCGGCAGCCGGAAATCGCGCGGTCGGTGCCCCGGAAAACTCTCGCGTCGGTTCCGGCTCAGTTGCCGGCCAACCTGCCCGAGGTGGACAAGGTCCGACCGGAAACGGTGGCGCTCATCCTGGCCGCCCGAGCGGAAAACCGGAACGCCACTCAGACCGCGCTGAAGGAAATCACCGGCATCTCCGAGCGCACGATCAGCCGGGTCCTCAACGCCGTACCGGCGGAAATCGTCGACCAGGTTCTCGAACTCACCAGCGGTCGCGTCGCGTGACCGGGGGCCGACCCGGTCTCCGGGTCGGGTCGGCCCGTGCAGCGCCTCATAACAGCTCATAACCGTGGGGCGTGAGCAGCCAAAACGCTTGATGGGAGGTAACGCGATGCAGACGGAGACGATGGCCGTGGCCCCGACGATCGAGGGTGAGGCGACCGAGACGGCGATGCCGGCTCCGGACCTGTCGGTGCTGACCGAGCAGCAGCCGCCGGTGGAGCAGGGCAAAGACGACAAGGTCAAGCCGCAGGAGTTGGCGGAGACGTCGCCGGCGTCGGTGGGCCTGGTGGTGGCGCTGGTGGTGGTGTCGATCGTCGCCGCCGTGGTGGTGGCGATGTGGATGGTGTCGCCGCTGATGGCGCTGCTGCTGGGTGCCGGGCTGATCGTGGTCGCGGTGCTGGCCGGCGCCGGCTGGTTGGCCTGGCGCAAGTACACCCGCCGGAGCAAGGACCGCTCGGGCCGCGACGGTGCCGGACGGGGCGACCGGCCCGGTAAGTCGCCCAACGGCCGGGGCAAGGGGGATAGCTGGTGGCCGTTTGGCCGCAGCAAGACCCCCGGCGGAGGCGGCAAAACCCCTGGTGGAGGCGGTAGAACCCCCGGCGGGAAGGCACCCAAGGGCGGTGGGAAGACCCCCAGCTCGGGTGGGAAGCCGGCAGGCGCCAAGTCCGGGAGCTTGTGGCCGTTCGGCCGCGACAAGACCCCAGGCGGCAAGACCCCTGGTGCCGGGAAGACCCCGAAGACCCCCAAGGGCGGGACGACCCCCGGCAGCGGTGGGAAGCCGGCCGGCACCAAGACGGGACGGTGGCCGTTCAGCCGCAGCAAGACCCCGGGCGGAGGCGGCAAAACCCCTGGTGGGGGCGGTAAGACCCCGGGCGGTGGCGGTAAGCCTCCGGCCAGCGCAAAGACCTCCGGCGGCGGCACGAAGCCGGCCAGCGACAGCGGCGGAAAGAAGCCCAGCGACGTGGGGCGTAAGGCCAAGACGGCGGGCGGGGCGGCGCTGCTGGGCCTGCTCGGGCTAGCCCGGCCCAAGGCCAAGAGCAAGGACGACAAGACCTCGGAGACGGGTGGGCAGAAGCCGGGCAAGGACGACTCGGCGAAGTCCAGCCAGTCGCGGCCGGCCCCGGGTGGGCATCGGCCGGAGACGGTGATTGACGTCGACCTGGACGACATCACCGTGCCGGGCGGCCGATCGAGCAGCTCGTCGAGTGGCCCGTCGGCATCAGCTCACCGCACGGCGCCGCGTACGGCTGCGCCGCCCTTTGACCCCGGTCCTCCCGCTGGCAGCGAGTGGATGGACCGGCCTGCACCGATGCCGCTGCACAGCACCGCGCACCACCAGACCCCTGTAATCAACCACCTTGGAGGACCAGAAATGAGCACCACGACCAGCGGAGACATCGACCAGGACGCGATGCGGGTGGCGAACCGCTACGCCGGGCTGATCGAGAAGGCGCAGACGCTGCAGGAGCGGGGGCGGGCCTGCCGCGACGCCGCTGACCAGTACCGCCGTGACGCCCGCGCCAACCAGGAGTCGGCCGAGAACCACAAGATGGCCGCCCGCACGATCCGCGACGCCAACGTCGCCCACGAGCACGCCGTGGCGGCGCGTGACGCGGAGGCGGAGGCGGCGCGGGAGATCCTCGCGGCCCGCTACTACGAGGAGCAGGCCGAGGAGTACGAGGCGCAGGCCCGCGCCATCGGTTTCTGACCGATTCACCGCGGGGGCCGCGCCGCACCTGGTGCGGCCCCCACCCCCTCCGGAACCCACAGGACCAGGCAAGACGGCAAGCGAAGGAGCAGCGTCGTGACGAAGCGGCGAGCAGCGGTAGGCATCGAGTGGAAGACGTTCTGGGCCGTGGTCGCGCCGTTCTTGTCGGCGGTGTGGGTGGTGGTGTGGCTGGTCACCGGTGCGCAGGTGTGGATCGCGGGGCTGGCCACGGCGCTGCTGGCGGCGGCAGCCGCGTTCGGCGCGAAGACGTTGGTGCGGATCAGCCCGATGTTCGCCCGCCTCGGTGAGCCGGCGAAGGCCCGGGTCGTGGGGTGGCTGGTGGCGGCGGTGACCGTCTACGCCGCCTGGTCGACCCTGGCGGTGTCGGTGCCGGAGATGTGGCCGGTGTGGGCCCTGGTCCTGCCGGCGCTGGGCGGCATCACGTGGGTGATGGCGCGGGCGCACGAGTACCTGCTGCGGTACGCGCCGCCGCCGGCCGCCCCGACGCAGGTGGCGCTGACTGCGACCGCACAGGGGCACCTCGCGGTGAGCGCCGAGGACCTGGCGGGCCCGCGTGAGGGTGAGCCGCATCTGGCGTGGCTGCTGCGCCTGGCGGTGCGCCGCGCCGGGCTGGAGTGGCTGCGCGTGTCCAACCCGCAGATGGTCGGCCCGGCCGATGCGCCGTTCGGAGCGAAGATCGAGGCGTGGGCGCCCATCGAGCTGCGCCGCGTGATCAACGGCAAGGTCCGCGTCGAGCAGGCCCCGCGACTGGACGACCACGACGCCCGCCGCATCGCCCTGGCCCTGCGTGACATCACCCGCCGCGACATCGCCCCTGACTGGGTGTCCATCAGCGAGGACCCGGGCCGCGTCGGCGTCTACACGATCCAGGCCAACACCGAAGACGTCATGAAGCGGATCCGCCCCTACCGAGAGCGCGTCGACGAGCTGGTCGACGCCGCCGGTCGGCCGATCTGGCGGCGGATCGCGGAGCCCTCGTACGCGCTGTGGGGCATGGACGGCATGCCCATCGGCGTCGACGTCGCCCGCCACGCCTGGATCCTCGGCGCGTCGACCGGCGGCAAGAGCGCCTACATCCACCGCGAGTGGGCCGACGTAACCCGCTGCGAGGACGCCCTGATCTGGGTAGCCGGCACCCGCAAGCTCTACGACCTGGTCGGACAGTGGCTGGAGCCCTACCTCGGCACCGATGTGCGTCCGCCGCTGGACTGGGTCCGCGCCGACGCCGAAGGCGTGCTGCAGATGCTCATCGCCGCGATGGAGATCGCTCGCTGGCGCCAGGACCAGCCCTTCTCCGCTCGCCACGGCTTCAAGCGGATTCTGATCTACATTGATGAGGCGTCGTTTGCCCTGAACACCAAGGCCAAGGTGCGCTACGACGGGGCCGAGGTCACCGCCGGTGACATGTACGCCGAGTGCACCAAGGCCGTCGCCTCCGCCGGGATCTACCTGATCGCGGCCACCCAGCGCGGGGTGCACCACCAGTTCGGCGACGCCGGCGGCGACGCGTCGGCCAACATCGGCCGCGAGATCGTGCTGATGTCCGGCGACGAGCAGGAGGCCGGCCGGGTCACCGGCAACTACAAGCTGCCCCCGCTGCGCCACCGCGGCGAGTGCTACGCCCGCCTCGGCGACGGCGACCCGGTCCGCGCGAAGATCGAGTACGTCCAGACCTGCGACCCCAGCAAGCCGGTCCTGCACGACGGCCCGAAGGTCGACGAGATTTCGTGGAATCGCCGCTTCCACCAGCGTGAGCTGGACGCCGGGTCGGCGCAGGCCGCCGGCCCGATCTACGCCGGCCGGCACCAGCTCGTCACCGACGACTACCTGGCCGACCTGCGCAGCGCCCGCGCCCGCAGCAAGAAGGCGCAGGCCAGCACCCCGGAGCGTGACGCCGCCCAGGCCATGTCCTCGGCCGTCGCCTCGATCTTCAGCAAGCTCGGCGGCAAGCCCCTCGCGCCGGCCACCCCCGCGCCGGCCGCCAGCGAGGCCCCGGCCGCCGAGCCGGTGGAGCCGACGCCGCTGGCCGGGTACCGGACCCGCGCCGACCGGGTCGAGGCGGCGGTGCGCCTGATCTGGCGCACCAAGAGCAAGGCGGCCACGCCGAAGGACATCCTCGCCGTGCTGATGGAGGGCGGCGACGACACCGCGACCCCGCAGTTGGTGTCCAACGCGCTGACGCAGCTGGGCCAGCAGGGGCGCCTCGTGCGGCCGTCGAACCCGGACGGGCGGCCGGTGACGGGGCAATACCTGCCGCCCGAGGCCGCCACCACCACCGTCACGGCCAGTAACGCATAACTCCTCATAACCGTGGGGCCACTCCCCCCGGCAAGGGGCCCCTATGCAGGGGCCTACCCCCCTCCCCCACGCCTGTTATGAGCCCGCCTGTTAGGTCACCGTCCGTATAGGAGAGCCCCATGTCCCGGGTCGCCGAACTGGAGTCCGAGATCCGCCGCCTGACGCGCCAGCGCGACGCGCAGCCGCCGGACACCCTCTACGCGCTGACCCACCAGCAGCGCATCGACGTGCTGTCGGTCGAGCTGATGGCGTGGCAGCTCGACGCCGCTCGGATGCGCGCCGCCGAGGACGCCATCCGCGCCGCCGGCCGCCGCCGCCACCGCGCCCACACCGGCCGCCGCCGCTGGCCGGCCGTCGCCGGCGCGAGCGGTCTGCTCGGCGGCGTGGCCACCGCCGGGCACCTCGCCGCCGACGCCGGCGGCCCGCCCCTGATCGGCGGGGTGCTGCTCACCGCGGCGGCGGCGGCGCTGGCGCTGACCGCCGCGGAGCGTGCCCACGACGCCCGCGAGGCTGCCGCCGCTGAGGCGGACATGCACGCCGCCCAGCACCAGTACGCCGCTGTCGTGGCCAGCCACGCCCGCGCGATTACCCCGGTCCGCCCCCTTGCCATCCACCACCAGGAGACGTCATGCGCCAGCCCGCAGCTCCCGGCAACGAGCCGGTCCACCGCCATCAGCACGACTCCGGCCTCTGGCCCCGCCGCTGCTGCGACCGCTGGCCGCCCGCCAACCGCGTCACGACCATCGGCACCGTCCTCGCCGACCGCCGCCGCCTGATGCACACCGCCAGCTACACCGCCTGGCTCCTGCTCGCCCTGGCCGCTGTCGTCGGCGTGCACGCGCTGCTGCTGCCGGCCACCACCGCCTGGGCCGGCGCCCACGGCATCTGGGGCTGGGCGCTGTGGACGGGCTGGGCCGCCGGATCCCTCGCCGCCGTGGGCCAGGGCGTGCTCGCCCGCCGCCGCTCCCGCACCGCCCTGTACGTGCTGCACGCCGCCGCCGCAGCCGCCGTGCTGATGGGCATCGCCGCCCCCGGCGGATGGACCCAGGCGCTCACCGCGACCGCCGGCACCGCCGGCGCGTGGCTGGTCGCCATGCTCGCCGCCCGCCGCTGACCACCGTCCGCTCGAACCCACCGAAGGAGAACCGCCGCGCACCCTTTCCGCCCGCCCGTCGATAGCACTCGCTGAGGAGGATTCATGACCACCACGACCACCGCCGCGCCGATCACCACCCCGGTGCGGCTGTACCTGAGCGACAACGACCCCGAGGCCCCCCGCATCGTCGCGCGGGTCGTGACCGGCTGGCCGGTCGCGCCCGGCCTGGCCGTCAACGTCACCGTCGACGACGACGGACAGCGCCTCGACGGCCGCTACAGCCTGACCCACCTGCCCAGCGGCCAGGCCATCGCCCAGAAGCTGTGCGCCCGCCACGTCGACCAGGCCGCCGTCGCCGCGATCGCCACCGGCGTCGACTGGACCGACGACGCCGAGCAGATCGTCGCCGACGAGCACACCGTCTCGCTGCGCCCCGGCCTCGCGGTCTGGGACTGGTGCGGCTACGACGACGCCTGCCGACCCGAGGCGTACCCGCGCCCCGACTCCCCCACCTACAACCCGACCAGCCGATAACGCCGCGCGGGCGGCCCCCCTGCCTACCAAGCCCGGGGCCGCCCGCCACCCCACTCAGCCCGCATTGAGCCAGAGGAGCACCCTCATCGTGCCTGATCCCGGAGACCCGACCTACCTCGGCGTCGCGTACGCCAGCACCTACGAGCCGCGCAGCCCACATGGCCCGCGTCGCCACTTCTGCATCCCGACCGCCGGTGCCTTCGCGGTGCTGGTCGAGATTTCCACCAGCCTCGCCAACAGCACCTCGCGCTGCACCGGCTGCGGCACCACCGACGCGGACTTCAGCGAGCTGGAGATCCTCGCCCGCGCCGGCGCGCACGCCTCCGCCTGCGGCCGGGGCACCGCCACCGCCGCTCTGGACGCCGAGATCGCCACCGTGCGCGCCGAGATGCTGCGCGTCGACCCCAAGGCCGCCGGCTACCTCCAGATGGCCGGGGTGCTGCTCGGCGCCGGCCTCGCGGTGCTCGGCGGCGCCGGAGCCACCGGCCGCCTGCCCACCGCCGCCTTGTGGGCCGGCGCGGGAACCGCCGCGGTGGTGCTGACCGCCGTGGTGCTGCTGCTGACGGTCTCCTGGCCCCGTCTCGGCGGTGACTTCGGGTTTCCCATCTACGCCGACTGCGACGGCGCCCAGGACGTGCTCGCCCGCCTCGTCGCCGGCAACGCCGACCAGGTCGCGCAGATGACTCCGCTGGCCCGCGCCCGCGAGCTGTGGTGGCGCTCCCGCACCCTCCGCGCCAGGTATCGGGCCATCTCTCGCGCGGTGCCGCTGCTGCTCGCCGGGTACGCCGGTGCCACCGTCACCGCCGCCCTGGCGATCTGGGCCCGGTGAGCACCATGCCCCACCGCCCGTTCGAGCTGCTCGTGCTCGGCACCACCGACGAATACCGCCTCGACGTCGTCACCGACCCCGAGCCCGACAACCCCCAGTTCGTCACCTACTTCACCGCCGTCGACCTCGACGCCGCGTGCCGCCAGGCGCAGCGGCTGCTCGACGCCATCGACGGCCCCACCGACCGCTACGGCGAGCTGTACGCCCACGACGGAGACGGCGCCGCCGTTTACTGCGACACCATTCACCGGCCCGAGTGACCATTCAAAGCGCGCGAATGGGCGGCCCCATTGTCCGGGCCGCCCATTCGGCTGCATGTATTCAAATTTTCTTTGCCATAAATCCCGCCCGGCTCGTGATGGTATGTCCAGATTTGCGGGAGGGATCTACACAGGACCCCCAGGGATCCCTGGTTTCGGCGCGTGTTGGGCCCCCTGCACGGCCGAACGCCGCCGTAAGATCCACGGGTTATAACCACGATCTGATCTTGAGGGAGCGCCCGCGCTCAACCCCTAACTCCACAAAAAAACAGAGCCCCAAACCCCTCTCGTTTGGCCGCGGTGAGGGTTTGAGGCTCTTCACAAGCTCGGAGGACACCATAGCACCCACCTCCGGGCTGGGTGCACTCTTGTCTCTCGACACCTTTTCGGCGTGTCGCGGCGACGCCTATGCGCGCCCAGTCCCCTCGCATGATGCTTCCGCGATCGCGGTGCCGCGATGATCACGGCACCGAACTTGACCACGCTGGCCGCCGACCGGGTGGCCGCGACCGGGCACTGCCCGGTCTGCGCCGCTGTCGGTCGGGCGGTGCTGGCTGCTCCTGGCCGGGAGCGGTGCACGGTGCACCTGGCCCGCCCGGCGGTGTGGGTGGAGACGACTCGTACCGGGCAGACCCGGCTGGCTGCTCCGACGGGTGCTCGAGTGCGGGTGGTGCACCCGACGGGTGTGCAGACGCCGTGCGTGTCGTGTGCGGCTGCTGGCCGGGACACGCAGGGCCTGCCGCGTGACGGTGACGAGTCGGATCCGCTGTGCATTCCGTGCTGGCGTAGTCGTGGTGAGCGGGAGCAGCGCCGCCAGGCGGCCGAGCTGCGCGCCGCCGTGGACGTCGTCGACGACGTCGATCCGGCCTGCGCGGCGTGCGGTGAGCCGGATCCGTCGCCGACGTGCTGGCTCTGTGGATACTCGTGGCTGGCCGCCGCCCGCGCCGCGTTCGAGCGGGACCAGGCCGCCGAGGCCGCCGCCGTCGAGCAGCGGTTCGTGCTCCTGGCCGAGCGTGCCGGGGCCGACGACCGGGTGGCCGAGTTGGCCGCGTGGGTGGATCGGCTGCGTACCACGGTGGAGTCGTACGCCGCCGGTGGCGGTCGCGGCCGTGCGGTGGAGCTGCTTGCGGACCTTCTCGCTCGGGATGCGGCGGCGCGGGTGTCCAGGCGTGGCCGCCCCCCGATGCTGCCCAGGGTCGCCGGCGTGCTGGCCGTCGACGCCGACTACCGCTCCGGCCGTCGTGCCCTGCCTGGCCGCGCCCGCTCGGCGGAGCTGGCCGACTGCACGCCCCGCGCGGTCACCGCGGCGTGGGCCCGGTGTGAGGCTCTCGGGTGGGCGGTGCGGACCCGGCAGGGCCGCCGGCTGTCCCTGGCCCAGCGCACCGAGTTGGGCCGGTACAACGACCGCGCCGAGTTCGACCTCGCGCCGGTGCATCGTGACCCGGCCGCCCGCGCCCCCTACGTGCCCCTCGCTCTGCTGGTGCTCGACGAGCTGCTGCAGCACGCCCTGGCGCTCCTGGCTGCCGCACAGGACGACGTTGACGCGCTCGTCGCCCGTACCGCCGACGTGGTCGACCACGCCGCGCTCGCCCGCCGCGTCCAGCTACGCCAAGCCGCCGAGCGGGCCCGCGAGGTGCTCCTGACCGACGTCGAGTCCATCGCCGCCGCCCAGATCGAGACCGGGAATTTCTTCCCCCCCCGCTTGGCGTCTCAAGGTGAGTACTTAAGTTCCTGCTTGTCTCGGGGTTTTGCTCAGCCTCCATCGATCGCTCACTCCACGCCGGGGGAGCCGAGTCGGGGGAAGATTGGCGCTTCGCGCTCACCAGCAGAACGAGCGCCACGATCCGTACGGCGTCCTAGGCCAATCGAGAGGGCGTGTGCGCCGTTACGACGGTCCCGGCCCACTCCGCAGTGGGCCGGATGGGCGTACAACCTGGCACGGGCCGCACAGCGGGCCTTCGAGTGGCTGGAGGCGGCGTCCCTGCCCCGGGTGGCGGCAACCCTGGGGTCTCGGCTCGGTCCGGACTGGACGATGCCGGACCTGCTCGACTGGATTCGGCAGAGCCGTGGCGGCCGGGAGTTGCTCGACGCGCCGAACCGGCCGCTGGGCTACCTACGGTCGCTGCTCGACGAGTCGCTGACCGGCGACGTCGAGCCGCCGCACCCGGCCCGCCGCTACGACGCGCACCGCGACCAGGTCGCTGCCGCGCGTCGGCGCGACGTCGTCGACCAGGCGGCCGCGGTGGCCACCGCCCGAGATGCCGCCCGCGTCGAGTGGCACCGCCGCGAGCAGGCCCGCCAGGCCGAGCGCGCCGGGCCCGGCACCGGCCGCCACGCGGCCCTGGCCGCCGCCCGCGCCGCCGCGCGTGGCGACCACGCCACCGCTCGCGCCATCGCGGCCGCCGACGCGCAGGACTGGCCGGCGGTTGCCCAGCCGGGCGCCGGCCTTCCCCCGACTCTGGACCACTAGCCCCGCACCACCCCGGTACCTCAGTACGACCCGGCCCCTGAAATCGCCTCTGCGGCGATCTCAGGGGCCGTTTTTTGCGATCATTACATCACAAGATCACATAGTATCTACTTTCTAAAATTAGATAATCGTTTCTACTTCCCAGAAATAGAAAGCCGGGTAAGATGGGGGCATGACGGAGACGAGTACGGCAGCCGCGCCCCGGGGCGTGCAGCCGACCTGCAAGTACGACCAGCGGCCCCTGGCCTACGCGGGCAAGGGCCGCCCGCCGGAGTTCTGCCCTGATGACGACCGGCGCCACCCGGGCGGGAAGTCCTGCCGGCAGATGTACGCCGAGCAGCGGCAGGCGGAGCTGGCCGCCGGCCTGGACAAGCCCCTGGCCGCGTATCGGGAGGCGACGGCGCGGGTGTTGCCGGCCGTGCAGGCCCTCGCCGGCGAGCTGGGCACGGTGGTGGACGCGATGCGCGACCTGGACGGCTCGGCGGTGGCCCGGGTGGAGCAGGCCGAGGTCGCCGCCGTGGCCGCCGTGCAGCGCGCCCAGAGCGCCGAGGACGACCGCGACAAGGCCCTGCGTGACGCTCGTGCCGCCCGCGCGGAGGCGGCCACCGCGGTGGAGGCCCGCAAGGTCGCCGAGCGGCGGGCCCGTGACGCCGAGGCCGAGGCCGAGCGCGTCCAGCGTGACGCGTGGCGGCAGGTCGCCGACGCTCGCGAGGCCCAGGGCCGCGCCGAGGCCGCCGCCGGCGAACGCGCCCAGGCCGTCATCACCGAGATCGGCCGCCGCGAGGCCGCCGAGCAGCGCGCCGCCGACCTCACCGACCAGCTCAAGACCCTGCGCCGCGAACTCACCGACGCTCAGGCCGAGGCCCGCAGGACCGACAAGGCCCTGCGGGCGGAGGTCACCCGCGCCGAGCGGGCCGAGGCCACCATCGCCACCGTCACCACGGAACGCGACGCCGCTCGCGCCGACGTCGCCCGCCTCGTCTCCGAGGTGGACACCGTCCGCGCCGAGCTGGCCGACCTGCGCAACCAGCTCACCGACGCGACCGTCCGCGCCGCCGCCGAGGCCGCCCGCGCCGGCGCCATCCAGACCGCCGCTGACGCCGCCACCGCCGAGCGGCGCGCTGCCGAAAAGGCCCTCTTCGAGGCCCTCGGCGAGCTGAGCCATCAGCAGGCCGCCACCAGCTCCGCCATCGACCGGGCCCAGCGCGCCGAGGCCCGCGCCGAACACCTGCAGGCCCAGCTCGACCAGGCCCGCACCGACCGGCCGGGCGGCAAGCGGTGAGCGCCGCCCCCCGACGTTGACGCACAGCCCCGGTAGCGGACCTACCCCGTGGGCCATCGGCGCGTCCGGTGCCCCGGCGGGAGTGGCCCGACCGGACCACGTGGGGGCGGGCCCTGCCCTCGAAAGCCGGCCGCCCCACCACTCTTCTCCCGAAGGAGCTGACCATGAGCCGCGCCCGATACGACCAACTCCAGCAGGACGCCACCCGACGTCGGCACGCCGCCGAGGACCAGGTGCTCAAGGCTGCCGACGAGCTGCGCACCGAAGACGACAGCATCACCGCCCGGATCGGCCCTTGGGGACCAACGGCAGTGGATCCGGCGCTAAGCCATAGCGTGCCTGGTCAGCCTCGCGACGACGGCTCTGACGCGGTCGCGCGGTCGGTGCGGATGTTGCGGTAGATCGTCATGGGGGTGACGCCGCAGGAGGTGGCGATCTCGGCCATCGTGAACTGGCGGCTGTCGTACATGCGTTGCGCCTTGTTGATCAGGGCTGGTGTCATCTTCGGCTTGCGGCCGCCGGTGCGGCCACGGGCGCGCGCGGCGGCGAGGCCGGCGAGAGTGCGTTCTTTGATGAGGGCGGCTTCATATTCGGCCATGAGGGCGAACATGCCGAAGACGAGCTTGCCGTGCGCGGTGGTGGGGCCGACCGGTCACCCGCCGCAGCGGCGACGGCGTCTCCCTCTACCTGCGCGCCGCCACTCCCCACCGGTACGCCACCAGACAGAAGGCAGAGATCGTGACCGACATCGACAACGCCGCAGCGACGTACGACCAGGACCACCGGCGGCTTCCCGGCGGCGGGTTCACCTGCGAGCGGCCGGACTGCACCCACGTCAACGGCCGAGCCGAGCTGATCGAGCGCGACCGGGCTCAGGAACTGGCCGACGTCGGCCAACAGCCCCCGATCCCGGCCTCGGACCGCACACCCGGCCCGGCACCCCTTCTGAGTGCGCGACGTCGCTGTACGCGATGGTATGACAGGAGTAGCCTGATCAGTATGACAAAGCGCCGAGTGACCGTCTCCGTGCCCGAGGACGTGGCCGAGACCCTGGAGCAGCAGCCCAACGCCTCCGCGTACGTCGCCCAGGCCGTCCGCGACCGCAGGCGCATGGACGAGTTCCGTGCGCTGATGGCCGATGCCGGGGTGCAGCTCACCGAGCAAGGCATGGCCGAGGCCCGTGCCCGCCGGCTACAGGTGCAGGCCCAATGGCCCCAAGAGCGCTACGACGCCGTACGCGACCGGGTGCGCCAACACATGCAGGATGAGGCGGACGACGCCAGCCGGCCGGCCGCGTGAGCGCCGAGGACGAGCAGCGCCCGGTCACGCTGGTGCTGGACCGCTCAGCGCTGCTGGCCTACCCGTACTCGATCCACGTCGGGGAACCCATCGGTGAGGCCATCACCGATGGCCAGCGCTTCGGCGTCACCGCCGTTACTGCCGCTGAGGCCCTGGAGCTGGCCGCCGACGCCAAGCACCGAAAGTACCTGTACCGGCTGCTCAGCCACGACTCCTGTGCACGGCTGCCCACCCGGGGCGAGTCGTGGCAGGAACTGTCCTACTGGCGTGGGCTCACCGGCCGCGTCGACCTGGCCGCGACGGTGATGGCCGCCCTGGAGCACCGAGCATCGATCCTGACCAGCGAGGGCAACCGGTACGGGCCCGAGGGGCACCTACCGGTCATCCACATGCCCGCGTAACCGCAGGCCACAGCGAGCCAGCATCAAAGGAAGCACCCGTGCCCCCCAGCAACTCGGGGACACGGGTGCTCTCGTTGGCTCGACGTCGACCAGGCCGCCTCGCCAAGCCCGCCGAGGTCGCAGGCCGCCGGTAGGAGCCGTCCCGAGACGGGGTATATAGCAGCGGCCCCCGGAAGACTGCATCCCCGGGGGGCCGCTGGTATGCCCAACGCCTACTGCGTCGCTTCCTGGCTGTCCGATGCCTTCAGGAGGAGGTTTGCCAGGGTTCGAAGATCCTCGGGCGTCATCTCCGCCCGTAGTGAATCCGCGACCTTCTCAGGAGTTCCGCCCAGGCGCCTGATGGCAGAGGCTGCTGCCGATTTTCGTGGGCGCTCACTCTTCTCGCTGCTGCCCTCAGAGCTCGCAGAGTCGGCAGTCCCGTTAACCGCGGTTAATTTTGGCTCGACCGTGGGCTGCTGTCGCTGACGCAGTTCGTCAAGCTGATCTGCGAGGGGAACTTGGTGGAGGTCCCGGACATCTCGGAGAGGTACCGCGCCGGACCTCAGCATCGCTTGCAGCTCTGGCGCTAGCTTTAGCAGATTGAGTCGTTGAGTCACCCAAGCCGGGGTGCGGGACAGTCGCTCGGCGGCGGCCTTGCCCGTCCCGCATTCCTGCACCAAGAGCTGAACCGCACGGGCCTCCTCGATCGGGTCCAGGTTCTCCCGATCGAGGTTCTCGGCCGCAGTGGCACTGACCCATGCCTGCCGGCTCTCGGCCAAGCTGTTCTTGACGACGATGTCCAGCGTCGGCTGGTTCGCCAAGAGCGCGGCAGCGCGGCGCCTGCCGCCGGTGACCTGAACCCAGGTCGCCCTGCCGATGGCAGCCTCGTACTCCGGATAAATACGCAGGAAGGCTTCCCGGGATACCACCGCACACGGCTGGAGCTGACCGTGCGTGCGCATCGAGTCCGCAATGCTCTCGATTTTCGCGTTGTCGGCGTCAAGGTCTCGGGTGTTCAGTGGGTTGGCCGCGACCTGCTGCACGCGAGCCGTGCGTGGCGCCGACTCGGCAAAGGTCGGAACCCGTGCCTCAGGAAGCGCTGGCTCGGTGGCGAGGTCCGACAGGTTGACTCGCTTCCCTGCCACGTCAGACCTCCTGAAGGTTTGGCGCGCCGGCCTGTGACGGGATTGGCGCCGCCCCGCCGTAGCCCATCTCCAGCGCCAAGCGGAAGAAGTCCTCGCGCGCTTCCATCGCCACGCGGTTCCGCGGGTACTGCGTTACCACCATGCCCTCGGCGGACGCTCGGGAGTGCAGCTTGTACCGGCGGATGACTGTGTTACACATGGGCCAGCCCTTGCGCTGGATGAACTGCGCAGTCTGCTGCAGATCGGGGAGTCCGTCACGCGGGTCCCAGCTGTTGACGACCACCCGGTACGGAATCCCGCGCGGCGCGATAACCGCTTCGATAGTTCTGGTGGTCGGGTCGTAGCAGAGCGGCTCCGGCACCATTGGCACGAGAACGTCATCGCACTCATCGAGCGCGACCTGGAGGATGCGCTCATCCTCGAGCGAGCCCGGCGTGTCAACGAAGATGTGCTCGTAGTGCAGGTTCCGCAGCCTGCGCAGGTCGCGCGGGTCGTCGACCTGGGCGAAGTCGAACGGCAGCCCTCCCTGCTGCTCCACGCGCCGTGACCACCAAACTGACGAGGCTTGGGGGTCCGTGGAGGCAACCATCACCGGGCTCTCCGGATCACCGATTGCCTCGGCGGTCGATTGGAGGATCGGCTCGGGGTTGACCAAGACGTCGTAGGTCACCGCTGCCAAGTTGACGGCGAGGGTGGTTTTACCAACGCCGCCCTTCTGGTTGGCGATGACATGTACCTGAGTCATGACGGGCTCCGTTCCGTTTGCTTCCCCTGGCCGTTTGCGGCCGGGGTACTTCGGATGTCCGCCCATGCTAGGGCGAACTCCGGCCTGCTCAGAAGCCTGGTCCCGTCGGAGAGTGTCTTGGTTAACCGCGGTTAATCGCGTACCTAGCTTCAGTCCATAGTGGGGCCTGGCGGTAGTGGGTAGTTCGGTGCGTCCTTGAGAGGGGAAGTGAGCGGCTGTCGCCCTGGCCCGCACTCGTTGCCACCGCACTCGTCGAGGGCGGTGGCGTTGCTGGCGGCGGTGGTCAGGTGCCGCAGGTTCTCCGGCACGCAGTCCAGCATGGCGGTCAGGCGAGCGGCGTGGGCGGTGGTGGTTACCAGGCACCCGGCGAGGATGCCCATCTTTTGGGCGCTGCCTTCAGAATGTACGTGTGGTCCTCATGTCGACGCGTCGCTGGATCCGCTGGGTCGTGGTGGTGATG
This sequence comes from Micromonospora sp. NPDC048063, assembly GCF_043202855.1. Lineage (NCBI taxonomy): Bacteria > Bacillati > Actinomycetota > Actinomycetes > Micromonosporales > Micromonosporaceae > Micromonospora > Micromonospora sp. NPDC048063. The sequence continues at coordinate 48,053 of NZ_JBIDBG010000024.1, read as the reverse complement.
TCAGCGGGCGCGGTAGCCGTCCCGGTCGTGCAATTCCTGGTGAAACAAGGTCTGGACCGAGCCGAGAAGATCACCAGCATCGGTTTCGGGCTCCTCGGGTCGGTGGGGCTGGTAGCTAGTTGGCTGACGACGCGACCGGGCAGGAAACCCGAGACCGCAGGAGGGGCGAAGTCGTTGGCTCCCGGGTGTCTGCTGCACCTGCGGGAAGACGGGCAGCCGCCACTGGTCGAGCAGGTCGACCCGCTCGACCTAGGCGTCAAATCCGCCATCGACACCGATGACCACGCCCGCGACCTTCCCCCCTACGTTTCTCGCACCGGTGACGAAAACCTGGAATGGGCCATCGCCGAGGGCGGGATCGTGCTGTTGCATGGCAGGGCAGCCGCCGGTAAGAGCCGCAGCGCTTTTGAGGCCATCCGCCGGCTACGTCCCACTCACCGGCTGCTCGTCCCGGCAGAGCCGGGGGCACTCAGGGAGCTGGTCGAGGCCGGCTATCCGATTAGCGACGCCGTGGTGTGGCTCGATGACCTGGAACGTTTCCTCACACCTGGAGGCGTCGACCAGGCGCTGCTTCAGCGATTGTGCCCCTCCGGGCGGGCCGATGTGGTGCTGGTGGCCACCATCCGCGACGAGGAACTTTCCCGCCTGGACCACGCCGCCACCCGAGGCCGCGATGGCGCAGAACTCGCCGCCGGCATGGACGAGGCTGCCGCCAAGCTGGTGGCCCAGATCCGCGGCCGACGCCGAATCCCGGTTGGCCAGCATCTCACCGACCAGGAACGTACAGCCGCCGAGACCACCGGCGACGACCGGATTGCCGCCGCGCTGGCCGCCGAAGTTGGGTTCGCCGAATACCTCGCCGCCGGTCCGGCGATGATGCGCCGCTGGTCCATCGGCGACGGACCCATGTTCGAGGTCGGACAGGCCCTCATTAGTGCGGGGGTGGACTGCCGCCGCGCCGGCTACACCGTCCCGGTCTCCCGCGACATCCTGGCCAAGCTCTACCGCCCCTACCTGTCCCCCGCCTGGAGACACCGCGCCGACCTGCCCACCATTGGTGAAGGACTCGCATGGGCGTGCGAACGTGTCCTTGGTGCCAACTCCTGCCTGCTGCCCCACGAGAGCGACACCTACACCGCCTCTGACTACCTGCTCGACCGCACCACCACCGGCCAAGGCCCTCTTGCCACCACCCCAGTCCCCGACCACGTCTGGACCACCCTGCTCGCCATTGCCACTGCCCGCCAAGCTGCCAACATCGGCGTGCAGGCCTACACCCCACGGCCAGACGTCGCCGAACAAGCCTGGCGTACCGCCGCCGACACCGGCCACCCCGGGGCGATGTTCTACCTGGGGGTTCTGTTTTCCGGGCGTGGTGAGGAGCAGGAGGCGGAGCGGTGGTATCGGCGGGCGGCCGACGCCGGCGAGACCGTGGCGATGAGCAACCTGGGGGTTCTCCTTGCCGGGCGTGGTGAGGAGCAGGAGGCGGAGCGGTGGTATCGGCGGGCGGCCGACGCCGGCAACGCCGGGGCGATGAACAACCTGGGGGTTCTGTTTTCCGGGCGTGGTGAGGAGCAGGAGGCGGAGCGGTGGTATCGGCGGGCGGCCGACGCCGGCGAGACCGAGGCGATGAGCAACCTGGGGGTTCTCCTTGCCGGGCGTGGTGAGGAGCAGGAGGCGGAGCAGTGGTTTCGGCGGGCGGCCGACGCCGGCAACGCCGGGGCGATGAACAACCTGGGGGTTCTCCTTGCCGGGCGTGGTGAGGAGCAGGAGGCGGAGCAGTGGTATCGGCGGGCGGCCGACGCCGGCGACACCGAGGCGATGTTCAACCTGGGGGTTCGGTTTGCTACTAAGCGTGGTGATGGCCGGGAGGCGGAGCGGTGGTATCGGCGGGCGGCCGACGCCGGCGAGACCGAGGCGATGAACAACCTGGGGGTTCTCCTTGCCGGGCGTGGTGAGGAGCAGGAGGCGGAGCAGTGGTTTCGGCGGGCGGCCGACACCGGCAACACCAGGGCGATGAACAACCTGGGGATTCTGCTTGCCGAGCGTGACGACGGCGAGCAAACCAGGCGGTAGCACCATCCGTGCCACCGCCGAGCGAATGCCTGGCCTCGATGTGATCCGACAACTGATGTACGACGCAGCTCCGCCAGGTGATGCGCGACAGATCCAGCAAGCCCGGGCGACAGGCCTCGCCGTAGCTTCCGGACCAAAACAACTCCAGCCCTGGTCAGGGGCCCTGCGCGAACGCCTGGAGCCCAGGATTGTCATTTCATCTTTGACCAGCGCTGAAGTTGTTTTTGGTCCGGAAACTACGGGCGGGCCAATCAGGCGGTGGTGGCGAGGGGCTTTACCAGAGCGAAGCCTGTTCGTCGGGCGACAGTGCGGTCGGCTTGGCGACCTTGCGAGCGGCGGGGTCCACCGGAAGGACCCCGGCCTGTTCCAAGGCGGGGCCGGTTACCAACGGGCCGGTGATGATGTCGGCGAGGATTGCCGCCTGGGCGGGTTCCAGGTCGATGAGCAGTCCCAGCACGTTGAGCAGGTCGATTAGCTCGATGGTGTAGTCGTCAGGCCAGTGGTCGAGTTGGATGTCGTTGAGCGCAGAAACCCGGCGGTCCCCGATCACCGGCCGTTCTCGGGTACGTCGGCGGTAGCTGAACCACTTGTCCAGCACGTTGACCCCAGACACCTCGTAGGCGCGCATCTGCGGGGTGACGTTACCGATCCGGCCGGTGCCAACGATCAGCTCGTGCTTGTCGGCGTCGTAGCCGAGTCGACCGTCGGGCATCTGCTCCGGGGCAGAGGGGATGGGGTGCCCGGCGAGTACCTTCGGCGCGGTGTCCCGGTCCAGGCGTGGGCTACGCCGGGGCCTGCCGGCTGCCGGGTTGTGGTAGCGCTGGCCGTAGCTGTGCAGCCAGAGCACTCGCTCGCCCGTCTCGACGGCCCGGCGGAACAGGTCGGGGTCGGCGGTGAGCGGGACGCGGATGCCGGGGGTGCTCAGGTCCTCGGCGAACGTCGTCGGGAAGGCGGGGTGCGCGAGCACGACGGCCAGGTAGGCGAACAGGTCCGCGGGGCGGACAGGGTTGCCGTAGGTGCGGGTGAGCAGTTCCAGCAGGCCGGGCACCACGTTGGAGGCCATCCCGTCCCGGTCCAGCCACAACGGATAGGCCCTGCCGCCACGTCCGTGGTAGTGGTCCAGGTCGGGCATCTCCCCGGTGAAGGTGACCGCAGGTCCGCTCGTCGGTGCGACGGCACGGATCGCGGTCAGGTAGACCTGCCGCTCCGAGCGCAGCGACCACAGGGTCGGGTTGGGTTGGTTAATCAGGCGCTTGTCCGGAATGATCCACTGGCGGTCGAAGGACCGGTAGCCGATTCGCACAGGCGGTGGGCAGGGGTCGGTCTCGTCACCGATCGGCGTGCGGGTGGCCGGGAAGCCCGGCAGTCCTTCAGCGAGGACAGTGTCCACCCTTCGGTCGCGCTTGTGTTCGGACAGCAGCATCGGCTTGTCCGCCGGCTTCGCCGTGGTCAGCGCGTGCCAGCGTTGGCGCAGTGTCTCCTGGTCCGGCGCGATCACCCAGGTCCGGCCGGGCATGGTCCCGGACCCGGAATAGCGCAGCAGGTCATCGAGGCTGGGGAAGCTGCTCCACTGGTCGCCGCCCGGGGGTAGGAACGGTGCCCGCCAGTCGTCGGGGCAGTCCAGCCAACCCTCACCAGTGAGGGTGACGGCACCGAGGGCGGTGAGCTTGTCCGACCGGTGGCCCTTGGGCAGGCTACGGAACCGTACCCGAGCCGGCTGGTCGGCGGTGGTCGACTCGTCGCGGGCGGCGAGCACGATGCAGACCGGCTGCTGAACGCCCTGGAAGATCCGGGTGTTGGCGTCGGCCTGGTGGCCATCGGGGGTGCAGTCGATGACCCAGATCTGGTCGGCCGTGCGGCGCAGGTAGTCACGCATCCGCTGGAAGCCCGGCCCGTCCAGGAACCCGGAGAGGGTGATGAAGCAGACGACGCCGCGGCGGGCCTCGGGGTGGTGGTCGAAGACCTTCCAGGTGGCCCACCGCCAGAAGTAGACGTACGGGTCGTAGAGGTGCTTGACGTGCGCGCCCACACCCCAGTCGGCGGGCGGAATGAAGTCCGCCAGGGGTGCCCGCTGGCCCACGTCCTTGTTGCCGGACTCGATCCACCCGCCCTTGCCCCGGGACTTGTTCTTGTACGGCGGGTTCCCGAGCACCACGAGGACCGGCTCTTCCCGCTTGATCTTGTTCGCGGCGCGACGTGACCGGGCAATCGGCTCGTACCAGGAGCCGAAGCCCTGCTCCTCCACGAACGGATTCGCCAACGTGTTAGTCACGTAGGTGCGAAGGGATCCCTCCGGCAGATCATGTGCCCCGAGGTCGGCCAGCTCCGCCAGCAGCCGCAACTGCGCCACCGCGAACGGCCCGAGCTGGATCTCGAAGCCGACCAGACGCGACAGCACGGCAGAGACGCCGGCCGGCACAGCACCCTCACCACGGTCCTCGGTGATGCGCTCCGCGATAACCCGAAGCACTTCCAACAGGAACGTCCCGGTACCCAACGCAGGGTCAATCAACGTGACGTTGTTGCTGGCCAACCCGTCGTGCAGGTCCAACCGGTCCCGCAGCACCTCGTCGACCAGCCCCGTCATGGCCCGCACCACCTCGACTGGGGTGTAGTAAGAGCCCGTTCTGCGGCGCAACGCGTTGTCGTACTCGGCGAGGAAGTCCTCGTAGAAGTAGAGCCAGACGTCCGTCTCCCCCCGGGAGATCGTCGGCCAGTCCACGGCACCCAGCACACGGCTCAAGGTGGCCACCGAGGTCGCCAGGGAAGCGTCCCGCACCACCGGGTCGGTCAACACCTCCAACGCCTTGCCGATCAGAGAGTGCCGGTCCGCCAACTTCCTGGCCGCCCCGTCGAGCCCTCCGGCCAGACTCACCCCTTGAACCCGCGCCAACAGCAGACCGAACGTGACCGTCTGGGCGTACCCGTCAGCGAACTCCTCGTGCGTTGCCTCCGGGAACAGCAGGTGACGCCAATCGTCGTACAGCCCCGTCAGCGTCGGATCCGCCCGGTCGAGCTGCTCAGCGACCTCAGCCCGCAGCAGACGACACAGCCGAGCGGTCACCTCCGCCAACTGCTTCGCGCTACGCGGCGGGACCGGCGCCCACGAGAAGAAGTCCTGGAACAGGGCCAGCAGCTGAGGCGGCGCGGCCAGCGCCTTACCGCTCGCGCCGATATCCCCGGTCAGGTGAACCACCTGACCGACCAGCTCCCCGTTACGCCACAGAGAGAACGAGTCACCATCGGAATAGATCAAGTTCGGCAGCGCCTGAAGCTTGCGCCACTGCTCCTTATCATGGGGGTTCTTAAACCGACGTGGATCCGCACCCTTCCCCGGCGCTTTCAGCTCGACAAACCCGACCAGCCCATGCCGATAGCTCACCGCGAAATCTGGGCGGGTCTTCAGGTCAGCCAGAGACGACTCGCCCACCACCACCAACGCCGCCGGATCGAGCCGACACAGCGCAGCGAGGTCCGCCAGCAGCTTCTCGACCGGACCACGAAGCTGGTCCTCCGGCTCACCCCGCACCGCGACTGCAGCGAGTTTGTCCTTCGCCGCCTTGCCGTAACGCGAGATCGCCGACTCCAGCGTCAGTCCGACCACATCTACCCCGCCCTCTACAGCCGGTCTGGCTTTCGATGCCAGCCGCCGATCATGACGACGCATTATGCTCGCCGCTTCGCCTGTCAGCAGCCCCCCTGGAGCAGACGCTGCCGAAGCTCACCGAGGCTGTCCGGCAAGCCACCATTTGGTGTATCTGCACGTCCGGCGGGCGGGTCATCGACGCGTACGCCGCCACCGCCACCGCCACCGCCGCTGCGGCGTGGGCGCAGGCGGACGCAGACGCTCCCGCGCCACTCGGGTGACGGCGGCGAGAGCTTCCTGCAGGGCGGCATCGGCGGCCTGCCGGCCAGCGGCGGCCGTCTTGGCCTGGTACAGGTTGTCCGCCCCGTACGCGGCCGCCGCTGCGGCGGCCGCTTCCGCCAGGCCGAGAACGGCGGCCACGAGGTCCTCGTCAGGGAGCAGCACGGCCTGGCTGACCGCGTCGGTAAACTGCCGGTACGGCGTGCCGACCAGATCCTCGGCGGCGGCCATCGACCGCTCATGCCAATCGAGGACGACCTGGCTGGCCCGCGTCATGCCGTAGGCCAGGCCCAGGGTGCTCCGTCCGGCCTGAAGCTCAAGGCATGCCTGGCCGAGAGTCAGCAGGCGCGGCTTCCACGAGTTCCATCGCGGCTGCTGCGTCGCCAGCGCCGACAGTAATGTGAACGTGGCGCGGGTCAGCTCTGTCGTTACGGCCTCGATCTTCTCGTCCGCCACCGCCCGCTCCTGCTCTGCGTGTCGCCGGCGGTTGGCCCGTTCGGTCATTCGCACGGCGGCCAGAGTGGACACGCCGGTGACCACCGGCGCCAACAGAAGACCAAGCGCGGTGATCCATGAGAGGACGGTAGGCTGCACCTGATCACTTTCCCCTACCCGCGCCACCGAGTTGGTCCGCCGCAGGTCCGGCCGACACACACCTTCACCCCTGGCGTGGCCGGTCACTGAGGCTCGCTGGCGGTGGGCGGGTTGAGGTCGCCGGCCCGGCCAGCAAGCCGACGGTGACGATGACCTGCGGGTACGGCCGGATCCGGCCGCGTACCGGCGGTCTGGTACCGGCGTGCCCGTGCTGCGGCACCTGGCCTGCTAGGGCCTGTGTCGAAGTCGGGGCCAGGGCTTGAGCTGGCTTGAGGATCTTCGCGTGTCGGAGATCGAGATATGGCTAGGTCTCCGGTAGATGGTTTAACGACCAAGAAAAACCGGAGACCACCGGAGACCTCGTGGACACCCTAGCGGTGACGAGGCGGCACGACCTGACCGACGCGCAGTGGGCGGTGCTGCAACCGTTGCTGCCGGCGCCGAAGCGGTCGGGTCGACCGTCGTTGTGGAGCAGACGGCAGTTGATCGACGGGATCCGGTGGCGGATCCGGGTGGGCGCCCCGTGGCGGGACGTGCCACCGCAGTACGGGTCCTGGTCGGCGGCGTATGCCGTGTTCCGCAGGTGGCAACGCGACGGAACGTGGCAGCGGGTGCTCACCGCGCTGCAGACCATTGCCGACGCGGCCGGCCGGATCACCTGGGACGTGTCGGTGGATTCGACCAGTGCCCGCGCCCACCAGCACGCTGCTGGGGCGAGGAAAAGGGGGATCTGCAGGTTGAACCACCCGGCGGTGTCATGGTTGAGCCGGCTGATCACGCGCTCGGCCGGTCCCGCGGCGGGTTGACCACGAAGCTGCACCTGGGCTGCGAGCAAGGACAGAAGCCCCTCGCCATCGTGCTGACCGCCGGACACCGCGGCGACAGTCCGCAGTTCATCCCGGTCCTGGACGCCATCCGCGTCCCGCGGCTGAACACCGGACGCCCGAGGACCCGCCCGGACCGCGTCCTGGCCGACAAGGCGTACACATCGAAAGCCAACCGGGCCTACCTGCGCCGACGCGGAATAGCAGCAACCATCCCGAGCAAGACGGACCAGGACGCTCACCGGCGAGCCAAGGGATCCAAAGGCGGCCGACCACCAGCCTTCGACCCGCACCTCTACCAACAACGTCACGCCGTGGAGTGCGGCATCAACCGACTCAAGCGCAACCGCGCCGTGGCCACCCGCTTCGACAAGCTGGCCGTCCGGTACGAGGCAACCATCCATCTCGCCGCCATCAACGAGTGGCTATGACCGGCTTCTGGCGATGACCTACTAGACGACGCATAGTACCGGGCCGTATTGTGTGGCGCATGATAGCGGCAGCAGGTGGGTCGGATGTCGCTTCCGAGCGGCAGGCCCAGCTACTGCGCGGCTGCCTGGACATGTGCCTGCTTGCGCTGCTTGCCGGCGAGCCGGCGCACGGCTACGAACTCGTCCGCCGACTCGACACCGCCGGATTTGGAACGGTGAGCTACGGCACCGTCTACCCGTTGATCACCCGATTGCACCGCTTGGGGCTCATTGCCAACGCGCTGCAGCCCAGTCCCAACGGCCCACCCCGCAAGGTCTATCGGCTCACCGATACCGGCCACGATCGACTGCGTGCTTGGCGCGAGCAGTGGGTTCAGTTCGCCAGCGTCGTGAACGCAACACTCGCCGTCCGTCCACCGAACCCAGGAGACGACCATGAGCACGTCGACGTCGGCCGTTGACAATCTCCTCGCCGCCGCAGACCGCGAGTGGCGCGCTCTCGGCATTCACCGTCGCGACCGGGTGACTCTGACGGCCGACCTCCGCGCCGAGCTTGAGGCAGCAGCCGCCGACGGGCTCGATCCCGCAGAGCTTCTCGGCGCTGACCCTACCGAGTTCGCCCTGCGAATCGCCGAGGAAGCCGGCGTGGAGCGCACCCCGCCGCGGTACGGCCAGGTACTCGGCGTTGCGACCGCAGGCGCGATGCTCTCCCTCGTCGTGGGCTACGTCGTGGTCATTAGCCTGCACCAGGCATTCGTGGCGGCATTCGACCTGCCGCGAAGCGTGCGCGTGCCGTTGTGGCTTGCCGCTGGTGTCTTCTACGGCGGCGTCGCAGCGGTTGTCGTCGCCGGCGCCGTCCTCGCCGTACGCATCGCCCTACGAGACGCGCCCCACATCCGACACACTGCGGCGCGGATGACACTGCTGCTGCCGCCCGCTATCGCAGCCGCGATCGCCGCTGCGGTCACATTCGCCTGGTCGCTCAACTTCCCGCTCACCCCATCGGCGATCGCGGCCGAGGTGGCGATTGTCCTCGCTGCCTTTCTTGCAGCAACGGCGCTGGCCCGCCGCTGGTCTGTGACGGCGGCGGGGTAATCCAGCCGGCACAACGGCCATAGTCTGAGCCAATCCTGCGCGTGGCCCCAATAAGAAGTGCTGGGATCGACTTCGACACAGGCCCTAGGCGCGGATCATGGTCACGGGCGTCGCGGGTGAGGGAGGCCGAGTCGCCTGCCGACGTCCTCTCCGGCAGTTAGGTAGTCGAGGCCGCAGTCGACCACCATGTCGCGTACCTGTTCGACGCTGGCGCGGGTGAGAGCGTCCAGGATGGCGCCGCGCATCCGGTTGTACCGCCGGTTGACCTGCTCCATGTCGACGTGCCCTCCGCTGCGAAGCACCTTCAGCATGGACAGGTGCTTGCGCGTCCAGTCGCGCAACTCAGAGCGCTCCAGATCGGTGAGCTGACCGGGAACCGGTTCCTTGTCCGCCCATTCCTTGCCGAACACCGTGTGGGGCAGCCGTTCGTAGTAGTCGACCTCGCCAGGGCGCGAGTAAGCCCAGAGAGCGACCGAGTCCGGGACTCCCGTCCAGCTGTCGCCGATCAGGACTGCGCCTGGAGGAAGCTCATACGCGTTTTCGACTGCGCGCGCCAGCGCCTTGCGCTCACCGGAGCCGTAAAGGGCATCCGTCTGTGTGATCGTGCCCTGGACGTGGCCGTACCATCCCTGCGGGGTGAGGGCCGGATCTAGCGTGGCGCCGGGCAGGAGGCCGCGGGGGGATCCGACGGTGCGATCCCATACTTGTCGGATCTTGGCGCACTCGGCGAGGTAACTTTTGCGTCGATCCTTCTGCTCCTCTGCCTCCCCGTGGGAAGCTGCCGGACCTGACTCACCCGTGGACAACCATCGCTTCAGCATGAACGAAGCGTAGTCATGCGATAACAAGCCGGCGGTCGTCGAGGCGTGCGCGCCGTCGAGCGATCCGAAATCTCATCTACGAACAGCTCTGAAGGAAGTCAGACAACGCCCGGACCCGCATCTGGCGACCGCCGAGCCCCGCGAAGCCGCATCTTCAACTCGAACACGTGCGTCCATCTGCCAGAGGATCGCGAGCGGGTCAACATCGTGAACAAGGAACTCTGTTACTTCGACCTCAGCGTCATCATCGGGCTTGACCTTCTCCCACACATCACTGGGCGTGGCGACCACTCGCAGGTCGTACCCATGCTCACCATGCCACCTCGAGGCCAAGACCGTCGCCAGCGTTCGGGGTGCGGATTCAACCCATGCGTTTCTCCAGCGAGTCAGGCGGCGCGCTCCGTTGCTGGCCGTGCGGCCGGAGTTTGGGGAGTGCGGCATCCGTGTTCGCCGCCCTCAGCGGATAACTGTCCTTATCCGCTGAGTCCGCCTAGGATCTCAGCGGATAACGTCTTTCAGCGGTGGCTGAAGGACCGGCTGAAACTCAGCGGATAAGAAGGACGGTGGCGGCTATGACCCGGACCGCGACGGCGAAGGTCGTCCCGCTACGACCCGACGGCCCGGCCGCTGCCGTCGACCGGGCCCTCGCGGCGCTGCACCGGCACCTCGACCGGTGCGCCCTGGCGGCCAACACCACCAAGGCGTACCGGGCCCGCGCCGGCGCGTACGCCGCCTGGCTCGGCCAGCACGCCGGCGAGCACCCGGACGCCTTCGTCGACCAGGTCGGTGCCGAGGCCGCCGTCACCGCCTGGCGCCGACACCTCATCGCCACCAAGGCCAGCCCGTCCACCGTGAACCAGGCCCTCGCCGCCGTCGACCTTCTCTACGAGGTCGGCGCCGGCCTGCGGCTGAAGGTCAAGCGGGCCCGGGTGCCGCGCCCCGGCGAGCCCGACGCGCTGACGCCGAAGGAGCAGGGAGCGGTGGAACGCGCCGCTGACCGCCGCGGCGTCCGCGACGCCGCGATCGTGACCGTGCTGCTCTACACCGGCGCCCGGGCGGAGGAGTGCGCCCGCCTCGACGTCGACGACCTCGCCCTCACCGCCCGCACCGGCACCATCCGCCTGCACGGCAAAGGCGACGAAGTCCGCCAGGTCCCGGTGCCGGCCCCGGCCCGCGACCGGCTCACCGCCTGGATCCGCCACCGGGGCGGTGAGCCGGGGCCGCTGTGGACCGGGCAACGCGGCCGGCTCACGACCTCCGGCATCACCCAGATCGTCCTCGCCGTCGGCGCCGACGTCGGCCTGCCCGGACTGCGCCCGCACCGACTGCGCCACACCTACGCCACCCGGCTCCGCCAAGGCGGCGCCGACCCGGCCCAGGTCCAAGCCCTGCTCGGCCACGCCTCTCTCGACACCACCGCCCGCTACTTCCGCGCCGGCGCCGCCGAGCAGGCCGCCGTCGTTGAGCGCATCTTCGACTAGTCCTCGCCCCATGACAGCGCGCCGAAACCGTCTAAGACGGTTACGGCGCACTTCGGCGTCGTAGTCTGCGCTGAGGGCCCGCGGTGACCACCGGGGCGGGGCACACACAAGCCAGCCCATCCCGCCTCAACCAGGCCCTCGGCGCCACGGCCTTGAGGTTCACGGTGATCGAGCAGGCGTTCGTTCGCTGGTCGTGCCCGAACGGGGCAGGTCGATGACGTTAGCTTCCTTCCTGGCGGTGGCGCCTACGGCTCGATGCGCACGACGCTTCTTCGCGGTAACGCTCGTGCGGCGCCGTTCCCGGTACTCCCAGAATCCGTTCCAGAGCAGCACCTTGTCGTGTGACTCGTGTGGCATGAGCACCTGGGCGAGGCCGATGACGGTGGTGCAGATGATGCCGAGGACGGTGACCGTCAGGAGAGCCCACCAGGGCGCGCCGATCGCACCGGCCATGATGTTGGCCAGTCCGGTGAAACCGAGTCCGCCGGCCAGGGTGGAGACCTTCATGCTACGGCCCCCCGGTTCGATCGGTGGAGCCCGTTCGACCTGATAGGTCTCTTCGATCCGATGGGCTTACGTCCGTTCTGGGGACGAATCGGGTTGGCGACGCGCTGGCGGAAGTGCGCTAGGCGGCGGTTCACCGCGCGCACAGTGAGACCAAGCTCGTCGGCGATCTGCACTTGGGTCATGTCGTGGGCCAGCATCCCGAGGATGAGCTTGGTGGTGGGCGTCGCCAGGTCGACGATCTTCTGGAGGTCGACGCGGATGCCCGCTATGGCAGCGGGGTCGGCGAGGTCGCGGGCGATGATCCCGCCGATCTCCTCGAAGTCGATCTCGTGCTGGGTTGCCAGCCGCTCCAGCTCCCCGGCGCGGGCCTTGGACCACTTTTTGTACGCGCGGGGGAAGGCGAGGGCGCAGGTGCCGATGAAGTAGGTGCGCAGCGAGGCGCCGCCCATCGACGCCTTCCACTTGCGCTGGCCGATGGCGCGGTGACGGAAGTTCTCGACCGCAGCAGCGATGATGTCGAGTGCTAGCTCGGTGCGGGCCTCGTCGGAGTTGGCCAGCACGACCATGTCCTCGGGCCGCATGGGGACCGCGCGTTCGGGGGCGTAGCGCTGCAGCACCTGCCGCATCTTGTTCCTCTTGAGGAACGCTTTGACCACGGGCAGGGCGTACAGCCATAGGTCGTTGAAGAGCTGACGGTGAGCGACGCCGTCCCACTCTCGTTTCAGAGTCATCTCGAAGCGGACCTGCTCGACGAGGCGCTGGTCGGCCAGCCGGGATTCCGCTCTACGGCGGTCCGGTGAGGACTCGAGCTCGATGTCCGCCTCGATTTGCTGCAGCAAGTCGGCGATAGGGTCGGTGAACGAGTTTTCGGCAGAGCGGACAATAAATCCCGCCCTGCCCTGCGGTTGCAGGCTGTCATACGAGGGCATGTCCCTCGCCTATGCGCTTCATGTGCTGAAAACCCCCATCGCCCTACTGTGAAGGCTGTCACACTTGGCGTCGGTGTCAGGTGGAGCGGGCCCCGGCCGCGCACCGCGCCGCGCACCGCGCCGCGCCTACCGCCCCGGGGGCCGCCAGCGGTGCTGGCGTACAGGTCCGCAAGGCCGCGGACACCGCCACCGTGCTGCGCGCTACGGGGCACTCGGCTGCCGACGCCTCGGGTAGCGCGGCTCCGGCCAGGCGGTGAAGGATCGCGAGGTGCTCATCAACCCGATCCCGGGGGCCAGTCACAAGGCCCTGCTCAGTGCGCTGACCGAACTCCGCTTCGCCATCGAAAACCAACAGGGCGGCGGTCAGCAGGGCGCCGAGGACCGCGCCACCGCCTACCTGGAGTGGGTCCAGGAGGCCCGTCGCCGGCTACGCAGCCAGATCCGGCCCAGCGACCTGGATCGACTCGTTCCCACGAAGAGCTACGAGGTGGTGCTCTCGTCGCTCTCCTCCCTGGCCGTGGCGACGACCGGCCCCCGGATCGTCAGGGCACTGGTAAACCAGCAGCTCACCGAGCGGGTGGACGACTTCGGCGCCACGATCGCCGACCTCCAGCAGCAGACGCAGCGATTCGAGGGCGACGACCTCTTGGTCGTGCTCGACACCAACGTGTTTATGCACCACCCGCAGGAAATCGAGGACCTCGACGTCCATGCGTTGATCTACCGGGCGTTCGAGCCGCTCCGCATCGTCGTACCAATGGTCGTGGTCGACGAGCTGGACCGCCTCAAGCGGACCGGGGACGGCAAGGGGCGGGCCCGCGCCCGGTACGGCGTCGCCTATATCGACCGCCTGTTCCGCAACGGCGGCCTGATCCGGCCTGCTGACCTCTCTGACAACGAAACTCCCCGAGGCCGGGTCAGGCTCGACGTCCTATTCGACTCACCTGGGCACCTCCGACAGTCGAGGCCAGACGACGAGATCATCGACCGCGCTGTCGTCCTGCAGACGCTCGCCGAACGGCCCGTCCACCTAGTCACCTACGACACGGGCATGGCGATGCGCGCCCACAACGCCGGCCTCAAGGACATCAAGCTGAAGCAGGAGCCTGAGATGGAAGAAACGAAGCAGCCGCGACGGCCGAAGCAGAGGGCAGCGGACCGTTCGGAATGATCATGGACTTTGGGTAAGGCAGAGTCTCCGACCCTCGGCTTTCAGACGGCGAACGACCGGGGTATGCCCCGCGGGCCGCAGACCGGCACATGTTCGGATCCTGACACCGCCAGCCGACCGCTCGTTGGTTCGGCGCTCGGTGTGCCAGCCGCACCGGCTGGACGCCATGCTCGGCGGCCAGCGCGGCGAGGTGCGGGTCCGATGGTTGCGCCGATCATGCCGGCCTGGCGGCGCCGGATATCTAAGGGTGCCAGATGGACGTGCCGGCGGTACTGGGTCGACCACCTACCACCTGCCTCTGGAATCCCCTGAGTCAGCGGCTGGGTTCCTCGCCTCTGGAGGCTCCACGGCTCGGCTTCGGTGGCGCCGACTCGGCGTCGCGCACCGCCGGCTGCCGGTGTAGGGACTGACGGGTGCTGGTCGGGAAGGCCCGCGCGGCCGCCGTGATCCCGGGAGAGACGTCGACGATCTGAGGCAGCGGCGTCTGCGGGTCGGCGAGAGGTGTCGCCAGCCGGACGATGTCCCGGAGCTCTCCGTACCACTCGGGGCCCATCTCGTCGGTGAGCTGCTTGACCGTGGCCGCGAACTTCTTGGTCTCCTCTGGGGTCCACTGCCGTTGGCGCTCAGCGTCGATGGCCACAGCGGTGCCTGCCAGCCAGCGCCACGAGCCGGCGGCGTCGAGGTAGTTGATGTGCAGCTGGTGGTTGCCGCGCCGGTAGACGGTGGCGACGTCGACCACCCGCTCCCGGTCGATCGCCTCGGCGGCCTGGCGGACACCCTGGTAGGAGGCGTCGTGGTTGTCCCGAGCGGTCAATCTGCCGTGGCCGAGCTTCTGGACCTGGTCGTGATAGCGGTGGACGATGCCGAGTCTGCTGAGCGGCTCGGGCACCGCCATGATCGCGGCCTCCACCCGGTAGCCGGCCGCGCGGAACATCGCCGCAGGCTCCAGGAAGTCTCCGGGGTCCCGCATCGTCGTCTCGATGATCGTGTCGACTCGCCGGTCGATGAGGTACTGCTCGGCCGCAGCCATCCACCGGCGTCCGTCCATGCTGGTGTACGGCGCGGCGTTGCGGTCGTCCTCCCGCAGCAGCCTGCTGTACTCAGGGTGGTAGGGCTTGTAGAAGTCGGAGTTGACCACGATCGCGCCGCCACGCTGATCGAGTTCACGCTTGACCGACTCGGTGGTCATGGTCTTGCCCGCGCCGGGCTGCCCGGCGACAAAGACGACCACCGGCTGGTCTTGGGACACCCCGTGGGCGAGTTCCTCCGACGCGATCTCCTCGCGGAAGATCCGCTGCGACTGCTCCTCGGGAAGCAGGTAGCGTCTCGGGTCGATCGGCATCAGGCAGCACGCCGACCGAGTTGCTCGGCCAGAGCCCGGTAGCGCTGCGTGGCGTCGGCGACCGCCTGGTGGTCGGTCGGCCGCAGCTCGTTACGCGCGGCGATGCACTGCTTCCGCAGGCTGACCAACTCCGCGACGGCGGCGTCGTCGTCGTGCTGCCGGGCGGTGGCAATGAGCGGGGCGATGGCGGCGGCCGCCTGGCTGACCGCCTCAATGGCGACCTCGTACGAAACGGACTCGGTCGAGTCCCACTCGAACTGGCCCAGGTTGGCCAGCACAGACTGCTCGGTCATGGTTCGTACCTCCTAGTTAGTCAGGACGAGCGTATCGGTGTTGATCAAGGTGTAGCGGGTCCGTTGATGCCGGGGGAATCACAGACCGTCGGCATCGGGAAGCTGAGCGAGCACTTCTGGTGGGCGCCGGCTCGACGGGCAGGTCCTACAGCTCGCCGAGGATGCGCTCGCGTTGTTCGGCGTACTCACCGTCGCTGATCAGCCCGTCGCGGTAGAGGGTGGCGAGTTGCCGGAGCCGTTCGGCGATCGGGCTGGACGGTGGTGTCGGATCGGTGTGCGGGTGTGTTGCGCGGTTGTCGGGATCCGACCCGACAGCCCCGCCAGCGCCGGGGACGTGCGCTGATGAAATGGTCTGGTCGACGGTGCTGGCGATGTTCCAGAAGCACTCGTCGAGGGCGGTGGCGTTGCTGGCGGCGGTCGTCAGGTGCCGCAGGGTTTCCGGCACGCAGTCCAGCACGGCGGTCAGGCGAGTGGCGTGAGCGGTGGTGGGCACCAAGCGCCCGGCGAGGACGTCCATCGTCACCGTCGCGGCGATGTCGGCCCTGCTGGCCAGCTCGGTGGGAGACACGCCGGCGAACTCGGCGTAGACGCACAGGTAGCGGGCCAGCGCCCGCCGCGCCGGCGGGGCCTGGGGGTCGATGGTGGCCACCAGGTGCCCAAGGCGGATCCGGCGGCGGGCGGCGGGCGGTTCCGGCAGGTCGATGATCGGCTTGCCGCGCAGAGCCGGCGCGGCGATGAGTTCCAGGTAGACGCACTGGCGGGCGTAATCCTCCCGAAGGGTGGCGACCTCCGCGGCGATGGTCTTCACCCGGAGCAGCTCGTCCCTGGTCTGGTGGAACTGCGCTTCGAGCTGGTTGGCGCGGCGCACCTCGTAGTTGCGGCTGTTCTCCGAGGCCCGCAGGTTGTCGATGTAGCGTGCAGTCTCCTCCCTGAGGCGGTCCTGCAGCCGGGCGATCTTGCGCTGCAGGACCGGCACGACCGGCTCGCTCTCGGGCACGTTGCGCTGGCCCGGTTTGCCAGGCGGCCGGCTGACCGGGCCGTTGTAGCCGTGGGGCCGGTGACCGCGCGCACACTCGTACCAACCCGCGGCGAGGGCCCGGATGCTGGCGATGTCGCAACTGTCCGGCAGACACCCAATGATCAGCTCGGTCATCTCCCACGTCGGGCCGAGGCGGTAACGGCTGAGCTGCTCGGACAGCTTCTGCCGGTTCAAGCCGGGAAAGTCCAGACGACGCTTGCGGGCGTTGCGGATAATCGCCGACTGCCCGCCGATGCCTAGGTAGTCGTCGATGAGGCTACGCACGTAGAGGGTGTACTCGGCAGCGTCGGGGTTGGCGCTGCGCCGCCGGATCGTGGCTTCGTCCACGACGTACGGGCGGGTGTTGCGGTCAGGCGAGCGGTGAGCGGCGGTGCTCATTCGGATCGTCCTTGAGGCACGAGAGGTGGGCCCGGCAACGGCGATGTTGTCGGGAGTCTGCCGGGTTCCCTTTCCCGACATTGCGGGCGCCGGGGAGGGTTATCCGTGCCGATCGGTGCTGACTGGCTGGTCGGTCAGGGTGCTCCGCGTGGGGTCGGTTGGCCGCCTGATCAGCGTGGAGCACCCGCCATCTATACATGATGCGAGACGGTGGTGACAGAGTGCAGTACACAGCCGGGTTCCGGCGCGCCGCAGCGGTTATCAGCGCACTGGTTGTGCGCCCTTACGCTCCGGCTGACGGCAAAAGAGACCGCCCAGGTCAACCCCGTCGGCACAAGCCCCGACACCGTCGTCCACCACGCTGGACCAGGCGCCCGCGCCCAGGGACGTCTCGCTGATCCGGTCCACCATCTGAGACAACAGGGGGTGATCTTGCTGGAGGCAGAAGGCGTGCGCTCGGCCGAGGCGCATCGCGGACCGACGCTAACCTTCGCGCACAACACCCACCTTCAGCGCCACCCCAGCACGATGCCGATGTCCGAAACGGACGTGTCGTGGGCCGGCGCCGGCGCGATCATCGCATCGCTGCTCGGCGACCGGCACGCGGTGATCGTCGGCAGCCTCGACGCAAGCCCCCACGCTCGGCATCGAGGCGCCCGCCCTGACGACCTACGAAGGCATCCTCCAGCAAGAGACCCGTCTGGCTGCCGGGTCGCAGCACCATCCGCCGGCCCGACAGGTGGGGTGTTGCCGGGCAGGGGCGTGCCGTGGGCGTCCCTGGCCTGCGGGTGGGGGCTGTCGATGGAGGACGCACTGGCCGTCCGGAAGCAGCACTGCCATCGTTCACCTCCTGACCGGGGGTCATCGACTGCTGAGACCGGTTGCGTCTCCGGGCCGGACGCACCACGTTAGGGTGCAGTTAGTTACGTCTTATGCGCGCTCGGTAGGGGTGCGAGTGGCTTATATCGGGTGAAAGCGCTCCCGTTTGACGGCGATTTTGTGACCCTCATGAGGGTCCCCAGCAGGCGTTGCTGCTGGTGAGCCGTCCATTGGTGACGTTCCGTGCTCCGACCATCACCAAGACGAGGTTGCGCAGCGTCACCAGGTGGGGCCTAGGCTGTACCCGGTTCGACGCAGGTTGGGTACGGCTTGAGTGCCGTGACCATTAGGCTGAGGACCGCACCGATCAATTCCGTCGCACACACCGCGCTCGCCGATCGGGAGCGCGGCTCCCGGGTCCACGCGGACCTACTGCGACGGAAGGACATCGGTGGAAACACCCTCGGGTCGGCGGCCAGTGCGCCGGCGCGGTAAGAAACCTCGGCGAGACGGCACCGACCGGTGGCGGATCATCGGGAAGGTGGCGACCGCGGTGACGCGGGTTGCCGCCGCCGTGGGGGCGGTCTACGCCGTCCTCCGGGATACGGGGCTGATGTGACCCATGAGCCCCGAACCGAAGTGACCCCACCTAAACGGCAGGGCCACGACTCGGTGCGTTAGCGCGGCGGAGCGGATCCCCGCTGGGAGGGAAGCCCAGTGGATCAGGGTCCGCCTCGTCCGTTTATAGAGCCAGGTTACAGCTCGTTTTACTCCAGCAAGTTACTTGTGGGTCCTACGCCAGACCAACTTGCAGTGCGAAGTTTTGCACAGGCTCCGACAGAGCGAAAGCCCAGCAAGGCAGCATCTGCACCCCTAAACCGGGGTCTTTATAGGCACTGAGCAGGCAAAACGCTGATGTGACGACGGCCACAACCCGTGTCCTAGGACGCGCTAGCTGATGCGCGAGATGCCATACCTACCGGTAAGTAGTGGGCGGGATGCCCGACATCGCCAACCTGCCAAACCCCGAGGCTTGCTGATGGCGAGCCCGGCCCTCCGGGCCTGCCATCAACACCCCCGGCTGGAGGACGACCCCCGGTTGCGTGCGCACACTATCCAGCCGCCGCAGATAGCGTCAGAGCGCAAGATCAACTCACTCGGCGAGGACTACTACCACGGCGCCGCGCCCGTAGCGACCGCCCAACTCGGACGCTCCGGCCGCTGCCACGCCAGGCCGTCCGCCGACCGCCACCGAGACATGCTCTCCACGGCGGCACCCCCGCCGTCGGCGACGCCGCGGCCCCCGGGATCGGCTCGTACGACACCGCCTGGCCCTCCCCACTGACCCACCTCACCTCGCGGTTCTTCGACCCGAGAGCCGGCGCACCGCCGGGTGAACCTGCGCGGCCGCGGTGACCCACTCCCGGATAGACCGTACTGCGGCTCCCGGGCGTCGACCCCGGTCTCGTACATCACATGAACAGGCCCGTCTCCTGGCCGTCGCCGTCGACCTCCGCCGTCACCGACACCCGTCCTGGCGGTGGGTATCGAGTCGGTGTCGTGTCCGGCCCGGCCAGCGCAATTGAGGTCACGGGGCGGCCCGGTCAGGCCGCCTGGTGCCGCGTAGCGCTGATGCGGAACGGGTGGGTGTACTCGGCGCCGCAGCCAGCGCACCAGGCCCGGAACAGCAGGCTGGTCGCGGTGTCGCCGAGACTTGGTTCCACCTCGTGGCGAGTGCCTTCGATCATGGCGTAGAGGCGCCGCCAGCGGATTGGGCAGAGGCAGGCCGCTGTGCTCATGCCGTTGCCTGCCCGTCCTCGGGATCGAGGGCTCGCCACTCTCGGGGCTTGGCGCCGGTGGCGTCGGCGACCTGGGCGACGTCGCGGTGGCTGTAGGCGGTGCGTACGCCGGAGATGGACATGCCGGCGGCTGCGGCCAGGTCGCCCAGCGTGTAGGGGCGGGGTTGGACGAATTCGCGGCCGTAGGCGATCAACTCGCGGATTCGCTGCTCGGCTTCCTCCTTCGCGCGGCGGGCACCGGCCAGCGCGCCGATCAGCGGGTCCTGGTCGCCTCCGTCCCACGCGGCCCGCAGGTTCTCGGCAGCACGTTCTTGGTCCTCGGCAGCTTCGTCCCGCGCCGCGAGAAAGCCGTCGTCGTGCTCCTCGCCGGGGTCGGGTTGCGGGATCGGGTACAGGATCGCGGCCACGTCGGTGAAGATGTCTCGTCGAGTCATGCCTACATTCTGCGCACTTGTTTGTGATGATCGCAAGATATTGCGCGTGCTGCATTTCGTGCCTCGCGCCCTCCGGGTTTCTGATCTTGTTTGAGAAACGATCGTTTCTCGGACGAGATCAAGATCTGCCGCCGGAGCGGGTGTATCGCGTCCGAAAAACCCGTCCGAGAAGTCGGCGTGTCCAACAACGCGACGACGGGTTTGTTGGGCACCCTGGGCGGCGTGACCGTCACTCCCACGTCCACCGAGGACGACCTGCTCGCTCCGACTCCGCTCGCAGGTGTGCTCGTCGGCTATGGGCGAGTCTCCACACGCGAGCAAAACCTCGCCCGCCAGCAAGCCGCACTGACTGCGGCCGGCTGCGCCAAGTGCTTCTTCGACAAGGCCTCCGGGAAGAACACCGACCGGCCCGAGCTAGCCAAGGTGTTCGAGTACATCCGGCCTGGCGACGTGCTCACCGTCGTCTCGCTCGACCGGCTCGGCCGCTCGCTGGAGGACCTGATCGGCATCGTCGGTCGGCTCAAGCGCCACGGCGTCGGTTTCCAGTCCCTGCACGAGAAGCTCGACACCACTACCGCAGGCGGGATGTTCGTCTTCCACGTCTTCGCCGCGCTGGCCGAATTCCTGCGGACCATCATCGTGGCCAACACCAACGAGGGCCTGGCCGCCGCACGTGCCCGCGGGCAACGCCTCGGCCGGCCGCCGGCCATGACCCCGGAGAAGGTCGCGTACGCGCTACAGTTGCTCGCCGAGCCGAACCGCACGATGACCTCGATCGCCAAGCTCCTCGGCGTCTCTCGTAGCACCCTGTACAGTGCGCTGCCTGGCCTTGTTCCGGCCCAACGCGACGACCAGGCCGCCCTGCACTATCCGCCGGCCGCGCCTTCGCCGGCACCCACCTGCCCATCCTCACCGCAGTGCAGTTGACCACTGGCCAACCGGAATGACGACTCAGCGCCGCCTGGTCTGACCCAGTCGCAGCGGAATTACGTGGTCGAGTGGAAGCGCTAGACGGGTCACTCTAAGCATGTTCGGGCTGTCGCCCCCACGGAGTAACCTCGCCCCGTGACCGCAGCACGCTCCTTCCAGCCCTTCAGGGACCGGCTCGCTGGGAAGCCTTTGGACACGACCCTCCACGACGGAGTGCCAGATTGGCTGGATCAGCCGCTCCGCGCATGGTTGAACCAAAGCATCAGCGAGTCGATGGCGCAGCGTGTCATGCTCCGACTTCATCTGTGGCAGGACTCCCGGTACTACGAGAAGCACAAGGACCAGTTGGTCAGGGATCCCAGCCAGGACCTGCTGGCGATCATCGACGCCGTGCTTCAGCTACATCCGGCATGGGGGTTGGACGGAGACCGGCTGTGGGACCAGCACCGCATGACGAGGGAGGACGTTGTCGGCTCCCTCGTTGCCCTGGACCTTCTGCTGAAGGATGGCGGGTCCCTCTACCGATGCGACTTCGAGCAGCACTGCTTAGTTCGCCGGGTGGATGACACGACGCAGGCTGCCGTCGACGCGGCGATCAAGAGCGCCTCCGCCTCTGCCGCAGATCACCTACGTGCGGCGTGGACTGCGGCGTACGGCCTGAGCCCCGACCCGGACAAGGTCTTCAACGAGGCGATCCGGGCGGTAGAAGAGGTGGCCTGCCCGTTCGTCGAGCAGAAGAAGGCCGCGGCGAACTCGGCCACCCTCGGGACGGTCATCGGGGAGCTGGGCAAGAACGCCCCGCACAAGTGGGAGCTGATGCTGCCAGGGAAGGACGGCCAGCCGAGCGAGGTTGGGCCAATCGTTTCGATGATGGAGGCGCTGTGGCACGCCCAGCTCTCCCGGCACGGCGGGGCGCCGAAGTCGCGCCGGCAGAACCAGGACGAGGCGGAGGCCGCTGTGCACCTCGCCGTGCTACTGGTGCAGTGGCTCTCGACGGGTGTCCTGCGCAAGAAGTCCTAGCGTTCGGGGGATGAGCGTGGACTGGGGTCGGCTGACGCCGTCGCTACGGGCGGGTGACTGGACCTGCGGCACGCACGGGCGGATCCGGCCATGTACCGACGGACCGGTGCCGACGTGCCCACACTGCGACGCGCTGGCCCACGAAGTGCGGATGAACAGGGCGGGACAGCGGCAGTTCGTCGCACCCACCCCCACGCACTGCTCCGGTGCCGAGCGGCACCCGTTGATCGTGGGAAATGTGTTCGTTGGCTGGACCTCGTGTCCATGCCCGCCGCCGAATACCCATCGTGGCCATGACAGATGGACCTGCCGTCGGTGCTCGTCAACGACGTACCACCCGCCCGTCAACGGCGACACCGGCACGGGCTGACCGAGCTCGCCTGCTCTCATGATTGCCGAGAGATGGCCCTTCACCGACGGCGAGACGATCGAGGACGCGCTCACCGTGTTCGTCGGCGCTGGACTGCTGCCGCCTGGTACCCGGGTGTTGAAGCAGACGCGGATGTTCAACCCGTACCCGTGGCAGCCGGACGGCTACAACTACCGGTGGACGGTGAGCCTGTGACCGCCGCCCATCTGAACCCCACGCTCTGGCATGACGCGGTGCTGCTGTTCGAGGTCAACTGCTCGCCGAGCCGATCCGCACGATGACCTCGATCGCCAAGCTCCTCGGTGTCTCTCGCAGCACCCTGTACACCGCCCTGCCTCGCCTCATTCCGGCCCAACGAGACGACCAGACCGCCCTGCAAGACGGGCCCGTCCGATAACGCCAGGTCGCCGCCGGCTGCCAGGCCCAACACCTCGGGGTGGCGTTACATCGTCGAGGCTGGCTCGCGGTAGGCGGTCTCTGCGTAGGCGTTGAGCAGTGTCTCGCCAGCTAGCTGTAGGTCAGCCAGTTGGGCCTCGACGGCAGCGGGGTCGCGGTACCGATCCTCGTGAGCCAGCGCCCGGGCAAACTTCTGTACTGCGGCCTTGAGGCCCTTGAGCTTGTTCCTGCTGACGACCCGGGTGCCAAGAGGGGCAGTACCTGCGGAGTCGACCACGTGGGTCGGATGTACGAGCACCGGCGTGATCTTTGCGTCGCCGCCGTAGTTGCTGCGGCACCAATTGACTGAGCCGCTGAGCTGGTTGATGTGGTCCTTCCAGATCTTCGGCGCGGTCGCGCCGGTCTTCGCCTCGATCACTACATACCGATGCCCGCCCATGCTCCACAGCACGTCTGGTCCAGAATTGAAGTCGCGCTCTGGCTGCTGGACGGTGAATCCCATGTGTTCGCCCAACTCGGCCAGAGCTGCCTCCGCCTCGGCTGTGCGCGTGTTGTCCCATGCGATGTCGTCCAACACGGCGGTGACGCCCAGTATGAGCTGCGGGCCGTTGTCGTACCGCTTGGTGAGGAAGTCAACGGCCTGCTGGGCTTGCGATGACGGCACCTCGATGCGCTGGAAAGCCACGCCGCCCCGGGGGCGTAGCACCGCGCGGTTGGCCTTTCTAGCTTCGGACAGGGCCTCCTGTGCTCCGGTTGGGCTGACGGCGTGTAGATACGTTGCGTAGGTCTCCCCAAGCCAGCCGGCTAGGGCTACGTCACCGGCCTTATGGGCTTCCTCGACCGCTTTTCGGGCATGGGTCACCGCCTCGCCGAGCCGGTCTTGGGTGGCGTGGTTGTAGGCGTGGCGCAAGTGAACGTCCCACGCCGAAACGGATGCGGGGCTGTAGGTCGCGCCTAGGAGCACTTCGCGGGTCAGGGCTCGAAAGCCCGGATCGTTGCCGATCACCTGCTCCATCACCCCGCCGATTGCGTTGATCGTGACGTCGCCGTCTTCCTCGAGTTGCCGGGCGACCTGACGGGACAGGTCCAGCTGAGCGCGGGTCGCCTGCGACATGCGACCGGCGATCTCCGGACGGGCGATCAACTGCGTCAGCCGGGGACCGAGCAACAGTACGGCGCACCGGTCATCGCGGCTGCGTACACCTCTGCCCATGCCTTGCTCCAGCCGCTGCAATTGGCGCGTCACCATCGCCTCGCTGTCGCGCAGCGCCGTCGCCTCGCGGCGCTCGACGCCGGTGTAGGCGAAGGGCAGGCTGTCGATGATCAGCAGTCGGCAGGCGTCGTCGGGCAGGTCGATGCCGTCGTACTGGTTAATCATGACGACCAAGCCGACGTGTCCGGCGGTAAGCCGGGCGACGGCTGCGCTGATGTCGTCAGCCATGCTGATGGTCAGGTTCGCCTGCGCCGCCCACTCACGAGACTTCTCATGGGAAGGCACCAGTACCACTACGTTGTGCGTGTTGGCGATCTGGAGGGCCAGCGCCCGCACCTGCTCGTGATCGATGTCAGGGTTTAGCTCTTGCGGCGACAGCACCAGCCGGTCGCCGAGGTCGGCAGCGCTCTCGGGAACGATCGACCTGCCGACACCTTCCGGGTCGGCGTCGAAGTGGGTGACCAGGACGCTGTCATCGGCCAGCGTTGCGGTCAGATAGATGCGCCGCTTCGCCTCCGCGAAACTGGGGATCTTCTCGATCGGTGGGCATAGCGGCACGATCTCGAATCGGTGGGCGGTCGCCACGGCCTGGCACCACGGGAGGATGTCGGCGATCAGCGGCCACGACCACTTGAGCGTCGAATCTTCACGGTGCGGGTGCAGGATCTGCATGACAGTCTCGTGCTTGTCTTGCCACCCCCAGAACGGCACTGGTACCACCGTACTCGGATCCGCGGTCTCGATGCCCAGGAAGCCGTTGAGGTCCTGCGACTTGAGTTCCTCCGTGAACAGGTCCACCAGTTGGTTGTAGGTTGGATGGCTTCGCGGGATGTGGAGGCGAGTCTTCTCCTCCGTTGACGCAAGCGCTGCGTGTGCATCATCGATGACAATCGACCCCACGGCGATCGGCTGACGCGTGCCGGGCACGGACAGGCCGAACCGTGTCTTGCCGTTGACCAGTGTGTTCATGGTGGTTACGCAGATCGCCTCTCCAGAGAGGAACTTCACCGCCTC
Organism: Micromonospora sp. NPDC048063; assembly: GCF_043202855.1. Classification (NCBI taxonomy): domain Bacteria; kingdom Bacillati; phylum Actinomycetota; class Actinomycetes; order Micromonosporales; family Micromonosporaceae; genus Micromonospora; species Micromonospora sp. NPDC048063. The sequence continues at coordinate 23,212 of NZ_JBIDBG010000024.1, read as the reverse complement.
TGGATCATCGACCACGGCCAAGCCCAGCCGGGCCGCTTCCTCGCGCACCCGCGCCGCCAGGTGGGGGTGCGGGGCCAGATACAGCGCCGGCCCCTTCTTCTCGTGCAAGCAGCACTGCAGAATCAGCAGTCCGACGACCGTCTTACCGCCGCCGGTGTTGGTCTTGATGACCACGTCACGCTGGTCCCGTACAGTCGACCAGGCGTCCAGAACCGTCTTCTGCACAGCCCGTAGATACCCGTACCCGCCGGCCTTGTTTGGCAGCGCGTCGAATAACGCGGCCGGATCGGTGATCTTGTAGATCGCGTTGCCGGTCGAAAGCCGACCAAAATCGAACCTCACGGCCCACCCCCTCTGCCCAAACCCCGGCGATCCTCCCACGAAGGTGTAGATCCGAGCCCAGACGGTGCCAGCCGAGCCGAAACGGCCGAGGCCAGACCTGCGCCGACGGTAAGCCAGCCGAGTCCACACCGGAGGAGTAGCGAAGAGCAGCACGCCGCTCTGCCAGAATCCCCCAATGGCGAGCCACATCGACCTCAGCAGGCTTCGCGAGCTGATTGACGTCGCGGCCGACAGGATCGCCCACGCGGGCCCTCACCGAGTTCTGCCTGATGGCTTCGCCCGAGTGGGGTTGCCTGTGCCGACCGAGGACGGCACCAAGAGCGAGCGGGCGAAGCGCAGCGTCACGGCCGTGCCCGGCGAACGGCTCCCGGAGGTCGCCCGGCTCATGCTTGCCCGAGGCGTCGTTGATCCGGGTACCCGCAATGCGATCCAGGACGTGTTGTGGGCCGCCGAGCCGGTCCTGCCAATCCCCAAGCGGACCAGGCGCGACGTCGCGCGCAGGCTGGACCTAAGCGAGTTCCTTCCCTTCTACAACCGTCTCAAGACGTTGCTCGATAACTTATGGGTCCTCGGTGAGGAACCCTTCCCGCTGCTGCTGTCCGACGGTGGCGGCTGGAGCTTGGGTGCGCAGATCGACCGCCATGTGCATCGCAACCCCGGCGATTGGACGGCCGAAGACCTGTTCGACAACCTCGGTGCCTTCGACACCTCTGACAAGCGGTTCGGTCTATTCCTGGAAGGGCTCGTCTCAGCCGAGACGCTCCCCGACGAGCCTGCGCAGCGCCGCATCGTCGCCGCTATCAACCCACTGCTCAAGGGCGTTGGGCTACTGCTGAGCGAGACCGAGGAGGTCGACGGCTACCCCGCTTTCCGCCTGCGCTCGACGCGGGCCCACGGCGGCCGACCGAAGACTCTGATCTTCGCGGCTCCGCGTAAGCCGGATCTGAGGCTGAGCGACGTGATCGACAACGAGATTGAAATCGCCACCGGAGCAGAACAGGTCTTGGTGTACGACCGACCAATCACGGGTGATGGCCTGCGCTGGTGTGACCTACAGGCATGGTGGAAAGACACCCAGGCGCTTGATGATGACGATGACGCCAAGAGAACGCTGTGGCGAAGGCTGCGACAGAGTCTGCCCGCTACGTCACCGCCGCAGCGGATGCTGTTCGACCTCTACCACGACATCCACGGCGAGCGGATCCACGAGTTGCCCGCGCTACTGCCAGAGGTGTGGTTGCACTGGGACCCCCAAACCGTGAAAGCCCGTGGGGCCGAGGCGATGTTGAACCTGCGTATGGACTTCCTCATGCTGCTACCGGGTGGACACCGGGTCGTCCTGGAGGTCGACGGCAAACACCACTACGCCACCGGTGAGATCGCGGACCCATCCGTGTACGCGAAGACGATGCGGGGAGACCGCGACCTCAAGCTTGCCCGTTACGACGTGTTCCGCTTCGGTGCTGCTGACCTAGACGAGAGGGCGACCGCGTGGGAGATGTTGCGCGCGTTCTTTGCCGATCTCTTCCGCACCCACCACGTTGGCTGACGGGACGTCGACTTCCTGAGCAGGAGACGCTCAGGGCAACGCGGACGAGGCGTTCCTGCGTCGGTTCCGGAGCGGGCCCACGCGGCGCTGCATCGGACCGGCATGCGTGGCCCCCCAGGGAGATGTCCGTTAGATGGACACGCTGCCCGCCGCCAGCTACCCACCGCGGCCATTACAGCTGGAGGGTCCGGGCACCGATCGGGCGGCGATGCCACGGAATCAGAAGGCGTCGGCGTCAGGGAGTTGAGCGAGAACCTCTGGCGGTGCTGGCTCGACGGGCAGGGGCCGGGGCTCGGTGTGCTTGTCCGGGCGACACCTGGTGAACGGGCCGTACTCGGCGGCGAGCGCGGTGAGGTGGGGGTCGAGGTGGTCGCGCCACCAGATGCTCATGCCGGTCTGTGGGTCGGACACCCGTAGGGTCTCCCAGGCCCGCCAGAGCGCGTACAGGCGGGAGATCGCCTCGGGGTGCGCCCACCAGCGGGGGCACCAGTTCAGCCCGGAGTCCGGGCCGGAGGCGAGGCGCCGCTCGACGACGTGGGCGAAGTAGTCCCCGACGAACGCCTCCACGTTGCGGTAGACCGGCTCCGCCTCGGTGGGCTCGGCGGCTGGCGGCGCGGCCGGTGGCGCAGTGTCGCTCGGGTCGCCGGCGAGTTGGCCGAGTAGGGCGCTGAGGTCGGCGACCGGGTCGCCGGCCGGTCCGGGCGGGGGCAGGGTCATGGGGTTGGCTCCGGCGGGGCGTCGGGGGTGAGGGTCCAGTCGGTGCGCTCGTGGGGGTCCCAGCGGGCGATCGACGCGCGGATCGCTGCCGCGTAGGGGCCGGTCTGCCAGGGGGCGGTGCGGGCGAGCGCGGGCGGGGCGCCGGAGGCGTAGACGACCATCCGGCCCCGGGGCAGGGCGTGCAGGTCGGAGACGTCGAGGATCCGTTGGCGGCGGGTGGCGTGGGAGACAGACCGTTGGCCCCACCCGGATCCGCTGCTGCTGGTCGACCTGGTCGTGACGTCGTGCTCGCCGATGAGCTTGGACAGCTCTTCCAGCCAGTCGGGGTCGGCGACGCCACCGCCGTAGGTGCGGACGTTCGCCGCGGACCAGAGTTTGCGCATGCCCTCGCGTCCCCACACGTCGACGCCCTGGGGGTAGGACTGGAGGATCGTGATGATGGGCAGGCCGTGGGAGCCGTAGTAGGAGTAGAGGGCCGGGAGCTGACGTAGCCGGCAGATGTTGGCGGCCTCGTCGAGGATGCTCAGCAGCGGCGGGTCGAGGCGCCGGCCGGGGCAGGTGCGGGCCCGCAGCTCGCCGGCGCGCAGGACGGCGTCGGTGAGGGCGGCGACCAGCGGGGCGGGGGAGCCGGGGCCGCCCTGGGACAGCAGGTACAGCACGTCGGTGGAGGCGGCGAACGCGGCCGGGTCGAACTCGAGGACCCCAGCGCGGGCCGGTGGGGTGACCCAGGCGGTGACGGCGGGCTCGGTCAGGCACATGAGCATCTTCTGGGCGCCGGCGTAGATGCCGCCGCGGGTCTTGTCGGGCATGTTGACCACCCCGGCGACCGCGTCGGCGGGCAGGTCGTAGCCGTGCTCGCGGAGCAGCATCGCGGGTTCGTCGTCGCGGGGGCTGACGGCCCACCGGTACGCGGCGAGGATGTCCCGACCGGACACGGCGGCCGCGAGGAGCAGGTTCGCCACCAGTTCCTCGGAGCTGGGGTCGAAGAAGGCGTCGCGGCTGACGCCGGGCTCGCGTTCGGCGGAGGCGAAGTGCTCGGCCAGGCGGCGGGCGTCGGTGATGGTGGCCACGGCCCGCAGCGGGTTCCACCACATGCCCTGCTCGGGCCCGAGGATGTGCTGCGGGTCGAACGCCCACACGGTCCCGCGGGCGGCGCGGATCTCGCGGGTGGCGTCGACGATGTCGCCCTTGACGCTGGTGACCAGGGTCGGGCCGGGGGCGGCGACGATGGCGGGGATCGCCCGGCAGGTGGTCTTGCCGGTGCGCGGGCCCCAGATGTCGACGGCCATGTCCTCCCACGACTGGCGCAGCGGCATCCCGCCCGCGACGGTGTGGGCGATCAGCACGCCGAGCTGGTCGGGGTCGGGCCGGTCGACGTCGGCGAGGCTGGGCCGCAGCCGCCGCCCGCTGTCGGCGACACCCTTCGGCCCGAGGTGCGCGAGGTCTCTGCGGCTGGCCATGCGGCGGGCAGCCGGGTCGACGCGGGTACGGCGCCGGCGAGCCCACCGCCAGGCGGCGACCCCGCCGACGGCCAGGAGCAGCAAAACAGTCACCTCGGCGACGGCGATGAGGGTGCAGGTGGTGGTCCAGGTGATGTCACCGCGCAGCACCGCGGCGGCGACCCGGATCGGCCCGCCGCCGGTATATCCGGGCGGGCGGGCCAGCACGACGGGCAGCCACGCGCCGCTGGCGAGGACCAGGACCAGTGCGGCGATGCCGCCGACGATCAGGCCCGCGTCGTCGTGGCCACCGCGCGGCCCGGCGGGCCGGCTCACGTCATCGTCCAGCGGAAGTCGGTGTTGCCGAGCCGCATCTCCGTCTCGGTGGGTTCCAGGTGCACCGGGATACCCGGCCGCGACCCGACCTTGATCAGGAAGTTTCCGCGCCCGACGGTGCCGCTGCCCTCGGCGGCCGTCCACGACGGCGGCGCCGACCAGGACAGCACCTCGCGCCGCTCGGCCTGCGACAGCGGCCGGACCCGGGAGACCGCGTCGAGTTCCTGCTCGGAACAGGGACCGATCATCAGCACCGCGGACCGCTCGGCGAAGCCGCGGGCCTTGGCCCGGTCGTGGGCGGTGGGCAGCGCCTCCAGGTCGGCCAGGCTGTGGGTGATGAAGGCGGTGCCGGTGCCTTTCTGCCGGTTCAGGCGGGTGAGGCCGTCGGCGCGGTCGACCAGGCCGTGGCCGACGCGCAGCGCCCGCCACAGCTCGTCGAGGACGGTGAAGAACGTGCGGGCCGGGGCGAGGCCGAGGTCGGCCATCAGGTGCGCGGCCTCCACCTGGGCGAAGCCGTAGGACCAGGTGGATAGCAGGGTGGCTGCGGTGCGCAGCTCGTCGGTGTCGTCGATGCTGGAGATGTCGACGCACACGGCGGGGGTGTCGAGGCGGATCGCGGTGGTGGTCTGTCCCTCGAAGGTGTCGCCGAGCGGACCGTGCAGCAGCGCCAGCAGGGTGCGGTGCAAGCCGGCGGTGTCCTCGCGGAACCGGGGGACGTCCCCATCTTCCTGCCATAGCGTGACCGCGCGAACCTCGGCCGGGGCGTCACGAATGACGCGCAGGACGTCGGAGAGCACCGGCGGGCTGTCGGTCTCCCGCTCGGCGAGGTAGCGCAGCGCGGCGGCTAGGACGGTGGTCTCGTCGGAGGTGACGGGCCCGCGCCGCACGAGGGTGGCCAAGGCAACGAGCATGTTCAGCCGCCGGTCGGTCACCGCGGCGCGCACGACGGCGCCGGTGCGCTCGTCAACGCGGTCGAGGACCTGCCGCCACGGGCCGGCATCCAGGGGGTTGATGCGGTCCAGGCCGGGCCCGACGCGCAGCACCTGCCCGCCGAGTGCGCGGACTAGCTCGGCGTAGTCGGGTTTGAGGTCGCCGAGGATCAGCGGCGTGACGCCTTGGGCGGTGAGGCCGAGGACCATCCGCCGCACGGCGGTGCTTTTGCCCATGCCGGGTTCGCCCTCGATCCACACCGACGGGTTGTTGATCAGCCGGGCGCGGGTGTACCAGCTAATCGGGTCGAAGCAGACCGCCGAGCCGGTGTAGAGGTGCCGGCCGACCGGCACGCCGATCATCGGGGTCGACGCGCCGGTGCCGAATGGGTACAGGCCGCAGACCTGCACGGTGGTGCCCCGGTACTCGGTGGGTGGTTCGATCCACGACCACCGGCCGCCGCCGGGTGCGGCGTAGCCGAGGCGGCCGGGCCGGCGGCCGGCTGGTCGACGCCGTGGCGGTGGCGGGGTGTCGTTGCGAGGGCTGAGGGTCATCGCCGCTGTCCTAGAAGGGGATCGTGGCGTGGGTGGGCAGGACCACGCCGGCGGGCAGACCGGCGGCGAACCCGGCGGCCTGGCAGCCGTACATCGGCCGGATCGTCAGGCGGGCCTCGCCAGCGCGGGCCCGGATGATGCCGGTGGCCTCGTCGAGCTGCTTGCCGTCGTCGGTGGCGGAGACAGTGGCCGTGACCAGCACGGTGAAGCGGACGACCCCGGCGCCGGTGGCTTCTTCCTGGGCGGCCTGTTCGGCGGCGGCCAGGTCGGTGAGGTCTCGGGCGCTGGGCCGCGGCTTCTTCGCGGCCATGAACCGGGCGTCACGCTTGTCGGCCTCCACCAGCCGTGCCGCGTCGGCGGGGGAATACGGCCGGTAGATCATGGTGACGCGTTTGCGCAGCAGTTGCGGGTCCGGGTCGGTGAGGCGGGCGAACAGCCGCGAGTACACCACCCCGCGCGGGGCCTCCACCATGCACCAGGTGCGCGAGATCCCGGAGTCGTGCCGGTAGGAGTCCCAGCTCTCCCGGGTGGCGACCGGGCCGGCCTGCGTCCAGTCGGGGGTGAGCTGCGGGTCGCGGGCGAGGTCGAGGGCGGCGGCCGGGTCGTAGGCGGCGCGCACCACCCCGGCGAGGCTGCGCGCGGACATCGGCACGATGCCGGCACCGGTGGCACCGGTCAGCCCGGCGTGCAGGTGCGGCAGCCGGGCAGCGACCTCGCGGCAGACGTCCTCGTGGGACATAGACCGGCCGGGCGGTGCGGTGTAGGTCAGCGACACGCGGGTGTCGACGCTCGCCGAGCCGGCCGGGTAGGAGTGGACGACATCGTCGAGGACCTGCAGGGCCAGTGACGGCGCGTCGGGTCGGGATGTGGCGGTGACCTCGGCGGCCAGGCGGGTGCCCGGGTCCGGGGTGGTCTCGACGGTGACCTGTGCCTGCACGAGCTGCGGCTCCCGCGACAGGGCCGCCAGCCAGGACGCGAGGTGCCCGACGCGGGCGTCGATGACGGCCTGGTCGACCAGGTCCATGCCCTCGGGTGCACACCGCAGGGTGACGGTGTAGTGCCGGCTCTGCGGCACCACGACGACGGCGACGAGCCCAGACCGGCCGGTTTCCACCTCGTAGACCTCGGAGCGGGCGAGCACCCCGGGCAGTTGGTGCGCGGCGGTGACCCGGGAGGCCACGCCGGAGACGTAGACGTGGTGGCGGCGGGCCCGCGCCAGCCACCACGCCACCCGCGCGGTGATGACCTGGAAGCCGGTGCGCCCGTTGACCCGGATCGCCAGCGGCGCGAGCACGAGCAGCCCGATGACGGCGGTGATCAGCGCGGCCAGCGTGGAGATCGGCAGCATCGCTGCGGAGAGCACCATGACCAGGAACGCGGCGATGGTGCCGGCCGGGCCGAGCCCGAACAGCCCGGCGCCGCGCCCGAGGCGCCAGTTGCCGTAGGTGCGCTGCTGCTGCTCGCCCGCAGGCGTCCGTACCTCGGTGCTCATGCACCCTCACCGCCCGCCGCTCCGGATGCCGTACCGCCGACCTTGCGCACGGCTGCCGGGCCGGCCTTCGCTGCCGCGATCCCGGCGGCGGCTGCTACACCGACCGGCCCGGCCGCCGCAGCGCCAGCGCCAGCCGCGCCGGCACCGGCACCGGCGCTCGCTGCGCCAGTTCCCGCCGTGCCACTGCTGGCTGCGGTGCCGGAGGTGCCGACCGTGCCCGGGCCGGCAGCGGGTGGGCGGGGCGCGGACACCGGTGCCGAAGGGCTGGCGCCGCCGGGGCGGGCCGCGCCCACGCCGCCCTGCCCGCCGGCCGACTTACCGCCGCCGGCGTTGCTCAGCCGCACCGCGCCGGAGGCGACCTGCCCGAGGCCGGAGACGGCGGCGACCGCGACACCGCCGGAACCGCCGCTGGACAGCACTGACACCGCCGGGGCGATGAGCCGCATCAGCGCCGGTAGCGCGACGATGGCCATGCAGAACATGACCAGGCCGGTGAGCAGCGTGGTGAGGTCCTGGCCGTGGCCGAGCATCCAGAACACCGCGGCGTAGATCGTGGCCGCCGCCGGCTTGTAGAGCACCAGGGCGAGCAGCCAGGTCAGGTACCGGTCGCGGATTGCCCGCCCGGACCCCGAGATGCCCGCTGAGGCGGCCAGCGGCAGCAACCCGGCCAGCAGTACCAGCCCGGCGCCGCGGGCCAGCAGCAACAACAGCTGCACCATCGTCGCGAGGAACATCATGATCGAGATACCGATGACCATCAGCGCTGACAGGCCGTTGATCGCCCCGGCCGGGGCGAACATCAGGAGCCGCTTGCCCAACTCACGGTCGGCGGAGGCGTCGAGGATCCAGTTGGAGTAGGCATCGCCGATACCGATGAGTAGTTGCACGGCGGGCACGCCGGCGCCAGCGAGCACGACCATCGTTACGAGGCCCTTGGCGAAGGATCCAGCCTCCCGGCCGTTGCGTTCCCACGCCAGCCGGATCGCGGCGAACAGCACCGACCCGACGGCGATCGCCGCCACCGCCCAGTGGGTGTAGGCGCGCAGGTAGGCGACGGTGCCGGATTCCTGTGCCACCTCGGGGGTGGGGATGGACAGCCAGCCGGTGACCATCGCTTTGAGCATCTCGGCGGCGGCCTGGGAGGCCTGCTCGGCCAGCTCGTCGAGGAACCGTCCCGCGGTACCTTCAAGCACGGCCCCGGGGATGCAGGTCGGGTCGATCGCGGGGATGCACGGCATCTACCGCGCACCCCACTCGACGACGCCGACAAGGTCGGAGGTTTCCCGGTTCACCGACGTCCACGCGCCGCCGGGCGGGGCGACCATGCGCCAGTCTCCGTCGCGCCAGCGCAGTGTCAGCGACAGCACGTGGTAGCGCGGCGTGCCGGCGGCCGGGGCGCGGAAGACCAGACCGATCACGGCGGTGTCCGGGGTGTAGAACTGGTACTGGTAGCCGGCGATCTGGCTGAGTTCGCCGGGCTGCGCCGGGGCGTCGCCCGCCTCGCGTAGCGCCGCCAGGAGCCGGTCCCGGTCGGCGGTCGGCTCGAACTGCTGCTGGATCGTGGGTTCCCACGACTGGCGGCCGGCGGAGAAGCCGGCCCGGACGCTGATCTGCGCGGCGGCGATCAGCGCGCCCTCGGGGGTGTGCGCGTAGCCGGACGCGGTCGTGCCGGTCCGGTTCGGGCCGGCGGAGGCGCTGACCGGGACGGCCGTCTGGCCGACCAGTTCCCACCGCACGTCGGCCGGCGCGGTGGTCGGCGCGGCCGTCGGTAGCGCCTCCATCGTGGTGCTGCCAGTCGCTGCTGGGCTGGGCGGCGGCGTGCCGGTCGCGGTGCCGTTACCACCGTCGTCGCCGCCGGACAGAACGGCGATCAGCAGCCCCGCGACGAGGATGACCACCACCAGCGCCGCGGCGGCGATGAAGCCCGGCCGCGTCCACGGCGGGGGCTGCGCGAAGTCAGACGAGCGTGACATGAGGGGCCTCCTGGCCTACGCGATGAGGGCCCCGACGATGGTGGATGCGCTGCCGATCAGGAGGCAGGCCGCGAACACCCACCCGAGCTGGGCGACGTTGGTGTCATCACCGCGGCGGTGCGCCAGGGCCATTTTCGCGGCGCTGTAGAGGAGCCCGCCGACGCACGCTGCGGTGGCGAGCCACGCGACCCACTGGAGGATTTCCAGCACGTTGCTCTGCACTACCCCGGGAGGCGCCACGCCTCCGCCGGGGTTCGGAACTCCACCGGGATCGCTGGGGGCAGGCTCGGCCAGGAGCTGCCCCAGGCGTACCTGTAGGTCCATGAGCGTCATCGGGTCTCTCCCGGTCTCGTGTGAATCTTCTGCGCGAGGGCATGGCGAAGCGTTTCGACGTCGGGGGGAGCGCCGACATCGCACGGGTCGTCGGCGGCCAGGAGCGCGTCGACCCAACCGACGCGCCACACCTGCGGCGCCCATCCGCCGAGCAGTTGCAGGCGTTCGGTGGCGATGCGCGGCGGCCGTCGGGGTGAGGCCGCGACGGCCACCACGCCCAGCACGGCCGTCGTGCTGGACATGCCTGCGCGGCGACGCCACTGTTCGATCGCGCCGGTGGCCGCCCAGGTGCCGTGGGCGGACAGGCGGCAGACCAGCACCACCTGGGCGGGCGGCACCATCGGCGTCGTCAGTGGCCACGCTCGACCGAAGTCGACCCCGAAGCCGACCAGCCGGGCCAGGGTGCTCGTACCCGCGCCGCCATGGCATCCGACCCACCAGACCGGCGGCCATCCACTCTGGCTGTCCGGAATCACCGCAGACGGTAGGTGCGGAGCGTTTCCGAGGCGTGTGCGGTGCGCGGCGACAGCAGCCGTCTTCACCGGCGGCCCCGTTGCGCGCAGATGCTCCCCGTCACCTGATGCCTCCCCCGCGTATCAAGGTCACCGACGAGTAGCCGACAGTAGCACCGCGTTTCTCAATGGATCTATGGTGATTGCTCTGCCGCGACAGGGACGCGAATGGCAGCACGGGGGAGGCGTCGTATGGCACGCAGAGCAGGCGCATCCGCGCGCATCAATGACGTGGGATGGTGGGTTCGGGCGGTGTTGGCCGCTGCGGGTGCGGTTGTGGCTGTGGCGTTGGCAGGGTGCGGTGCGGTGGCCGAGCCGGGCACGCCGGCGCCGGACCTCAGCGGCCCGGTGTACCCGACGGCCGGCGCGGCCGACGTGGTGCCGAAGTCGACCAGCGAGGCACCGGGCAGCGACGACCACGGCGACGAGCGGGCACCTGTCGCGCCGCCGCCAGCGGCTCAGGCGCCACGGGTGGTGGCGGCATTCGCGGTGGCGTGGGCGCGGCCGGATCTGCCGGAGGACGTGTGGTGGCAGCGGGTCGCGCCGCACTGTGAGGAGGGCTTCGCCGCTGTCCTGCGCACCGTCGACCCAGCGCAGGTTCCCGCGACCCAGGTGACGGGCCGCCCGGCAGCGAAGCAGGCGCCGAAGGACGGCGCAGCGGTGTACGAGGTGCCCACCGACGCCGGTACGTTGACCGTCACCCTCGCCGCCGTCAACGGACGGTGGGCGGTCACCGGCAACGACTTCGTCCGGGCGGTCCGATGACTCGTCGGTCGGTCGCTCTCGCGGCGGCGGTGTTGGCGGCGGTGACGCTGGTGTGCGGCGGAACGGTGGGACTGCCCCTGGTGCTGTTCGGCCAGGCGCAGGCGGAAGCGGCGGCGTGCGAGGTGCCGTCGGTGCCTGGCGCCTCACCAGTGCCAGGCGCCGGCAGGTGGGACAGCGCCCAGAGCACGAACGCGGCGACCATCGTGGCGGTCGGACGCCAGCGTCAGGTGCCGCCGCGCGGGTACGTCATCGCGCTGGCCACCGCAATGCAGGAGTCCACACTGCGCAACCTTGCCAACGCCACCGTGCCCGAGTCGCTGTCGCTGCCACACGAGGGCGTGGGCCGCGACCACGACTCGGTCGGGCTGTTCCAGCAGCGTCCCGGGTGGGGCACCGTCGCCCAGCGGATGACGCCCAGCTACGCGGCCGGGAAGTTCTACGAGGCCCTGGTGCGCGTCGACGGGTGGCAGCGAATGCGGCTGACCGACGCCGCGCAGGCAGTGCAGCGCTCGGGCGTTCCGGAGGCGTATCAGAAGTGGGAGGCCGACGCCGAGCAGCTCGCCGCGCGGGTGCTCGGTCTGCCGAGCATCGACGACATCGGCGGCGGTGCGCCGACGGCCCCGTGCGGCGTCGACGACCTGGGCCCAGTGCCGGTTGGTCCGGGCGGGTGGGTGCAGCCGCTCCAAGCGATGATCACCAGCCCGTTCGGTCAGCGCAACGGCCGCCTGCATGCAGGGGTGGACATGTCGACGTCGGACGTGCGGGGTGACCCGATCCGCGCCGCGTCGGCCGGGGTCGTGGAGCAGGTCAAGTGTGACTGGCACACCACCTGCGACCGTGACGGGCACACCGGTGCGCGTGGCTGCGGGTGGTACGTCGACATCCGCCACGCGGGCAACGTCGTGACCCGCTACTGCCACATGATCCAGCGGCCCGAGGTGTCGATCGGTCAGCGCGTCGCGGCCGGAGCGGTCATCGGACACGTCGGCAACTCGGGCGGTAGCTCCGGGCCACACCTGCACTTCGAGGTGCACGTCAACGTGCGCCCTGGCCCGTATCACGCCAACAGCCGCAACGCGGTCGACCCGGAGCCGTGGATGCGGGCCCGCGGCGTGCCGCTCGGGACCAGGTCATGACCGGCGCCCACACGATGACGGCCTCCCTCGCCGAAGCTGGGGAGGCCGTCATCGTGACGTGGGCGTGGCCGCTACGTGTGCGCCGGGACGTCGGCCGGCGTCATCAGCTCGTCCCGCCGATCCTGCACGGGTTGCGCCTGCCGAGGTGCGCGGCGCCGCCTGGACGTGCTGGACGACTCCGGTGCATCCAGGCCGAGCTTGGCCAGGTCGTCGGCGGTCCAGCCGCCGGCGACGGCGTCGGCGTAGCGGGCGGCGTAGCGGGCGTTAGCCTCACGCAGCGCGTCGACGAGCTGATCGCGGTCGTGGCGGGCGGTAGCAGCCTCGCCGACCAGGTTCGCGCGCTCACGCAGCAGTTGCAGCGCGGCCCGCTCGGTCTCGGTACGGACGGCCTTGGCGGACTGTTCGGCCATGGGATCCTCCCCCTGGATGCTCCGGTCTGGTGGATGTGGACGCCGAGCCTAGCGGTCAAGATCGATCCTCGTGGGCCCACTTTTGCGCCCCCGCTGGTGACCGCCGAAGGCGCCGTCAGTGTCCGCCGAGGACGTCGACCAGGAGCAGGGACGTGCCACCGGCACGTCGCACAGCGACGCGCCGCGTCGTTGACGCTGGGCGCTGGCGACCGGCCGTGCAGGGTCACCACGAGGCCGTCTCGTGGTGCGCGCCGTCAGGTGCGCTCGGGTCCGCGACCACGTCAGGTCGCGCACGCGCGACCCACCGGCCTCGCCGGAGCAAGTTGGAGTAAAAGTCTGACTTTTGGTCAGACGGGCCGCGTGGCGGCCGGGCAGTTCAGGGCGGCGTCGGCCCGCCGGGAGGGTGGTCGACGTGGCTGAGTCGCCGCAGGTCGGTGTGGTCCGGTTCGGTGCCAGTGAGCGTCGTCGGCGTGCCCACAACGACGATGATCCGCGCGTTCACCGGGTGACCGTGAGGTTGTCCGAGACGGAGATGGCGGCGGTCGAGGCGAACGCGGCGGCGGCCCGGATGGCCACCTCGGCGTACCTGGCGGAGGCCGGTTCTGCGCCGCTCGTGCCTGCCCCGGCCGGGCCGGGCGGGGGCGGTGAGACGGGCCCGCTGTTGGTGGAGTTGATGGGTGTGCACCGGCAGATGCGGGGCGCGGCGACCAACCTCAACCAGGCGGTGGCGCGGCTGCACTCCACCGGAGAGCCGGCCGGGGACCTGGCGGCCACGGCGGCGTACCTGGCGCGTATCGCGGCCCGCGTCGACGACCTCGTGACCGCGATCGCTGCCGCCCAGACAGGCCGGCGATGATTCCGAAGGTCACCTACGGCGCCAGGGTGCGGGGTCTGCTGGAGTACCTGTGGGGCCCGGGGAAGGCCGAGGAACATGTCAATCCGCACCTGGTCGCCGGGTACGACGACGTGGCGCTGCTGGCTCCCGGCCGGCACGACCGCGACGGCGAGCGGTGGTCGCTGGACGAGCTGGCGGCGCGGTTGGACGCGCCGCAGATCGCTGCCGGTGAGCGCGGAGTGGGGCAGTACGTGTGGCAGTGCTCGCTGAGCTTGCCGGCCCAGGAGGGGCAGCTCGACGACGCGACGTGGGGTCGCATCGCGGCCCGGTTCGTACAGGAGATGGGCTTCACCGGCGACGCCGAGCGGGCCGGGTGTCGGTGGGTCGCGGTGCGGCACGGGCTGTCGGCGAAGGGCAACGACCACATCCACGTGGTCGTCACCCTCGCTACCGAGGACGGGGCGCCGGTGTGGCTGCGGCAGGATAAGCGGCGCAGCCAGCAGGTCGCCGACCTCCTGGAGGACGAGTTCGGGTTGGGCAAGTGGACGCCCGGTCGGGCCGGTGCGACCCGGCGTCCGGAGCTGACCCGGCCCGAGGTCGAGCGGGCCCGGCGCGTCGACCAGGCGCCGGACCGGGAGCTGCTGCGCCGCCAGGTCCGGGCCGCGCTCGCGGGTGCCGGCAGCGAGGCCGAGTGGGTCGCGCGAATGCGGGGCGCGGGTCTGCTGGTCGCTGCGCGCACCGCGGCGACGGACCGGGACCAGGTGGTCGGGTACGCCGTGGCGCTACGACCTACCGGTACTGATAAGCCGCGCTGGTATGCCGGCCGCAGCCTGGACGGCGACCTGAGCCTGACCCAGATCCGCAAGCGGTGGCCCGACGCGCCGCCGGCGTTGGCTGGGCAGTGGAAGGCGGCGGATTCCGCAGAATCGACCGCGCTGCGCGGTGAGGACCGGATGGCGGTGTGGCGGTCGTCGGCCGCCGCCCTGGAGGCGATCAGCGGGCGGCTGGCCGGCGTCGCGCCGGGCTCGCCGCAGTGGCCGGTGGTGGCCCGCGCCAGCGCCGACCTACTGGCGCGGGTCGCGGCGGCCACCGAGCCGTCCGGGCGGGGACCGGTGACGCGGGCGGCTGACGCACTGGCCCGCGCGGCGGCACCACCGCGTCGCGCGCCGGCACCAGCGGCATCGACGATCGCCGCCGAGCTGGGCCGAGTCGCCGACGCGCTGATGGTCACCGGACCCGCCCGCGACGGCGGCGAGGCGGCGGTGCTGCTCGCCGTGGTCGTGCAGGCGGCCCGGCTGGTGGTGGCGCTGGCCGAGCTACGCGCGGCCGAGCAGCAGGCACACGCCGCAGGCGCGGCGGCCAGAGCAGCCGCTCACCTGATGCCGCTGCTCGCGCAGGGCTCGGTGCACGTCGAGCGAGACGTTCCAGGCCCGCGCGGCGGGCGCGAGGAGCCGAATACGACGCGGGCCCGGACCCGCGTCGACCCGGCGGCGGATCAGCAGACGCAGCGATGAGAGACGGGGAGAGGTAGTGGCCGACAACGAGATGGCCGAGATCCACCAGCGGGCCACCGCGGCGATGACCGCCGCGATCCAGGCTGCCGGCCAACTGGCCCAGGTGCTCATCGACGCCCGCATCGCGCAGCTGCAACGCGCCGCGCGGGCCAGCGAGGAGCAGGCCCGGCAGATCCGCGCGCAGGCTCGCGCGGCACAGCAGGCCGACGCGGCGGTGTGGCGGCCGGCGATGCGGCCGGCGTGGTGGCGCACCGCGGGGACGGAGGACATCGCGCGGGTGTGGCGGGCCGCATCGACGTGGCAGCACGTCGATCCCCGGGCGCAGCAGGCCCGGCAGGTGGTCGTCGACCAGCTCGCCAAGAGAGCGGGCCGGGCGGCCGAGAAGCCCGAGCCGACGCGCGAGCCGGACGACATCGAGGTGCTGTCCGATGCCGTCGACCGGGCGGTGCGCGAGGCTACAAATCGGTCGCGGCGGCCGGCGATGTCCGCCGAGGCGGTGCGGGACAGGCAGGAGCGGATGGCCGCCGAGGTCCGCAAGGCGTGGCCGTCTGGGCAGCGGGCCGACCGGGTGCTCGGGTGCGAGGCGTGGGGTGCGTTGGCGTACACGCTGGATCAGGCGCAGCAAGCTGGCCACGACGTGCAGCAGTTGCTGCGTGGTGTGCCCAGCTTCGTGGATCGGGCCCGGACCCCAGGGGCGTTTGCGTGCCGGGTGGTGCAGGACCAACTCGACGGGCGCATCGATCTCGGCACGGTACGTCGGGACCGGGACAAGGGCGACGTCGAGATGACGCAGGACGGTCGCTCCGGCTCCGAGACGTCCTCAACTGCGGCCAGCACTGAACCTGCGGCCAGGGCCGCGCTGGGCTTCCCCGTGTCCACCCAAGCGGCTGTAGCCGACGCTGTTGCAGACACCGACGCGGGCAAGGCCGGCCAGGGTCACGGTGGGCCCGCAGCGTTCCGGCGGGCCGCGCCGGGACAGGATGGACCCGCGCGGTGATGGTGCCGTGGAACCGGTGGCAAGCCGACCCGCACCGCAGCCGCGCCAGCGGCGAGGAGCGGAAGCGGCGCGGCAGCACTTTCTCTGGGAGGGGGTTCCGCTAGCGGGCCTGCCCGTTCTCCTTCATCCAGCGTCCGGCGGCCTCGTCGCACACATAGGCGGCCTGAACCACCGGCGAGCAGGTTCATCAGGTCCACCAGGCCGGCAACAAGATGATTATGGTGTCTCGAAAACCGGGACATTCGAGTAGTCGGCCAAGACGCCCTTGATGACCATGGCCTTGCGGTCACCGGGGCGCGTCTGGGACGTTCCTCGACACGACTCCGCCAGCACCTCTTGGTGATCATGTGGCCGCGTGCTGTCACACTGGCAGTCCTCTGTGGTGGGAAGGATGGTCTGGTGACTGGGGTGGAGTTGATTGTGGCGGCGTTGGCGGCCGCGGCGACGGCGGGTATCAGCAGTGGGGTGCAGGACGCCTACAGCGGGTTGAAGGGCCTGCTGGTCAAGCGGCTGGCCGGCCGTGACCGGGCGGTGCGGACCTTGGAAGCGCGGGAGACGGAGCCCAGGGTGTGGCAGGCCAGCATCGGCGATGACCTGCACGCGGCCGGCGCTGACACCGATGAGCAGGTCCTCGCCGCGGCACGGGCGGTGCTCGCTCAGGCGGACCCGGCGGGAACCGGGGCCGGGATCTACCACGTGACCACGAACTACGGGGCGATGGGGCAGTTCAACGCGCCGGTGACGTTCCAGCAGGGGCCACCGGTCCCCCCAGCCTGACCGGGGACGGTGCAGGGTCACCCGTCCCCGGTCAGGCTGACCCCCAGATCGCGGTCGCTAACAGCTACGGCCTGACAGGAGTGTTTAAGGCTCCGGTGACGGTCAACGGCCGTACCCTGGTGGTGTGGCCGCACCGGGTCGGTGTGGTGCCGCAGCTGGCGCACTGCCGGCAGGAACGCCCCGCCGACCAGGGGCTTGAGGCTGCTGCGGTCGGCAACGGTGTGGTGGTGTGTCAGGTGGCCACCGGCCTCGGCGGGGTCGGCAAGACCCAACTCGCCGCCGGCCTGGCGCACCGACTGTGGGACTGCGGGGACCTGGACCTGCTGGTGTGGGTGTCGGCGACGTCCCGCTCGGCGGTGGTCACCGCCTACGCCCAGGCCGCCGCCGACGTCACTGGCGTCGAGGACACCGACCCGGACCAAGCCACCGGCCGGTTCCTGGCCTGGCTGGCCACCACGGCACGGCGCTGGCTGATCGTCCTGGACGACGTGACCGATCCGAACGACCTACGTGGCCTGTGGCCACCGGCCACGGGGTCGGGGCGAACGGTGGTCACTACCCGCAGCACGGACAGCGCCCTGACCGTCGGCCGGCAACGCATCGGCGTGGGCGTGTTTACCCCGACCGAGTCCGTCAACTACCTGACCGCGAAACTCGACGGCGATCCGGTCCGGCTGGACCAGGCCGCTGATCTGGCCGACGACCTCGGATACCTTCCCCTGGCGTTGGGGCAGGCCGCCGCCTACATCCTTGACCGGACGAGCATGACCTGCGCCGGTTACCGACGCCGCCTGGCCGACCGACGTCGACAGCTGCCCGCTCTGGCTCCTCGGGTGTTGCCGGACGACTACCCGTACCCGGTCGCGGTGACGTGGTCGCTGTCCATCGATCGCGCGGACGAATTCCCCCCGCCCGGTCTGGCCCGGCCGGTGCTGGAACTGGCCGCCCTGCTCGCCCCCAACGGCATCCCCGCCGAGGTGTTCACCACCCCCGCCACCTTGAGTTATTTCGCCGCCCGCGCCGGCGGGCTGGTCGAGGCTGACGACGTCACCGACGCGCTCGACAACCTCGCCCGACTCAGCCTCGCCACCATCGACCCCGACGCCGGCACTGTCCGGGTCCACGGGCTCCTGCAACGCGTGGTCCGCGAAGCCACCCTCACCGACCACATCGCGCAGCTGGCCACCACCGCTGCAGACGCCCTGCAAGCCATCTGGCCCGCGATCGAACGCGACCGGGAACACGCCCAGGCCCGACGCGACAACACCACCGCCCTGCACACCCACACCGGAGCACTGCTGTGGAGCCCCACCCACGGCGCCCACCAGGTTCTGTTCACCGCCGGCCACAGTCTCGGCAAGACCGGCCAGGTCACCGCCGCCACCGCCTACTTCCACACCTTGCACACCACCGCCACCGAACGCCTCGGCCCCGACCACCCCCACACCCTGGCCACCCGCAACAACCTCGCCCTCTGGCGCGGTGAGGCCGGAGACCCCACCGGCGCCGCCACCGCCTTCGACGAACTCCTCACCGACCTTCTGCGGGTCCTCGGCCCCGACCACCCCGACACCCTTATCACCCGCAGCAACCTCGCCTCCTGGCGCGGTGAGGCCGGAGACCCCGCCAGCGCCGCCACCGCCCTCGACGAACTCCTCACCGACCTTCTGCGGGTCCTCGGCCCCGACCACCCCGACACCCTCACCACCCGCAACAACCTCGCCCGCTGGCGCGGTGAGGCCGGAGACCCCACCGGCGCCGCCACCGCCTTCGACGAACTCCTCACCGACCGACTGCGGGTCCTCGGCCCCGACCACCCCGACACCCTCATCACCCGCAGCAACCTCGCCTCCTGGCGCGGTAAGGCCGGAGACCCCACCGGCGCCGCCACCGCCCTCGACGAACTCCTCACCGACGGACTGCGGGTCCTCGGCCCCGACCACCCCGACACCCTCATCACCCGCAACGACCTCGCCTACTGGCGCGGTGAGGCCGGAGACCCCACCGGCGCCGCCACCGCCTTCGACGAACTCCTCACCGACCTTCTGCGGGTCCTCGGCCCCGACCACCCGCACACCCTCATCACCCGCAGCAACCTCGCCTACTGGCGCGGTGAGGCCGGAGACCCCACCGGCGCCGCCACCGCCTTCGACGAACTCCTCACCGACGGACTGCGGGTCCTCGGCCCCGACCACCCGCACACCCTCACCACCCGCAACAACCTCGCCTACTGGCGGAGACGTGCCATGCCGTAACGCTGCGGCCGGCGGCGCGCATCCTGAGGACATGACGACGAAGAAGACCCCGATGTCCGCCCGCGGCCTTGCCGGGGTGGTGCGCGCCGCGTACGACCCGGCCCGATGGACCAGGACGGCCTCCCGGGAGTAAGCAGCGAAAAAACAACGGCAGCGCTGGTCGGAGCTGGTTTTGTAGGCGGTAGCGCCGCCTCTGCCATCAGCCGGTTGACCAGCGTTGCCGTTGTTTTCGGGTCGGAAACTACGGCTGGGCCATGAAGGGCGCGGGGCTGCTGGTAGCGGCGCGCACCGCAGCGAAGGACCCGGAGCAGGTGGTCGGGTACGCGGTGGCGCTGCGGCCGGCCGGGGCGGGTAAGCCGACCTGGTACGCGGGGCGCAGCCTGGACGGCGACCTCAGCCTTCCCCAGGTCCGCAAACGGTGGCCCGAGGCCGAGCGGCCCTCGGCCGGTCAGTGGAAAGCGGCGGATTCCGCGGAATCGAGCCTGCGCAGCGAGGACCGGATGGCGGTGTGGCGATCCTCTGCTGCTGCGCTGGAGGCGATCAGCGGCCGGCTGGCCGGGGTTACTCCCGGCTCGCCGCAGTGGCCTGCGGTGGCGCGGGCCAGCGCAGAGCTGCTGGCGCGCGTGGCGGCGGCCACCGAACCGTCGGGACGGGGTCCGGTGAGCCGGGCCGCCGATGCGCTGGCTCGCGCGGCGGCGCCGCCGCGTCGCGCGCCGGCGCCGGTGGCGTCGTCGGTGGCCGGGGAGTTGGGCCGCGTGGCGGACGCGCTGCTGGTCGCCGGACACGCCCGCGACGGTGGTGAGGCGGCCGTCCTGCTCGCCGTGGTCGTCCAGGCGGCCCGGCTGGTCGTGGCGCTCGCCGAGCTGCGCGCCGCCCAGCAACAGGCTCACGCCGCCGGCGCGGCGGCGGCAGCAGCCGCACACCTGATGCCACTGCTCCAGTCGGGCGCCCCCTCGTCGACCAAGTGAATGTGCCGACCCAGAGCGGGCCGTCGCAGCGGCCGGTCCACACCGTGCCGGGCCCGGTCCGGTCCCGCATCGATCCGAGCGTCGACCGGGATCCGCAGCGTTGAGGAGGACAAGGTAGTGCCCGACAACGAGATGGCCGAAATCCACCAGCGGGCCACCGCAGCGGTCACCGCCGCGATCCAGGCCGCCGGACAACTGGCGCAGGTGCTCATCGACGCCCGCATCGCCCAGCTGCAACGCGCCACCCGGGCCAGCGAGGAACAGGCCCGTCGCATTCGCGCCCAGGTGCGCGCGGCACAGCAGGCCGACGCTGCGGTGTGGCGGCCGGCGACCCGGGCGTCGTGGTGGCGGCAGGCGTCGGCCGACGACATCGCGCGGGCCTGGCGGGCCAGCGCCGGGTGGGCGGACGTCGATCCCCGCGCCGGGGCCGCGCAGCAGGTCATGGTGGTGCGGCTCGCCGAGCGTGGTGTCCGCGTCGACACGCACACCGGTGCCCGGCCGGGAGACGCGGCGTGGCTGTCCGACCAACTCGACCGCGTCGCTCTCGACGACGGCGACCGCGCGACGGGCACCCGGCCGGTTGACGCCGGCGAGCGACGCCGCACCGCCCAGGAGCGCCAGGAGGCGATGGCGGTGCACGTGCGGGAGGTGTGGACCGCCGACCGGGCGGAACGGGTCATCGGGTCGGAGGCGTGGCCGGCGCTGGCGTACAAGCTCGACCAGTTGCAGCGCGCTGGGCACGATGTGCGTGACCTGCTGCGGCAGGTGCCCGGACTCGTCGACCGGGCCCGCACCCCAGCCGCGTACGCGTTCCGGGTGGTCGACGACTACGCCATGGACCAGAGCGCCGCCGCGGCGCGAGCCGAGGCCCACGGCGGCGAGGACCGCCGCGCCGTCACTCTCGACGGTGAGTGGCGGGAGGCCGGCCGCGCCACCGAGGAAGGCACTCGCGACAGGCGCCCAGATGCCGACCAGACTTCGACCGGGTCCGGTGAACGTGATGTGCGGGGGGCTCGGCTCGCGGCCCAGGCGTTCCCCCAGTCGACCGCAGCCGCTGTCACCGAAGCCGCGACGGCCGGCCGGCCGACCGAGGGCACCCAGGCGCCGGCGCGGCCCCCCTTGCCCGGTGTTACCGCTGAGGTGCCGGGCCGGTAGAAGCGCGGTGGAGCAAGTCGTCGAGCTAGGTCTTCGGGGACCAGATCGAGGGTTCCCTGCCTCACTGCGGCTCGCCGGTAGTGAACTGGACGGCAGTGAGGATAAGCAGAACAGTGCCGGCGAAGCCACCACCGCCGGTCAGTACGGCGGTAGGTGGGTTGAGGCCGCCAGCCCAAGCGAGCAGGCCAGCGGCGACGCCGACGAGGCCGGCGGTTTGGCGGCCGGCGGTCACCCAGGTCATCAGTCGGAGCATTTGACGCTCTTGGGTGATTTCTCGTTGCTGGTCGTGATGTCGCGGCTGATGCCGGACATAGCACAGTAGGAGGTGCCATGGACGGCAGCGAAGACCGTTTCACCGAGTTGTACGAGCGTCACCACGGTGACGTGTGGCGGTATGTGGCTCGTCGGGTCGTCGAGTCTGACGTAGGTGATGTGGTTGCCGAGGTCTTCCTCGTCGCGTGGCGCCGCCTGCGTGATGTTCCTGCGGAGTCCGCCCTGCCATGGTTGTACGGGGTGGCGCGACTGGTGCTGGCCAACGAGGCCAGGGGCCGTCGACGGTGGCGGGAGTTGACGCTGCGCGTAGCGGCGGAGCCGAATCAGTCGGTGGTGATGGATCACGCGGACGAGGTGATCAGCCAGCGTGACGCCGCGGTCGCGTTTGATCAGGTCCCGGCGGCCGATCGGGAAGTCCTTCGGCTGGTCGCCTGGGAGCGCCTGACCGCCGCCGAGGCGGCGGTCGTTCTCGGGTGCTCGCGGGCGACGTTCGCGATGCGGCTGATGCGCGCCCGCCGCCGGCTTCGGGCGCAGCTGAATGTGGTCGGTGTCGAGGCGGGGCAGCCGCCGCGGACGGCGCCGTCGATGTCGAATTGGGGGCGATGAGATGAACGCTGTCGATGAGGTGCGCCAACTGTTGGGCGGCTTGGATCCCGCACGGGACAGCCGGCCCGACGACGAGGAGCGTCGCGCGCGCGACCTGGCGCGCATTCTCGCCTCCGACCGCACCGGCCGCCCGGCCAGACGGGCGGTGCCGCGACGTCGTCTCCTGCTGGCGGCCGGCACAGTGGTCCTGGCGGTGGCTGCTGGTGGGGTAGCGCTCGAGACGGCCCGGGAGCCGCAGCCGGCGTACGCGGCCACCCCCGCGACCCTCACCTACGGTCCGCCGGCGAGTGCGGAAACGGCCCGAGCCCGGCTGCGGCGCCTGGCGGAGGTGGCGGCGGGGCAGCCGGCACCGCAGCGGCCGGCCGGCACGGTCGAGTACCTGGAGTCGGCGAACTGGTTCCTGAACTCCTCGATCACTGGCGGGCGAACGACGTCCGCTGTCGTACCGGAGCAGTGGCGCTCCTGGCGGACCGACGACGACGCCGGCCGGATGCTCAGGAAGGCACTGCCCCCGACGTTCCGCTCCGACGCGGAGCGCCGGGAGTGGAAGAGGCGCGGCGGCCGGACCGACTCGTCGGAGGAGACACGCGACTACGCGGCCGGCGAATTTCACAGCCGCTGGCGGGGCGAGGTTCCCACGGACGCCAACGCGCTCCGCGAGTGGCTCACCGCGGGCGCGTCCGCGCCGGAGGCCCCGGTGCAGTACCTGGAGGCTGTCGCCGAGCTCGCCGGCGTGCGGCTGCTGAACCCGGCGCAACGCGCGGCGGCACTCAGGCTTCTCGCCGACCTGCCGGGTATCACGGTGACCGGCACTGTCACCGACCGCGCCGGCCGGTCCGGGGAGGCGTTCTCGATCACCTCCGACGCTCACGGCCTACCCGCCCAGTACACCGTGATCGTCGACCCTGGGTCCGGCGTGTTGCTCGGCTACGAGGAGGTGTTGACCGAGAGGGCGGGCATGTTGAACGTAACAATCCCCGCAGTAATCACCTATCGGTCATATCTGGTCGCCGAGTACGCCGTGCGCCGCTGATGCGAGTTCGGTGGGTGGCGTCTCCAGGACGCCACCCACCCACCCAACGATAGAGATGTCGGCTGGTCGCACCGTGATCGACTCGTCGCTGGCGGCATCGAGCGTGGCGTAGTGCGCCTCCACGATCTTCCGCAGGATCACCCCGGGCTTCACGCCCCGCGCCTCCGCGTCGTCGATCACCCGCCAGGCGATGTCGCTCGGGTACCGGGCGGACATGTGATTCCGGCACCTCGAACCGGCACCACTTGGGCAGGTTCTTTGGGCGCCAGTGAGGTCGCGAAGGCGAGGAACTGCGAATTGCCGACCGACAT